>JAAWQX010000011.1 GCA_022800755.1 Oscillospiraceae bacterium
GGCGGCCAATTGGCCGCCCGTACTTGTTTTGGGAAAATTTGAAATCAGTCGTCCAGGCACTCGGGATGCTCGGCAACCCACTTCTTGTTCTTGGAGATACCCCAGACCAGAACCGGGATGATGATGACCACGATGCCGTAGTAGCCGCAATAGCCGTACACCTTAGAGATAATGGTGGACAGGCCCAGCAGGGACACCGCGAAGCACAGGGCGATCACAATAGCGCCGACAATAACCTTACGGCCCTTTTCGGGAACAGCCGCAGGCAACTTGCCTTGGAAACGGTCGATCATGGAGAACACCAAGGTCACAGAGGTCGACACAAACGCGCAGAACAGCAGGATGGAGTACACACCAATCAGCCACTTCCAGCCAATGCTATTAGCAATAAACAGGTTCGGCAGGGTCAGCGCGTTTCCACCGGCAGCAGCGTCTGCCTGAATGGCGGGGTACCACGCGATCAGCATGAACGCGGAAGCCGCCAGTGCAAGACCGTTCATCAAACCGCCCAAGATCGCGGACTTCTTCACGCCCTTGTTATTGGTAACAGTGGTAGAAGCGGCGATGAAAGACGGGATAGACACACACTGGAACGCAGCGTAAACAGGAACACCGCGGAAGAATGCGTAAGCGGGATCCTTCAGGCCGTCGCCCAGATGGGTAAAGATTCCATCGGGAGCCATGGACAGACCAGCAATGACCATGATCGCGGTAACGATCAGGATGCCGGCAGACAAGAACGTGGAAACCGCAATAATCAGTTTGATACCAAAGATGGACAGTACCACCAGTGCGGCAATAACCACCAAGCAGCTAACCACGTAAGGCAGATGCAGATACTGCACTACCAAGTTTGCAGCGCCGGAAACAGCTGCGGCCACAGCTGCCAGAATGATAACGACATAGAAAATCTCAAACAGGATTTCCATATTGGGGTTGGGGTACAACTCACGGAACGTGTCTTTGTAGTTGGTCAGGCCGCGCAGACGAGCGAAGCGAGCAACCACATACATAATGTAAGCCAGCAGGCCCATAGACAACAGGGGCCAAATAATAGCCGTCCAGCCATACTGAACAAAGTAACCGATAACCTGGTTACCAGTGGCAAAGCCACCGCCGACGTGGGTGCCGAACCAAACCGAAGCGACGGTAAAGGCGGCAGCCCAGGAGCTTTTCAAACCAACATTGTTTTCCATTAGCAACTCCTCTTTCTCTTTTACTTTTGATATGTATTCGTTTGGAATCAAAATATATGCGGCTTTCCCAATTCCGCATATTGAATGATGTATGAATTATAGAGGCCCTTGTCGAATTGTTTCAATTCCGGCGCAAGAATATTTTTGTCAAGATTCTTTGTTTTCAATTTAAAGCATTTTTGCAAAATATTTTAATCTTTGTTCTCATTTTAATTGATAGTTAACTTTTTAACCTCATTTTTGGTTCATAATTCGTTCATTGTTAACATTTTGACCGCGCTGCTTTTCAACTTTGTGGGTTTCCACAAGAACTGCCAGGAAAAATTAGTGAAAAATAATTGAATCAATACTTGAAATTGATCTCCAATCTATGATAGTTTAGATTCATATTGCAATATTATGTTTTGAATCAGAAAAAAATTGTGAAAAATCAGATTATTTTGCATTTTTATATCTGTGGAAAACACAATTTTCGGACAAGGAGAGAATATATGAATCAACAAAAGCTGCAAGAGCGGTTGGATCAAAACCCTTTTGCTAAATTGAGCGACGTAGTAGCGGACCTGCTGTTTGATGAGATCGTGTCCCTGCGCCTGTCGCCGTCCACCAAGCTGAACATCAACAATATTTCCAAGGAATTGGGTATTTCCCGCACCCCGGTAACAGAAGCCATCAACCAGCTTTGCAGCATCGGTTTTGTGGATGTACACCCCAGCGCCAGCGGTTATTTTGTGTCCGCACTGACCATGAAAGAGCTCATCAGCCTGTACAACGCCCGGGCCGCCATCGAATCGGAAGCCGCGTATCTGTGCGCCGAGACCGCCAGCTATGACGTAATCGCCGGACTGGAAAATTACGCCTCGGAGTACAAGCGTGCCCTCCAGCGTCGGGACAACCAGGCACTCAAGGAGGTGGAGATGCCGTTCCACCGGCTCATCATCGACAACTGTGAAAATAAGTACCTGCAATCCTGCTATGAGCAGATCCTCCCCACCCTCACCCGGTATCAGAATTACTACACCGAATTCATCGACACAGATGTGGATAACCCATGGTCCCCCCGGTGCGCCCATCAGCACGCGTCCATTGTGGCGGCCATCAAAATGCATATGCCGGAACTGGCCCGGCAGCTGATGAACGAGCACATCCGCACAGGCATCAGTCAGGCGGCGTTCTCCTACGACAACCCCATCCCCATTCGGTGAACATCTTTTTTAGTACATTTCCATTAAAATCACCGCGTTTTGTGTCTATTTGTACTCATTTTTTCGTTTGAAAATTATCAATCGTTGATTTTTTGTTCAATTTCCCTATAATTTAAGTCAGGAAAGGAAGTGCGGCCATGAAGATCGCGATGATCGGTTCCGGCGCGGCGGGCAGCGTGTTCGCGGCATATTTGAAAAAGGGCGGCGGAGAGCTGTATCTGGTAGACCGCTATCAGGCCCATATGGACAAGATCGCCCGGGACGGTCTCGTTTTCGTCTCCCCCGCGGGAGAGGAAGTGTTCACCGGCTTCCATACGGCCCCCACCGCCGAGCAGATCGGCGTGATGGATATTGTTATTTTAATGGTAAAGGCAACCCAGACCGACACCGTTATGCCCACCGTTATGCCCTGCATCGGGCCGGAAACCGTAGTCGTATCCCTGCAAAACGGGCTGGGAAACGACGATATCCTGGCCAAATACCTCCCCGAAGAACGCATCATCTGCGGCTTCGGCACCATCGGCACGGAACTGCCCGAACCCGGTAAGTGTATGTCCAAGCCGGAATCCGGTGTCATCATGCACTTCGGCGCGTCGAAAAAAAGCCCGTTGAACGACCGGGTCGGCATGTATCTGCAAGAAACCTTCATCCGCGGCGGCTGTGAAGCCCGATACGAGGAGAACATCAAACCGTTCATCTGGAAAAAAGCCATTTCCAATTCCGGATATAACACCCTGTCCGCCATCACCCGCATCAAAGTCGGCCCGGAAATCGCGGACCCCTTTGGCCGGGACCTGATCTTACAGGTCTGGAAAGAGGGCTGCGAAGTCGCAAAAGCGGATGGCGCGGGCGATCTGTGGCCGGAACTGCAAGCGGAACTGCCCCGGCTGGCGGAGGGCTTCGCCACCTATTACCCCTCTATGGCCCAGGATGTGCTCATCCACCAGCGGCAAACCGAAATTTCCGTACTCAACGGCGCCATCGTAAAGTATGGCGAGAAGTACGGCATCCCCACCCCTGTCAACTCTGTACTGACCGCCGTAATTTCCTGTATTCAAAACAATTACGACGCGCAGTACAAAGGATAAACGAATAGAACATCAATTAGGAGGAAAAACAACATGAAAATCGCAATGTATGGCTCCGGCGCGGCCGGCAGTGTGTTCGCCTCTTACCTGCGCAAGGGCGGCGCGGACATGATCCTGATCGACAGATATAAAGAGCACATGGACAAGGTCGCGAAAGACGGCATGAAGTTCACCATCCACCAGCAGGAGGGCGGCGAGTACAAGGACATCGTCACCCAGCTGACCGGCTTCCGCACCTATACCAGCGCCGCCGATGCTGCGGCCGCCGAGGGCAAGGTTGACGTTGTGATCTACATGACCAAGGCCACCCAGCTGCGCCAGGCCATTCAGGATTCCATGCCCGTGGTGGGCGACGACACCGTCGTAGTCGAACTCATCAACGGTCTGGGCAACGACGATAAGCTGTTCGAGGTTTTCCCCAAGAACCGCTGTGTCATCGGCTCCGGCGTTCTGGGCACCGCGATGCCCGAGCCCGGCTCCTGTGTCTCCACGCCCTCCGGCGACGTACAGATGAACTTCGGCGCCGCCGAGCGCAGCGAGCGCACTGACGCGGTCTGTGAGCACATGCTCAAGTGCTACCGCGACGGCGGCTGCGACGCGTACTGGAGAAAGGATGACATCTACTACTACATCTGGAAAAAAGTCATCGTCAATGCCACGGTGAACACCTGCTGCGCGGCGACCCGTCTGAAGATCAAGTTCGTTGCTGACTGCAAGCCCGGCTACGCCCTGTTCGAAGGCGTTGTCCGCGAAGCCGCCGCCGTGGCCACTGCCCGCGGCACCAAGATCGATGCCGATGACTTCCTGGCCCACGACTTGGCGGATATCATCACCAACATCGGTGACTACTACCCCTCCATGTGCCAGGACGCCCTGATGCACAAGCGCCAGACCGAGATTTCCGTGCTGAACGGCCAGATCTCCGAGTACGGCAAGGAACTGGGTATCCCCACCCCCACCAACGACATTCTGACGCTGGTCATCTCCTGCATCCAGGAGAATTACGACAACCAGTACCAGGGCTAAAGCTTTTTAATAAAATCCCCCTCAGCATAGCTGAGGGGGATTTTATTAGCCATTCATCCCACTGGAAGAATTGCACAATCTTTCTTCCGTTTTTTGTCACATAAAAACGGCAATTTCCCTTGTCCAATACCGTGCAATGTGCTATACTGAATATAGAAAATCGGAGTTGTATGCTCCGTTTCACTGCGAGGAAATATTTTAAGGAGGATTTTACCAATGGAAGATTTGATGAAGAGAGTCGAGCGTCTGGAAGCCATCGCAGCCATCGAAAAGCTGCAGGGCAAATACTACCGCTGCCTGGACTGCAAACTGTGGGATGAGATGGCAGAAGTGTTCGCCCCCAAAATTCACACCACGTTCTCTGATGGCCGCGTGGTATTTGACCACTATGACGGCGAGGACGGCCTGCGTGGTTTCTATGAGGCCAACATGAACGACAGCGCTCAGATTTCTCAGCATAACGGCCACACGCCCGAGATCGACGTCGCTGAGGACTGCATGAGCGCTCATGCCAAGTGGTATCTGCATGACTATCTGGTCATTCTGGGCACCAACTGGAACGTCCGTGGTACCGCTATTTACGATATTGATTATGCTAAAATCGACGGCGAGTGGAAAATCACCGCGATTGGCTACAAGCGCATCTACGAGGAGACCTGGAGCCGCGGCATCAAGGAGATGAAGTACTTCGTCACTGAAAATATGTTCGGCAAAGGCCCACACAAGGGCGCTGTCACCATCCAGGGCGACAAAGAACTGAAGAAGTAAAATAAAACGAAAAATATCCGGCACCGTGGTGCCGGATATTTTTTGTCTGCTTTAAATACCTTGCTTTTTCACCGCCGTGGCGGAATTCTCCGTCTTTAAATCTCAATCTTAGCGCCCATCAGCTTCACAAACTCACGGATGATAGCCGTATCGCCGGGCCACGCCGGGGCGGTGACCAGATTACGGTCCACCACAGCCTGATCCGCCGGGACTTCCACATACTCGCCGCCGGCCAGGGAAATATCCGGCCCCACAGCGGGATACGCAGTGGCCTTATACCCATGGAGCACGCCAGCAGCGGCCAGGACCTGTGGGCCGTGGCAGATGGCGGCAACGGGCTTTTTCGCAGCAAAGAATTCCCGTACGATCTCCCGCACCCGGGGATTCAGCCGGATATATTCAGGCGCGCGGCCGCCGGTAATGAACAGGCCCTCGTAATTTTCAGTTTTCACCGCGTCAAAATCCGCGGTCAAGGCAAAGTTATGCCCCCGCAGTTCCGTGTAAGTCTGCTCCCCCAGGAAATCATGCACCGCGGTAGCGACGGTCTCTCCCGCTTTTTTGTCCGGGCAGACCGCGTCCACCTGATACCCCAGCATTGACATGGCCTGGAACGGCACCATCGTCTCATAATCCTCGGTAAAATCACCGCACAGCAACAAAACTTTTTTAGCCATATAGCTCCCTCCAAATGATACTATCTGCAAATTTGTAGGGATATTTTAACATATTTTTGTCCGCCCGTCAATATTATTTGTACACATTCTCCAAATCGTCACAAGCCGACAAAAAGGCAAAAAGACCGCCCCTTTCAGGACGGTCTTTTCTGTTATTGCTCATGACCGGGCGTAAACCGTGCAGGTCGCCGACACACCAAAGCATTTAGCCGTGATGATCGCTTTGCCGCTGGTACCGACACCAACGACCTTGCCCGCATCGGACACTGTGCAAACCTCCGGGGCGGAACTGGACCAT
Organism: Oscillospiraceae bacterium; assembly: GCA_022800755.1. GTDB lineage: Bacteria > Bacillota > Clostridia > Oscillospirales > Oscillospiraceae > HGM13010. Next base: position 6,256 of record JAAWQX010000011.1, read on the forward strand.
TCCACAGGCGTGACAGATCCTTCCGGCAAAATCGGGTAAATCTCCGCCGTCAGCTGCACTTCCTCACCCGGACGAATCGTAAACTCCGGGATCGTATTCCCACTATATTTGATGGTAATGCTGGTAATAGTCGGAGTCGGTGTCGGAGTCGGTGTAGGAGTAGGCGTTGGCGTCGGAGTCGGGTCCGTCGCCGCGGTGGGGGTTGGAATCGGGGTCGGCGTAAATTTCAGGCCGGTCCTGGTATTCAAGCTGGTAGTGATGAGCACCACAGTCGCCAGCACCACGGCGACCACCAAAATCACTGCGAAAGTCATCTGCCACCGGGCATTTACCTGGGCCTGCTCATTGGCGTAGGTGCCTGCCACTGTTCCGGCGGTGGTGCCGGGAGCGCGCTGAGACTGCTTGGATTTCCGCGTGCCGCATTTCGGACACGTGCTTTGCAAAACAGAAAATTCCGTACCGCAGCGGCGGCACTTCACACGGGGAATCAAATTCATGCGAATTCCCTCCGTTTCTTCAGACTACTTTTATTTTACTATTTTCCCCGCGTTTCGTCAAGTGCAACCGTTCCCCGCCGTCGAAAGCCGCAGAAAAAAGTTGAGACAATAACGGCCCTGTGCTATAATAGCCGCAAATTCAATTACTCAACGGGAGGCATTCTCTATGTCCGATATTTTCAGTGAAGTCAACATGCTCCAAGTCCTAAACGCGCATCTGCCCGCCGGAGAAACCATCCAAGCCGGAATTCACGGCATCGGTCTGAAAATGGAGGTTATTGAGACTTTTGAAAAGTGCGTTCAGTTCGACGATTTTCTCGTAGCCGACGAGCAGGGCAGCATCCTTCAAGTGCATAAAAGCAAGGATGCCGGATTTGACGCGTATATCGGCGTCACCGAGCACTGTCTGCTGGTGTGCGAGTGTGACCTGTGCAAGCATTATTACGAATTCGAGACGCTTTCCGACGCACCTGCGGAACACATTCGCCCCTTAACCCCCAGCATTTCTCTAAAAGACATCGGCATCTGCTTCCCTCTTGCGGACATCAAAAGCTGTGACGTAAAAAAAGTCTGGATGGGCGCGGTAAACTGCTCGATCACATTCAAAAACGGCAGTTTCCTCAAACTTCAACTGCCCAAACGCGGCGGATTAGGCGGCGGAATGCCCCACCACGCAGAATACCGCGACGCCATCATCGCCCGCCTGCAAGCCTGCGGCGCGTAATCAATTCTAAGGAGGCCGCCCCATGGCATTTCAGGAACCCATCACCAACAAACTGCTGCGCTACGGGAAACGTACTTTCGGCACCCCGCCGGAATATCTCTGGGCACGGCTGCCGGACGCGGCGGTCCTGCGCCGGCCGGACAATCGAAAATGGTATGCGGTCTTTATGACCGTGGAGCGAAAAAAGCTGGGGCTTCCCGGCGACGGTGCGGTGGAAGTCATCGACCTGAAAGCGGACCCGGCACTGATCGACAGTCTCCTCCCCCGCCCGGGCTTTTTCCCGGCCTACCATATGAACAAAGTCCACTGGTTCTCCGCCCTGCTGGACGGCACCGTGCCCTACGAAGACCTGCGTCAGCTGTTAAAATACAGCTACGCCTGCGCGGGAGGCAAGTCATGAAAAGAAAGGACTGGACCCTATGACCGTTACCATCCGCCCTTGGCAGGAAACGGACGCCGCCGATTTGGCCGCGGCGCTGAACAACGAGAAGATCTTGAACAACCTCCGGGACGGCCTTCCCTACCCCTATACGGAAGCCGACGCCCTGGACTACATCACCGCCATGGTGCAAGCCGACCCGGACGAGACCTTCGCCTTCGCCATCGCCCTGGACGGCAAAGCCGTGGGCAGTATCGGCGTGTTCCGCCAGCAAAACATCCACCGCCGCACGGCGGAGCTGGGCTATTACATCGCCGAGCCTTACTGGGGCAAGGGCTGTATGACCGCCGCGGTGGAGCAGACCTGCGCCTATGTATTCACCCATAGCGACATCCTGCGCATCTATGCCGAGCCCTTTGCCCATAACACCGGGTCCTGCCGGGTGCTGGAAAAATCAGGATTCCGGCTGGAAGGCACCCTGCGGCAAAACGCCGTAAAAAACGGGGAAATCACTGATATGAAGCTCTATTCCCTGCTCCGGGACGACTGGGCAAAGCGGGAGGCAAACCGATGACAAAACTGCTGTTTCAAAAATTCTTCGCCGTAGAATGCGGTATCCTGGGCATATGCTCCATTCTTTAAGCCGTCGCCGCCCTGCTGGGCTGGAAATATGCCCGCCCCCGCCGCTGGTGGGACTGGGAGCCGGCCAAAAGCCGTAGCCGGAAAAACGCGCCGGCCTATATGCTCCTCGGCATATTTTTATGCTATGTCTCCCACCTGCCGTTTCTGGATACGGAGCAATGGACATTTCTCCCTGCTGTTTATCTGGCATTCCTCGCCGCGCTCATTCTCTGCGTCGGTGTAAGCGCCGCAGGTGGGAAAAATTTCCAGGCAGCAACCCAGACGCAAGGGATGTGGTCCACAAGCAGCAGCCTGTCCCGGCGTTTGGATACAGCGGGCCTTGTGCTGGTCATATTTTCAAATATCTTCGACAGTTCCGGGTGTCTTCGGCCCCTCATGCTGCAAATCGGGCTATTGCTCATGATCATCACCTCAGTCATAGACTATCTCGCGCCACCTGACAAACCGGAAGAAAACAGCAGGGCATAAGCCCTGCTGTTGTTACATCGTCAGCGTTTTCGTGTCTGTCACGATCTCCACCTGCTTGCCGGTGTTTGCGTCGGCATAAACCAGGCAGATCTCTCCCCGCTCCGTCTGGCACTGGAAGCGCCAGCACAGCGTGGTCTTCCCGCTCTCGGCGGTGTAGTAAGTCAGTGCCGCGCCGTTCACGTTCAGCCCCGTGGGGATGGAATTACGCTGGGCTTCCTCCTTTGTCAGCCCCGGTGCCGCGGCTTCCCGCTCCACGTGGTTGCGCAGGAACTCTGCCGCATCAAAGCCCGCGATGGTACCGTCGTCCATGTTCACGGATACCTTCACCGTATCCCCCAGGCTTGTCACCTGACCGTCCTGATAGACATACGTCAACTCCAGCAGTCCCCAGCTTCGCCGTTCCTCGTAAGCCGTAAAGCCCTCATACCCGGCCCGCTCCAGGAAATTCGCCGCGGCGTTTCTGGCGTCGTCCACGGAAATATGCTCTTCCGTCGCCAGATGGTCATTCATATACAGCAGCACTTTGCCCCCCGCCTGGGTCACGGCAATGGTGAGATTCCCCGTATCCCGCTGCAAACTGAAATAAAACGCCGGAGCCGCGCCGTCGGAACGGCCCATGGAAGTCAGTTCCCCGTCCTGCAATTTCAGCAATTCCTGGGCCGTCAGCATGGCTTCCGTCTCCGTTACCGCCGGGAGGTTCGACAGCGCGGCATACGCATCGCTGTGGTCGGAGGAATAGCGACCGTCATAGTTCAGTTCCGGCGACTCCGGAAAGTCCGAAATCGTACTCAACAGGGTGTCTTCCAGTACGATTTCGGACTCATTTAACACATTGGGCGTCAGCCCCGTGAGCTTCGGCCCCCGGATGGTCAGCGTGCCGCTGGACAGCGCCCGGTACATCTCCGACAGCCCTTCTGTCAGCCGCCCGGTCAGTTCCGCGAGCTGCCCGGCGGTCTTCCGGTCCTCATCGCTGAACTGCACGCCATCCGCCGCCGCGGAGACCTTCGCCCCTGCGTACTCTTCCACTTGGGCGATAAAGCCCGCTACATCCTCCAGTTCGTACTGGTCCAGCGGCAGGATGCTCAGCGCCGCGTTGGCCGACTGCGCGGAGGCGTAAGCCTGGGTATAGACCTTGCTGGTCACTACGGTTCCCACGGCATACTGCCCTTTTTGCAGGGCGGAATCCAGCTTTTCCATGCTGTTGACCAGCTGGGCCATGGCCCGGCGGTATTCCAGGTCGTTATAAGTCCGGTAGGACCCCGCCGCGCCGGACACTGCATAGGCGTAGCCGCTCAGCCCCAAAATCAGGGCCGCGGTGTAGCAGATCAATAAAATTTTCGCTTTCTTTTTCATAAAAAACGCACCTTTCTGTGGATATTGTTCCACGAAAGGCGCGTTTTTTGCTGTTAAATTATGACAACGTGAGCGTTCGCAACGCGTCCACCAGACGAACCGCGTCAGTAGCCGTGGCGCTCATGGGGGACATATCCCCGATGGAAGAGCACACCACCATGGTCACGCAGCCGCCGTCCGTATCCAGCAGGAAGGCTTCAAAAGCGCTGTCCATGGTGCGGCCCGCCAGCTTGCGCACGGTGTTGCTCCCAAGTGTCTGCTCCCCCAGGTCACTGCTGTCCTGTAAATTGCCGTATTCCCCAAGGAAACCGGCGGAGAGCGTTTCGGCGTCGGTCTCCGGGCGGAAGCCGATCTCCGCGTAGGTGCTGCCCTCGTCGGTGGTGATATAGCAGCAGCCGTCCACGTCGTTCACCTGATACCGGTTTTTATCCACATACAGGGAAAAGTCCGGGCCGCCGGTGCGCTGGAAGCTGCCGCTGACCAGTGTCAAGGTCACTTCCTCGCCGTTCACCGTTTCGCTCATAGTCTCCGGCGGCTGATCCGGTTCCGGCACTTTCACGATGGTCTGCGGCTTTTCGGTAGGTTCCGGGGTCTCCTCCGGGGGCTGGTTGGTCCGGTTGCAGGCGCCCAGGGCGCCCAGCAACAGGCACAATGCCAGGAAATAAGCAAGTTTCCGTTTCATAGGCGCTCCTCTCATTCTGCTTCGCCCAGGGCGGCGGTCAAGCGCGAAATACCCGTTTCCAGACGCTTTAACGTCTCTTCCCGGCCCAGAATGGAGCAAATCTCCACCGCGCCGCCGGGGGTGACCGCTTTGCCGGACACCGCGATGCGCACCGGGTACATCACCGCCGCGTTCTTCGCCCCACGGGCTTCCGCCAGGGCAATGAGCGCGTCATGGATGCCCTCGTCCGTCCAATCCGGCAGGGCTTCCAGCGCCGGGGCGGCCTGCTTGAGCACCTCCAGGCTGATGGGCTGATCGACCTTGGATTTCTTGTGCTCGTAAAGCGTCAAGTCATATTGTGGCAGCACGTCGAAAAAGTCCACTTTCTCGGGAATCTCCGTGAGCAGTTCCGTGCGCTGCTGGAGCAGCCCGGCGACCCGGGCCGTATCGATGGCCGGATGTTTCACAGTTTGACGGATAAACGGCTCCGCCGCCGCGGCGAAGGCTTCCAGGGCCATGGCCTTGATGTATTCGGCGTTCATCCACTTCAGTTTGTTGATGTCGAACACCGCCGGGGATTTGGAGATGCCGGCAATGTCAAATACCCGGGACAGTTCGTCCAGGGAGTATATCTCCTGTTCCCCGCCGGGGCTCCAGCCCAGAAGTGCGACATAGTTCAAGATAGCTTCCGGCAGGTAGCCCTGCTCTACCAGGTCCTCAAAAGACGGGTCGCCGTGGCGTTTGGACATCTTGTGCTGGCTGTCCCGCATCACCGGAGAGCAGTGGACATAGGCCGGGACCTCCCAGCCAAAGGCCTGATACAGCAGATTGTACTTCGGGGAAGAAGACAGATATTCGCTGCCCCGCACCACGTGGGTGATGCCCATGAGATGGTCGTCAATGACGTTGGCGAAGTTGTAGGTGGGCAAGCCGTCGGTCTTGATGAGCACGTTTTCGTCCAACTCGTTGTTGGGGACAGTGATCTTCCCGAACACGCTGTCCACGAATGTGGTCGTCCCCTCCTGAGGGATCTTCTGCCGGACCACACAGGTCTCTCCGGCGGACAGTTTTGCCTGGATCTGCTCGTTCGTCAGGCTGCCGCAGGCGCACTGATGCTTCTTGATGGTCTCGCCGTTGGGCAGGGTCACGGGGACGACGCCCTCGTCTTCCTTGCAGAAGCAGCGGTAGGCACCGCCCTTTTCAATGAGCAGTTCGGCGTATTTGCCGTACAGATCCCGGCGCTGGGTCTGGATGTACGGGCCCACCGGGCCGCCCACATCCGGGCCTTCCTGCCAAGTAAGCTTGCAGGTACGCAGGGTGTTATAGATCACGTCCGTGGCGCCCTCAATGTAGCGTTCCTGGTCCGTGTCCTCAATGCGCAGTATGAACTTGCCCCCAAGGCGCTTGGCGATGAGATAGGTATACAGCGCCGTGCGCAGGTTGCCGATGTGCATATAGCCCGTGGGCGACGGGGCAAACCGGGTGCGTACCTCGCCTTTCGGGATGCGGGCTTCCATGTCCGCAAACCATGCTTGGTTTTCCATATCTGTTCCTCCAGACTGTATTCCCTTTGTCTTTGATTTATGTTGTATTTATTGGGGTTTTGTGGTATTATCAGGTATGTGTTTATTATGCCATATTTTTGGCTTTTTGTCAATTTACTCACAGGAGGCGTCTCTATGATCAATGAAGTAATGGCCCAGGTGGCGGCGAACAATTCCGCCATTCGGGAAATGTTCGAGGAAGGCAACCGCCTGCGGGCGCTGTTCGGGCCGGACAAGGTCTTTGATTTCTCCCTGGGGAACCCTTACTTCCCCCCTCCTGAAAGCGTGAAAACCGCTGTGTTTGAGATTTTGAACAACATGGAACCGAACGCCGTACACGGCTATATGGCCAATGACGGCTTCCCTGAGGTGCGCCGGACCGTGGCGGAGTACATCAATGAGACTTTCGGGGATACGCTGACGGGCGATGATATCATCATGACCGTTGGCGCCGCGGGCGGGTTGAATATTACCCTGAAAGCACTGCTGAATCCCGGGGATGAGGTGCTGGTATCCGCGCCGTTTTTCCTGGAGTACGGGCATTATGTGCGCAACTACGGCGGCGTGCTCGTGCCGGTGCCGGCGAAAGAGGAAGACGGCTTCATGCCGGATCTGGAGGGTATCCGCAACGCCATCACGCCCAAAACCAAGGCGTTTATCATCAACAACCCCAACAACCCCACGGGGGTCATCTATCCCGCTTCCGTGATCCAAGGGCTAGCCGCAGTGCTGGAGGAAAAGCAAAAGGAATTCGGCACGTCTATCTATCTGATCTCCGACGAGCCCTACCGGGAGTTGGCGTTCGACGGGGAGGAAGTGCCCTATCTGCCCAAGTTTTACCGGAATACCATCGTAGGCTATTCCTGGTCGAAGAGCCTGTCCCTGCCGGGCGAGCGCATCGGATATCTCGCCATCCCTCCCCGGGTGGATAACTACGAGGCGCTGCGGGGCGCGGCAAGCGTATCCGGGCGGGTGCTGGGATTTGTGAACGCGCCGGCGCTGTTTCAGCTGGTGGTGCAGCGGTGCATCCGGGAATCCTGCGACATCGCGGCCTATGACCGCAACCGCCGGCTGCTGTATGACGGGCTGACGGAGTTGGGCTATTCCTGCGCCAAGCCCCAGGGCGCGTTTTACCTGTGGCTGAAATCCCCCGTGGCTGACGAAAAAGAATTCGTGGCCGAAACGAAAAAATACAATATCCTGCTCGTCCCCGGCACGTCTTTTATGTGCCCCGGATATGTGCGGGTAGCCTACTGCGTCAGCCCGGAGACCATCCAAGGTTCTATGGACGGGTTCGCCGCGATGGCAAAGACTTACGGACTAATGAAGAAATGAGGATATGACATGGAAGAGACTGCGAAAAAAGTGATGCTGTCCGGCATCCAGCCCTCCGGGGAACTGACCCTCGGGTCCTATTTAGGCGCCATTCGGAACTGGGCGGAGCTGGCCGACCAGTTCGATTGCTACTACTTTATGGCCGATTTGCACACCCTTACGGCCCGCCAGGTCCCGGCAGAACTGCGGAAGCGTACCCTGAATCAGCTTGCCCAATACATCGCCTGCGGGCTGGACCCGGAGAAAAACACCCTGTTTATTCAGAGCCATGTGCGCCAGCACACGGAACTGGGGTGGATCCTCTCCTGCTATACCATGTTCGGCGAATTATCCCGGATGACCCAGTTTAAGGACAAAAGCGCAAAAAACGCCGATAATATCAACGGCGGGCTGTTTACCTATCCCTGCCTGATGGCGGCGGATATCCTGCTGTACCAGCCGGATTTCGTGCCGGTGGGACAGGACCAAAAGCAGCATGTGGAGCTGACCCGGGACGTGGCTACCCGCTTCAACAACCTCTACGGCGAGACCTTTAAAATCCCCGAGCCATATATCCCCAAGGTAGGCGCGCGGGTCATGAGCCTGACCTCGCCGGAAAATAAAATGAGCAAGTCTGACCACGACCAGAACGGCTGTGTGTATCTGATGGACGAGCCGGAAGTCATTATGCGGAAGTTCAAGCGGGCCGTGACCGATTCCGATACGGAAAAATGCGTGCGGTTCGACGTGGAAAACAAGCCCGGCGTGTCCAACCTCATGCAGATCTACGCCGCCTGCACCGGAAAGGACTACGCCGCCATTGAGGCCGAATTCGACGGGCTGGGCTACGGCGCTTTCAAGCCGAAAGTCGGCGAAGCCGTGGTGGAGACCCTGCGTCCCCTGCGGGAGGAATCCCTGCGCATCATGCAGGACAAGGCCTATTTGGAAAGCGTATACAAGGCGGGCGCGGAAAAGGCATCCTATGTGGCCAATAAAACCATGCGGAAAGTCAAGAAAAAAATCGGTCTGGTGGCCGAGCCCTGATTGGAGGGGATCGGAGATATGTTTGCGGATACCGCTGTTTGGATCAAGCTGGCCCTGGCCGCTGTGGTGGCCTTTATTTTGAGTTTCGCGATGACGCCCATCGTGAAGTCTTTCGCCGTGAAGATCGGCGCGATGGACGTACCCACGGAAAAACGCCGGGTCCATGACCACCCCATTCCCCGGATGGGCGGACTGGCCATCTTCATCGGCTTTTTGCTGTCCGTGGTGCTGTTCGCGGATATCACCACGCAGGTGCAGGGCATTTTGTTCGGTGCCATCATCATCGTGGTCGTCGGGGCAGTAGATGATATCGTCTCCCTGCGGGCCGTGGTGAAGCTGCTGGGGCAGATCGCCGCCGCTGTGGTGGCCGTGTGTCATGGGGTCATCATTGAATTTTTCATGAACCCCAATATTTTCAGCGGTTCGGAGTACATCGCTTTGGAACTGCTGTCCATCCCCATCACCATTATCTGGATCGTGGGCGTGACCAACGCCGTGAACCTGATCGACGGGCTGGACGGGCTCGCCTGCGGCGTATCCGCCATCGCGAGCCTGACCATGTTCGTGGTGGCTTTGCTGGTGTCTGAGGGGAATGTGGCGATCATCCTCGCGGCGCTTATGGGCGCCTGCGTGGGCTTTTTGCCCTACAATTTCAATCCCGCAAAAATCTTTATGGGCGATACCGGCGCGCTGCTGCTGGGGTATATCCTGGCGACCACCTCCGCGGTGGGCATGTTCAAATTCTACGCCGTGGTGACCTTTTTGGTACCGGTGCTGGCCCTGGCTGTGCCGTTGGTGGACACCACTTTCGCCTTCTGCCGGCGCATTTTACACGGGCAAAGCCCCTTTACGCCGGACCGGGGGCATTTTCACCACCGGCTCATTGATATGGGCCTGTCCCAAAAGCAAGCTGTGGCGATCTTGTACTCCATCACCGCTTTGATGGGCCTTTGCGCCGTGGTCATCGTGTCCACCGGCAAGCTGCGGATCGGGCTACTCGTGTTCGCCGCGGTCGCCGCCGTGATGGTGGGCAAATTCATCCGGGACACCCTGAAAGGACACGAATATCACCATGGGAAAGAGGACGCTGACCATGCAAAAGATTAAGGTCTTATCCGTATTCGGCACCCGGCCCGAGGCCATCAAAATGGCCCCTTTGGTGCTGGAACTGCAAAAATGCCCTGAAATTGAATCCCTCGTATGCGTCACGGCCCAGCACCGAGAAATGCTGGATTCCGTGATGGACTGCTTCGGCCTGCGGGCCGATTTCGATTTGAACCTCATGCGCCAGGGGCAGACCCTGACGGATATCACCGCCCGGGTGCTGGAGGGCTTAGGCGCGATCTTGACCCAGGCGCGGCCCGACCTGGTGCTCGTCCACGGCGACACCACCACCGCGTTTTCTTCCGCCCTGACGGCATTTTACGCCAAGGTGCCCGTGGGTCATGTGGAGGCCGGGCTCAGGACCTTTGACAAGGCCTCGCCCTATCCCGAGGAAATGAACCGGCAGCTCATCGGGCGCATTGCGGATCTGCATTTCGCGCCAACGGGCAACAACGTGAAAAATCTCAACCGGGAGGGCATTTTTGACGGCATCTATATCACTGGCAATACGGTCATTGACGCCATGAAATACACCGTCACTGGTTCCGGTTTTACGTCCCCGGAACTGAGCGCCCTGCCTCTGGAGGGCAAACGCGTCATCGCCATGACCTGCCACCGGCGGGAAAACTACGGTGCGCCCATGGAGCAGATCTTCGCCGCCGTGCGGCAGATCGCCGGGGAGTTTCCGGACGTGCAGGTCATTTATCCCGTGCATCCCGCCCCGGTGGTGCGGAAAACTGCAAACCGCATTCTGGGCGGCGTCGCCAATATTTCTCTGATAGAACCCCTGGACGCCATCGATATGCACCGGCTCATGTCCAAAAGCTACCTGGTCATGACCGATTCCGGCGGTATTCAGGAGGAAGCGCCCAGCTTGGGCAAGCCCGTGCTGGTTTTGCGTCAGGAAACGGAACGGCCCGAGGCTGTGGCTGCCGGAACGGTGATGCTCGCGGGCGTGGAGACCGAACACATCGTCGGGCTGGCCCGGCGGCTGCTTACAGATCAAAGCGCTTATCATGAGATGGCCCAGGCTGTGAATCCTTATGGAGACGGCATGGCCTGCCGCCGGATCGTGGACGCGATCTTATATCATTTCGGCCGCAGGGCCTTTCCGCCGGAGGCTTTTTCCGTATGAAGCACAAACGCCCCACCGTTTTCATCGCCGCCACCGTGATCTTGCTGGCCGCGGTGCTGATCTATATCATTGTGACCTTGAATTCCCCGGTGAACACCCCTGTGGTGGAACTGCCCGACAAAAGCAAGGTACAAGGTCCTCAAATCTCGGACACAGCTTTGACGCAGTATGCCGCTGTGACGCCGGAAAGCGTTCAAGCCGTCATCGCCTCCATGAGCCGGCCAGATGGGTATACCCGCCAGGTGGCTGTGGAGGACTTCTGGGACGGCGGCAGCGCCGTAACAGAGTTTTCCCTGCAAGTCTCCGGTGCCAGCACAAAAATCACGACTGCCTACGGCAACAGTATGAAGTATATTTTGACCACTGAAACCGGGACTTGGATCTGGTACGACGACAACGATACGGCTTTTTTCTCGGAACAGTCCGCCCCCCACGACGGCGACCAATGGCTGCGGATGCTTACCTACGAGGACCTGCTGAGCTTGTCCCCCCAGGAAATCACCGAAGCCGGGTATGCGGAACACAACGGCGTCTGGTGTGTATTCGCCAGCTATGATACCGCGAATTTCGGATATCACACTACGGTATGGGTCTCCGCCGCTGATGGACTTTTGTCCGCCGCGGAAATGTATGACGGAGAGGAACTGATCTACCGCATGACCGGCGGCGCTGTGGACACCTCTATCCCTGATGACAGCGTGTTTATCCCGCCGGAATCGGACATGGCACCCGCCAGCGCCTACCGCTTCGCTACCGCCAACACCAGATAGACTGGGCGCCCGCCTGCATATACGGACTGTCACAGCAGGAACATGGCGCCCATGATAATCAGTAAATCCTTGTCGCCCGTCTCCTTATACATCAAAAACAGTACCAGGAGCAGTAAGGCGTCCTCCATCTCAAAGCCATCCGGGAATACGCCGGACAGCAAACTGCCCAGGTTCCCCAGACTGTCTCCAAGCCCTTGCAGCGGAGATGTGGGCGGCCTTGGCGGGGTATGGTCAGAATGTGATTCGGCCTGCCCCCGGCCAGATGGCCTGGCTGTTCTGGGCGGCATAGACTGCCCCGGACGCTGGGTTGCAGGCTGTCCCGGACGTTCCCCGGCGGGACCGTCCGGCACCCATATATACCGCCCCGTGTTCCCTTGATATCTATACACGGAAGATCCCTCCCAGGTCCCCAAATGCAAGTTGGGCCATCTTCGCCATTTTCGCCAGCTTCAGCGCCCGGTCCATCTTCGCACGGCGCTTTTCCTTGAGGAACGGTTTCATCGCTTCCAACAGCGCGGTATTTTCGTCCGGCCCCTGGTTCATGCCGGACATCATTTGCATCACCCGCTGGATCATACCCGGGTCAAGCCCCTCCAGCAGCGATGACGCGCCGCTGTCTGTCGGCTGTGTCTGCTGTGGCGCCGAATCCGGTCCGCCGCCGCCCATGAGCGACTTTGCCATGCTGGCGATCTTATCCATTTGCTCGGGATCGTTGAGGATGCTGTTGAGTCTGTCCTCGAATTCTGACATGGCATTTCGCCCCTTTCCGCTTGATCGTTCAGCTTTCCATTGCCCGCTTCAGCTGCTCCGCCAGACGCTTGCCCTCGCCGGTGCCAAGCACCTCCAAGAGGATTCCCCGCAGAGCTTCGGAATCGCCGCTCTTGGCTGCCTGCTCCACTTTCTGCGCGTCCAGCCGGCTGGCTAACCGCTGGCCGTCCGCAGAATCCGCGATCGCTTTGATCTTATCCGCCTTGCCGCTCTCCACAAGCTGCTTTTCCACGCTCTCAAAATTCTTCATCATCGGTCTCATCTCCCATCCCTTTGGATTCCATTACCAGTATATTCATCCCACCGCTATCCGTGACAACGAAAGAAGGACTTCTATGAAAATTGCCGTTTTTTCCGATACCCACAAGCGTATCGACGGCACCCAGCGGGTCATTTTGGAGCATAAACCCGATTTGATCCTTCATCTGGGCGACCATATCCGGGACGCGTACCGGTTAAAAGAGCTTTTCCCGGAAATCCCGCTGGAGTGCGTGCCGGGGAATTGCGACTACGCCCCCGCCGAGCCGGATATGAAGCTCATTACGGTACAAAACTTGAACCTGATGTTGACCCACGGACACAATTACCGGGTCAAGTACGAGACTGCCGCTTTGCTCAACGCCGCGTATTTTCAAGGCGCGGATATGGTGCTGTTCGGCCACACCCACCGGCCTGTCAATGACCGGGCAGACGGGCTGTATATAGTTAACCCCGGCTCCGCGGGGCAGGGCATCCAGTGTACCTGGGCGCAGATCATCATTGAACACGGTGCCGTGCAGGACGTTTCCATCTTCAACATATAAAAGACCGCTTACCCGATCAGTAAGCGGTCTTTTTATATTATTCCCCTGTAGGGTCCTCTGTGTCCGGCGGAGGTGTCATCTGGGCCCAAGGGTCCCCGTCCGGGGGCGGTGTGTTGATGGTGTCCGCCGGCGGCGTGGGCACGGCTACGTGGAGGAACGACACGTAAATCGTCTGGTTTTCCTGAACATCCGTTAAGGTCAGGCTCCCCTCCGCCTGGACGGTCTCTCCGTTCACGGTGACGGATTCCACCGTATACCCCTCTTCCGGCAGGATGGTGAGCGTGACGCTGCCGCCCTTTACCACCGTGGTCATGCCCGAAGGGGTCACACTGCCGCCCCGGCTGTACGTTACGTTCACGGCGAAGACTTGGTGCTCCTCGTCCAGGACCATGTCCGGAATCTCAATGTGGCCGTCGTCCGGCGTAGGCGTGGGGTCTGCCGGCGGCACCGGCGTATTGACCGGGGGTGTGGGCGTGGGATCCGGCGCGTCCGCGATCTCCCGCAGGGGCAAAATGCCCGACATGATTCCCAGCACCACGATCAAAATTAAAAATAACGCCACCATGCCCATTATGTAGGCGGCCGTCTTCACAGAGGAATTCATTCCAGGACTCCTTTTCCATGACATTTTTTCTATTATACATCAGACGAAACAGTTTTACAAATGTTTCATTTGTGGTACAATGAGAAAAATGTAAATTCGGAGGGAACCATGAAAAAACGCGCGCTGGTCACCGGGGCGTCCCGGGGCATCGGAGCCGCCACCGCCAGAGCCTTGGCCGCGGACGGCTGGGAAGTCAACATCAACTATTTTCAATCTGAGGCCCAGGCCCTCGCTTTGGGCCGGGAACTGGGCGCCCGGGTATTCCGTGCCGATGTGGCCGACGCCGGGCAGGTGCAGGCCATGTTTGATGACATGGGGCCTGTGGAGCTTCTGGTCAACAACGCCGGCATCGCCTGGGGCGGGCTGATCACGGATATGACCGAAGCGGAGTGGGACCGCATCTTCGCGGTGAATGTGGGCGGTATTTTCCATTGCGTAAAATGCGCCCTGCCGCACATGATCCATATCAAGCACGGTATCATCATCAACACCTCTTCCGTACTTATGAAGGCTGGCGGCTCCTGCGAGGCGGCGTATACCGCCACGAAAGGCGCCGTAGAGGGACTGACCCGCTCTCTGGCCCGGGAACTGGGGCCATCGGGCATCCGGGTAAACGCCGTGGCCCCCGGCTGTATCGAAACGGACATGTTAAAAAGCTTCACCCGTGAGGAACTGGACGCCACCGCGGAGCAAGCTGCGCTGGGCCGGAACGGCGGCCCGGAAGACGTAGCTCGGGTAACAGCTCTGCTGGCATCTGATGCCTGCCAATTCGTCACCGGCGCCATCGTCCCGGCGGACGGCGGGCTGATTTTATAAAAAAGAGCGGAGATTACTCCGCTCTTTTTTATTCTTCCGGTTTCGATTGTTTCGGCTTATTGCTGGGCCTGCGCCGTCTCCGGTGGTTCGGATTCGGCTTCTTTTCTGCATTTTCCTGCGCGGGCTTTGCCTGGGGCTTCTCCCCCTCCGGCTTTTTCGGCTGCGGCTTCTTGCTTTGCTGCTGGCGGGGCTTATTGGCGTTTTGCCCCTGACGCTGCTGCTGGGGCTTTTCTTCCCCCTGCTTTTGTCCGCCGCCGTGACCGCCCCGCCCGCCGCGCCGGCGGGACCGGCCCGAACGGTGCTGCCCCTCGTACTTGGCCCGGGCTTCCTGCTCCGCTTTTTCCGCCGCGGCCAGACGCTCTCTCCGGGCTTTTTGCTTCTCTTCGTCCTGATACTCGTCCAACAGCACGATATCCGCCCACTCGTCCTTCACCTTTTCCGGCTCGGTTTTTTTCGCCGGCGGCACATATTTCAACACATCCGGCAGCGGTTCCCCCGCCCGGGGACGACCGCCGGGAATGGCCGCTACCTGCTCCGCCGTATACAGCTTTTGCTCCATGGGCCCGCTGCCGTCCAGCCGGACCTTTACCGTCTGGCGCAGCAGATCGATCTGCGTAACATTTCCGTAGCCGTCAGGCGTTTGTACAAAGGCCCCATTTTTCGGTACCGTCTTGACCAGGTCCTCGTAGGCTTCCTGCTCATAGCGCAGGCAGCACATCAAACGCCCGCAGCAGCCCGATATCTTTTTCGGGTTCAGCGACAGGTTCTGTACCTTTGCCATTTTGGTGGACACTGGGTAAAACTCACTTAAAAACTCGCTGCAGCAAAATGGCCGGCCACACATGCCGATGCCGCCCAAAGCTTTCGCTTCGTCCCGTACACCGATCTGGCGCAGTTCAATACGGCTGCGGAACACCGATGCCAGGTCCTTGACCAGTTCCCGGAAATCCACACGGCCCTCGGAGGTGAAAAAGAACGTAATCTTATTCCCCTCAAAGCTGCACTCCACTTCCACCAGCTTCATGTCCAGACCATGCTCCACGATCTTCTTTTTGCAGATCTGGAAGGCTTCCGCTTCCCGTTTTTTGTTGTTCTCCAGCGTTTGCAGGTCCTGCTCGTCCGCCACCCGCAGCACAGGCTGCAAGGGCTGCACCACACGGTCATCCGCTACGGCGTGAACCCCTTGGGCGCACAGGGCCACCTCTTTCCCGCTGCTGGTCTCCACCACCACCCGGTCGCCCTCCTGGGGGGCGGTTCCGTTGGGCGCAAAGTAGTAAACCTTGCCGCAGGGCTTGAATTTAATACTGACTACATCCGTCACTTGCGATTTCCTCATTTCTCCGGGACACCCGCCCCGATACTCTTCACTGCCAAAAAGCCGAATATATGCTTGATTCCCGTATTCACCGACAACGCCGCTTCGCACCGCTCCATCAATTCTGTGAGGGCAAACAGGCGCCTCGGCTCCAGCTTGGAAGGCGAACGACCGCAAAGCTGGTCCGTCAGTACCGTCTTCATCCCGTTCACGAAATCCACTGCCCCGGCAGTGTCCGTATGAGCAGCTTTTTCATTGCACCAACGCAGCAATTCCGATTTGCTGCCAGAGGCTACACACGCCAAATATGCTTGGGCTTCCTGCCGCAGTTCCGCAGCCAACGGCGGCGCCTCTTGATTCACGGTCACTTCAATACACCGGGAACGGATTGTAGGCAACAGCATCGCTGGCGCAGGCGTGGACAAGATCAATACCACGCCTCGGGGCGGCTCCTCCAGCAGCTTCAGCAGTGCGTTCTGTGCGCTGGGATTCATCGTCTCCGCATCGTGGATGATAAACGCTTTGTCGTCCGCTTCGTTGGGCATGATCTGTGCCTGGGTAATCATTTCCCGAACCTGGTCCACTTGAATTTCCCGCTTCTGCTTGCCCTTATCGTCTGTCAGACGCCGGATGTGGAGGATATCGGGATGCACCCCGTCCTTGACTTTCCGGCAATCCCTGCAAGCGCCGCAGGGCCTTACACCTCCCGCGCCGGAACATACCGCCGCCGCGGCGATGTCCTGTGCCGCTTTCGCACGGGCTGCCTCCGACTGAGAGGCTACAATATACGCGTGGGACAGCGTCCGCTCCCCGCCAAAGGTCAACGCGCCCATGGTGATTCCTCCGAATTCGCTTATCCTATTATTTTATCCTCTTTTCGCCGGAAAGTCAATCTTTCTTTCCCGTGTCTATCGCCGTGCCGCAATGTTTGCAGAAACTGCCGCCGCTGTCCCGACCCAGCCATTTGCCGCATTTGGGGCAGCGCCAGAAAATAAGATTTACCAGAATCGCCCCAACCGCCGATAAGATCCCCAAAACGCCGATGACAGTGCTTTCTTTTACATAAAGCAGCGCCATGCACAAAATCGCAATCCCTATCAACACATATTGCAGGATCTTCACGGTTTTCAGTTTCATTTGCACGCCTTCTTTCCGATAAAATGAATCACCTTTTGCGTCATTATACTATGATTTCTCAGGATTTTCAACCGTGGTAAGGGCTATCAACACCTGAGAGGGGAAATAAAACACCCACATCCCCGTCCCAGCCAGTACGTGGAGCGGTTCCGGGACAGCCGGAAGATTCCACAAACCTACGCAAATGTCGCAGGCGATGAACAGCACCAGTCCAAGGGCAAGACATTTGTCCGTTTTTCGTGACAGGGCAGCATTGCAGAGAAGCTGCGGGAAATATATTCCTGCCAGCATGTTTAGAGACGTACATATGCCCAGGCACCATAAAACTATCCAAAATGCCAACACTAATGCAGCGCGGATTTCATACGTCCGCCGGGTGTCCCGGGCAATGTGGATTGCATAGAGGGCTTGCACGGCAATGAACAGCGTAACGCCAAGCGCCAACCAGCAGTTCAATACCAACAGGAATAAGTCCGCTGCCGCCGTGAGGAAAAGGGCGGCAAAAACGGCATGCGGGGCGTTGGAGAACGCATAGGCCACGCATAGGAGGATGCCCGCGTATTTCAGCGCCGTGCCAAGTCCATAAAGACACCTGGCATCAGCCAGCAAAAAGCCAACGTACAGGCACAGTTCCGTTGTCAAGAACCGACGGCGAATCCGTCCCATAGCAGACACCTCCTTTTTATTAAGAGTATAACTATTCCAAAGGAAAAATAAAAGAAGCGCACCGAAGTACGCTTCTTTTTCATGTTTTCATGCCCATTCACGAGAAGTCGGCTTGGAATCGCCGCCGTCTTGCGTGGGTTTTTCATAGCTGACCACTACACGCCGGTTTGGCTCGCTGCCAATAGAACTGGTGGTCACGCCTTCGTAGTCCTGAAGCGCGGCATGGATCACGTGCCGTTCATAGGAATTCATCGGTTCCAGGGCCATGCTGCGCTTGTATTTAATGGCTTTTGCCGCCATCTTTTCGGCCAGACGCACCAGTGCATCTTCCCGCTTAGCCCGGTAGGCCTCGGCGTCCACGCTGATGTGCAAACGCTCATCCCTGCCCCGGTTCACGGCGTAATTGGTCAGGTGCTGGATGGCGTCCAGGGTCTCTCCCCGGCGGCCGATCACCGCGCCCATGCCTTTGCCGGACAGCTCCACATTGATGCCGCCGTCTTCCTTATCCGTCATGGTGATGACCGCCGCGACGCCCATGTGCTGCATCAGGCCGCTGAGGAAATTGTACACCGCCGCATGGTCGGCGTCCAGTTCCTCTGCATTGACGGATTCCTCCGGGGCCGGTGCCTCTTCTTTCACCACCGGGGCGGGCGCTTCCGGCGCCGCCGCCTCGTCGGGGGCTTCATAGGACACTCTCACCACCGCCGGAGATGCTCCGATCCCCAGGAAACCGGATTTGGCCCGCTCGACGATCTCCACCTGGACATCCTCTCTGGCAAGGCCCAGTTCTTCCAGCGCCGCCGCGATGGCCGCGTCTTCCGTTTTGCCGGATTTCTCTATACTTTTCATCATAAGGTACTCTCCTGTGATTCTTCCGTTTCCGCCGCTTCCGTCTCCGGGGAGAACTCCTCCTGTACGCCGAAACGGTCGGGGTCATAGGCTCTGCCCCGGGCATAGCGGCGGCTTCCCACCTGGGACGCGGGGGCTTCCGCTTCCTCGATGCCGAGCCGCTCCCGGCGGGCCGCTTTATCCGCCGCGATGGCCGCGGCTTTCAGTTCCGCCGCCTTCTGCTTTTCCGCGGCTTGCAGTTTCTTCTTGCTGATATTCTTATTTTCCAGGATTTCGCCGGCCGCCTTGCGGCGCTCCGCCTCTGCCCGGCGGCGCTCCTGCTCCGCTTCCGCAAGCTCCCGCTGGCGCTCGCGCTCACGCCATTCCGCGTCGTCCTCGTACAGCTTTTTCTTATAGTGCTTGGTGAGGATGGCGTCACGGACCATATTGAACAGGTAGTTGAAGATCCAGTAAACGCCCATGGCGCCGGGCATGGTGAAGCCGATCCACAGGGACATCAGGGGCATCATGAGCTGCATACTCTTGTTTGTGGCCTGCATCTGCTGGGTCTGTGCGTCCGTCCCCGTAGCGGGGTTCATGGACATGGACAGCTTCATGGACAGCCACGACACCAGTGCGGACACAAATGGGATCAGGAACAGCCCGAATACCGGCCACCAGTTTCCTGTGCCGAAGCCTTCGGCGTTCCAGAAGAACACCTGCGGCGTGGCGCCCAGGTTCATGCCCAAAAAGTTGTAGCTGATGTCCTTGAGACCGTCTACCAGGCCGGACAGCTCGCTGAAATGCTCATGGCAAAGCTGGGTCAGCGTGATCTCCAGATACGTTTCCTGGCGGGAAGTCATCTCCGCCACGTTCAAAAGCCCCATATTTTCCAGAGTTGTCTGGATCAGCGTGACCGATTCCGCACTCAAGCCCATCATAACCGTCAACGGTTTGCGGATCACACTGTACAGTGCGATCAGGATGGGGAATGGGATCAGGGACCACAGGCAACCGGCCATGGGCTTGACGCCCTCTTCCCGGTACAGCTTGGACATTTCCTGGTTCAAGATCTGCGGGTTGCCGCCGTGCTTGGCCTGCAGCTGCTGGATCCTGGGCTGAAGCCGGGACTGGTGCATCATGCTCTTTTTGCTCTTAGCCATAAAGGGCAGCAAAATCAGGTTCACCGCCAGGGCGAACAGGATCACCGCGCCGCCAATGTTGCCGCACAGGTCATAAAACTGCATCAAAAGCCAGGAAAAAGGCACTGTAATGATTGACATTCAGTATCTCCTATATTCTGTTTTCTGTGTTTCCCGGTCAGGGGACCGGGTCGTAAAAATCGTGTTCCCCCCGGTGAAAGGGGTGACACTTCAGGATGCGCTTCAAGGCCAGCCAGCCGCCTTTCGCGGCGCCGTACTTCTCGATGGCCTCCAGCGCGTATTGCGAGCAGGTGGGGATGAACCTGCAGGTGGGCGGCGTGTACGGGGAAATATGCGCCCGGTAAAAGCGGATCAGGGCAAGAAATACGCATTTCATGCCTCTCCTCCGCTATGTTCCCGGAAAAGCCCCAACTGCCTGCCGGCTTTTTCAAAGGCTTTTTCCAGCTGGACGTAGGTCGCCTCAACGCTTCTGCTCCGGGCTACGATCACCAGATCCAGCCCACAACAAAAAGCGCCTTCGTGCAGGCGATAAATCTCCCGCAATCTCCGGCGCACCCGATTCCGCACAACGGCCTTCCCGATCTTGTTGGACACCGTGACCCCCAGGCGATTGCCCGGGCGGCCTGTCCGCCTGACATACAGCACAAGATACGGCGTGACCGCGCTTTTCCCTTTTCCGTACAACCGACGGAACTCATAGTTCTTTTTGAGAGTTTCCGTAAACTCCATTGGTTTCACCGAATTCGCGCCTGCAGGCGCGAAAGATCAAATCATTTTTTGAACGGCTCCGCTGCTCAAAAAATACCGCTCGGCCTGAGAGTGTGCCCGCAGGGCGCGCGAACAGGCCGCATCCCCTCGATCAAAAGCCCAACGAAGTGGGTTTTGATCGAATCTTAGTAAGACAGCTTTTTCCGGCCTTTGGCGCGGCGGCGGGCCAAAACCTTGCGGCCGTTGGCGGTGGACATCCGCTTGCGGAAGCCGTGCTCCTTCTGCGCGTGGCGCTTCTTGGGCTGATAGGTGCGCTTCGTCATGTTCTCGTCTCTCCTTTCAATTTTGAAGATGTATGCTCAACACGGGACAAGCCCGCGCAGCAATCCAGCAATCGATTATACCTTATTTCCCCAGTTTCTGTCAAGTGTTTTTGGAATACAGGCAGCCGCAGTAATCCTGACGGTACAAGCCGAGTTCCTGAGACAGCGCGATGCTTTGCTTATAACCCTCCCGCTTTTTGAAATCCGAGGGCAGCCACTTGACCCCGTACTGCCGCCCCAGGGCCTCGCCGATGGCGTTGATGCGCTGGGCGTCCTTATGGGGAGAGACGGTGAGCGTGGTGCAGAAATAATCGTACTGTCCCTCCACAGCAAGGCGGGCGGTCTCCTCCAGACGCAGGCGGAAGCAGACTGTACAGCGTGCGCCGCCTTCCGGTTCCGCTTCCAGCCCGTGGACCGCCGCGGTATAGGCTTCGCCGTCATAAGGGCACTCCAGAATGTGAACTTCGGGCATGGCTGCCAGGACTTTACGCTGGTTTTCCAAGCGCAGGTCATACTCCGCCCGGGGCTGGATATTGGGGTTATAGTATAACAGCGTGATGTCGAAGTAGTTGATTAAATAACTGAACACATACGTAGAGCAAGGTCCGCAGCAGCTTTGCAGCAGCAATCGGGGGTGCTCCGTGAGTTTTGACGTGATGGCGTCCAGTTGCTTTTGGTAATTTTCTTTCAATGGGTCCACCTCTTTTGGGGTGATTATAGCACAGTTTTCCGGGATTGACAAACCTGCGTTCTTCCGCTAAAATCGTAGAAAAAACGAGGTGAGCCGTTATGGAACGTACGGATAAAGTCAATTATTATTTGGATATCGCGGACACTGTGCTGCACCGGTCTACCTGCATCCGCCGGCAGTACGGGGCGATCATCGTTCGTAATGACGAGATCATTTCCACCGGGTACAACGGCGCGCCCCGGGGGCGGATCAACTGCTCCGATCTGGGATACTGCCGCAGGGAGGCTTTGCAGGTGCCATCCGGGGAGCGGTATGAGTTATGCCGCAGCGTTCATGCGGAAGCCAACGCGATCATCTCCGCTTCCCGGCGAGATATGCTGGGCGGGACGCTGTATCTCGTGGGGCGGGAGGCGAAGTCCGGCGATTTGACGGACGCGGTCCCCTGTTCCATGTGCAAGCGCACCATTATCAATTCCGGCATCAAAGATGTTGTGATGCGGAATGCGGACGGGAGTTTTATTGTGGTCGATGTGGAGCAGTGGATCAAAGAAGACGAATCTTTACCGGAAACTGCGGAGCGTTAAAAGACGCTTTGCGCCTTTTGCGAGAACCCCCTGGCGAGGGTTCTCGCGCTCTCCTGCGCTTGTGGGTGGTACGCAAGGGGCGCTGCCCCTTGACCCCGCCGCCTTTTTAAGTGAGACCCCAAATCTTTGATTTGGTCCGGTCGAACTTAGACATCGTCAAAAGGCGTGCGAAAACTTTCATATTTTTACCCCCTGTGGTAGTTCCACAGGGGGTTCGTTTTATTTTACGGGATTTGTGGTTCTCAATGTAACGTCGTGGTAGCCGCCCTCCACAATGCTGGTGGAGGAAACCACAGTCAGCTTCGCGTCACGCTGGAGGTCGGGGATGGTCGTCACGCCGCAGTTGCACATGGTGGATTTCACCTTGTACAGGCTCTTTTCAACGTTCTCGTGGAGGCTGCCGGCGTAGGTCACGTAGGAATCCACGCCTTCCTCGAAT
Source organism: Oscillospiraceae bacterium (assembly GCA_022800755.1). GTDB lineage: Bacteria > Bacillota > Clostridia > Oscillospirales > Oscillospiraceae > HGM13010. The sequence goes on from JAAWQX010000011.1 coordinate 28,736, forward strand.
TGCAGGCCGGACTTGCCGCCTACGTCGTAACGCTGCCAGTTCCGGGCGCGGTTGGAGCCTTCGCCCCAGTATTCCTTCACGTACTGACCGTTGACCATCAGTTTGGGGGTGGGGCTTTCGTCGAAGCGGGCGAAATAGCGGCCCAGCATCAGGAAATCCGCGCCCATGGCAAGGGCCAGGGTCATGTGGTGGTCATGGACGATGCCGCCGTCAGAGCAGATGGGGACGTATATGCCGGTTTTCTGGAAGTATTCGTCCCGGGCCGCCGCGACTTCGATCAGGGCCGTTGCCTGACCGCGGCCGATGCCTTTGGTCTCACGGGTGATGCAAATGGACCCGCCGCCGATACCGACTTTGACAAAATCCGCGCCGGCTTCCGCCAGGAACAGGAAGCCGTCCCGGTCTACCACGTTTCCGGCGCCGATCTTCACCGTGTCACCGTAATTTTCCCGCACCCAGGCAATGGTGTTCTTCTGCCAGCAGGAATAGCCCTCGGAAGAATCGATGCACACCACATCCGCGCCGGCGGCCACCAGGGCCGGGATGCGCTCGGCGTAGTCCCGGGAATTGATGCCCGCGCCGACCATGTAGCGCTTTTCCTTGTCAAGCATCTCCAGGGGGTTTTCCTTGTGGCTGTCGTAGTCCTTGCGGAACACGAAGTACATCAGCCGGCCGTCGTTGTCCACGATGGGCAGAGCGTTCAGCTTGTGATCCCAGATGATGTCATTGGCTTCTTTCAGCGTTGTGGAGGCCGGAGCCGTGACCAGCTTTTCCATAGGGGTCATGAAGTCCTTGACCTTGATATCCGGGGTCATGCGGCTCACGCGGTAATCCCGGCTGGTGACCAGCCCCAGCAGCTTGCCGTTGGCTGTACCGTCAGCCGTGACAGCGACTGTGGAAAAGCCGTTTTGCGCTTTCAGGTCCAGAATATCGCCTAGGGTATGTTCCGGGGTCACGTTAGACGCGCTGACTACAAATCCGGATTTATAGTTCTTCACCCGGGCGACCATGGCCGCCTGGTCCTCGATGGATTGAGAACCGTAAATGAAAGACAATCCGCCCTCTTTCGCCAGGGCGATGGCCAGCGTGTCGTTGGACACGGACTGCATGATCGCGCTGGTCATGGGGATGTTCAGACTGATGGCCGGTTCCTCGCCTTTTTTGAAGCGCACCAGCGGCGTTCTCAGGGAGACATTCGCCGGGATACAATCCTCGGAGGTGTACCCGGGGATCAGCAGAAATTCGTTGAACGTACGTGACGGTTCGGTGTAGTAGGTTGCCATTTTCTCCATTCTCCTCTCTCTTATTTGAAGTATTTCACTGCGGATTCAAACATTTGCATATCATACATGCCGGGGATGTTTTTGTACAGGTCCGGGCCTTTGCGCTCGCTGTGGCCCATCTTTCCGAAAACGCGGCCGTCCGGCGAGGTGATGCCTTCAATGGCCATCATAGAGTGGTTGGGATTGAACCGCACATCCGCGGTAGGCGCGCCGGCGAGGTCCACGTACTGCGTGGCGATCTGTCCGGCTTCCGCAAGCTGGGCAATCAGCGCTTCCGGCGCGATGAAGCGGCCCTCGCCGTGGGAAATGGGGACTGAATAAATTTCACCGGGCTTCGTGGCCATGAGCCAGGGGGATTTGTTCGACGCGATGCGGGTACGCACCATGCGGGACTGGTGGCGGCCGATGGTGTTGAACGTCAGCGTTGGGCAGGTATCGTCCGTGTCGATGATCTCGCCGTAGGGCACCAGGCCCAGCTTGATGAGCGCCTGGAAGCCGTTGCAGATACCCGCCATCAGGCCGTCCCGCTGCTTGAGCAGTTCATGCACCGCGTCTTTGATCTTGGCATTGCGGAAGAAAGCCGTAATAAACTTCGCGCTGCCGTCCGGCTCGTCGCCGCCGGAGAAGCCGCCGGGGATGAACACGATCTGTGCGTTTTGAATGGCCTTGGCAAAATAATCTACCGACTCCGTAATGGCCGCGGCGGTAAGGTTCCGGATCACGATGATCTCCGGGTCCGCGCCCGCGTCCCGCAGGGCTTTCGCCGTATCGTACTCACAGTTATTTCCCGGAAAAACAGGGATAACGGCTCTGGGCTTGGCGCTTTTTACCGCCGGGGCGGGCCAGGTATCCGCCGTATAGGTATAGGCCGGGATCGTCTCCCGCTCCATGGGGATGTTGCAGGGGTAGACCGGCTCTAATTTGTTTTCGTAAACAGACAGCAGTTCCATCAGGTCGATGGTCTCGCCGCCGTAGGTGAACGCGCGTGCGGCGGTGGTCTCGCCGATCACGGTACCCATCGGGGCCACGCCGTCCGCTAGTTCCAGAACGAACGCGCCGTAGCGGTAAGCGAACAGGGTCTCCAGCGGCACATCCGCGAAACGGAAGCCCAGGAGGTTGCCGAAAGACATTTTCATCACCGCTTCCGCCACGCCACCGTAAGCAGGCGTATACGCCGCTAGGGCCTTGCCGGTGGACGTGAGCGTGTGTACCTCGTCAAATAGGGCTTTCAGCGATTCGACGACCGGCAGGCCTTCTGCGTCGTATTCCGGTTGCAGCAGCACCACTTTATGGCCGGGCGCTTTGAACTCGTTGGACACGATATGCGCGGCTTTTTCCGTCGCCACCGCGAACGACACCAGCGTCGGCGGGACGGTAAGCTGCTCAAAGGTGCCGGACATGGAATCCTTGCCGCCGATGGCCGCCGCACGCAGCTGCTTTTGCGCCATGAATGCGCCCAGCAGGGCTGACAGGGGCTTGCCCCAGCTTTGGGCGTCCTGGCCGGGCTTTTCAAAGTATTCCTGGAACGTCAGGTACACATCCTCATACTTCGCGCCCGTGGCAACCAGCTTGGAAACTGATTCCACCACAGCCAGGAACGCGGAGTGGTAGGGGCTGTTTTCCGCGATGTAGGGGTTATAGCCCCAGGCCATCAGGGAGCAGGTGTCCGTGTGCTTTTGCTCCACGGAGACCGTATGCACCATGGCTTGAATGGGGGTGTGCTGGTGCGCGCCGCCGAAGGGCATCAGGACCGTGCCCGCGCCGATGGTCGCGTCGAACCGCTCGGACAATCCCCGCTTGGAGCAGACGTTCAGGTCCGCCGCCAGGGCCGTATACCCGGCTTTGAAATCCGCCGGGACCGCTTTCTGCCAGGGCTTGGGGGCCGCCGGTCGGACGGTGATGTGCTTTTCCGCGCCGTTGGTATCCAGAAACGCGCGGGATACGTCCACGATGGTCTTGCCGTTCCAGCGCATGACCAACCGGGGTTCGGCGGTGACCACGGCAATTTGGGAGACCTCTAAGTTCTCTTTGTCCGCCAACGCGCAGAAGCGTTTGACGTCCTCCGGGGCGACGACTACCGCCATGCGCTCCTGGGATTCGGAAATGGCCAGTTCCGTGCCGTCCAGGCCGTCGTATTTCTTGGGGACCTGATCCAGGTCGATCGCAAGGCCGTCTGCTAGTTCGCCCACGGCGACGGATACGCCGCCGGCGCCGAAATCGTTGCACCGCTTGATGAGACGGGCCGCTTCCGGGTTGCGGAACAGGCGCTGGAGTTTGCGTTCCTCGGGAGCATTGCCCTTTTGCACTTCCGCACCGCAGGACTCCAAAGACTGCACCGTATGGGACTTGGAAGACCCTGTCGCGCCGCCGCAGCCGTCCCGGCCCGTTCGTCCGCCAAGCAGGATGACCACATCGCCGGGGGCGGGACGCTCACGGCGGACATTTTCCGCCGGGGCCGCCGCAATCACCGCACCGATCTCCATGCGCTTGGCCGCGTAGCCGGGGTGGTACAGTTCGTCCACCTGGCCCGTGGCCAAGCCGATCTGGTTGCCGTAAGAGGAATAGCCAGCCGCCGCGGTAGTCACCAGCTTGCGCTGGGGCAGCTTGCCCTGGATGGTCTGTTCCACGGGCTTGAGCGGGTCCGCCGCCCCGGTGACGCGCATGGCGGCGTAGACATAGCTGCGGCCGGACAGTGGGTCACGGATCGCGCCGCCGATGCAGGTGGCCGCGCCGCCGAAAGGCTCGATCTCCGTGGGGTGGTTATGGGTCTCGTTTTTGAACAGCAGCAGCCAGTCTTCCGGCTGCCCGTCCACGTTTACCTTGATTTTCACCGTGCAGGCGTTGATTTCCTCGCTCTCGTCCAGCTTGGTAAGTTCCCCATTCGCCCGGAGATATTTCACCGCGATGGTGCCCATGTCCATCAGGGTCACGGCCTTGGTACGGCCCAGTTCCGCCCGGGTGGCGAGGTATTCGTTCCAGGCCGACTGCAAAAGCGCGTCCTGAAACTCCACGCTGTCGATGATCGTATTGAACGTGGTATGCCGGCAATGGTCAGACCAATAGGTGTCGATCATTTTGATCTCAGTGATGGTGGGGTCCCGGTGTTCCGTACGGAAATAATCCCGGCAGCATTTGATGTCGCCAAAGTCCATGGCGAGGCCGTTTTGGGCTACAAACGCGTGCAAACCGGCGTCATCCAGTTCGCAAAAGCCCGTGAGGGTCGCAACGGAATCCGGGATGTCGTATTGCACGGCGAGGGTGTCTGCCGTCGACAAAGAGGCTTCCCGGCTTTCCACGGGGTTGATGACGTATTTTTTCACCGCCTGCACCTGCTCGTCCGTCAGGTCGCCGAACAGAACGTACACCCGGGCGGTGCGCACCGTGGGGCGCTCGCCCTGGGAGATGATCTGAATGCACTGGGCCGCGCTGTCCGCCCGCTGGTCGTATTGGCCGGGGAGGTATTCCACGGCAAACACTTTGCCGTTCAGCTCCGGTAGCTCCGTGTAGGTCACATCCTGCTGGGGCTCGGAAAAGACCGTGCCCACGGCGTAGTCAAACAGCGGCTTTTCGATATTTTCCACATCGTAGCGGTTAAAAAGCCGCAGATCCGTCAGGGACTTGACGCCTAAAAAGGTGCGGATCTCTTCTTTCAAAGCATCCGCGTTGTGGCGCAGACCCTGTTTTTTCTCTACATATACCCGATATACCATGGTCTCACTCCTCACTTGCCCGCCTGCAAGGCCCGCTGGCCGATGTCTTTGCGGTAAAACGCGTTGTCAAAATGCACCTTTTCCACCTGGGCATAGGCCTTTTCGATGGCGGCGGAGAGTGTGTCCGCCGTGGCGACTACACCCAGGACGCGGCCGCCGCTGGTCAGGAGTTTATCCCCCTCCCACTTCGCGCCGGCGATATAGACCTCGCCGTCCAACCCTTCGTCCACGGTGATGACAAAACCTTTTTCGTAAGCTTCCGGGTAGCCGGCGCTGGCCATGACCACGCAGCAGGCACTGCCGGCGGAAAACTTCACTTCCGTGCTGGCCAAAGTGCCGTTGGCGCAGGCCTGCATCACGGTCAGCAGGTCGCTTTCCAAAAGCGGCAAAACCACTTGGGTCTCCGGGTCGCCAAACCGGCAGTTATATTCGATGACTTTGGGCCCCTGGGGCGTGAGCATCAGGCCGAAATACAAGCAGCCCTTGAACGTCCGCCCCTCGGCGTTCATGGCGTTCACCGTGGGGAGGAATATCTCCTCCATGCACCGCTTCGCCACATCCGGCGTGTAATAGGGGTTCGGGGCGATGGTCCCCATGCCGCCGGTGTTCAGGCCCCGGTCGCCGTCCAGCGCCCGCTTGTGGTCCATAGAAGACACCATGGGCACCACAGTCTTGCCGTCGGTAAAGGACAGCACGGAGACCTCCGGCCCCGTGAGGAATTCCTCGATCACGATCCGACTGCCGGAATCACCGAATTTCCGGTCTGACATGATGGTCTTTACCGCGTCTTTCGCTTCGTCCAGGTCTTGGGCAATGATAACGCCTTTTCCCAAGGCCAGGCCGTCTGCCTTGATGACCGTGGGCATGGGCGCAGATTCCAGATAGGCCAGAGCCGTCTGCGCGTCGGTAAATACCTCATAAGCGGCGGTGGGGATGTTGTACCGCTTCATCAGATCCTTGGAAAACACCTTGCTGCCCTCAATGACCGCCGCGGCTTTATTGGGGCCGAAGCAAGGCACGCCAACGACTTCCAGCGCGTCTACCGCGCCCAGAACCAAGGGGTCATCCGGGGCGACTACCGCGAAATCGATGGCATGTTCCTTGGCAAAGCGTACAATGCCGTCAATATCTTTCGCGCCGACGTCCACGCAGGTCGCGTCCTGGGCGATGCCGCCGTTGCCCGGCAGGGCAAATATCTCCGTAATGGTTGGATTCTTTTTCAAACTCCGAATGATCGCGTGCTCGCGGCCGCCGCCGCCGACTACCATGAGTTTCATCTTCTTCCCCGCTTTCTGTCAATGATGGAACAGTCTCATACCCGTAAATGCCATGACGATGCCGTATTTGTCCGCAGTCTCGATCACATGGTCATCCCGGATGCTTCCGCCCGGTTCCGCGATGTACTGCACGCCGCTTTTCCTCGCCCGCTCCACGTTGTCGCCAAAGGGGAAAAACGCATCGGACCCTACGGTAACGCCGGTCTGGGTCGCAATCCAGGCTTTCTTTTCCTCGGCGGTCAGTGGCTCCGGCTTGACCTTGAATTTGGTCTGCCATTCTCCTTCCGCAAGGATATCCTCGTACTCATCGGACGTGTACACATCGATGGCGTTGTCCCGGTCCGGGCGACGGATGCCGTCCACAAACTGCAGGCCCAGCACCTTGGGATGCTGGCGCAGATACCAGTTATCCGCCTTGTTCCCCGCCAGGCGGGTGCAGTGGATGCGGCTCTGCTGGCCGGCGCCTACGCCGATGGCCTGGCCATTTTTCACATAGCACACCGAATTGGACTGGGTGTATTTTAAGGTGATCAGCGCCACGATCATATCAATGGTCGCCTGTTCCGGCAGGTCCTTATTCTTCGTGACGATATTAGTGAGCAAGTCCCGGTCAATCTTGAAGTTGTTCCGGCCCTGCTCAAAGGTGATGCCGAATACGTCCTTATGCTCCTGCACGGCAGGGACATAGGTCGGGTCGATTTTCACCACGTTGTAATTGCCCTTTTTCTTGGTTTTCAGGATTTCCAACGCCTCGGGCGTGAAATCCGGCGCGATGATTCCGTCGGAGACCTCGTCTTTCAGATACAGGGCCGTCGCTTCATCGCAGGGGTCACTGAGGGCCGCCCAGTCGCCGTAGGAGCACAAGCGGTCGGCGCCCCGGGCGCGGATATAGGCGCAGGCGATGGGGGTAAGTTCCAGAGCTGGGTCGACAAAGTAGATCTGCTTGTCCACGTCGCTCAAAGGCAGGCCCACTGCCGCGCCGGCCGGGGACACATGCTTGAAGCTGGCCGCGGCGGGCAGGCCGGTGGCCTCTTTCAGTTCCTTGACCAGTTGCCAGGAATTCAGCGCGTCCATGAAATTGATGTAGCCGGGTTTTCCGTTCAAGACCGTGATGGGCAGTTCCCGTCCGTCGTTCACGTAGATGCTGGAGGGCTTTTGATTGGGGTTGCAGCCGTATTTCAGTTCCAGTTGTTTCATGTCCCGCACCTCACTGATTCTTATTCACGATCACCGTGTCCGTTTTGCCGTCTTTCAGGTCGATGGTACGCACGAACAGGGAGACTTTGTTGTCGTCATTCAAATTTGTCCACAGCAAATCGGCAAACGCCTTAGCGTCACCGCATTCGACAGCGACCCGCTCGGGTTCGCCCTCGAAGCTGGGCAGCGGGCTGCCGTCGCCCTTGTAGGTATGGATATAGTGTCCCACACCGGCCACGGGCTGATCGTACTCGTAGAAGTACCGGCAGCAGCAGGCGGGATCACCGTCCATGGATTTTAAAATGGAGAGATTATAGCTGCCGTCTGGCTTCACAATGCCGGAAATGCGGGGGGTATAGTTGGGCGCATCAGGCTCAAATTCCCGGGTCAACAGAGCGTGGCGGTAGCAATGACTGTCTGCCATAAAGTCTCGGATAGTGTCCGTCTGGTCGCCGTTGGTGACGATGGTCACGCCATCGGGCATGACCCGAACAGGATGATAGATAATAAGGCTGGGGTCAGAGAGCTTCGCCGGGTCAAAGGCTTCTGTGCGGATGCCGTCTTCCGTTTCCGTGAAGACCCGGTTGCGGCTGTTCTCGCTGCGGCCCATGATAAAATAGGCGATGACCGCCTTGGCGTTATCCGGGGTCCGGCCCAGGATGATGCCCCGTCCGGGATAGCTGACTTCGTTCAGCAGTTGTTTGATATCCAGCAGTTTCATATTCCTCTCTCCTTTTCCAGTTGGGCCGAGACCCGCTCCACCGCTTGGGGCAGCAAAATCCATTCCGCTTGTTCCATGACCCTTTTTTGCAGGGTCTCCGGCGTGTCCCCGTCTACAATTTCCACAGCCTTTTGGGCGATGATGCGCCCGCCGTCTGGGATCTCGTTGACAAAATGCACCGTAGCCCCGGTGACTTTCACGCCATAGCTGAGCGCCGCTTCATGCACCCGCAGGCCGTAAAAGCCCTTGCCGCAAAACGACGGGATTAGGGACGGATGCACATTCAGGATGCGCTCCGGCCACTGTTTGGTAAATTCCGCGCTGAGGATGCTCATAAAGCCCGCCAGCACGATCAGATCAATCTTATACCGGGTCAATTCCCCGGAAATCGCCGCTTCAAACGCTTCCTGGCTGCCCAGCGCCTTACGGGAGCACACGGCAGTAGGGATCCCCGCCTGTTTGGCCCGCTCCAGCGCGTAGGCTTCCGAATTGCTCGCCAGCACCAGCTTGATCGCTCCGCTGTGCAGTTTTCCCGCGGCCTGCGCGTCAATGAGCGCCTGCAAATTGGTGCCGCCGCCGGATACGAATACTGCGATATTAACCATGTTTCTCACCTGCCAATAGTTTCAGCCACGGCAGGAGCATCCCGCCGACGGAATTGCCGATGACTACCACCAGCAAAAAGACTGCCACTTCCCCGCTGAACATCCGTGCGGAGAAGAAGTAAAACATATCCGCGATGGAATGCTCAAACCCCGCGATGATGAACGCCGGCACGCAAAAGAAAATACCCAGAGGTGATTTTCCGGTTTTGAATACCTCCACCGCAGTGTACATCAAAATTCCACAGAAAATAGCGGCCACAAAGGCCTGTCCTAAAGACAGCATCAGCTTGCTCTGGCACATGGCTGCGGCAACATCCCGGTAGCCGGGCTTGATATAGCCCACCGCCAAACCGCATACAAGCGTTCCAAGTCCGTTACCCAACAGCGTCAAAAGCACGTCAATCACACTTTTCTTGTCGTGGGTATTGGCCAGATAGCCGATCTTCCCAGTAAACAGGTACAGTCCCTGATAACAAATCGCCACCAATGCCACGCAAAACAAGGCCGACCCGATATATCGGTTATCGCTGCCAAAAAACGCGCTTCCAGCAATAGATACGTAAATTCCCGCTCCCACCGAGAGGAAAAATGGGGTTCGCAGCTGCATAGTCACCTTCCTTATAATGGCAGTTTTTCCTGTTTCGCTTCCGATATCTTCATTTCAAATCGGCTCTTGCTGGTCTCCTGCGGTGTTTCCGTGGGATACACACTGCTGAAGCAGCCTGTGCAAAAGCCTGTATCTTTGCCGGTAAGGAGCTTGACATGCTCCAGACTCAGATAGCCCAGAGTGTCAACATCGATGATCTCCGCGATCTCTTCCAGCGTGTGGTTGCAGGCGATAAGCATGTCCTGGGAATCAATGTCCGTGCCGTAATAGCATGCGTTGATGAACGGAGGCGCGGAAACCATCATATGTACTTCTTTTGCCCCCGCTTCCCGCAGGACTTTTACCATCCGCGCGCTGGTCGTGCCCCGTACAATGGAATCGTCCACAACGACCACCCGCTTGTCCTTGATAACGCTGATAATGGGATTGAGTTTGATCTTCACCTTATTCTCCCGAGATTTCTGCCCCGGGGCGATAAAGGTACGGCCGATGTATTTATTTTTCACAAAGCCGATCTCATATGGGATACCGGATTCCATAGAGTAGCCCAGCGCCGCGTCCAAGCCGGAATCCGGCACGCCGATGACCACATCCGCATCTACCGGATGTTCCTGGGCCAGAAAGCGTCCGGCCTGGAGCCGCGCCTCGTGGACACTGCACCCATTGATGACCGAATCCGGCCGGGCAAAGTAGATGTACTCAAACACGCAAAAACTTTCCGGCTTTTTGCCGCAGTGGTCCCGGATCGTACGGTACCCACCCTTTTCAAAAATCACGATCTCCCCGGGGGCAATATCCCGGATAAACTTCGCGCCGCACACATCCAGCGCGCAGGATTCCGAGGCTACCACATAGCTGCCGTCCGCGCATTGGCCGAAGCACAAAGGCCGGAACCCGTTTTCGTCCCGGGCGGCGATCAGCTTCGCCGGAGACATGAGCACCATGGAATATGCGCCCTTGATGCGGTCCATAGTCCGGTTCACCGCTTCCTCGATCGAACCGGCCGTTAGGCGCTCTTTGGTGATGATATAGGAAATGACCTCCGTATCGCTGGTCGTATGGAAAATAGAACCCTGCATTTCCAGTTCCTGCCGCAGTTCATAGGAATTCACCAAATTTCCGTTATGAGCAAGTGCCATGCGGCCCTTCACATGATTGACCACAATGGGCTGCGCGTTGGCCCGGTCGGTATTTCCGGTTGTACCGTAGCGCACATGCCCCACGGCCATATTCCCTTGACCGAGACCCGAGAGCACTTGGGGCGTGAACACATCGTTCACCAAACCCACATCCTTGTAGTCGGTGAACAATCCGTCGTCATTCACCACGATGCCCGCGCTCTCCTGGCCCCGGTGCTGCAAAGCAAACAGGCCGTAATACGCCGCGCTGGCCACGTCCCTGCCGGGAGTACCCCATATGCCGAATACGCCGCATTCTTCTCTGAGTTTTCCCATAGTAACTGTGTTCCTTTCTGCACAACCGCAGTCATTTTGAAAGAATGATTCTTGTCATATAAATATCAAAAATCGGTTTCAGACATTGCCCGGAACCGATTTTTGTCTCCGGGGCAGGCGCTCAGCACTTTTCCCCAAAGATACGATACATAATTTCGTTGTAGGCCTCTACCTCGCCGCCCATATCACGGCGGAAGCGGTCCTTGTCCAGCTTCTCATGGGTGATCGCGTCCCACAAGCGGCAGGTGTCCGGGCTGATCTCATCCGCCAGGACGATATAATCCCCCATTACGCGGCCGAATTCCAGCTTAAAGTCCACCAATTCTACATTGATGGTCGCAAAATATGCCTTTAATACCTCGTTGATGTGGAACGCCATGTCCGTAATCCGAGCGATCTCGTTGGGACCGGCCAGATTCAGGGCAATAGCGTGATACTCGTTGATGAGCGGGTCACCCAAATCGTCGTTTTTGTAGCTGAATTCGATGGTAGGCTGAGCAAACACGATGCCCTCATCCACGCCGTAGCGCTTGGCAAAGGAACCGGCGGAAATGTTACGGATGATAACCTCCAAGGGGATGATCTCCACCTTTTTCACCAGCGTCTCCCGGTCATTCAGTTCCCGGATATAGTGAGTGGGCACGCCGCTTTCCGTGAGCATCTGCATCAGGAAGTTGGACACCCGGTTATTCACCACGCCCTTGCCCGCAATGGTGCCTTTCTTCTGCCCGTTAAACGCAGTCGCGTCGTCCTTATAGGACACAATAACCATCTGGGAATCGTCGGTGGCGTAGACTTTCTTCGCCTTGCCCTCGTACAGTTGTTCTCTCTTTTCCATGTTCGCTTCCTCCTCAAACATTGAATTCCGCTTCCGCGGCCGCGTTTTTGTCCAATACCTTTTTCGTATCCGCAATGCGCTTGTCCAAAAGTTTTTGGGCCAGGCCCTCATCTTCAATGGCAAGCATCTCAATAGACAGCAAAGCGGCATTGACCGCCCCATCGACCGCCACCGTAGCAACAGGAATGCCCGATGGCATCATCACGGTGGAATACAGGGCGTCAACGCCGTCTAATGCGCCGGAGCGCATAGGGATACCGATGACCGGCAAAGTGGTGTTCGCCGCGATGGCTCCCGCCAGGTGCGCCGCCATGCCCGCCGCGCAGATGATCGCGCCAAAGCCATTGGCCCGGGCATTTTCCGCGAATTCCTTCGCCTGAACAGGGGTACGGTGGGCGGAATAAATGTGTACCTCATACGGCACGCCGAACTCCTTCAGCGTGTCGATGGCCTTTTTCACCACCGGCAGGTCGCTGTCACTGCCCATCATGACGCCGATTTTTTTCATCACGCATCTCCCCTTTTTCGGTATGCTTCTATGATAAAGGAAATTGTCTAAATGTGCAATGCCCTTTTTCGTAGATAATTCAAAATTTTCTGTCGTTTCTTTGGGCATTGTGTTAGAACCGCCAGATTATGGAAACCAAGCCCCCATCGCTTCACAGAATTCGGCACCGCAGCGCATCCCCCTAAAACAAAAGGTTTCGCCCGCAAATTGCGGGCGAAACCTTTTGTTTTAATCAGTAACGTAAGGCAGCAGCGCTACCTGACGGGCGCGCTTGATCGCCTCAGTCAACTGACGCTGATGCATCGCGCAGGTGCCGGTAGCCCGACGGGGCAGGATCTTGCTGCGGTCGGACATGTACCGTTTCAACTTCGCGGTGTCTTTATAATCGATATACGTGCATTTATCCACGCAGAACTGGCAAACTTTTCTCCGCTTGCGGTTCTTCGGATTGTTCTTATCGAAAGCCAAGGTCAAAACCTCCTTTGATCAAAATGAAAAGTACCGGTCTGTTTCAGACCGTATCAGAACGGCAGATCGCCGTCGTCATCCTCCAACTCTGCGAAAGCGGAGGACCCGCCGCCGTAGCTGGGAGCACTCTCCCGACGGGGCGCGTCATACTCCCGAGACGGAGCGTCGTAACCCTGGGACTGACTGCGGCCGCCGTAGCTTCCGCCCTCGTCCCGGCGCTTGCTCTCTCCAAAATAGACGTTATCCGCCACGACCTCGGCGCTTCTGCGCTTGTTGCCGTCACGGTCCGTCCAGTCACGGATCTGCAGCCGGCCGGAAACCACCGCCATGCTGCCCTTCGTGAAGTATTTGGAGACAAACTCACCCGTTTGACGCCAAGCCACTACGTCGATAAAATCGGTCTGCCGTTCGCCGCTGTCGCGGTTGGCGAAATCCCGGTCTACCGCCAGCGTGAAAGACGCCACGGGGGTCTGGGACTGGGTATAGCGCAACTCGGGGTCGCGGGTCATCCGTCCCATAATCGTGATGTGATTGAGCATGTTTTTGCCCCCTTATTCGCAGCGCAGAGTGATCATGCTGCGGATCACGCCCTCGGTAATACCAAGGATACGATCCAACTCCGCGGGGAAGTCAGGGCCACTGACGAACTTCACCAGCACGTAATAACCCTCGGAAATGTAGTTGATCTCGTAAGCCAGCTTGCGCTTACCCATCTCCTCCATCTCGTCGATCGTGCCATTGGTCTCGATCAGCGTCTTGAACTTCTCTACGATTGCGGCAATGCCGTCCTCACCGATATTGGGGTCGATGATGTACATCAGTTCGTACTTTTCGCTTGATTTAGCCATGATTGCACCTCCTTATGGTCTGATTGGCCCTCACCCGAAGTGAGAGCAAGGAATACCCGTCTTTAGACAGGCTATATTATTTTACACTTTTTCCCTGAAATGTCAAGGAAAATTTGAATTTCAGGCTGTTTTCCGGGTCATATGCAGCGCCAGCCCCACCATCAAACCCAACACCGCCGGGACCAGCCAGCCAAGGCCCAGGTCAAAAAACGGCAGCACTTTGCCGACGCCCGCAATGAGCCCGTCGATGTGCAGCGCGCTCCGGGCGGCATCCGGCAAGGCTTTCAGGAAGTCCAGCACCGCCGGGATCAAAGTGCATACCGTGACGCACACGTATACCCGCCGGTCGTCTCCGAAAAAGCGGCCGCAAAGGCTCAAAAGGATCAGTGTGATGGCCAGGGGATACAGGAACATCAGCACCGGCAGAGAATAGGAAATGATCGCGTTCAGCCCGAGATTGGCGATCATCAGGGCGCCTACGCAGAAAATCACTGCCCAAGCCCGGTAACCGGGGCCTTTCGGGAACATACCCACAAAGGTCTCCGCGCAGCTGGTGATCAGGCCCACCGCCGTTTTCAAGCAGGCAAATGTCACCGTTACCGCCAGGATCCATCCGCCGGCTCTGCCGAAATAATGGTCCGCGATTAATGCCAGCGCTTCTCCCCCGTTGGCGCTCGCCGGAAAAATCCCACGGCTTTGCGCGCCCATGAGGGCCGTCGCTACATAGATCACACCCATGAGCAGACAACTGAAAATCCCGGCACGCACTGTACTTCCCGCGACAGCTTCCGGCTTCGTCACCCCCAGACCATGTATGACGTTCACCACGATGATACCGAATGCAAGGCCCGCCAAAGCGTCTAAGGTGTTATAACCCTCCAAAAAACCCGTAAAAAATGCATCATTCCCATAAGCACCCGTCGGCTCCACCGCTGAGACCTGTCCCATGGGGGACAGCAGCGCCCGTACCACAAGAATGCCCAAGCTCACAAGAAATATGGGGTTGAGCACCTTGCCGACCCATGTCAAAATGCCGCTGGGCCGCAGGGAGAAAAATAATACCGCCAGGAAAAATATACCTGAAAATACCGCCAATGCTAACGGACTTCCCCCCAGCATAGGCTCTACACCCACGGTGTATGACACCGTGGCGCAGCGGGGAATGGCAAAAAACGGTCCGATGGTCAGATACAGCGCGCAGGTGAAAAACACACTGTACCGTCGGCCCACCCGGGCACTCAGCTCTGCCAGTCCGCCGCACCGGCTGATGCCCAGCGCGGCAACGCCCAGTAACGGCAGTCCTACGCCTGTGACCAGAAAGCCAAGTACCGCCTGCCATAGGTTCTGTCCCGCCAATTGTCCCATGGATACGGGAAAGATCAGGTTCCCCGCACCGAAAAACAGGCCAAATAACATACTCGTGATCGTAAGGTATTCGCTGAAATGTAATTTTTTCTCCATGTTCCTTCTCCTTTGATAGGTATAGTATACAGGAAATGGGAAAAAAGTCCACATGATAATCTCACTTCAAGAATTGAAACAAGTCAACAAGCGCAACAGCCAGTCCGGCACGGGACAGATGAGAAAAGGGCTGGAAGTCGTCAAACAAGCCCATATCTATGGCCCAGGCCACATCGGTGAACGGTATGGGCGCAGTTGTCTCCGGTGTGCCGCACATCCGACATCAGTACAATCACGTCCCGGATATACTTTCCCACAGTCCCCATATTTCGCTCATCCCGCTCCAGGTACTCTCACGTCAAAACAAAAAGGCACCTGCCAAAGCAGGTGCCTTTTTGCTTCTTGATTTGATCTATTATTTGCCGTAGACCTCTTTCAGCTTGAGCAGATGCTCATAACGGGCCTTGGCGTTTTCCTCGCTGGCCTGGAACAGCCGGTCGGCGCGCTCCGGGAACTCACGGGTCAGCCGCTCATACCGGGCCTCGCCCATGAGGAAGCTACGGTAACCGTCTTTCGGTTCGCCGCTGTCCAGAACGAACTTGTCGCCCTCGGCGGCGGGGTTGTACCGGAACAGGTTCCAGTAGCCGCATTCCACGGACTTCTTCATTTCCTTCTGGCAGTTCTCCATGCCGCCCTTGATGGAGTGCATCTCGCAGGGCGAGTACGCCACGATCAAAGACGGGCCGGGATAGGCTTCCGCCTCCTTGATGGCCTTGATGGTCTGCGCCGGGTTCGCACCCATGGCGATCTGCGCGACGTATACATACCCATAAGTCATGGCCATTTCGGTCAAGGACTTGTTCTTGATTTCCTTGCCCGCTGCGGCGAACTGCGCCACTTGGCCGATACCGGAAGCCTTAGATGCCTGTCCGCCTGTATTGGAGTATACCTCGGTATTGAACACGAACACATTCACGTCCTCGCCGGAAGCGATGACATGATCCAGTCCACCGTAACCGATATCGAATGCCCAGCCGTCGCCGCCGAAGATCCAGCAGGACTTCTTGTTCAGATAATCCTTCTGGTCCAAAATCGCCTTGGCCAGCTTGCACGCATCGCAGTCGCAGAACTTCGCGCCGGTAGCCTTGAGTTCCTTGGCATGGCTCTGGAACTTGGGCAGATCGTCGCCAAACACGGCCTTGGCTTCCTCGCTGGAAGTAAACGCCACAATGTCATCTACGCTCAGCAGGGATTCTTCCAGCAGCGCAATATAGTTCTTCGCCGCTTCCTGGTTCGCCTCGCCGTCGTCATAGGTGTCCAGCCACTTCTGTGCAGCGTCCTTCAAGCCCTCATAGGTGTGGGGCACCGCGATGAGCTGCTCGGTCTTCTCTTTCAGATTCTCCCGAATGACTTTCTGGCCCAGATACATGCCCAAGCCATGCTCGGCGTTATCCTCGAACAGGGAGTTCGCCCAAGCAGGGCCTTTCCCCTCTTTATTCACCGTGTACGGAGACGTCGCCGCCGGGCCGCCCCAGATGGAAGAACAACCAGTGGCGTTGGAGATCATCATATGGTCGCCGAACAACTGCGTAATGAGCCGGGCATAGCTGGTCTCGGCACATCCAGCGCAGGAGCCGGAGAACTCCAGATAGGGCTGCTTGAACTGGCTGCCCTTGACGGTATCGTCCGCCACATCATTTTTCTGGCTGACCTTGCTAACCATGTAATTAAACACGGGCTGCTGGTCCTCTTGGCTCTCCATGGCGACCATTTCCAGAGAATTCGTGGGGCAGATGCCGGCGCACACGCCGCAGCCCATGCAATCCAGCGGGCTGACAGACAGGGCGTACTGGTACACGCCCTTACCCTTTCCGGCCTTAAACGGCACGATCTTGGCGCTTTCCGGCGCGGCCTTGGCTTCTTCATCCGTCAACGCAAACGCACGGATGGTCGCATGAGGGCAGACGTAGGAGCACTGGTTGCACTGCACGCAGGTCTCAGGATTCCACGTGGGTACCAGCACAGACACACCGCGCTTCTCAAAGGCGGCCGCGCCCAGTTCAAAGGTGCCGTCCACATGGTCAACAAACGCGGAGACCGGCAGGCTGTCGCCGTCCATCTTGCCTACAGGCTCCATAATGTTCCGCACCATCTTCACCGTCTCGGCCTTGCCCTCCAGCGGGAGCCGGTCAGCGGTATCCTGGGCATTGGCCCAATCCGCGGGAACAGCAATCTTATGGAACGCGGTCGCACCCAAATCGATGGCTTTATGGTTCAGATCCACTACGTCTTGCCCCTTTTTCAAGTAGGATTTCGTAGCGGCCTTCTTCATATAATCAATGGCCTGCTCCTGGGGCATGACATTGGCCAGGGCAAAGAACGCGGACTGCAAAATGGTATTGGTCCGCTTGCCCATACCGATATCCATAGCCAGATCGATGGCATTGATGGTATATACATTAATATGATTGTCGGCAATATACCGCTTGGACGCCGCGTCCAGATGATGGGCTAACTCTTCCTCGCTCCACTGGCAGTTGATGAGGAACGTGCCGCCGGGCTTCACGTCCCGGACAATGGGGAAGCCCTTGGTGATATACGCCGGCGTATGGCAGGCAACGAAGTCCGCCTGATTGATATAGTACGGGCTCTTAATGGGGTTGTCGCCGAAGCGCAGGTGGCTGATGGTCACGCCGCCGGTCTTTTTGGAGTCATACTGGAAATAGGCCTGCACATACTTATCCGTATGGTCGCCGATGATTTTGATGGAGTTCTTATTGGCGCCCACGGTTCCGTCGCCGCCCAGACCCCAGAACTTGCACTCGATGGTGCCCGCCGCCGCGGTATTGGGCGCGGGGACTTCCGGCAAGGACAGGTGGGTAACGTCATCCTCGATGCCCACAGTGAACTGCAGCTTGGGATGCGCGCTTTTCAGTTCCTCGTACACAGCGAACACGCTGGACGGCGGGGTATCCTTGCTGCCCAGACCGTAGCGTCCGCCGATAACCGTGGTATTCGCCATCCGGCCCGCCTGAGCCAGTGCGGTGACCACGTCCAGATACAACGGCTCGCCCTGGGCGCCGGGCTCCTTGGTGCGGTCCAGCACCGCGATCTTCTTCGCCGTAGCCGGGATGGCAGCAATGAGCTTGTCCGCCCGGAAGGGACGGTACAGCCGCACCTTCACCAGACCGACCTTCTCCCCCTTGGCGGTGAGATAATCGATGACTTCCTCCGCCACGTCGCAGATAGACCCCATGGCCACAATGACCCGCTCCGCATCCGGCGCGCCGTAGTAGTTGAACAGCTGGTAATTGGTCCCCAGCTTGTCATTGATCTTGCCCATATACTCTTCCACGATCTCAGGGATCGCGTCATAATACTTGTTGGACGCCTCCCGGTTCTGGAAGAAGATATCGCCGTTCTCATGGGAACCGCGCATGGTGGGATGCTCGGGATTTAGCGCCCGGGCGCGGAACGCCTCTACCGCGTCCATGTCGCACATCTCCGCCAAATCGTCATAGTCCCAAACCTCGATCTTCTGCAATTCATGGGACGTACGGAAGCCGTCAAAGAAGTTCATAAACGGCACCCGCCCCTTGATGGCCGCCAAATGCGCCACAGGGCTGAGGTCCATGACCTCTTGCACATTGCTCTCCGCTAGCATGGCAAAACCGGTCTGGCGGCAGGCGTAAATATCGCTCTGGTCACCGAAAATGCTCAGCGCGTGGGACGCCAGCGCCCGGGCGGTGACATGGAACACGCCGGGCAGCAATTCGCCGGCGATCTTGTACATATTGGGGATCATCAGCAGCAATCCCTGGGAAGCGGTGTAGGTAGTGGTCAGCGCGCCGGCATTCAACGCGCCGTGCACCGCGCCTGCCGCGCCGGATTCCGCCTGCATCTCCTGGACCTTCACCGTAGTGCCGAAGATATTCTTCTGCCCCGCCGCGGCCCACTGGTCCACGAAGTCTGCCATGGGGCTGGACGGCGTGATGGGATAGATGGCCGCTACTTCGGTGAACGCGTAGGACACGTGCGCCGCGGCGTTATTGCCATCCATCGTTTTCAATTCTCTTTTGACTTTTGACATTGATTCCACTCCTCAAGGATTTAGTCGGTCAGTTACACATTGGAAAGTATAACACAATCACCATATTTTGTAAAACAAAGTTTGACAGGAAATTATCGCAAATTTCAAAAAATTTTCCCATATTTCTTATGCAACAAGGTCAAAAACAACGCAGACGGCCTCTTTGAAAAAGTGACCGCTCGATAAACCGAAACTTATTTTCTCAGCCGCATATACAACAGCGGATACGGCCTGCCCGCTTCATCACGGACCGTCCGTTTATACGTCTCAAATCCAAGATGCTCATAAAATCCAACCGCTTGCGGGTTCTGCTCATTAACGGTCAGTTCCAGGACGCCATAGTCCTGAATCCCCAATTGAAGAAGCTGCTTCCCCAGCCCCCTGCTCCGCTCCGGCGGCAAGAGAAACAGCATTTCCAACCGACCATCCTCCACGCCCATAAAGGCAATCGGAGCACCCGATTCCCGTTCCGCAACGATCAAATGCGTCACGGCATTCAATGCCTGGGGAACATACTCCTTGATCTGCTTGATCTCCGCATCGGAAAGAAACAGGTGTGTGGCACGGACCGACGCTTCCCATACCATCAAGAGCTTTTGCATCAGTAAAGGCGTTCTCGTTTGCACTTCGTAGATATTCATACCGATCTCCCATAAATCGCAAATTATTGTTTTTCATTGTAACGTACTGCGGTTTCTAAATCAACCGGCTTTTGCGGAAAAATCCCATCTTGTGCTTTTCCAAAATATGTATTATAATGATTAAGATTAGGCTTTACGAAAGGAGCTGTCATTATGGTGCGTATCGATACCCCCAACGGGTGCATCAGTATTTCAAACGAAGTGTTCTCGAACCTGTCCGGCGACGCGGCGACCAACTGCTTCGGCGTGAAGGGCATGGCCGGAAAAAATAAGGAGGGCATCTTCCAGCTTTTGAAGCGGGAATCCATGTCTAAGGGCGTTTTCGTAAAATATGACGAGGCCGGCGCGCTCATCATTGAACTGCATATCGCCATCGATCAAGGCGTAAATGTGACCACGATCTGCCGGGAAATCATGAAAGAAGTCAGCTATAAGGTGGCCAGCGCCACCGGGGTCCCCGTGGCCCGGGTGGACATATTTGTGGACACCATGATCCTGGGCTGACCACACCTGGATAAAGGAGCTGAAACTATGACAGAATTTATCGACGGACAGCAATTTACATCCATGGTCGTGTGCGCCCATACGGCGCTGAGCGCCGCCAAGCAGCAGCTCAATGAGCTGAACGTGTTCCCCGTCCCCGACGGAGACACCGGCACAAACATGTCCATGACCATGCAAAACGCCGTTTCCGAGCTGAACAAAAAACACCCCAAGACCTTAGGGGCCGCCGCGGACTGCGTAGCTTCCGGCCTTTTGCGGGGCGCCCGGGGCAACTCCGGCGTGATTTTGTCCCTGCTGTTCCGGGGCATCGCGAAGAAGCTGAAAGGCCTGGACCGGGCCAACGCCGTCCAGTTCGCCGCCGCCATGCAGGAAGGCGTAGACGCGGCCTATAAAGCCGTGATGAAGCCCGCGGAAGGCACCATCCTCACCGTCTCCCGCCTGGCCACCGCCGCAGCGGTGGAGTTCGCTTCCAACGGCGCTGACCTGGAGCTGACGCTCACCCACGCCCTGGAATCCGGGCAAGATGCCCTGGCAGACACCATGAACCTGAATCCGGTGCTGAAAAAAGCCGGTGTGGTAGATGCCGGCGGCAAGGGCTACCTCATCATCTGGCAGGCCATGCTGGAATGCCTGCAAGGCCGGTTCGAAATGCCGGAGATCCAAGAAGAGACCGCCAAGGACAAAGCGGATTTCGGCGCCATCGACGACGAGGAGATCACCTTCACGTTTGATACCGTTTTCATCGTGCGCAAAACCGTGGATAAGCCCCTGGAGGGTCTGCGAGCCTACCTCAGCAGCATCGGCGACTGCCTGGTCATCGGCGAGGACGACGAGGCGTTTAAAGTCCACGTACACACAGATATTCCCGGCAACGCCCTGACCGAAGCCCAAAAATACGGCACACTGGAAGTGGCGAAGATCGAAAACATGCGCATCCAGCACGAAGACGTAGCCGCGGGCCGCAAGGCCATCAGCGCCGACGACCTGGAGGACGAGGACGCGCTGTTCTCCGATAAAGCCCCCGCCGCCCCGGAAAAGGAAGTGGGCGTCGTAGCCGTGTGCGCGGGCGACGGGCTGGCCGGACTGTTCAAGGAACTGGGCGCCGACGCCATCGTCACCGGCGGCCAAACCATGAACCCCTCCACCCAGGACATCTTAGCCGCCGTGGAACGCACCCCGGCGAAGACCGTATTCGTCTTCCCCAACAACAAAAACATCATCATGGCCGCCCAGCAGTGCCAGCCGCTGACGGAAAAGCGGGTCATCGTGATCCCCACCGGCGCGGTGCCCCAGGGCATTTCCGCCATGATCAATTTCGATTCCAACGCCGACGCTGAGGAACTGGAGGCCGTATTCAACGAATCCATCGGCACCGTCCATACCGCCCAAGTGACTTACGCCGCCCGGGATTCCGAATTTGACGGCTACCACATTTTGGCCGGGCAGTACCTGGGACTGCTGGACGGCGCGCTGGTGGGCAGCTTTGATTCCCTGCCCCACCTGCTGGACGCGCTCAACGACAAGATCGAAGCCTTGGACCCGTCCCTCATCTCCGTATACTACGGCGAAGACATCCAGACCTCCGACGCCCAGACCACCTCCGGCATCATCGAAGCCCGCTTCCCCGACGCGGAAGTCATGACCATCAACGGCGGGCAGCCGGTCTACTACTACATGATCAGCATCGAATAAGTGCAAACGAGCCAAAACAGCGGCCCATTCGTTCAAGAATGGGCCGCTGTTTGCATCTCAATTATTCCTCTGTTTCCGTCTGCGGTTCCGCCTTGATGGGCTTTCCCACCCGCATACTCGCGATGGTCATCCACCCGCTGTACATAAGCATCGCCGCCACTGCGCCCAGGATGACCTGCATCCCCAGCATCCGTTCATCCGCCATAGCCACCAGGGAGAAAAACGCCCCGGTAAACGCGAAAAACATCGAGCGGTAAGGCTTGGGCTTGCCGAAGGCGTACCCCGCCAGATAATAAAACGCGATGGTATCCGCCGCCAGGGCCAGTATCTCAATGGAGTACCGCCACACGCTGGGGGTGGTGCTGTTGATCTTATAAGACAAAATCATCCAAAAGCAGCCCGTAAGCGTCAGCACCGCCGCGCTCAGGCACTGCATCCCCACTTCCCGCTGCTTATAAGGCGACGACGCCACATAATAAAAACTCCCCGCGGACAACACCGCGAAAAAGGCCAGCAGCCGGATCAGGGTCTGATACGCGCGAAATTTAGACGTAACGAACAAAATCACGCCGCCCACGGCCATGACCAAGGCAAATACCGTATAGATATACGGCGGCAGCGGTGTCGTCCCCCGGTACACGACCTCGCAGGTCCGGGCCGGGTAATACTCCTGCTTACGCAGCTTCAGCACCCACGCCAAAATCCCCAAAACCGCCACGACGCACAAAAGTGCCATCAGCTTACTCCAGATACTGCCGGGAATAATGAGGCCCGTATCCGCCTCAAAGGCCGTGAGTGTCTGAATCCACCGGAAAAAGCCGCCGAACGCGGCGGCCACACAGACATAACAGCACATGATGATCGCGTTCTTCCGCATAATTATGTTCCTGCCTTAATACGTTATACTAACACTGTATTTTACCCCCCGAATTGCCCGCCGTCAAGTCTTTTTGAAAGGATACGCCATGAAGCCTGTTGCCGTTTTGTCCGCCGCCGCGGTGCTGTTTTCCCTGCTGCTGCCTGTTTTCTGGGTCCGGACAAGGCCGGAAGAAGCCCCCGACGCCCCTCTGGCCGACGCCCAAACCACCATCACCGTCCGCACCGAAACCGGCGTGGAAACCACCACCCTGGCGGAGCATCTGCCGGGGGTCCTGGCCGGAGAGATGCCGGCGCTGTTTGAGAAAGAAGCGTTAAAGGCCCAGGCCGTAGCGGCCCGGACCTTCATTCTCTACCGGATGTCCCACCACCCGGACCGCCACCCCGGCGAGGACATCTGCGACGACCCCAACTGCTGCAAGGCCTTTTTGTCCACAGACGACATGCAAAGCAAATGGGGCAGCCAGTTCCAGGCGTACTACGCCAAAATGCAGTCCGCCGTCTCCGAGACCGACGGCCAGACCCTGCGCTACGGCGGCGCGCCCATCCAGGCGGTGTTCCATTCCTCTTCCGCGGGAAAAACCCTGGCCAGCTCCGACTTATGGAACGACTGCCCGTACCTGCTGTCCGTCGATTCCCCGGAGACCGCCGCGGACGTGCCGGACTACGTGACCCAGGTCATCGTCACGCCGGAGGAATTTCAGCGCGTCTGCCAAGAAGCCTACCCGGACATGGCCTTTCCCGACGACCCCGCCCAGTGGCTGGGCGCGCCCACCCTCAACGCCAGCGGGCGGGTGGAATCCAGCACCGTCTGCGGCACCGCCATCCCCGGCAGCCAAATGCGCACGATGTTTTCCCTCCGCTCCAGCGCCTATACGCTGGAATACACCGCCGCCGGGACCTTCCAATTCACCGTCACCGGCTATGGCCACGGGGTGGGCATGAGCCAATATGGTGCCAATGTGTACGCGAAAAACGGCTACAGCTATGCCGACATCCTCGCCCACTATTACCCCGGCACCGAACTGGTATCCGGGTGAGTGACCGTCAGCGTAATGGTCTCCCCCTGGGCGTCCACCGTCAGGGTATCCCCCGCGGCAAGCCCGCCGGACAGCAGCCGCACCGCCGCCGGGTCCTCGATCTCGCTGCGGATCACCCGCCTCAGGGGCCGTGCACCCAACGCCTTGTCGTACCCCCGCCGTGCCAATTCCTCAACCACCGCGGGTGTGCATTCCATGTCCACCCCCAGCGCGTTCATCCGCCCGGCTACCCGGGCAAGCTGCCGCTGGGCGATCTGCTTCACATCCCCCCGGGTCAGCTGCCGGAACACGATGGTCTCGTCCACCCGGTTGAGAAACTCCGGGCGAAAGGTTTGCTTCAATTCCGTCATAACAGCCTTTTTCATGGCTTTGTTTTCCCGTTCCTCATCCTCCGCGTCATCCAAAAAGCCCAGCTGCACCCGGTCCGTGATAGCCTTCGCGCCGATATTGGAAGTCATGACGATCACGCAGTTACGGAAATCTGAGGTGCGTCCCTTGGCGTCCGTGAGCCGCCCGTCCTCCAAAACCTGCAACAGCACGCTCCACACGTCCTCGTTGGCCTTTTCGATCTCGTCCAGCAGCACCACGGAATAGGGCTTGCGCCGGACTTTCTCCGTCAGCTGTCCGCCCTCCTCGTAGCCCACGTACCCCGGCGGCGAGCCGATGAGCCGGGACACTGCCTGCTTTTCCATGTACTCGGACATATCAAAACGGAGCATAGCGTTCTCGTCCCCGAACAATGCCTCCGCCAGCGCCCGGCAAAGCTCCGTCTTGCCCACGCCGGTGGGTCCCAGAAACAGGAACGATCCAATCGGCCGCTCCGGCTCCTTCAAGCCGACCCGTCCCCGGCGTACAGCCCGGGCCACTGCCGACGCCGCTTCATCCTGCCCCACGATCCGCCGTTTCAGTTCCTCCTCCAGGGACATGAGCCGGCGGCTTTCATCGCTGCTGAGGGACCGCACCGGGATGCCCGTCCAGTCCGACACCACCGCAGCTACGTCCTCCGCCGTGACTGTGGGGCTGTTGGCGTGCTGCTGCAGTTCCCACCGCCGCCGCTCGCCGTCCAGGGCCAGACGGGCCTTGCCCTCCTGGTCCCGCAGCCGGGCGGCCAGTTCAAAATCCTGATCCCGCACAGCCTTGTCCTTATCCTGGGTCAGCTGCTTGAGGTTCGCCCGCAGTTCGCACAGTTCCGGCGGCTCGGCGGCACCCTCCATGCGCACCCGGGAGCAGGCCTCGTCCATCAGGTCGATGGCCTTATCCGGCAAAAACCGCCCGGAGATATACCGCACAGACATGCTCACCGCCGCCCGGATGGCCTCGTCGCTGATCTTCAGCCGGTGGTGCCCCTCGTACTTCTCCCGCAGCCCCCGGAGGATCGCCTCCGCGTCTTCCTCGCTGGGTTCCGACACCTGCACCGGCTGGAAGCGCCGCTCCAGCGCCGCGTCCTTTTCAATGTATTTGCGGTACTCCTCGCTGGTGGTCGCGCCGATGATCTGAATTTCCCCCCGGCCCAGGGCGGGCTTGATGATATTCGCCGCGTCGATGGCGCCCTCGGCGCTCCCCGCTCCGATGAGGGAATGCAGTTCATCGATGAACAAGATCACATCCCCCGCCCGGTTCACTTCCCGGAGCACGGCCTTCACCCGGTCCTCGAAATCCCCCCGGTACTTCGTCCCAGCCACCATGGAGGTCAGATCCAGAGACACCAGCCGCTTATTCCGCAGCCCCTCCGGCACATTCCCCGTAGCAAGCTGCCGGGCGATACCCTCCGCGATGGCGGTCTTCCCCACCCCCGGCTCGCCGATGAGCGCGGGGTTGTTTTTCGTACGCCGGGACAAAATCTGTAATACCCGCCGAATTTCCGTATCCCGCCCGATCACCGGGTCGATGCGGCCCAACCGGGCGGCTTCCGTCAGGTCCCGGCCGAACTGGTCCAGGGTCTTGGTGTCGCTTTTCCGGGGCGTAGGCCGGGGCACCGTAGACCGGGGCTTGTACTCCCGGCTGTCAAACACGCACATGATGTCCGTGTACAGCTTGTTCAGGTCGCCGCCCAGGGCAGTCAAGGTCTGGGCCCCGGCGCAGTCCGGTTCCCGGAGGATGCCCATGAGGATATGCTCTGTGCCCACATAGCTGTGCCCCAGCCGACGGGCGTCCTCCCCCGCCAGCCGCATCACCTGCCGCGCACGGGGAGACAATCCCTGGGACGGCACCCCCGGGTCTCCCCGTCCGGCGATATGCTCCACGGTCTGGGCGAGCTTTTCCGCGTCAAAGCCGTTGTCCCGCAGGATTTTCGCCCCCAGCCCGTCTCCCTCGGCGGCGATGCCGATGAGGATATGCTCAGTCCCCACATAACTATGGCCCAAATCCGTAGCCGCGAGCCGTGCCCGCTCAATGGCCGACTGGGCCCGGTCTGTAAATTGGTCGGAATTTTTCATTGGAAAACCCCTTCAGAAAATAATACAGACTGATTATGTCACAACTTTTCAAATAAAATGCACGAAACCGGGCGATAGCGTAGCAATTTTCCATTTTGTATGGTAGAATACAAAAAATCGAACCAACACACAGAAAGGAGCCGCCATGTTTGACGAACTCTGGCCCGGCGGCCCGCGCTTCCTGCAAGCCCCGGACGCCTTCCCCCTGGGCACGGATTCCGTATTGCTGGCAGATTTCGCCAACACCGCCCGGGCAAAACAAATTCTGGACCTGGGCTGCGGCGCGGGCGTGCTGACAGTCCTCCTGGCGGAAAAAGCCCCGGGCGCCCGCCTGTGCGGCGTCGAGATTTTACCGGACAGCGCTGCTATCTGCCGAAAAAACCTGTCCGCCAACGGCCATGACCCCTCCGGCATCCTCACCGGGGACCTGCGGGAACACCGCGCGCTGTACCCCGCCGGAGCGTTTGACCTGGTGGTGTCCAATCCCCCCTATTTCGCCGCCGGCAGCGGATATTCCGCCCCCAACGACGCCCGGGCCGCTGCCCGGGACGAGCGCAACTGCACCCTGGACGAGCTATGCCAAGCCGCGGCCTATCTCACCCGCTGGGGCGGCCTGTTCACCCTGGTCCACCGCCCCGAGCGCCTGAGCGAGCTGTTTTGCACGCTGACAAGACACGGTTTAGAGCCCAAACGCCTGCGGATGGTACAATATCAGCCCCACACCCCGCCGAACCTGGTCCTGGCAGAAGCCCGCCGGGGCGGAAACCCGGGCCTATCCGTCCTCCCGCCGCTGATTTTAGCCAACGCCGACGGGTTAGACACCCCGGAGATTCGGCGAATCTATCACAGAGGAGAACGCATATGAGCGGAGCATTATACTTGGTAGGCACCCCCATCGGAAACCTGGGGGACTTCTCCCCCCGGGGCGTGGAGGCCCTGCGCGCCGCCGACTTCATCGCCGCGGAGGACACCCGGGTGACACTAAAACTGCTGAACCATTTCGACATCCGCAAGCCCATGGTCAGCTACTACGAGCACAACAAATTCGCCAGCGGCGACAAGATCTTGTCCCGCATCCTGGACGGCGAGACCTGCGCCCTGGTCACAGACGCGGGGATGCCCGCCATCAGCGACCCCGGCGAGGACATCGTCGCCATGTGCGCCCGCCACCAGATCGACGTATTCGTCATCCCCGGCCCCAGCGCGGTGGTATCGGCCCTGGCCCTGTCGGGCCTGCCCACGGGCCGCTTCTGCTTTGAGGGCTTCCTGTCCGTCAACAAAAAAAGCCGCGCGGAGCACCTGGAAAGCCTCGCCGGAGAGCGCCGCACCATGATCTTCTACGAAGCCCCCCACAAACTTCTGCGCACCTTGGAAGACATGTACGCCGCCTGGGGCGACCGCCCCATCGCCGTGTGCCGGGAGCTGACCAAACTCCACGAACAGACCCTCCGCACGACCCTGTCCGGCGCAATCACACACTTCCAGCAGACCCCACCCAAAGGCGAATTCGTCCTGGTGGTCGGCGGCGCCCCGGAGCAAAGCGCCCCAGAAATGACCCCGGAGCAGGCCCTATCCATCGTAGCCGCCTACCGTGCCGAAGGCCGCGCCCTGAAAGAAGCCTGCAAACTCGCCGCGTCAGACACCGGCTTTTCCAAAAATGAACTGTACGACCTGGCCCTGTCCCAAGGCACCTAAAAAAGACCGGAGCAAATGCTCCGGTCTTTTTTTACCATATTGACACCCGCTCCGCAGGCTCAGTCCACATACCGTCCCCCACCTTAATGTGGAAGGTCTCATAAAATTGGTCCACCGTCTGCAAGGTCCGGTTGACCCGCAGTTTTTCCGCCGCATGGACATCTCCAATCGCCATATAGGCTTGATATTCCCTGCTGGAAGTGCTCCGCCAGCCCCGGGCCACGCTCTTATACAGCAGCGCATAGTCCGGGTCTGTCCACCCCGACGCAACCTCCGTAATGCAGGACACCGCGCCCAGGTCGGCTACATTTTCAGAAATACACATCGCTCCGTCACAGGCGATCCCCGGCGCGGATTCCCATCCGTCGTACCAGTCTATCACCGCTTTGCATCGTTCCTGGAACGCCGCGTAGTCCGCCGGCGTCCACCAATCCACAGCATTGCCGTTCTCATCAAATTTTGCTCCATTATTATCAAACGCATGGGTGATCTCATGTGCGATGATAAACCCGATGGTCCCCAGATTTTCTTCTCTTCCTGCATTCACGTCATACACGGGCGGCTGTAAGATACCCGCCGGCAGCGTAATGCTGTTGCTGGCGCTGTCATAGTAGGCGTTCACCGTGTACGCCGGACAATCCCAGCGGTCTTTATCCACAGGCTCGCCCTGTAATAACAACCGCTGCCGCTGTGCCGCCTGACGAACCGCGATCACATTCTCAAACAGCGTCCCGCCCTGGGCGGCCGGGCGGATCTCAAGCCCTTCCAGCGCGTTGCTCCATTCATCCGGGTATCCCACACGGACCCGCAGTGTGTCCAATTTGGCGAGCGCCTTGGATTTTGTCTCGCTGCCCAGCCAATCCAGCGCGCGGAGCCGCCTAGCATAGACCGCCTTGATTTCTTCTACCATTTGTTCAATATCCGTTTTCACTTCCGGCGGGCAATAATGGCTTACATAACTTTTCTCGATTTCCTCGGACAGCATGATTTTCACCATCGACACAGCATTTTTGTCCGGGTCCGTCTCCGGCGCGATCCCAAAATATTTTTGCACAAACGCCGCGGAAGCGTCCGAAAACGCGCTGCTCAAATAATGCCCCATGGAAGAAAGCATCCCCAACGTCAGTTCAGCCTTAAGGGTTTCAAGGTGCGCCTGGTCAAAGTACCCGGCGGCCGCGTTCAGCAGGCCATCGTCCGCCACAACGATCTCATCCGCGGGACGAAACCCGCTGGCCGCGAACACCGACTGCATATCCACATTGGGGAACTTCTCCTGCAGCTGCACCGGGGTGTACCGGTGATTTTGCGCGTCCGTTCCCAGCTGCGCCTGGCGGTCCATCATGCAGGCCGACAAGTCCGCTTCCGCTTGATAATAGCGCTCCGCCCAGTCCCGCGCCTGCGGCTCACCGAACCCCGCGGCCCGGAGCATTGCGGCTAAAAAGTCCAGATACGCATCCTTCATTTCGCCTTCCTGCTGATAAAATCCCTGATCCATACTGGGCGCAAATGTGGAAAACGTCACCACCCGCCGGTTAGAATCCGTCACGTCTACGCCCAGTCCATATTGCATCAGCGGCGACAGGCAAAGCTCCCGGGTCATCCTGTTTTGCACTTCCATCAGCGCGCCGACCGTCTCCGCCCGCGCGATCTCATCCAGATAGGGCTGGAGCGGTCGGATCCCCTGCCGCTCAATGCCTTCCGTATCCAGGGCGGTCTCATACAGCGCGGCGATTTTTGCTTCCGGCGCCCCCTCCGCAACGGTATTTTTCGCACAGTCATGGATCAGCGCGGCGATTTGATCGTCCACCACAGTCAAAAGATCGAAGATTCCGCCGGTCCGCGCCTGCGTCGGCAAAAGTTCGGATGCGTCCAACCACGCTTTGTTCACTCCGGCATAAAAATCATCTCGCAGATTCGTCCCCAGCAGCGTATATACCCGGCGGATCAGCTGCATAAACGCTGCTTTCGTAACGGTCTCATTCGACGCAAGCTCCGTGTCCGAGATTCCCTCAACAATGCCCGCGTTCAGGATATCGTCCAACTCTGCTTCCGCCCACGCCGGAATATCCGCAAAATGCCGTACCGGGCAAGCGCTTCGGGCACTGTCTCCCACCGGTGCGGGCAGCGGGCCAAACGCCCGGGCTACCATTACCAAAGCCTGCACCCGGGTGATTGCCGCATCTTCCTCCAGATTTCCGCCGGGATATCCCTTGATGATGTCCGACCGCCGGGCTTCCAAATTGTAATCATCTGCCGCGATGACCAGCAAATCCGCGGCCTCTCCCCTGGTCAGGATATCCTCCGCCGCCAGCGCCGCCGGCATAAGGCTCAGCACCAGGGCCACAGCCGTCAGCAGCGCTGTCCCCCGTTTCCAAATCCACTTCATAGCACTTCGCTCCTTGCATTTGATTTTGTATGGTTATATTAGCACAATATCCGCCAATTACAAGGTGCGCCGCCTAAGTGTAAGTTTTTTGTAAGGTTGAAAAAACAGGCGCGGATTTTTCCGCGCCTGCCCTGATTTTACTCTGTCAAATTTCCGTTTTACTCCGCCCGCTCCACAGTATACGCGCTGCGCAGCTCACCGTCGGTGCTGGCGCCTTCCAGCCGCACCCGGTCGCCCACATTCAAAATGGCGCACAGCGGCGCGTCAGACACGCTGATGGTGAAATACCAGGTATTGCCCTCCAGCCGGATATAATAATGGGTATTCCCATCCATAACCGCGCTGCGGATATCCGCGATGGTCCCGGTAAATTCCTCCCCGGTCACCCCCGGTGCCACATAGATTTGATTCTGGCTCAGCAATTCCAGATAATTCTTCTCACACTGGGCCAAAGTCGTCCCCGTCGCCACCACCTGATACTGCTGGACATTCACCATGGCGTACATCTTCACCAGCTGGGACGCGTCCTTCAGCGCCATAAAATAGGTCGGCTGCCCGGAAATATTCAGCAGCAGCGGGAAGGTCGCCTGATAGCCGAACTGCTGCACCGCGCCCTGGGCGCTGCTCATGGCGGAGTATTCCTCCGCCCCGGCGATGGCATAGAACTTGGCGTCCTTCGTGCGTTGGTTGACCAGCAAAAAACCCACATTGGACTCATCCCCGGTCACAGACGTCACGCCGGTATACATCCAAACGTCATCGTTCAAGGCAATATAGTTGTACCCTCGGGTAGTCATCGTCACATCCCGCTGGCCGAAAATCGAATTGATAAATCCGTTGTGGTAGGAGCCGTAGTAGTCATACTGCTGCATCAAAAGCTCCGCAGTATACACCCGGTCTACCCATTCCGGCACATCCGCCACGTCATAATAGGTGCTCTCCCCGGTGACCGCGTCCACCAGCACCGCGCCGACCACATCCTCGCCGCCGAACAGCCCGATGGTCTTGGTGATAACCGTCGCTACCCACCAGGGATTGCCGCTGTCGTCAATTTCAAAATTCACATCGCTGAACATCTTGGTGGGATACTGGAACCGCAGATGCCGGTTGATATCCCGGAAGAAGTATTCCGACGGCGAATAGCGGATGCCGTTTTCCAGCCGCTGCACCGTGACCTCCTGGCTGACCATATCGATGATGATATACGCCGGGATGCCCTTGGACACATTCCCCAGCCATTTAAACGCATCCCCGTAATTGAGGTAAGTCACCCGAACAGGCTGGTTTTGGTAATTAATCTGGGTGGTGCCGTTGGTCACCTCGAACTGGCTGACCAAATCGGACAGTTCGCCCAGCTTCCGGTCCGCCAATACCTGGGCCGCGTCCTTATCCAGCATGGGGATCTGGCTGTAGGAAATCTCCGCGATATCCGCGGTAAAGTCGCTTGCTTCCGCGTTGAGCAGGTTGCTGTACGCCTTCGCCCGGAAAATGGGCAGCCCGGCAACGATGCCGATGACCACCACCGCGAGCATCACGCACAAGATAGCCAGGGGGATCTTCATGGAAAAGATCGCCAGCTTACCGGTTTTGTTTTGATAGCGTTTGCGCACCACATTGCCGTTTTCGTCCACATCCAGAAAGTCTTTCGGCGTTTTCTCCCCGGTCCGCTTGACGCTGTGTGAGAACATTGCGTACAGGCTGCACCAGACGATCAGCAGGATCCCCACAAAAATATAAGCATCCAGATTATGGATATTGATGGCGGGCAAGGTGAAGTAAAAGTACAAAAAGCCCAGCAGCAAAGTCACCAGACTGGCCACCACCGCGCCCCGCACAGGTTTCCGTTCTAATTTCATAGTTCTCTCCGTTCTTTATACTGATGTCTTTATTGTATCACATTTGATTGCCAATATAGGAATAAATTGTAAATTCCCGAAAAAAACATTGCCTGAACGGCAGATTCCCGGTAAAATAGAGGCAAGATCAAAGCCGAGGTGTGTACAAATGCCGTCTGATGAGTGCTATACCATCGTCCCCATCGCCCATATTGAGACCGACCTGCCCACAAAATTCGGCATCCCCCGGCAGTCGGGGCTGGTGCCGGGGCTGGAGGGCAGAATCGTGTTTTTGCCCCGATACCGGGACCCCGTCGCCTTTCGCGGGCTTGAGGGCTATTCCCATTTATGGCTGATCTGGGGCTTTTCGGAAAACAAGCGGGACACCTGGGCATCCACCGTAAAGCCGCCCCGCCTGGGCGGGAACAAGCGCATGGGCGTATTCGCCACCCGCTCGCCCTACCGCCCCAACGCCTTGGGCCTATCGTCGGTACGGCTCGAACGGCTGGAGTTAGACGAAAAGCTTGGCCCGGTGCTGTATGTCACCGGGGCAGATTTGATGAACGGGACCCCCATTTACGACGTAAAACCCTATCTCCCATCCTCAGACAGTCACCCCGATGCCGTGGGCGGCTTCGCGGACGACTTTGTGGATTATGGCTTGGAAGTCGTGTTCCCGGAACCGTGGCTTTCTATGATCCCGGTGGCAAAACAGGAGGCACTGTTCGGCATCCTGCGGCAGGACCCCCGGCCGTCCTATCAGGACGACCCGGAGCGGGTGTACGGGTTCAACTATTTGCACTTTGACGTGCGTTTCCGG
Organism: Oscillospiraceae bacterium; assembly: GCA_022800755.1. Taxonomy (GTDB): domain Bacteria; phylum Bacillota; class Clostridia; order Oscillospirales; family Oscillospiraceae; genus HGM13010. Next base: position 61,667 of record JAAWQX010000011.1, read on the forward strand.
GTGCAAGACGGGGTCATTACTGTGTGCGAAATCGAAGATTTAAGGTAAAAAAGGAGTGCAAATATGGCCAAAAAGTGCTTAAAATGGACCGGGATTTGCATCGGAGTTGTACTGCTGTGTGCAATCGCCCTGCTCCTCTGGCTGACGATAGCGGAGTATAAACCGGCAGCGGTAGAGGAAGTGGAAGTGGGCGATGTTTGTCCCGGCGTAAACGAAATTTACGCGGAGGGAACGCCCCTTTCCGTGGGTGACAGCCTGACTGTTTTGTCCCTGAATACCGGCTACGGCGGATTGGGAAAGGAAGCCGACTTTTTCATGGACGGCGGCACAGGCGTGGCCCCCTCCACTTCCGATTTGGAGAAAAATACCCATGGCATCGCCGCCCGGCTTCGTGCGGAAGCCGCGGACGTGTATTTTTTGCAGGAAGTGGACACAAACTCCTCCCGCAGTGGTAGTAAAGATTTCACCCGTTTGTATTGGCAATATATCAACGCGGGAAATCGGGAAGGTTATTTCAGCGCCCACGCGCTGAACTACTCCTGCCCGTTTGTCCCGTATCCCTGGCCGCCTATCGGGAAAGTACATAGTGGGGTGCAGACTTTGAGCAGCTTTTTCATGGAAAAGGCGGAGCGCATTGCGTTGCCGTGCCCGTTCTCCTGGCCCGTGTCTACGGCGAATCTTAAGCGCTGTTTGCTGGTCGGTTATGTGCCGCTGGAGGATTCCGACCGGCAGTTGGTGCTGGTGAACCTCCATCTGGAAGCCTATGACGACGGCGATGGTAAGACCGCACAGACCAAAATGCTCATGAAATTCCTCACGTCGGAGTACGAAAAGGGCAATTACGTCATCGCCGGGGGCGATTTCAATCAGACCTTCCCCGGCGCGCTGGAGGCGTTCCCTGTCAAGAGTCCGGAACTCTGGACCCCCGGCGTGCTGGAAGAGGATATCCTGCCAGAGGGCTGGCAATTCGCTTATGATTTGTCCACGCCAAGCTGCCGGCTGCTCAATGAACCCTATGACGCCGCCAGTCAGAATACGCAGTTTTACGTCATTGACGGGTTTATTTTGTCCCCCAATGTGCAGCTCAACAGCGTGGAGACTAAGGACGCCGCGTTTGGCTATACCGACCACAACCCGGTATTGCTGGACGTTACGCTCTCGGAATAACGCGAAGAACGGACGGGAATTTCCCGCCCGTTTCTTTATTCTTCTGTCATGAGTTCCGTTTCTACCCGGTACACGTGGCGGCAGAATTCGATCAGCTGGTCAAAGCACACCCGCGCTGGGAATTCTTTCAGGACCCAGTCCCGGGCTATGCAGACTTGGAAACTCCCGTTTTCCAGTTCCTGCACAAAGTGCTTGTACCACCGGGTGCTCGCGTTCAGCCGGTTGCACAGCCACACCGCCGGGAGATACGCGGATTCCCCTATCTCTACCACCACGGCGCTGGCGGACAGCATTTCCCCCTGGAACTCTACCAGCACCGGCAGGATGTTGTCCGGGAACTGCTCGTCCGGCACTGTGAGGGTCATCATCGTCTCTCCGTGGGTCTCGTACGCCGTGAAGCCACGGAACAGGCACTCGTTCAATATGTCGCTCAAATACAATACCATATCCGCACCTCCTCAGCCCAGCAAGCCCGGCAAATTCACGCAGATCACCTGCAAAAGCGCCGTGAGCATACTCATGACGTCCTCCAGGTCCCCGGTGTACAGCAGAAGGTCCATGCCCGCGCAGAAATAGCCGGAATCTACGTAAAACTTCACCCAGGGGTACTGCGTGTTCAGGCGGTTGCACTGGGCCATGAACGCGTCCGCGTCCGCCTCCGGCACCTGGAATAAAATGGCGGACAGCTCCACGTCCTGTTCCGTGTGGAAGCCTGCGTACACCGGAAACATCGCCTCGCCCGCGTCGTTCACTACCGCGATCTCCAGTTGATTTTCCGCCAGTTCCTGCACCCGGTCCGCGCCGAAGCGCTCCGCGCAGGCTGCTTTCATTTGTTCAAATCGTTCCATAGGCCGCTCCCAAAGGTTTTTGGGTATTATAGCATAAATCGGACGGCCGTTCAATGCGGAAAATGGAAAAACCTCCCCGGATGGGGAGGTTTTTCTTTTGGGTTGTCTTACTTGTCAGTATGGAAGTGTGCAGTGACGTGGTTTACCGTCGCTTCCATCACCTGGGCGAAGAACCACTGGCCCGCGGTCACGTCTGTGAA
>JAAWQX010000032.1 GCA_022800755.1 Oscillospiraceae bacterium
CCGCCCTGCCAAACGGCGGCGAGGGAGGCGGGGGTCGTCTCGGGCATGGGGACCTTGGTGTTGCGGGTGTAGGAAATGGTGTACGTCACCGTTCCGTCTTCGCCCGTAACCTCCGTCCACTCTTCCGCCGCTGTGTAGCAGCTGTGGAACGGCTTCTTGGGCGCTTCCGTTTCCGTCGTCCCTTCCAAAATCGTCTCGCCTGTCAGTCCATCTACCCAAATCGCTGCCGTCCCCACAGGCGGCGTCGGCGTTACCGGCGGTGGTTCTTCCCCTTCTCCGTCGCCCTCTCCCGGGTCGGTTACCTCGCCGTCGCCTTCCCCATCTCTCGCCGCCGGGGACTCAGGATCAGGCGTCGGCGTAGGCGTGGGTTCCGGTTCCATTACTTCCGTGTACGTCGCTGTGAACGTCACGTTCCCTTCCCCGTCCTCGCTTCGCACCCACTGGTCGAACGTGTAGCCTTCCCGTGTGGGGTTCTCCGCCGGATGCCCCGGAAGCGGGTCCCCTACCTTGACCGTAATCGCCTCGACTATAACCGTCCCATCATGATCCACCCAAGTGACCGTAATGGTCTCGGGTTCGTCGGCGCGGTAAAGGATCAGATTCCCATCCGTGTCGCGCTCGCCCAGCGTCCAGCCCAGGAACGCGCTGCCGTCACGGGTAGGCTCGAAATCGTAGACATTCAGGTCCAGCTCCTCCCCCGCGCCAAGGTTCTTCGCCGCGGTCTTCAGATCGCTGTAACCGCTGGGGTCTTTTTCCTCGCTGCCGCCCGCCAGGTTCACCGCAAGGCCGCCAGACGCTACCGGCGTCTCTCCGCCTCCGCCCGACACTGCCCCGCCGATGGCAATCTCACGTTCCTTGGACACCTCATACTGGTCGTTCGCTCGGAAGCGCACCCAATATACGTCGTCCTCATGCAGCCCGTGGATCACCGGCAGTCCTTCATCAAAGGTGATGTAGCCATAACTCGCCGGCCAGGCCTCTCCCTCGGACGCCGTGATGCTCGCTTTTAACGCTTTTGCGTCTTTTTCAGATACGATCCTCTTGGTCGCTCCGGATGCCATTGATGCAGTGAGGTCCGCTTTATCCGCCTCGCTGAGGCTCGTATACCAGCTTTCCGGGAACGGCACTTCGCGCCATCCCTTGTTGTCCGTGACCTCCTGCAGGACGCCGTCTTCATCCTTGATCTTGTGCGGCAGGTACTCAAACACCATACCCATGTTCAGGTACCAGTTCGTCATGGTGCCCGTTCCTTCTTTGTTCGCGGTGTACCCTTCGTCAGGATTCAGAACCGCCCCGGCGGAATAGAAGCCAAAGATCTGGCCATCTGGGTTCTCCAAAGCTGCGCCGTCTTCACCTGTGGTTTTTATCTGACTTTGCAGCCCGGTGTTTACGTCCGCCGTTGGGATCGGCTGCGCACCTTTCTTCACTTCATCGAACCAGTAGACGATCGTATCCTCGGTCTTGTTCGACCCGTCCATGACGCTGATCTTCAGGTAAACCTGATTCCCACTGCTGTGGTCCGTCGGCGTACCGGAAATCTTCCACTGGTAATGCTTATTGTTTGTAACCACCGGTGAGATCGTCAGCCCGTATTTGGTCGTTGCAGAACGGTTCGCCACATTGTTCTTCTGACTTCCGCTGTAATACGCGGTCGAACCGACTTTCGTGTCTGTACCGGTCTTTGGATCTCTTTCGTAGACGTCGACTTTCAGGTACTTCCAGCCTTGCGGCTCCGCCGTCTGGCTGTTCGGCGTTCCCAATGTAATATTGCCGGTATCAAACGCCACGCCTACCTGGGGCGTCTTTGCACTCCAATGCACCCCTTTGTATTGTACGCCGTCCAGCGTCACATCCGATGCAGCCGCTTTGTCAAACGCCACCGGCACCTGTTTCCATACCGCATACAGGTCATAAACTGTGTACAGTTTACTCGGCTGCGCATAACTCGCGCCTTTCTCCCAGAACTTTCCGCCCGCCGCTGTCACAGCCGCGGAAGCGTCCTCATCCGGATTTAAAAACCGAAAATCCGCTTTATCTGTCCAGCCCTGGAAAATATACCCGATTCTTGTGGGCGTATTGTTGCTCAGCGTAGCGCTCCCCGGCGCGCTATGTGCGGTCAGATCGGCGGAGTTAAAACTCCCACGCTGGATCTGGCTGCCCGGGACGTTTGCCGCGCTGTACGAACCGTCATAGGTGTTGTCCACAATCCCTTTGTTCACATTGCCGTTATACCGGATCATGTACGACGGCGTCAGTACATACCCCTCTGAGTCCAGGTAAAACCGGTCTATGTAGTACCGTTCAGCGTGTCCGTCCGCGTCATGGGCAAACACAACAAGGACGTATTCCTCATGATAATATTTCCCGGTCACCGGAGATCCCTGCATGACTTTATTCGCTACCGTACCGCCGCCCTGCATCGTGCTGGCATTCGCCGCACTCGCCGGCACCAACGGAAGCGTTACCGTACCCCCTGTCCCCTTTGCTCTCGCACTCATCGCGTAGTAGTTTGGGGAGACCGCCGTGGCCGACAGCGTCGCATAGGTAGTGTTGTTGATGTTCGCCACGTTTGCCGCGTACGTATCATCAAAGTTCTTCGCCAGCATCACCACTGCGTATACCAGCTGTGTCGCTTCACCGCCGCTTTTGAGGTTTACTACCACTTCAATATTTTTCGCGGTTCCATTACCGCCGCTGCCCGCACCTTTGTTGCGTACATATGCCGTGGAAAACAGCGCGCTTTCCGATGCCGTCCCTGACGCCGTATTGTAGCCCGGGTCCACATCGCTTGTCACCGCTGCCCCCAGAACCGCATATGGCAATAACCCCAAAACCAGTGCCAACGTCAAGCCCAGGGATATCAGTCGTTTCTTCATATCCTGTGCCTCCTTTACGTTGTCACTCGGACAAAACTGCCATATCCGCTCAATGCCGCGTTCGCCTGCGCATCCGTCAGCTTTTTCCCGCCGTTGCTGATTACCGCCGCGGTCAGCTTCTGCTGTGCGTCATTCAGCTTCGTGCTGTTATTTACACCGGTATAGCCCGCGTCCATAAAGCACTGGGTGTTAATCTCCGCGTTCCATACATGCCCGGCATTCGCCGCCGCTGCCACCGCCTCATCCATCAGCCGGTCAAACGCGCCGTTCTTCACGATCTTCGTGTTGCCGTCATTTGTCCAGTCGTTTCGGGCTGTACCAAATATCCACGCGCTGGCTCCGTAGGCGTCCAGTATCTGGCATTGGATGCTCGTCGTCGCTTTTGGTACGACCACTTCAAAGTTCGTGCTGTCCGTATTCTCCAGGTCTACCTTTACCGTCAAATACTGCGTATTGCTTCCACTGCCCACATATACCTTCGCAATGACCACCGGCTCACGCGCGCGAACGGCGCTCGCCCGTTCCACTGTGTACCGCACCGCATATTGTCCGTTGGCACTGTCCACACCGCCGTACTGGTAAAATGTTGGATCGCCAAACGTATAGTAGGTCTTGCTGCTTACCAATGACGTATCGACGCCTTCGCCCTGGTTTACCTCTTCTGTCGCGTAATACGCGGCCTGTAAGAAAACGGACGTCCCGTTCTTGAACAAATTGCTCAGGTCCGCCGCGTCCTGCTGTACGACCGGGTCCGTCATATCCAGCTTCGCGTTATTCGACGTAAACGTACCGCCCACAGTCCGTAAACCGTTGCCGTCGTTGTTTTCATACACCACCAGCCACCGGTCAAACGCATACCCCGGCTTGCTCAGGCGCTCTCTGTGCAGGTTTTCCCAGCCCGCAACCACCTGCGCCGCAGTATCCGCCTCTGCCGAGACCGCGTCGATCGCTCGCCCATCCCAATCGAAGAAGGTAATGGCGTTCCCACCGCCGCCTATCGGTTCACTGCTTCCTGTGTTGATGCTCGGTCCGGTGCCAAGACGGAACGAAACTGCGCATTCCGTTTCGCCGTTGTCCTCATAACCGCCCGTAGAGCGCCAGGCATAGTATTTCAGGACCCGGTTATTCAGCATATCCGTATTCAGCTCGTCGTCCGCCGGGCCGTCGGCTTCCTCACCGCAGGTCAATTGCACCTGCGCGCCCGGTACCGCCTGCTCCGCAACAGCCGCCGGTGCCAGGCACAGCGTCGCGCCTTCATTGTTCGTCAAGTCCGCAGCATCAGCAACAGTCACTTCTTTGTAGTTGTCTCCATCTTTCTCGATCCGGAACCGGACCGTCACCAGACGGGTATCCTCCTCTGCCGGCAGGTCCTGATATTGCAGGCTCTCCGCGCCAAGGTACAAATAACCGCGGCCCTCTTCGCTCGTGCCGCCGGGCCCTTCCAGGCCGCTTTCATCGGATACGGCCTCTTCCGGAGGTTCCGGCGTACTCCCGGCCTCCGGCTGGCTGGCCAGCGCCGGCTTGCCGGAGAAATTGTCCGCGCCCTTGGTTGGTACCACCGTCGTCCACAGGGAATTCGGCTTCAGCGCCACAGGCGTACCCGCCGTGCTCCAATCCACCGGCGTCAGTACTGTCTTATCGTAGGACAATACCGCACCTACGGTCTGGAACCCTTTCGCGTGTACATGCACACTCACTTCCAGATAGCCTGTCAGCGCACCTGTCGCCTCGCCGTTTTCTGTCACTTTTACCCCGGAAATAATCACTTCCGGTACGGTCTCTTCAGCTGCCCGCGCGCCCATATTTAAAAACTGGATACTCCCCGCCAGCAGCATCACGGTCATGAGCATTGCGATGATCCTTCTATTTCTCATATACCGTTTCTCCCACGTTCGTAGTTTCTGTAAATCCAATGCTGAAATTGTTCTTTCCATAATTCTCCGGTGCCGTCAGGATCGCCAGATCCTTTTGGTCCACCCGTCTGTCTCCGTTCAGGTCGTACAGGTTCTTCTCGTCCACCGACTTCATATACCTGCCCGGCTGCATCAGCTGCGCCCGGTCCCCCTGACGGATCTTCCCGTCCCCTGTCACATCCCCGCAGGGAAGTGTCAGCGTCCGGCCATCCAGCTGCGGGAACAGCTTTGTCTCCGTTCCATCCCGGCTCACTGTCACACCCATCAGGTACGCCCCTACATGGGACTGCTTTCGGATCACCATTTGATATTTGCCTGACAGCAGATCCGTACCCGGAATATCATTGCCCGACGCGGCCTTGAATACCGCCTCGTGGAACCCAATCGTCTGCTTGCAGACATCCGTTCCACTGCTTTCCCCCGGTACGGTCAGCGTATATGCCGCATCCGTTTTGTAGCCCTGGGCCTCTTCGTCCCAGGCATATAGCGCAATCTCCACGTCCTTCTTCGGATCATAGGTCACCAGTGTCAGCGATGCGTTCGCCGATGGCCACGGCTTCGGCGGGTCAAAGCGGAAGCCGATGTCCGTCTGTACCGGCGGCGCGCCTTCCTCCGTGTCCGCGTCGGGGTCCTCGTAGTACCCCTGATACAGCTTCGTCTCCGGATTCCACAAGGTGCGGTTCAAGGCATCTCCCCCATCCGCTTCCGTGTCTCCCACTTCCACTGCGACCGCTTCCTTTACCGTCAGCCAATCCAGTTGGCCCACATCGCTTTTATAGGGCAGCTTCCAGGTCGCGCCGCTCCCCTCTTCCGGGGCCGACGCACCTTTCAAGTCCAGCGTATATACGCCAAGCTTCATGCAATAACCACCGATCTGGATACTGTGCGACCAGCCCTGCCCTTTCGGGATCGTTCCCTGGGGGCCGTCTGACATCCGTCCAAACCAGTTGAACGCATGGTAGCCCTTCCCTTTTACTTCCACTTCGTTCGGCGGATAGGGATACCGCTGTTCCGGTACGATCTGCTGAAGCGTCATATACTCCGCCGGCTGGAAACGCACAAACCCATCCAGCCATTCCGGAAACCGCAGGCCAAACGCACCCGCGTCCAGCAGTGGTCCCGGCGCTTCGTCCGGTTCCCCTGTCAGTCCATCCGACCGCTCCGCCAGAATGTACAGCTCCAGCTTCGCGGTCCCGTCCGATACGCCATCCTGCGTGGCATACAGCACATATTCATATCTGCAAAGGTGCTCCTCCACGCCGTTCGTGTTCGGTGTAACCCCCAATACCATCACAACCGCAAGCATCAGCGGCACGAGTCGTTTCCAGATATTTCTCATCTACCCGCGCCCCCTAACACCGCTTTATAAATCTGGTACAGGAACACCGCCGCTTCCGCCCGGTTCGTCGTACCCAGCGGCGCCAGTGTATCGCCCCTGCCATTGATGTAGCCTTCCGCCAGCATCCCTTCCATGGCTTCTACCGCGTAAGCCGATACGCTGCCTCGGTCCGGGAAGCCCGCCAGCCGCTCCGCGCCTCCGGTGCCGTCCACCGTGTAGCCCAGCAGCTTCATCGCTCGGTACGTCAGAACGATCATGTCCTGCCGCGTGATCCGGTCATTCGGGCCGAAACTCGTTTCCGAATAGCCCGTCGCAATCCCCATGCCCTGTGCCAGCGTCACCGGATCATGGTAATATGCGCTCGCCGGAACATCTTCGAAGCCTGGCCCCGGTGTTCCTTCCGGCTGGAACATCCGCATCAGAAGTGTGATGAAATCCGCCCGGGTCACACTCGCCAATGGCGAGTACTCCGTATCGCTGGTTCCGCTGATAATCCCCAGCCGGTGCATCTCTTCAATCGCTTCCGCTGCCCAGCCTACCGGCCCAAGGTCTGTAAAGTGTCCTGTGGGTTCAACGATATCCCCGTCAGCCCCGCCCGGTTCCACCGGAAGCAGCTCCGGCAGCTCCGTCATCGGCACATCCTTCGCTGTGAGGTACACGGTGAAGTCCTTGACCGCACTCCGGCCATCCTTGCTCACCGTCGCCGTCAGCCTTACAGTCTCGCCTTTTGTCGCGCGGAACACGTTCCCATACTGCCCGATCAAATGCGGCGCACTGCTGCTCCACGTGATCGTCGTATTTTGTTCTCCTGTATCCGCGAGGATCAGATCCCGGGTCACATGCTCTGCCGTGTCATCGCCTTGATACCCGATCTCCAGTTCCGCCGCTACCTGGTCCACCAGCTGCTGCATACTCCGCAGCCGCACCGTGCGGTACGCCGAACTGCCCGTCACCGTAACGCTCCCGGCCTGTTCCTCATACCCCGGTACTGTCACCATAAAGGTATACGTTCCTGCCGGTACTTGAAAATTCGCTGTCCCGTCCGCACCCGCTTCTACGAGTTCACTGCCTAACTGGAACTTCCCGCCTTTCAGCGTCGTCCCCGCCGAATCCCGCACTTCAATCTGCAAATTCCGCAGGTCCGGCGCTTCCTGTGTGGAATTCGGATATGTAAACTGTACCTCGCACCCGGACATCCCCGGCACACAGTTTCCATGATCGATCAGGCCGTATTCCCGCACCCACGCGCTGCTGTCCCAGCCCAGATAGCCGTCCGCAACGCTGTACAGATGCAGCGTGTAATTGTTCAGGTCGTCTACCCTTACGCCCTGTTTCAGCGTAAACCGCACCGTCCCGAGCAAGTGTTCTCCATTTGTCGCATCCAGGGCCGCTCCGTACGCGTACCACGCAAACATCACATGCCCTTTCTCTTGGGAAAATAACTCCTGTGTCGTTTTCCCCTCGCCTGTCAGCTCTACCCTTTCTCCCCGGGTGATCGTGTCGCTCATGTACCGCGTCGTCTCCGGCAAGAGCAGCTGCTCCCCGTCAAACCCCAACGCAAACCGGCCCACAAGTACCCGCGCGCCCGTTACATAAATGTCTACACGCAGCGTATTCGTGGCTTCCTCATACTCCCCGTCCACCCGGTAGCCTACCTCGCTTTCCATCGCTCCGTAGGCCGGCACCGCCAACATCATCAACAATACCGCTGTCACCAGAAGGCTTGATATCCTCTTCTTCATAGTCTGCTCTCCTTCCGGGAGATGTGGTGGTTTCGTGTTCTCAATGCTTTTGCTTCTCTTCCCCCCATTAGGGACGGCCGAAGCCGCCCCTAACAGGCTTCCTATTGCTTTGTTCAGCTCATGAAATCAACGTAGCTCTTGCTCGTGCTCCGCTTGCCGTAGTTCTGGATGACATAGCCCATATCCGCAACTGCCACTGTGCCGCTTTCATCCAAGTCCGCGCGCTTTTTCTGCCCCGCGCTCGGATTCGCCTGCAAGCCGTTGGCTACCTGCGCGATATCATCCAATGCCACCAGGTTTCCGTCCCAGGTCGCGTCGCCCAAGTCGATGGCAACCGCTCTCCGGGCCGTGTCTGCTTCGCCGTCCTTCTGGCCAAAGTAAATGATCGTCTCGCTGTCTGTACCCACATTCGTCTTGACTTCCGCACTCACGCTGCCGCTGCCGGCCGTGGGAGGTGTGCCGTCTGTGATCGTAAAGCCGTTCACGCTGTAGGTCAGATAGCCCTTCTTTGCCACCGTCACGTTATACGTGCCGGCGGGGATCTCCAGCTTATACTGCTCATTCACACCGGTGGGCCGCTGCAGCTGGTAAGCCCCCAACTGCTCCGGGCCATAGACGATCTGGCTGCCGTCAGCCGTGTCCGTGAACGTAATGGTCGCCGCGGTCGGCATACCCGTGTTGCTCACGATCGCGTACTTTACATCCATCTGCACAAAGTAGTATGTCGCGTCCTTCTTGAACGACACACCCACTACCGTCACGCCCGCTTTCAGGTTCGGCGTGGTGTAGGTATAAGCAGCAGTCGGATCATAGCCCGGCACCTCCGTGGTATCCGGTGTCACATCCGTCAGCGTACCGCCAACCTCCGTCAGGTCGATCACGTCGATCTTCCAGCCGGAATCAGGCTCGATATCCACATTCACAGGCAGCCCCACGTTCTGGATCGTCGTGCCGGTAGGTACCGTGCCGCCGTGTCCCGTGCGGTTCACCACTTCCAGCTTCGCGAAGATCGGATCCTTGCCAACCGGCTTGAAAGTCACCACTACCGTGTAGTTCTCACCGCCATTGGCCGTGAATGCCAGCGTGCCGCTGGTGGTGTCCGCGCCTGCTGTCCACATGCTGTTCCCTGCCACATTCACCTGCGTGCCATTCACTGTCACGCTGTCCACCTCATAGCTCACACTCGCCGGATTGCTGCCCGCTGGCTGCGCTACATTCTGCTTGCCGGTAAACACTGCCGTAAACGTGCCGGGATCCATGCTGTAATTCTTCGTATTCGCACCGTCCCACGCCCCGTCGCTGTTTACCTGCGCGCTGCCGTAATCGCTCAGAATCACGGTCACGTTCGCCTTGCTCGCGGGATCCGGCTTCGGATCATCGATGATCACATCGCCTTCCACCGTCGCCTCTCCGTACGTCACATTAATCACTTGGTTCCGGTCGATCCCCTTGATCTGGTAATCAACCACGCCGTCGATCTTTTCCTTGTCCGTCAAAGGCACTTCCGTGCCGTTCACGCTCATGCTGTAAATTACCCATGCCTGGTACGGCTTGCTTTCATTCTTCAGCGTCTCGTTCGCGGTATCAATCGGACCGTCGCCCTTGAAGCTATACTTCGCGGAAGTCGTACCCGTGCCAACCGTCAACGTCTCCACTACAGTACCTGTCAAATCCGTTGTACCTGTGCTCGGGTTAAATGTGCTCCCGTTTCCGTCCGCGTTATAGCTGAACTTACCATGCTCCCCGGACGTTACCGTCACCGTGTAAGCCTCATCGGGATCCGTCTCTACTACAGGTACCTTAGTCGGATCGCTGATCTTAATGACCAGCTTGCCTTCCGTCGCGTTGATCGTGTTGCCCGCAATCACGTACTTGTTCTGGTTCCCGTCCCAAGTCGCCGTAAAGGTCGTCGTGCTGGCATCAAAATCAACAGTATCTGTGACCAACTTGATCTCCAGGTCACTGCCTGCCGGCATGCCGTTCGGCCAAGTATAGCCCGGCTGCTCATCCAGTGTGAACAGATAATCCGCACCGTTATATGCGTCGCCGCCGATCAACTGTACCTTGCTCGTCTGATCCGGGTGAATCTCCACAGGGTGGCTCATCTCCGGAATCAAGGTCACTTCCTGCTCTGTCTCCTGATTTGCCACCGGTACGGTCTTTTCATCGCTGGTTTTATAACCATCCGCGCTGACCGTGTACTTCACGTCAACATCGCCGGGAATCGGAACGCCTGTTTTGCCATCCGCGCCCGTGATGCCCGTGCCGATCTGCTTGCCGGTCTCATCCGTTACTATGACCGTCGCTCCCTCAATCGGATTGCCGCTGGGGTCTGTTACTACAAACTGCAGTTTCTGCGCACCGCCAAAGGTGTTGAACACAAATTGCTGCCGTGTATCCTGCGCCGCCGCCAGGCTGTCGCCCGCGTCGATGCTGGAGTAGGTCTGATAGAAGCCGCCATTCAGCGCTTTCTCCTCTTCCAGACGGTTCGCGTCCGTTACGGGCGCTGTGTTTTCATCATCCGTCGCACGCCAGTACTTGCTCACAAACTCCTTCATGGCTTTCGCATCGCTGCCGAAGTGTGCCGTGATCGTGTTGTACCACGCACTCGCCGTGAACGCCAGGCTGTCCAGCGTCGTGTCGCTTACCTTGCTCTCGACGTTCTCTCTCGTCACGCCATCCGCGTACTCCAATTTGAAGTTCGCAATCTCTACCTTGCCCGCACTCGCGTCCACAGGCACATTGTCCTTCGCTCGCCATGCCAGCAGGTACTTCCCATTCGCATTGATCGGGTTCTCAAGCGCCGTGCTCCCCAGCATCAAATCGCCGCCGGCCGTTGGCTTGATCGCTTCGATTCCTACCAGGTTTACTGTAATATCATTCGTCTTGAACACGCTGGGGTCAAACGTCATCCCAAAGGTACCTGTGCTCGCGCTCGTGTTCATCAGGTACACTTTCACGTCCATTCCTGTCTCGGTCCACTCGCCGACCACTGAGTACAGCCGGTCCTCGATCGCCGGCAACTCCGCCGTCGCGTCGTCCGCACTCTGATCGCCTGTCACTGTCTGCCCCTTGTTCGCGGTCGCGGTATCGTCACTCGCGTCGATCTCAGTCTTCTTCGTCGGATCTTCCGGGTCTGTGATCGTCACTTTATCCGTCACTGTGCCGCCGTTTTGCAGTCCCGTATTGTCCACGTCCAGGTTCATTTCAACGTCTTCCGTCCCCGGCGTCTGGATCGTATACGTGTAATCGCCGTCCGGCAGCTCGATTATCACTTTCCCGTCCGCGCCTGCCTGCACGGTCTTCGGCAGCTCCATCGCCATCGAATCCGTCACCGTGCCGCCCGGCCGCTTGTCGATCACTACATACACCGGATCGTCGCCCGTTACCGGCACGTTCAACTCAATTTTCGTACGTACCTGCTCCAGCGCGATGTTCGCCACCACCGCCGCTCTCGCCGCGTCGAATGTTACGCTCATCGTATGGTCCTTATAGCCTTCCGCTTTGACTGTGATCTCCTTCGCCGAGCTGTTCGGCAGCGTCTTTACGGAAATCTTTCCGCTATTTACCACGCATACCTGCTCCTCGCCGTCGATCGTCACGCGCACTTGCGTGTTGTCCGCTACCGGCTTGCCCGACATATCCTGGTCCGTCACCGTCATGTCATAATACTGCTCGGACGCTTCGCCGCTGCCCAGCGCATAAGCCTTCACTGCTACCGCTGCGCTCCCGCTTGCCTGCTCTTCCGTAATCGTGAACGTCCCGCTGTTCGGTACGCCATCTGTCGGCGTTACCGTCCACGTGTACGTTCCCGCCGCCAGCTTCAGCGCGCCGACCGCGCTGCCGCCGCTGAGCAGCTGACCCTGCGCGCCCGTCGTATACGTCCCAATTACATCTTCGCCATTTTTCAGTTCTACCGCCATCCCTGCTTTGTGGTTCGGTGTCTCACTCATCGAATCCCCTCGCGTCGGGTATGCCGTGATCGTTACACTCGCTTTCGGTTCCGCCGCTGCCGGGAAATTCAAGAAT
>JAAWQX010000003.1 GCA_022800755.1 Oscillospiraceae bacterium
GGCTTCAAGCCGTTCTTGAAATTCCTTGTAAACGCTTCTGATGCCCTCCGGGACAGCTTCGTAGCCGTAGAAATTCGGGGTATTCTCGAATTGTGTGAAACTGGACTTTTTGTAGTCGCAGACAGTAATAGACACATCGGGAAATTGCCGAGCATAAGCGCCGAGAATCGTCAGCAGAGCATAACTCTTGCCGGAGCCAGTGTTTCCGACCACCAAGCAATTTGGCTCACGGCAAATCATTGTGTCCTCCACGCTGATGATGGTAGGCTGCACATAACGCCGGGGCAGGAAATATAAAAGCGTGTAAGTGCTTCGCTTCCCGTACTCTATGCTATATACGATGCCGTTTAGAGATGCTTCTAAACCGACAACGTGTGCATCAAATGTAGGAATAGGGATACCCTGATTCTTGATTTTAAGTATTTTGCCTTGGCGTTTGTTGCTATCTCTCCGTACGGATACCAGCGTCGGAAATTCGCCCTCGGCATTGCACAGTCCCGTACAGTGGAAAGCCCGGTCAGCTTTGCGCCTGATATACCATGGACGGCGAATCTCCCGGACAAGGGCAATCAGCAGCGCAACAGCCACGAAAATGCACAGAAAAATGAAAATGGCTTTATAGGTGAAAGCCAAGATACCACCTTGTGAAGCGACAAATTCAAAAAATTCGTTCATTTTGTTGTCCTCCTTTGGAGGGGGCGACAACGCCGCCCCCTCTCGATTCATAAGTTGATTACTTGCTGTTGTTCAGCGTCACGATCTGCGCTGTTTCTGCTGTCGCCGTCATTCCGATGCCGCTGTCTTTGTTGTAGAGCGTGACAATACAATCTGGAATTTGTACAAACAAAAAATTACAGGACGCTGTGGCTTCTTCTATCTTTTCGTCTGTGAGCTTAGGCAAAGGGTCAAGTGGGAATTTTACTGGGAGCGTGAGCATCCGTGCGCCGGGAAGCGCCAGCGTCAGGCGAACGCCAATAGGTGTGTCCGAAACTCGCTTTCCGTCTTTCCAATCATAGACATCGGCTTTTTCGAGCAGCATCGCATAATTCATGCCGCTGTTGACAGCCTCTAACGTGCTGGTTACTCGTCTCATCATCATATAAAAGCATTCCTTTCATCATTAGTTATAGATTTATAAATTTTGAGTGTCCCCCTCTCCCCGGGTGGGGAGAGGGATGACTTACTCATTAGGTTCTAAGAATCCTGCCATCTTCATCTACGTTGATGATGAGCGCACCATCATGCATGCATCCGTCGAACAGTGCGTCATCAAGAGACAGAGAGCCGTCATCTATCCGCTTAGCTGATTCAGCGTCAGTCTTCAAGAGAAGGAGCCTGTCATCTACGGGTATCACGTAGATACGCATGTTATCACCTCCTTTCTTCCGCCCGTCGGCGGGGAAATCCGGGAGCCGTCGCTCCCTGTCGACGCTCACAGCATACCACACTTTTCTGGCAAAATCGGGATTCTTGCGACTGCTTCAACCAGTTGCGAAAATCGCAACTCCATCTTGACTTTGTTACAATATCAATGCAAAATGGAGTACACAAATGAATGGAGGTAAATTATATGTCAGATGGAAAAGGTTCCGAACTTACAGAAGAACTTATGGAAATAAGAGAAAAGATTGGAATGGGAATAAGTGATACCAGAGTGGAGTTAGATCTTACACAAGAGGAGTTGGGGAGCAAAATAAACTTAGACAAGTCAGCAATAAGCAGAATTGAAGCTGGCGCACAAGGCATAGACATAGAAAAGGTTGTATATTTGTCAAAAAAACTTAACGTCAGAGTGGAGTATCTTTTAGGAATGGATACAGTTTTTGATGAAGAAACTCATGCATTAAACACAATTATGAGTTTATTTGATGGAATTACTACTTCTAAAAAATTTGCCCGAGATGACAAAACGATGTATTTTCCTGAAAAAGCCGTTTTTTGTAAGCAGGGTGATTACCTTGTTGTTACTGGAAAAAAGAGATTATTTGATTTACTAAACGAACTTGCAAAAACAAGTGGCGAATTAAGTTCTCAAAAAAACGAACTATCCAAAAAAGAATATGAGGGTAAGTGTAAAGAAGCATATCAACAGCTTAGAAAATATTACAGGGAAACCACTAAAGCCGCCAGAAAGTGCAATTTCCAATCTGGCGATGATGAGGTGTGTAGCTATTTGTTCGTTTCTAAAGAGCAATTGGAGCGTTATATAGATGAAAAGGTCGCCGCAGAGATTGAAAATCGCAAAGCATTAGAAATCATTGATGAACCATTGGAGGATGAATAGACAAAATAGTCCCCAACGATACATAAATTTTTGCTATTCTCTCAGACCCAACTATTTCAAGAAATCTTCAAATTACCACACCGCCGTCCCTCCTGCTGTCAAGGACTTATAAAAAATCTCTCTGGTTGCGTGATGCCGGAGAGATTTTTTATCGGCAAGTGCTTCGCATCCTTGACAGCGTGACGGGGTGTGCGTTCTCCGTATCAAGCGAATCAAGCGAGCAGCTTGCTTCGCAAATAAAGATTATGGAGGACGAACCCATGAAAGAAACGATTAAGACCAGCAGGACGGCCGGTTATCTGGAAAAGATTTTCCGCACGCTCAACGCCCATTATTTTGACAATGAACTGGAAGAACCGATTATCACCATTCAGAGTACACCGAGGGCATACGGTCATGTGACGGTTGCCAAATCATGGAGCCGGACGGACGGAGAGCAGCGGCATGAACTGAACATCGGAGCCGGGACGCTGGACAGGCCGATTGAAAATGTAGTTTCAACTTTGCTACATGAGTGCTGCCACCTCTGGAATATGCAACAAGGCATCCAAGACACCAGCCGGGGCGGGACATATCACAACAAGCGGTTCAAGGCCACAGCCGAAGCCCGTGATTTGCGAATCTCCTATGACCGCCGCATCGGGTGGAGCATCACGGAGCCGACAGACGCATTGATTGAATTCATCATTTCTCAGGGGTGGGACGATATACACATGAGCCGCAACGACAGATTCAGTGTCCGGGGCATCGGGACAGGCACAGCGGGAGGCATCACCCCGCCGCCCGCGCCCAGACCCAGCAGCACCCGCAAACTGATTTGTCCCGGTTGCGGTCAATCGGTGAGAGCCACAAAGAAAGTGAACATCCTCTGCGGCGACTGCTTGCTGCCGATGGTGGAGGTATAAGAAAAAATCCCATGGAGTTTTCCATGGGATTTTTGAATGTGCAGTTTCAAAAATTTGTTTTTTATCTATTCGCAAGCAAGCCTTTCACTCGCACAGCTTCTTTAACGCTCTTTGCCAGCGCAAGCATTAAGTACAGTTCATCCGCCGTAGCATCTGCAAAGACGGTTTCCACTTCACGCATTAGCCCAGGCTTTGCTGCTGCCGGGACAGAATCTAACAGCAATTCATCTGGCGTCGTATCCAGCGCATTGCAAAGCTGAATCAAGGCCGGAAGCGATACTTTTGCCGCTCCCGTCTCAATGCCCGAACAGTGCTGTGAACTGATTCCCGCCATTTCCGCTAACTGCTCCTGCGTAAACCCACGCTTTTTCCTGATAGCCCGAAGCCGTTTCCCCACAAGCTGATAATTCAATTCAACAGCCATGAAAAACCTCCCAACAAGCGATTTTCCTTATTGTAATTGAATTTTCACTGTGATATAATCGCCTGTATAAGGGATTATCTATTGTTTAGAGAATTTTCCAAATTCATCATGAAAGGATAGGTTGAAATGAACGAACAGAGAGCAAACAGAAAAAGAATCACCGTTATAGCTGCGCTGCTCATTGCGATGCTGGCAGCGGTATTTCTGACGGGCTGCACGGGCAAGACGGAAGAAGCTGCGCCCACGGACGACCCAGCGCAAAAAGAAGTCATCGACAAGAACGATGCGCCAACCCCCACGCCCACAGCTACCCCGACGCCTACTCCCACTCCCATGCCTACACCCGAAGCCGCAAAAGAGACTGCCCCGCCGCCTGACGCAGGGGTACAGAACGACCAGCCCAAAAAACCTGTGGTGAACCAAGTCCAGACAGGTCTCGTAGCGCCTGACAATGAAGAACAACAAGTCACAGAAAACGACCCGTTGAATTACGGTGACGTAAATTCTGCTCTTGACAGTGTAGTTGGTATTGAAGCTGGAGAAGCTAAAAGTATTGACATGCCTGAGGAAGTAAGAGATTTGATTGGCTGGGGTGTAGACGACATACCGAAAACGTGGACTCAAGTTCAAATTCAAGAAAGAGCAAAAGAACTCATGAATCAAGGAATGAGTTTAGATGATGCTTTAACTCAAGCAATGATTGAAGGAGGATTAAATCCTTAAAGTTATTTCAACAAAATAATTTAGCCCATGTAGTGATGACTACATGGGCTAAATCTTTAATGATAAATTTAACATTATGAATATAAAAATAATGTTTAAAGGAGATTCAGATATGAGTACAGAATTTAACGTAGTAAAAGAACAGTACGAAAAAGCACGAGAAGCAGAGCGACGGGAACTTGCAGGCTATCTGTCAAAAGATAAGGAGCTTGCGAGCAGGGGCATTACCGTCAGAAGACGCGGTAATACAGGGAAAGGAAAATCCGAGTATACTTCCGGGAAACGAATTTATAAGGTCGATTTGAGGAACTGGAAATGGGTGCAGTTGGACGATGCCGCCCACGGCTTTCTCTGCATCATCTCTCTGAATATGCCGGACATCGACCCGAATTCCGGCAATATACATAGTCTTCTTGACAGAGTGGGAGTGATTATTACATACAAGCGGGAGAAGTTGTATTACAAAACTGAGATTATCACAGATATTGACCTCCCGCTGAACGCTGGGGACATGGAAAAAATTGCGGAACTGATTCTTGAACAGTATGATTTCCTCGTGAAATAATAGCGCATAGCCCCGTGGGAGCGGTAATCTCTCACGGGGCAAGTCTTTGTTGTTTGATGATTCTGGAAAGCAAAAACAAGGGATAGCCCTGCGTAGCATTGAATGATAATTTCCCCTTATTTTTCCCCTTAAGTGCTTAGTAAAAGCTGTTTTTCGTTCGGTTTAGCTGGCACGGTAAAATCCCCGGAGACCTTGAAGCATGGGGCTTCCCGGCGTTGTATGGTACAAGCTGGCAGGTGAAATTCGCAATTCGACTCCAGTCACTCGGACCAATAAAAAGCCATGAAACAAATTTGTTTCATGGCTTTTTGTATGCTGCAGAAAAAACGGTTCCTTGTGAGACAAAATTAACACAGGATAAAAAACTGGATCTTATTAGCGAAGTTTACCAGTATTACAAATGAACGATTGCTATTTTTCACAGAATTACAGCCCAATATTTATAGAAACCTCTGGAATATTAAGAGAGCGTTAAGAGACAATTGACTTTTTATGGGAAAATGATTATGATAAAAACAACAAATGACACCGGTCCTGCCGATGCCTATTTATAAAATGTGACCAAATGGGAGGAAAAAGAAAACTGTGAAAAAATTTATTGCCTTGCTGCTGGCGGTGTGCATGCTCCTGACGCTGTGCGCCTGCGGCCCCAAAGAACAGACGACCCCCGACAACAATGACAATCAGGAAGCAAACAACAATGATGATTTCCACATCACCTTGAAGCTCAGCCATGTGTTCGCGGCTACTGAGCAGCTTACCATCGAGATGGAGCAGGTCGCTCAGCGTATTCTGGAAAAAACCAACGGTGCTGTTGAAATCCAAACTTACGGCGGCAGTCAGCTGGCTGTTTACAAAGACAATATTCAACAGGTCGTGGACGGTGCCAACTGGATCGCTGCGGAAGACCCCTCTTATCTCGCTGACTACAACATCGACTACGAAGCGCTGATCGCCCCAATGCTGTACAGCTCGCTGGAAGAATACTCCTATGTCTGCCATTCCGATTTGGTGCAGGCCATGAACCAGAAACTGGAAGAAGAGCATGGCATCCATGTTCTGGCACTGGATTTCAATCTGGGCTTCCGCTCCATGCAGACCAATAAGGTCATTACCACCCCCGCTGATATGAAGGGGATGAAGATCCGTGTCCCCAACAGTTCCATGTACATGAACTGCCTGTCCGCGATGGGTGCTATCCCCACCGCTATGCCTTTCGGCGAGACCATTTCCGCCGTGCAGCAGAGCGTTGTTGACGGTCTGGAAGGCAATGTGAACGCTTATTCCACCAACGGCTCCGCCGAAGTCGCTAAGCAGATGTCTTTCACCAATCACCTGATCGGCACCTGCGGCGCTTACATTAATGTGGATGTATGGAATAGCATCCCCGAGGAGTACCGCAACATCATCGCGGAAGAGTTTGCTTACGGTGCGCAGGAGATCACAGATTTCACCAACGATTCCTTGGCTGACACCATGAAGATGCTGGAAGAGGAACAGGGCTGCCACTTCAACGAAGTTGATGTGGATGCATTCCGCGAAGTGATGCAGGTTGAGTATGAGAGAATGGTCGCAGAAGACGGCGTGACCGAAGGCTTCATCGGTCAGCTGCAAGACTTGGTCGCTGAATACAACGCTAACAAGTAATTTGGGCATAGCAGTCCAATCATAATGTATTGTCCTGATTGCCTGCCGCGTGTTCTGTGTGGCAGGCAATCACTTTTAATTCTTGAGAAGGGAATGAGAAGGCCTATGAAAGACAAGCTTATGCACATCCTGAAAAATCTTGACGCATACTTTGCGGGAACATTGTTTTTCATTACCATCTGCATTGTTGTAATCAACGTTTTTACCCGAAAGATTTTCAATTATGTCCTGCCCTGGGGCGAGGAAGTCGCCACCTCCCTGTTCGTATATACCGTGTTTGTGGGTGCCGCCTGGTGCCTGCGTACCCGGCAGCATGTAGGTGTAGACCTGCTGGTCAATAAACTGCCCAAGTCTGCCCGCAGCATCGTACATATCATCACAGACGCGTTGATCGTGGTGCTCAATGCCTACATCACTTTCTTGAGTTATCAGTTTATCATTTCGTCCAAGCTCAAGACTATGCCTGTGCTGAAGATTTCCTCTGTGTGGCTGAACACCGCGCTGATTATCGGTTTCGGCTTGATGACGATTTATTCTCTGATTCATGTGGTCAACGATATCCGGTTCTTCGGTCAGGAGACAGAAGAAGAGGTGGTGGAGTAAGCTATGGATTGGATCATCTTTTTGCCTATTATCATCGCTTTGGTCATGTACTTCACCGGCATTCCCATCGCGTACGCCTTGATGTTCGGCACATTGGTATTCTTTGGCTTTATTGATACCACTTCTGTGCCATATCTGCTGATGCAGAAGTTTATCACCTCTACCCAGTCCTTCCCTTTCCTGGCCATTCCGTTCTTCATTATGGCCGGCTCAATTATGAATTACTCCGGCATGAGTTCCAAGCTCATGGCATTTGCTGACGTGCTCACGGGCCACATGAAAGGCGGTCTGGCCCAGATCAACATCCTTTTGAGTATGCTCATGGGCGGCTGCTCCGGCTCCGCCAACGCCGACGCTGCCATGGAATGCAAAATGCTGGTTCCTGAAATGGAAGTCCGTGGCTACGGCAAGGGTTTCTCCGCGGCCATCACCGCCGCGTCCTCCTGTGTCACGCCCATTATCCCTCCCGGCATCAACCTGATCGTGTACGGCCTGATTGCCGGTGCGTCTGTGGGCAAGCTGTTCGCGGCGGGCTATCTGCCCGGCTTTGTCATGGTTGTCACCTTGATGATTGCCGTGTCGCTGATCTCCAGAAAGCGCGGCTATGTGCCCAGCCGGGAAAAGCGGGCCACCGCGGGCGAGATCGGCCGGCAGGCGCTTGATTCCCTGTGGGCGCTGCTGTTCCCCCTGGGTATCATTATGGGTATGCGCATCGGCCTGTTCACTCCGACAGAAGCCGGCGGCGTGGGCGTGCTGTACTGCATCCTGGTAGGCAAATTCATCTACAAGGGCCTGAAAAAAGAGCACTTCATCCCCATCTTCAAAGAGACCATTTCCGGCACCTGCACGGTCATGCTCATCATCGTGGCGGCTTCCCTATTCGGCTACTACCTGAACTGGGAGAATATTCCCAATATGTTGCTGCGTGCCGTGGAGGGCATTGCGCACAATAAGATCCTCATTTTGCTGGTGATGAATGTTGTGCTGCTGCTGGCGGGCATGTTCCTGGAAGGCGGCGCGGCCCTCATCATCCTGGCGCCGTTGATGGTTCCGCTGGTGAAAGCTGCCGGCATTGACTTGGTGCATTTCGGTATTATCGTGAACGTCAACATCATGATCGGCGGCCTGACGCCTCCTTTCGGTTCCATGATGTTCACCTGCGTTGCCATTACAAAATGTCAGATGGGCGAGTTTATCCGCGAGGTAATCCCATTTATCATCGCACTGCTCATCGCGCTGCTGCTCATTACCTATATTGAGCCGATCACACTGATCTTCCCGAACCTGATCTACGGAACTTAAAAGGGAAAAGGAGAAATTGCTATGTTAGTTATGGCCCACCGCGGATACAGCGGCGTGTACCCGGAAAATACCATGCTCGCGTTTCGAGAAGCCGCAAGCGTTGGCTGCGACGGTGTCGAACTGGATGTTCATGAAACAAAAGACGGTCAGCTCGTCGTCATTCACGATGAGGCTGTGGACCGCACCACCGACGGCACCGGGTTTATTCGGGACCTTACGTTCAAGCAGCTTCGCAAGCTCAACGCGGCTCAGCGGTTCGATGGTAAATTCGCCCCGGAGAAGATTCCGTCTTTTGATGAGTTTTGTGAGTGGCTGTCCGGAGAGAGCATTTTCGCCAATATCGAAATCAAAACGGACAACACTTATTACCCCGGAATCGAGGAAAAAACCTGGAAGACCATTGAAAAATACGGCGTGGAAAAGCAGGTCATGTTCTCCGGGTTCAACCACTTTACCCTGCGCCGGCTGCAAGAGATCGTGCCGGATTATGTAGAACTGGGTGCGTTGGTAGAACACAAAAGCGGCGTGCAGGTGTTCCCCGGCGATTACTGCAAAGCCTCCGGCTTTCAGTGCTACCATCCGCCTATCGGCATCCTGAACGATGAAAACGTGAAAAACTGCAAGGACAACGGTGTGAAACTGAACGTCTGGACCGTAAATGATATGGAGGGTCTGGAAAAGCTGTACCGCTGGGGCTGCGAGGGGATTATCACGAATTTCCCCGGCGTGGCTTACACCTGGCTGAAAGGTCAAAAAAAGGCCAAATGACCCTGCGGCAGCGTATATAGCTGACCGGTATGCGCCGTAGTCCGATTTGACTGCGGCGCATATTTGACCTGTATGTTTTGATTTTTGAAAAGGAGTGAATTCCCATGATCCTGGATACGAAAAAATACCTCGGCCCCTGCGCCTGCGGCAAAGATCACGAATTGCGTACCAAATTGGTGGTATGCGAACCAGGCGCCCTGGCGCGGTTCGACCAATACATGGCAGACAGCGGACTGTCCGGCTTCCGCACCGTCATTTACGACACCAACACCTATAACCTCCCCGGGATGATTCACGTGAAAGCAGATCAGGAGATCATTCTGAACGCCGAGGGCCTGCACAGCGAAAAAGGCCTCATTGAGGATATGATGACTAAGCTGGAGCGCACGCCGGATTATGTAGTAGTGGTCGGCGGCGGCACGCTGATGGATTTCGGCCGGTACAGTGCCTGGAAGCTGGGCATCCCCTTTGTGGCGATCCCCACCATCGTGTCTTCCGACGGCTTCACTGCTGACATCTGCTCCATCATCATCGACGGACAGAAAAAATCTATCCCCATGCAGGCAGCGGACGCGGTCATCTGCGACATGAACATCGTCTCCGGCGCTCCCATGTTCTTGACCATCGCCGGTGTACAAGACATCCTGGCTAAGTATATCTCCATTGCCGATTGGAAGATTGCCCACATTGTTTCCGGCGAATATTTCTGCCAGCGGGTGTGCGACATGGCCCAGGAGGCGCTTGATATCATGATGCGCTGCGCCCATGAGCTGGAAGCAGGCAAGTCCCCAGACTTCGAGGCCATGGCCTACGCCCAGATGATTTCCGGCCTGACGATGCAGATTCTGTCTAACAGCCGCGCGGCTTCCGGTGCAGAGCATCTGGTGGCCCATCTGGTGGAAATGAAGCCCCGTGGCTTTGAAAACGCCCACGGCCTCCACGGCGAATGTGTCGGGATCGGCACACTCATGTGCGCCAAGGCTTACCATGAGTTTGCCAAGAGGGACACCATCCAGGTCAAGCCCTATGAGCCGCTGAACGAGCAGTGGGTGCGGGACGTGTTTGGCCCGCTGGCTGACGGTATCATTGAGGAAAACAAGAACGATGTACTGAAAACTTTCCCGCCGGAGAACATCCAGAAGCACTGGCAGGAGATTCGGGATATCATCGCACAAATCCCCAGCTACGAAGACCTGCTTGCCCTATATACAAAAATCGGCGCGAAGCACACCCTGGCAGAACTGGGCATCGACGAGAGCGTAGAAAGCGAATTTCTGGATATCTCCTCCGCCATCCGCAACCGCCTGACCTTTGCCCGGATGACCCGGTTGATTCAGAAATAAAGAGGATAACGCCATGAAATACATCATGTCACTGGACCAGGGAACTACCAGTTCCCGGTGCGTGCTGTTCGACCACGCGGGCAATATCTGTGCTATGGCTCAAAAGGAATTTCGTCAAATTTTCCCCCAGCCCGGCTGGGTAGAACACGACGCCATGGAAATCTGGGACACCACGCTGGAGGTATCCCGGGCCGCCATCGGGAAGCTGGGCATCACGGCGGAGGATATCGCCGCCATCGGTATCACTAATCAGCGGGAAACTACGGTAGTCTGGGATAAAAACACCGGCGAGCTTATCGCCAACGCCATCGTCTGGCAGTGCCGCCGTACCTCTGAGATCATCGACACGCTGGTGTCTGAGGGACACGCCGAAGCCATTCGGAAGAAAACCGGCCTGGTGCCGGACGCGTATTTCTCCGGCAGCAAGATCAAATGGCTGCTGGACCATGTAGAAGGCGCCCGCACCCGTGCGGAGTGCGGTGAATTGCTGTTCGGAACCATTGACACCTGGCTGATCTGGAAACTCACCGGGGGCAAAGTGCATGTCACCGACTACACCAACGCCAGCCGCACCATGCTGTACAACATCCATGATTTGTGCTGGGACGAGGAACTGCTGAAGCTGCTGGACATCCCAAAGCAAATGCTGCCGGAGGTGAAGCCTTCCAGCTGCGTATACGGCACGTCTGACTTCTCCCTGTACGGCGGAGAAATCCCCATCGCCGGCGCAGCGGGCGACCAGCAGTGCGCTCTGTTCGGCCAGTGCTGTTTTGAGCCGGGCGAGATGAAAAATACCTATGGTACCGGCTGCTTCTTACTCATGAACACCGGCACCGAGCCGGTGGAGAGCAAAAACGGCCTGGTCACCACCATCGCCGTGGGCTACGAAGACCACGTAGAGTACGCCCTGGAGGGCAGCATTTTCGTGGCCGGCGCAGCCATTCAATGGCTGCGGGATCAGCTGTGCGTGGTATCCAGCGCAGCGGAGAGCCAGCAATACGCCGAAGCCGTGCCGGACACGGCGGGGGCCTACGTGGTACCGGCGTTCACCGGGCTGGGTGCGCCGTACTGGAGCCAACGGGCCAGAGGCGCCATCGTCGGCGTGACCCGGGGCTTCGGCCGGGAGCATCTGGTGCGGGCCACACTGGAATCCCTTGCCTATCAGACCTATGATATTGCAAAGGCCATGGAGCAGGATTCGGGTATCCCCATCAAATGGCTGAAAGTGGATGGCGGTGCCAGCGCAAACAGCTTTTTGATGCAGTTCCAAAGTGACGTGCTGGGCTGCGACGTTGTGCGCCCACAGTGCATCGAGACCACCGCGCTGGGCGCGGCCTATCTGGCGGGGCTGGCCGTGGGCTACTGGAAAAGCCTGGAGGATATCCGGGGCAACTGGTCCGTGGACAAAGTGTTCATCCCCGGCATCCGGGACGAGCGCCGAAACGAACTGCTCAAGGGATGGAACAAAGCAGTGAAATGCGCCCTGATGTGGGCGGAAAACTAAATGACGGAGGACGCATGGATTACAAGAAATTGAAAGATGTCGAACTGTTTTTGTTCGACATGGACGGGACCTTATATTTGGGGGACGAGGTCTATGACGGTGCCATCAACTTGATGGAAGACCTGTCCCGGCTGGGCAAGCGTTATATTTACCTCACGAACAATTCCTCCCGGGCGGGTACCGATTACATCACCCGCCTGAGAAAGCTGGGCTTCCCCTGTGAGGCGGAAAACGTATTCACCTCCGGCATGGCCACGGGGATGTACCTGAACCAGCGCCATCCGGGGGCAAAAGTCTACCTGGTGGGTACACAGGCGTTCCGCCGGGAGCTTTTGAGTTACGGCATCGAACTGGTAGAGGACGGTGCGGATGTGGTCGTCGTGGGCTTTGACACGGAACTGGTGTACGAAAAGCTGGATAAGGCCTGCCACTTCCTGCGCCGGGGTGCCACGTTCATCGCCGCCAATCCCGACTGGGTCTGCCCCATGCCCAATGACGAGGTACTGCCCGACTGCGGGAGCATCTGCGCCCTGCTCACCGCCTCCAGCGGCAAAGAGCCCTCCTATATCGGCAAACCCAACCGCAACATGATCGACGTGATCTCGGAAATGACCGGGGTACCCAATGAGAAAATCTGCGCCGTGGGCGACCGGCTGTATACGGATATCGCCGTGGCGCAAAACGCCGGAAGCGTTTCCGTTCTGGTGCTCTCCGGCGAGACGGATCAGTCCATGGTAGACGCCGCCGAGCGCAAGCCGGATTACATCCTGCCCAGCGTAAAAGAACTTCACCAGGTGCTCAAAGGCTAAACAAACCAAAAAGCAGCTTGCAAAGCAAGCTGCTTTTTTCGAGCTTCTTGCACCCGTTTCCCGATTGTGTTACACTGTCATAAATACTTGGAGGCGTGGTATGGACAAATACACGGTCAATCATCAATATTTCGGGCACAGCACATTCCGGGAGGGGCAGGAGCAGCTCATCGACGGCATCCTGTCCGGGCAGGACAGCTTCGGCATCATGCCCACGGGCGGCGGCAAATCCCTGTGCTATCAGATCCCGGCCCTGATGCTGCCGGGCCTGACCCTGGTGATCTCCCCCCTGATCTCCTTGATGAAAGACCAGACCTCCGCGCTGGCGGAAGCGGGCATCTCCGCGGCATATCTCAACAGCGCCATGGAGCCGGAGGAATACCAGTGGGTTCGCCAGGGGGTGCGGGACGGGAAATACAAGCTATTGTACATCGCCCCGGAGCGGCTGGACAACGAAAGCTTCGCCGGACTGATGCAGACCCAGAACATTTCCCTCATCGCCGTGGATGAGGCCCACTGCATTTCCCAGTGGGGACAGGATTTCCGCCCCAGCTATCGGAAGATCGCGGACTTCGTGGACGCACTCCCCCACCGGCCCGTACTTGCCACTTTTACCGCCACCGCCACAGAGGAAGTGCGCCGGGATGTCATCGACCTGCTGCGGCTGCGTCACCCAAACGTCCTGGTCACCGGCTTTGACCGGCCGAACCTCTATTTCGAGGTCCGGCAGCCCAAAGATAAAACCGCGGAACTGCTTTCCTTAATTCGGGAATACCACGACCGCTGCGGCATTGTATACTGCGCCACCCGAAACAAAGTGGAACAGCTGTGCGACGCATTGTGTCGAGCCGGCATCGCCGCCACCCGGTATCACGCGGGGCTGTCCGACGAGGAACGCCAGCACAGCCAAGATGACTTCCAATTCGACCGCAAAACCGTCATGGTCGCCACCAACGCCTTCGGCATGGGCATCGATAAATCTAACGTGAGTTACGTCATCCACTACAACATGCCCAAAAGCCTGGAAGCCTACTACCAGGAGGCTGGCCGTGCGGGACGGGACGGCACTCCGGCGGACTGCGTCCTGCTGTATTCCTCCGGCGATGTGGTCACGGCCCGGCATCTCATTGAGCACAGCGGAGACGGCGCCGACCTCTCCCAGGAAGACCGGGCCACAGTGCGTACCCGGGACCTGCGCCGGCTGGAGCAGATGATCGGCTACTGCAAGACTACCCATTGCCTGCGGGGCTATCTGCTGGATTACTTTGGACAGTCCCATACGTCCGCCTGCGGAAATTGCGGGAACTGCAAAAGCGAATACACCCGTCAAGATATGACCACCCAGGCGCAGATGATCTTATCCTGCATCCTCCGGGTAAAAGCCCGGCTGGGATTCTATGTAGGCAGCGGTCTGATTATCGATGTGCTCCGGGGGAGCAAGAATCAACGCATCCGAAGCCTCGGGCTGGATCAATTGAGTACCTACAACCTGCTGAACACGGAATCCAAAGACAACATACAGCGCTATCTGGACCGTCTGACGGAACTGGGATACCTCTTCACCGAACCCGAACACCGCACCCTGCGGATCACACGGCAGTCGGATGAAGTCCTGCGCCGGGGAAAAACCGTGGAGCTGACAAAAAAGGTCCTCCCGCAACCCACGGAACCGCCAGCCGAGCCATCCCCGCAAGCGCCGGACGAAGCGCTGTTCCAAGCACTCAAGGCCGTGCGCAGTAAATTGGCCCAGACAGAACAGGTGCCGGCTTACATTATTTTTTCCAACGCCACCCTACAGGACATGGCCCGAAAAAAGCCCCAGACCATGGCCCAGCTGTTGCAGGTATCCGGGGTAGGCGAAGTGAAAGCCGCCCGCTACGGAGAAATCTTCCTGAACGCCATCAACCGGGAATGAAAAAAGAGCACTTTTCGGTGCTCTTTTTTCATTCCGTTTCCGTCACCGGATACATGGCCCGGCAATAACGCCGGCCGGTCTCCGTCTGGAAAATATGCTCATAGGCCTGTTGCTGTCCCTCCGGGGAGATGCTGTCCTCATAGAGGTTCACCAGGAAATCTGCTTCCAGCAAGATTCGGTAATCCGGACCATCCACCGCGTCGTAAGTATGATGGTGCCCCACCAGATACCGTACCCGCTGAATGACATCCCTGGAAAAGCCCAGTCCGGCCATCATTTCTTCCGTCTCGTCCGGTCCGATCTTCTCCTGATACTTTCCCGAACAGTCGCCATAGGTCTCTTCCGCCAGATGGATTCCGATATCATGTACCAGCGCTGCCGCCTCCAGGATGAACTGCGTCCGCTCATCCAGTCCCTCGCCCCGTCCGATGGCGGCGGCAAAGGCATGGACCTTCAAAAAATGGTGGATGCGCATGGGGTCGCCCGAATCGTACTCGATCATGGCGTCCATGAGCCGTCTGATCTGATCGTTCATCGTGTCACCTCATTCGATCTGTTATGTTATTATGGTACTATACAAGCCGCTTTCCGTCAATAAGCGTTATTTTAATATCAGAATCCCGCTTGTGTTCTGTACCGCCGCTTGCTATAATGGAAAAAACAGTTCCGGGGAGGTTTCCATGGAAACTCAGTATTTTGAAAATGACCTGCTGCATATCGTAGCCCAGGCAGCCCGGCTCCAGCGGGAAGGCTGCCGTCCTGTGGTCATCGCCATTGACGGCATGGCCGGCAGCGGCAAATCCACGCTGACGGACCTGCTCTGCCGGCGGTTGGACGCTGCGGTCGTTCATATGGACGATTTCTTTCTGCCACAGGGCTTTCGTACCCCGGAGCGGCTGCGGAAGCCCGGCTGGAATGTTTGTTATGAGCGCTTCATGCAGGAGGTCCTGCCCTATCTTCACAGCCGCGTTCCCTTTGCCTACCGCATTTACGATGCCCACCGTCACCGCTACAACGGCACCCGCCTGGTCCCGGACAAGCCCTTTATCATCGTGGAGGGTGCTTATGCCCAGCATCCGAAGTTCGGCGAGCCTTACGACCTGCGTATCTTTTGCGAGGTCTCCCCGTCCGAGCAATTGCGCCGCATTCAGGAACGTTCCCCCGTGCAATTTGACATGTTCCGCGCTTTTTGGATCCCTATGGAGAACCGCTATTTTGACGCCCTTGGTATCCGCGCACAAAGTGACATCGTCGTCACTTCCGGCCCGGAGGAAGCACCGCCCCCGCTGGAAATTGAACGGAAATTCCTCATTGCATATCCCGACACCGCCTTGCTGGAACGGCATAGCTGCAAGCCCAAAGCGGAGATGGAGCAGACCTACTTGACAGGCACCGGCAAGACCCGCTCCGTCCGTCTGCGCAAAAGCACCGTTGACGGCGTGACCCGCTACCGCCGGAACGAAAAGCAATCCCTCAGCGGCATGGCCCGCGTCGAACTGGAAGAAGACCTTGAAGCAGATACCTACCGCGCCCTGCTGGAATTCGCCGATCCCCGCCGCCGGACCATCCATAAAACCCGCTATTACGTCCCCGCCGGGGCGCTCACCGCGGAGATCGACATCTTCCCCTTCTGGACCGACCGGGCCGTCTGCGAGGTCGAACTGCCCGACGAAAGCACCCCCGTCACCCTGCCGGACTACCTCACCGTCATCCGGGAAGTGACGGACGACCCCCGGTACACCAACGCCGCGATGGCGCTGGAAGTGCCGTTCGATGAACTTTGAATTTTTTCTTTTTGCGTGCAAATACTATTTGACAGACCCGGAGAAATATGGTATGCTTTCTTCGCTTGTGTCCGTGTCCCCGGTTCCGGGAAACAGCCGGCAGTCCGCCGGTGATCCTTTCCGCCCGGTACTGAGCCATTGGACCACAAAAAATGAAAGGAGCGTTCCCTATGATCACAAAGGAACAGAAAACAGCGGTTATCGAATCCAACCGCACCCACGAGACCGACACCGGTTCTCCAGAGGTCCAGATCGCCATTTGGACCGAGCGCATCAACCAGCTCACCGAGCATCTGAAGAAGAACCCCAACGACAATCACAGCCGTCAGGGTCTGTACAAGATGATCGGTAAGCGCCGCCGGTTGCTGGACTACCTGATGAAGGTGGACATCGAGCGTTACCGTGCCTGCATTGCCAAGCTGGGCATCCGCAAGTAAGCAGCACACCGCACCGTGCGGTTTTGAGGTTTATGAAGGTATTTTGAGGGGACAATCAAATATTGTCCCCTCGTTTTTATCTTACGGGGCTGTTTGACCCTTTAGTATTTGAACGTGACGCCATAGGACGCCAGGTTCAAGTGCTAAACAGTCATACGGCTCCGAATCACAAAAGAAAAGGAGTCACAAAATGATCATCAACCACAAAGAATTCCCCAATTACAAGAAATTTGAGATCATGTACGAAGGCCGCCCGTTGTCCATGGAAGTGGGCAAGATGGCAGAACTGTGCAACGCCAGCGTGCTGGTGAAGTACGGCGAGACCACCGTTCTCGTCACCTGCACCGCCTCCGCCCGGCCCAAGGACGGCATTGATTACTTCCCCCTGGCCGTGGATTTCAACGAGAAGCTCTACGCCGTGGGCCGCATCCCCGGCAGCTTCATGCGCCGGGAGGGCAAGCCCAGCCTGAACGCGGTGCTGGCTTCCCGCCTGATCGACCGTCCCATGCGCCCGCTGTTCCCCAGCGACCTGCGCAACGACGTGGTCATCGCCTGCGAGGTGCTGTCCATCGACCGAGACTGCTCTCCGGAGATCACCGCCATGATCGGCGCTTCCGCGGCTGTGAGCATTTCCGACGTCCCGTTCAACGGCCCCATCGCCGGCATCGTTTTGGGCTGGGACGGGGAGAAATTCCTGTTTAACCCCACCCATGGGGAAAAAGAGCGCAACCGCATGACCACCACCATCGCCGCCACCCATAAGAAGATCGTCATGATCGAATCCGAGGCAAAGGAAGTCCCCGACGAGGTCATGTACGAGGGCATCGTGCAGGCCCATGAGCATCTCCAGCCCGTGCTGGACCTCATCGACGAGATGGTCCGCACCGTGGGCAAGGAGAAGTTCACCTACGAGCACGCGTCCTTTGACGAGGAACTGTTCAATCTGCTCTGCGAAAACGAGATGTCCGGCATGGAATACTGCATGGATACTGACGATAAGAATGTCCGGGAAGCCCGGGTGAACGAGTGGATCACCGCCATGCAGGAAAAGTACGAGGAGACCCACCCGGACATGATGCAGTTCATGGACGAAATTTTGTACAAGATGCAGAAAAAGGTGGTCAAGAACTGGCTGCTGAAGGGCAAGCGTGTGGACGGCCGCGCCATGAACGAGATCCGCGCCCTGGGCAGCGAAGTCGGCGTGATCCCCGTGGTACACGGCTCCGCCCTGTTCACCCGCGGACAGACCCAGGTGCTGTCCATCGCCACGCTGAACACCCTTTCCATGTGCCAGAAGCTGGACACCATCTGGGAAGAGGAAGAAAAGCGCTTCATGCATCACTACAACATGCCCGGCTACTCCACCGGCGAGGCGAAGCCTCAGCGCTCCACCGGCCGGCGTGAGTACGGCCACGGCGCACTGGTGGAAAAGGCGCTGGAAGCGGTCATCCCCCCTGTGGAGGAGTTCCCCTACGCCATCCGCGTGGTCAGCGAGATTTTGAGTTCCAACGGCTCTACCTCCCAAGGCTCCATCTGCGGCACCACCCTGGCGCTGATGGATGCGGGCGTGCCCATCAAGGCTCCCGTAGCCGGCATTTCCTGCGGCCTGATCCAGGACGGCGACGACTTCACCACGTTCATCGACATTCAGGGCGTAGAGGACTTCCACGGTGAAATGGACTTTAAGGTCGCCGGTACCAAGGAAGGCATCACCGCCATCCAGATGGACCTGAAAAACGACGGCTTAAAGCACGAGATCGTAAAAAAGGCCTTTGAGATCACCAGGGAAGCCCGCTTCCAGATTCTGGACGAGGTCATGCTCCAGGCGCTGCCCGCGCCCCGCAAGGAGCTGGCAAAGACGGCCCCCAAGATGATCCAGATGCAGATCAAGCCCGACAAGATTCGCGAAGTCATCGGCTCTGGCGGCAAGGTCATCCAGAAGATCACCGCCGATACCGGATGCAAAATCGACATCAACGACGACGGCATGGTCTACATTGCCTCCGAGGATATCGAAGCCTGCCGCGCCGCCCGACAGACAATCGAGAATATTGTGTTCGAGCCGGAGGTCGGCCAGCTGTACTACGGCCAGGTGGTACGCATCATCCCCATCGGTGCATTTATTGAACTGGTACCGGGCAAGGACGGCATGTGCCACATCAAGGACTTGGAGTTCAAGCGCACAGAAAAGGTAGAAGATGTGCTCAACGTCGGCGACTGGACCTGGGTGAAGGTCAGTGAGATCGATGAGCGCGGCCGTGTGAACCTCAGCCGCAAAGAAGCCATCAAAGAGCGGGAAGCCGCTGGATTGCCCACCGATAAAAAGTAAAATGCCCTGTCCCCCGATTGCCGTCGGGGGACAATTTTTTGGAGGATCGATATGGTCGTAATCAAGCTGTACTGTTCCATTTGCACCAGGAACGACTACTATTTGGAACGGATTGAGGATGTGGCAAAAAAACTGAAGCTGAATTACACACTGGAGAAAGTGACTGAAGAAGCGGCCTGGAAAGCCCTGGATTTGGAAGAAGCGTGCTTATTCGCTTATTGCCCCGGATGTAAAACCATGCACACAGATCCGCAGACCCGCAATCTTCCAGCCATGGAAGTCAATGGTATCCTGCGATTTTGGAACGTCCCAGCAACGGACGAGGCGTTAGAAGCGTGTCTGGCGGAATTTTGCTGACTGCTGAATTCGTATATTCCCCACGTCAAACATTATCATATTCTACAAATATCAGTCAGTTTTGAAAAACAAAAGTATAAATCCTTGACAAAACTTTCAAGCACAATTAAGATATACATAACAATTCTATGGGAACACATATTCCCAATGGAAATATTGAAAAGGAGTTTTATTATGAGTAATCGCTTGGAAGGAAAAATCTGCTTAGTTACCGCCTGCACCCGCGGTATTGGCCGCGCCATCGCGGACCTGTTCGTAGCGGAAGGTGCTACTGTTTGGTATGCCGTTCGTAATCTGGAGACCGGCAAGGCCGCCGTTGACGCTGCTAACGCCAAAGGTCCTGGCAAAGCAAAGCTGGTGTACTTTGAAGCCCACAAGCCCGAGACCCACAGAAGCATGATCAATGAGTGCCTGGCGGAAGAAGGCCGTCTGGACGTTCTGGTCAACAACTTCGGCGAATCCAACCCCCGCAAGGATCTGGATATCATGCGCTGCACTTGGGATGAATTCGAAAAAACCATTTTGTGCGATTTGTCCACTGTATTCAACGCCTGTCAGGAAGCTTTGAACAAAGCCATGCTTCCCCAGCAATCCGGCAGCATCATCAACATCGGCTCCGTCGCCGCTGTCTGCCCGGACAAGACCCAGGTCGGCTACGGTGTCGCCAAGCAGGGCATCAATCATCTGACCAAGCAGATGGCCCGCCAGGTAGCCCACGCCAACGTCCGCGTCAACGTGCTGAACCCCGGCATCATCGCCACCGAGGCGGTTGCCCAGCACCTGACCCCCGAGACCCAGGCCCGCTACACCACCAACTGCATGATCAAACGGCTGGGCGAACCCATCGATATCGCATACATGGCCCTGTATCTGGCCTCCGATGAGTCCAAGTACGTCACCAGCCACGTTATGAACGTCTCCGGCGGTTGGCTGTAAAAAGTAAACTAAAAACGCCCGGCTATAAGCCGGGCGTTTTTAGTTTAAGGGAACGATTTTAACCGGGCCAATCTAATCCTTTCGGCAAACCTAAAATATAGTCTGCCGATACATGATAAAGTTCACACAACTTTTTTAACACCTGTGTAGAAATGGGGTGTAAGCCGTTCTCATATTTATTGTAATATTGTCGGGTTGTCCCAATTTTTTCCGCAACCTGCATCTGTGTCAAGTCCGCATCTTCCCGCAATTGCCTGATGATTTCGTGGATTTCCATAAACATACCTCGATTTGATTAGCATTTTTCCCAATTATAACATGAGCCACATATTTTTCCTTGAAATGAGCCATATATTGCTCTATAATTTCAAAGGAGCCAAATATGACACACAAGGAGGACCCATTATGAACAGTATCATTCACGCCATTTACTACCACCGCTACCGTCCCAAAACTATGGACCCCGCCATCGCCTCGGAATGCGCTGAAATGTTCGACGTAGGCTTTTGCATGGGCGCGCGAATCATGTTGGAAGTCTTGACAACCATAAATTTCCCATAAAAATCCGTCCGCCCCTTGCAAGATGGTCCGCGGCGTGCTATTCTTTGCCTATCTCAGAAAAAGGCAGGTCGTCACTATGGCAAATATCTACACTTCCGCGGATCAACTCATTGGCCGCACACCGCTGCTGGAACTGACCCGCATCGAACGGGAATACGCACTGGAAGCCCGTATCCTGGCAAAGCTGGAATATCTCAACCCCGCAGGTTCCGTGAAGGACCGCGTTGCAAAGGCGATGCTGGACGATGCCGAAGCAAGAGGTCTGCTTACGCCGGATTCCGTCATCATTGAACCCACCTCCGGCAATACGGGTATCGGCCTGGCTTCCGTAGCCGCCGCCCGAGGATACCGGGTTATGATCGTCATGCCGGAAAGCATGAGCTTGGAGCGTCGGCAAATTATGAAAGCCTACGGTGCGGAACTGGTGCTCACGGAAGGTTCCAAGGGGATGTCCGGCGCCATCGCCAAGGCTGACGAATTGGCAAAAGCGATCCCGCATGCCTTTATCCCCGGCCAGTTCGTGAATCCCGCCAACCCCGCCGCCCATGAAGCCTCCACCGGCCCGGAGATTTGGGCGGATACCGACGGAACGGTTGATATCTTTGTCGCTGGCGTAGGCACCGGCGGCACCGTCACCGGTGTGGGGCGCTATCTAAAACGGCAAAACCCCAACGTCAAAGTGGCCGCGGTAGAACCTGCCGATTCTCCCGTGCTCAGCAAAGGCATTTCCGGCAGCCATAAGATTCAAGGCATCGGCGCCAACTTTGTTCCGGATATTCTGGATCTCTCTGTATATGACGAAGTCATCCCCGTAACGAGCGAGGACGCGTTCACTGTCGGCCGCCAAATGGGCGGGCTGGAAGGCATTTTGGTCGGAATCTCCTCTGGTGCGGCGCTGTGGGCAGCCATCCAATTGGCAAAACGGCCCGAAAACAAGGGAAAAACGATCGTTGTCCTACTGCCGGATACCGGCGACCGCTATCTTTCGACGGAACTGTTCAATGATTAAAAGGGGACACTGAAGCGCCTTCTTTTTTATAAAAATAGCGAGTTAGAAAAAATGTACAAAAAAATGTTACGAAATTTTCAATCAAAAATGGAAATTGCCGTACCACTCTTTCTGGGAACATGCTATAATGTCTTTTAGAATTACTGGCAGTGTGCCAGATAAAAAGGAGAGAATTACCTATGGCTTACGAGAAACTGTTTGCGCCCATTAAGATCAGAGGTTTGGAGTTCCCCAGCCGCATGATCATGACTGCAATGGGCTCCATCATGGCCGAGGAGCACGGCGAAGTCAATGACCGTATCGTCAACTACTTGACCGAGCGCGCCAAGAACGGCGGCTTTGTATTCACTGAATGCTGCTCCGTCTACCCCGGTGTCGGACAGAGTTTTGCACTGCATATGAGCGACGACGAGTATGAGGAAGGCTTCAAGCGTCTGACCAAGACTGTCCATGACGCCGGAGGCAAAATCGGCGTACAGATCTATCACCCCGCCGAAGCTCTGACCAACGCGCACTACGATTCCTCCATCAACCGTATGATGGGTCCCGACACTCTGTTCGGCATCCCCGGTTCCAAGGTGGAGACCGAGGAGATTCCTTACATCATTGAGTGCTTCGGTAAAGCCGCCAAGCGCGCTGTAGAATGGGGCTTTGATGCCATTGAGATTCACAACGGACATAACTACATCCTGCACCAGTTCCTGAGCCCCCACTTCAACCATCGTGACGACGGCTGGGGCGGCTCTGTAGAGAACTGCCGCAAGTTCCCCTTGGCTGTTGTTGAAGAAGTTCGTAAGAACATGCCCGACGACATGCCCCTGTTCATCCGCGTCTCCGCTGGCGACGACGAATTGTACAACCGTCAGACCAAGGAGTTCGACGGCCTGACCCTGGAAGATATGATCGAGTTCCTGAAGCAGGCTCACGCCAAGGGTGTTGACGTTATCGACGTTTCCCGCGGCAACTTCCAGTCCGATATCGGCCTGTGGGAGTGCCCGAACCTGTTCCAGCCCCGCGGCTTCAACCTTGACCGTGCTCTGCGCATCAAGAAGGAAGTCGGCTGCCCCGTGGTCGCTGTCGGCCGTATGGGAACACCCGATGCCGCTTTGCACGCCATTGAGGAAGGCGCTGACTTCGTGGCTTGGGGTCATGCTCACATTGCTGATCCCGAAATTGTCAAGAAGACCAAGGAAGGCCGTGTAAACGACATTCGTTACTGCATCGGTTGCGACGAAGGCTGCAACCAGGCTTATAACGACGCTACCCTGCCCCACGTTTCCTGTATGCGGAACCCCGCTGCCGGCCGCGAGGGCGAGATGCCCATGATCAAGACCACCGCCCCCAAGAAGGTGCTGGTCGCCGGCGCCGGCGTTGCCGGTCTGGAGTGCGCCCGTGTTCTGGCTGAGCGCGGCCACAAGGTCGTTGTCTGCGAAGCCACCGATGCCCTGGGCGGCAACTTCAATCTGGCCTCCAAGGCTCCCATGAAGGAAGCCTTCGCCACCGCCGTGGAGCAGATGATCCGCTGGGCTAAGGAAGCCGGTGTGGAGTTCAAGCTGAACACCCCCGTGACCGAGGCCGTCATCGCCGCTGAGAAGCCCGACTACGTGGTCAACGCCATCGGCGCGCACTACGCTCCCTGCACCATCCCCGGCGCTGAGAACGCTGTGTCTGCGACTGACGTTCTGTCCGGCAAGGTTCAGCTCAAGGGCAACGTCGTTGTCATCGGCGGCGGCTGCGTAGGCATGGAGACCGCCATGTTCGCCGCTGTGCAGCCCGGTGTCACCTCCGTGACCGGCGTAGATAAGAAGGCCGGCTTTGGTACCTTCGATCAGACTCCCGGTTGGGCGCCCAAGCTGAAGGGCGGCGTGCCGTCTTATGGCCGCGCGCAGGGCTTCCGTCTGTGGAACGCCGGCAACACCGCCATCCACAACGAGCCTCACGGCATTAAGACCATGGGCAGCACCACTGCCGAAGCGATTGCTCCGGGCAAGGCCACTGTACATACCTTCATCCAGCGCCGCAACCGTCAGACCAAGGAGATGGAAGTCGTCAAAGACGAGACCATCGATCTGCCCGCTGACGTGATCGTGTACGCGACCGGTATGGCGCAGAACGACGGTTCCGCCATTGCCGCCGCTTGCGAGAAGCTGGGCGTGCCCTGCACCGCGATCGGTTCCGCTAAGCAGCTGGGCCACGGCGTGCCCGCCATTATGGACGGCGCCGTCCTGGGCCGCGAGATCTAATCTCAAATCCAATCAAGCAAAAACAGGGTACCAAAAGGTACCCTGTTTTTTACGCGAATCGATCCGTTTTCTCAAGAAAACAGCCCCGTCAAATGACAGGGCTGTTTTCATTTCCCATATTTTTCCGCCAAATACTCCATGGCCTCCACATAGCCCCGGAAGCCATGCCCCTTGATGGTCTTTTCGCAGTACATCCCCGCGTAGGACACCTGCCGGAACGGTTCCCTCGCGTCCACATCGGAAATATGCACTTCCACCGCGGGGATCGCCACCGCCTTGAGCGCGTCCAGAACGGCCACCGAGGTGTGCGTATACGCCGCAGGGTTGATGACGATGCCGTCAAACACGCCGTAAGCCTGCTGAATGCAAGTCACGAGTTCACCCTCGTGGTTGGATTGGAACCGCTCCACCGCCACACCCAGCCGCGCGCCGGTCTCGTCAATGAGACGGCACAGTTCCTCATAGGTCTGGCTGCCGTAAATGGCCGGCTCCCGGATGCCCACCATATTGATATTCGGCCCGTTGATGACCAAAATCTTCATAAGCACAGCGCCTCCTTGATGGCTTTTGCGGTCTCCTCCACGCCGACGCAGTCGAACGTATACTCGCCCCACGCCTCATACAGCGGCCGCCGCCGCTCATACAGTGCGGCGACACCGTGCTTTTGCGACATCGGCCGCCCGTCGCTGGGCAGGTCCTCCACGTTTCGCCGCAGCAGCACCGTGACGCTGTTTTGCCGCAGCAAGGGCAAATTCTCTTCCCGAGTCACCACCCCGCCCCCGGTAGCGATCACACACCCGCTCTCCTTGGACACATCCCGCAGCACCGCCGTCTCGATTTTCCGAAACGCATCTTCGCCGTCCTGCGCAAAAATATCCTGAATAGACTTCCCCCCCGCATACTGCGGGATCAAATCGTCGCAGTCCACGAATTTCCGCCCGGTCAACGCCGCCAGTGTCCGGCCGATGGTCGTTTTTCCGCTGCCAGCCATGCCGATGAGTGCAATATTCATTTCTTGCCGTGCAATTTGGGCGCGAATGGGGTCGATGACAGCGTCATCGATTTGCACATTCCGGAAAATTTCCGAGGCCCGCTTGGCCTGCGCCACCAGCATCCCCAGACCGTTCACCGCCGCGGCGCCCTTGTCTGCCGCCTGCCGTAAAAACTCCGTGACACTGGGGTTGTACACCAAATCGAACGCCGCCTCCAGACGTTCAAAGCCCGCCAGATCCGCCACGCTTTCGCCGTTTTTGGGGTACATCCCCACTGGGGTGGCGTTCACTAAAATTTGCGCGTCATAATGCCGGAAGAGGTTCTGAAAATTGTTTTCTCCCCGCCGGGACACGGTCACGATCTCCCCGGCGCCCAAATCCCGCAGAACCGCGCGCACCGTAGGGGCTACGCCGCCGTTGCCGAACACTATGCACTTTTTCCCCGCCGCTGAAACGCCGGAGCTGCGTACTGTGTACAAAAAGCCGTAATAATCCGTATTGTCCCCGTACAATGTGCCGTCTTCCCGGTGCACGATGGTATTCACGCTGCCGATCTCCGCCGCCTGGGGAGATAGGGCGGCGCAGTAGGGAATGACCGCCTTTTTATAAGGGATCGTCACATTGATTGCCCGGAACTCCCCTGTTTTCAGGAACTTCTCTAACCGCTCCGGCGGGACCTCGAACAACTCGTAATCATACCCGCCGATGGCTTTATGGATCTGGGGCGAAAAGCTGTGCCCCAGATGCTCGCCCAATAGTCCGTACCGCTCCATCATACCAACTCCGAATAGCTGCCGAAATAGCGGAATTCCTCACACATATCCTCCAATTCGCTGATGACTTGCACAAATTCGGGAGAATACAGCGGCGTGTCAAAATCGAAGTACATCATGTACTCGAAATCCCGGTCGGGGATGGGCCGGCTTTCCAGTTTCTGCAAATTGATGCCCAAAGCGAAGAACCGGGACAGCACCTTGAACAGAGAACCGGGCCGGTGGGCCACCACGCACATGATGCTGGTGCGGTCAGCGCCGGGGTAGATTTCCAGGTTCTTGGAGATACAAATGAACCGGGTATAATTGTTTCCCTTATCCTGCACACTGGCCGACAGGCAATCCAGCCCGTACAGGCTGGCGCAGGAATGGGACGACAGCGCCGCCACGTCCGTCCGGTCGGATTCCGCCACCATCTTCGCGGCGATGGCTGTATTCTCCACCACCGTCACTTTCACATGGGGCAAAGTCTTGAGGAAGCCCGCGCACTGGTTGATGGCCTGCTCGTGGGAAAAAATCTCCTTGATATCCTCCCGCTTCACGCCCGGCTTTGCCAGCAGGCTGTGGTCGATCTTCAGCCGCACAGAGCGCGCTACATAGCAGTTATGCTGGGCCATCAGGTCATAAATGCGGTTCACCGACCCGGCGGTACTGTTTTCAATGGGCAAAATGCCATATTCGCACATGCCGTTTTCAATGGCGGAGAACACGCCCTCAAAATTGTTGAAATACATGATATTCGGCGTATTGAACAGCTTCTCGCAGGCGATTTGGGAGTACGCCCCCTCCACGCCCTGACAGGCCACGATGGGGAACTGAGGAAACTGTTTGGGCGTATGCTCAATAGCGTCGGTGATACGCTGGGCCAGGTCGGAGGTCTTGTTCATCACCTGCATCTGATGGGTGCTGCTGAGTTCAAACAGCGTGGAAAACAGCATCAGCGCCCCGGTGCGCAGGCTGGGATCCACCTGTCCGGCAACCTCTACCAGCTTTTTCCGCTCCCGCTCCGGGTCGTAGATCGCCTTCCCCACCGACTGCTTGTACGCGGCGATGCCCTCGGAAATCTCCATACGCTTGGTATATAACTCGATGATCTGTTTGTCCACGCCGTCGATCTGGGCGCGCAGTTCGTTAATATCCATGATTCACTCCTCCTCAAATTCCAATCAATTCCATCGTCGCCAGGGCCGCCGCGGCTTCAATCACCGGCATAGCCCGTTTTACGATACAGGGGTCATGCCGCCCGGTGATGACCAGCGTTTCATCCGTCCCCCGGGACAGGCTCACGGTCTGCTGCTCCTGGGCAATAGACGGCGTGGGCCGGATCACGATCTCAAAGGTCACGGGCATTCCGTTGGTGATGCCGCCGTTGATGCCCCCGGCGTGGTTGGTACGGGTCTTGACCGCGCCGCCGTCCATATAAAACGGGTCGTTGGCCTCGCTGCCCCGCATGGACGCGAATCCAAAACCCGCGCCAAAAGCGACGCCCTTCACCGCCGGGACCGCGAACAGGTGCTTGGCGAAAATGCCCTCGGCGTTTTCCCCCAGATCGGGAGCGCCGAACCCGGCAGGCATCCCGGACACGGCGCAGGCGATACATCCGCCCACACTGTCGCCGTCGTCCCGCGCCGCCAGAATGATGTCGTCCACCTGCCGGTCCGTGGGGTCTTTCACGCCCCCCAGCATGGAGATCCGGGACGAGACCGTGATGCCCCGTTCCGCCAAAATCTGCTTCGCGACCGCCCCGGCAAACACCAGCGGAGCCGTGAGCCGCCCGGAAAAATGTCCGCCGCCGCGGTAGTCATTGTACCCGGCATACCGCACAAAACCCGCATAGTCGCCGTGTCCGGGCCGGGGCAGGTCTTTCAGCTTGGAGTAGTCTCCGCTGCGGGTATCCGTGTTGCGGATGATGGCCGCCAGCGGCGTGCCTGTTGTTTTCCCTTCAAATACGCCGGACAAGATCTCCGGCACGTCCGGTTCCTTCCTGGCGGTGGAGGTCCGGTCCTTTCCCGGCGCACGGCGGGCCATTTCCGCGCCGATGGCGTCTATGTCCAGCAAAACGCCGGAGGGCAGTCCGCTCACCACCACGCCGATGGCGGGGCCGTGAGATTCGCCAAACACGGTATAAGTCATTCCCGCACCTCCAACTGCCCGCCTAGGGCCTTGTAATCGTCCCAAAAGCCGGGATAAGATTTCCGCACGCACTCCGCACCCAGCACCGTGACCGGCGCGGCGCACACCGTAGCGGCCACCGCGGCCATCATGGCAATGCGGTGGTCATTGAAGCTGTCCACCGCCGCGCCGCCTTTCAAGCGGTCCTGCCCGGCGATCCGCAGACCGTCCGGCAGTTCCGCAATATCCGCGCCCAGTGCGCGGAGCACCTGCGTCACCGCCGACAGTCTGTCGCTCTCCTTGATCCGCAGTCGCGCAGCGTTCACGATCCGCATTTCGCCCTGCCGGACCGCCGCCATCACCGCCAACGGCGGCACCAGGTCAGGGCAGCCTGACACATCGATCGCAACATCCCCCGGCTTCGCCAGCCGCCAGTACAGTTCCGCTACCACCCGGTCACCCTGGGCGGAGTTGGGGTCCATTCCCGCGACCTCCACGGCGTTCCCCAAAAATGCCGCCGCATACCAGAATCCGGCCTGGGACCAGTCCGCTTCGATGGTCATATCCACCGCCGTGAACCGCTGCTTTCCCGGCACCTGGAACCGCTCATATCCTTCGTTCTCCACCTTAACGCCGAATCGTTCCAGCACATCCAGCGTCATCGCCACATAATCCCGGCTCTCCAACGGAGAAGTCAGAACGATCTCCGAATCCCCATCCAGCAGCGGCAGGGCATACAAAAGCCCCGTCACAAACTGGCTGGACACATCGCCGGGCAGGCGGTAAATTCCGGGGAGCAGGGTACCTTTTACCGTCAGGACCCCGTACAACTGATCGTAAAAAATACCCTTTTCGTCGAATATATCAAAATACGGCTTCTGCGGCCGGTCCATCAGCCGGCCCTGCCCGGTAAAGTGTCCGCCGCCCCGCAGAGCCAGGGCGACCGGGATCAAAAACCGCAGCGTAGAACCGGATTCCCCGCAGTCCAGCATGGGCAAGCCGTCACAGGGCGCGCCTGGGTCTTTCAAGGCCGCGCAGCACCGTTTTGTGGCTTCAATGTCCTGGGACTGGGATAGGTTGCGTAAATCGCCCACGCCCTGGGACAGCATCATCGCCAGCACCGCCCGGTGGGCCTGGCTTTTCGATGGCGGCGGGGTGATACGCCCCGCAAGGGGGGCAGGCGTGATGGTCACATCCATGTCTGATCCTCCAAAGCCGGACACAGGAACGCTCTCATTTCCTCCACCGGCAGTTTTTCCAATCTGCATTTCCCGATCGCTTCCGGGAGCACCAAGGTGATACTGTTTCCCGCACGTTTTTTATCGCTGCGCATGGCGGACAGCAGTTCCTCCGCCGCAAACTTGGTCGATACCGGCAATCCATACTGCCGCAGCAACGCAAACATCTCGTCCACACAGGCTTTTTCGCAGATGCCCACCAGGTAAGCCGCCTTTGTGATAAGCGCCATTCCGATGGCCACAGCCCTGCCATGGGACACGGCAAAGTCCGAACACTTCTCAACCGCGTGCCCGATGGTATGCCCGAAATTCAGCAATCCCCGCACGCCGGTGTCAAACTCGTCCTGCTGCACCACGTCCCGCTTGATCTCCACGCACCGGGCGATCACCATCTCAAGCTGGGGCCGGATGGGGGCTTTGAGCCGCTCAAACAGTCCCTCGGACCAGATGACCCCGTATTTGATGACCTCGGCGCAGCCGTCTGTGAAAACGTCTTCCGGTAGTGTATTTAATGTATCATAGTCGCACAGCACCAAACTGGGCTGGTAAAAGGCCCCTGCCAGATTTTTCCCCGCAGGCAGGTCGATGGCCGTTTT
Organism: Oscillospiraceae bacterium; assembly: GCA_022800755.1. Lineage (GTDB taxonomy): Bacteria > Bacillota > Clostridia > Oscillospirales > Oscillospiraceae > HGM13010. Next base: position 30,160 of record JAAWQX010000003.1, read on the forward strand.
GCCGCCCACGGAGGAATCCACCGCCGCCAAAAGCGTAGTAGGTATTTGCACATAATGGACGCCCCGCTGATACGTCGCCGCCGCGAAGCCCGCCAGATCCCCCGTCACGCCGCCGCCCAAAGCCACGATACAGTCAGACCGGGTCAGTCCGTTTTCCGCCAGCGCGTTCAGCAGAGAAAAATACGTCTGTGCCGTTTTGGAGCGCTCCCCGTGGGGGTACACGAACCGGCAGACCCGGAACCCCGCGGCCTCCAAACTGCCCTGCACCCCGTCGGCGTACAATCCATTCACAATATCGCCGCAAACCAGCATCACCGCTTCGCCGCCGCAGACCTGCCGCACCACTTCCCCGGCCCCGCGCAGCAACCCGGAGCCTATGCGCACTTCATATTCTCTTGACGCCTTAACGGGAACGGTAGTCAATGTGATCCACCTCTTCTTTCATCAGCCGCCCCTCCCGCAGCAGCACCTCCAGACCCGCCTGGTCCCGATTCGCCAGCGCCGCCCGGTATTGGGCGAGGTTCTCCATAAAAATATCAAGTTCTTTGAGCAGATAGTCCTGATTTTCCAGAAACAGTTCCGCCCACATCGTCTCATTGAGCCACGCAACGCGAGTCATATCCTTATAGCTCCCCGCGGAATAGCCCTTGTGCTCCCGGGCGGCGGGACTTTTCACAAAGGCGTTGGACACCACATGAGCCATCTGGGACGAAAACGCGATCATCGCGTCGTGCTTTTCCGCCGTAGTAATGGTCACCCGCCCGAACTTGCAGGGCGCCAGCATGGATTTGACCCGGTCAAAAAATTCGATGTCGTCAAACTGTTCCGGCACCAAGATCATGGCCGCGTCCTTGTACATGCTCGCCCTGGAATACTTATACCCGGAAAACTGCGTGCCCGCCATGGGATGCCCGCCCACAAACGTGAAGCCGTGGGCCCGGGCGATGGGAAAACAGGCCTCGCACACATCCCGCTTCGTCCCGCATGTATCGATCACCAGGGTATGGGCTTTGATATGCGGCGCCATTTTCTTTAAATAGTCGATCGTCGCCTGTGGATACAGCGCGATGATGACCAAATCGCAGCCGCCGATGGAACTTTCCGTCAGTTCCCCGTCTGCCACGCCGCCCATTTTCGCCATCTCCAGCGTGTCTTTACTGCGGTTCCAGGCCAACACCCGATGCCCCGCTTCCTTGTATGCCTTAGCAAAGCTGCCGCCCATCAATCCCAGGCCCACAACGCCTACCGTCATAAAATCGTCCGCCATGGCTTAACCTCTCAACGCCGCCAGCACCTTGCCCACCGACGCCGTCACCTGGTCGAACTGGTCCGGGGTCAAAGACTGTGCGCCGTCGCACTTGGCCCGGGGGGGATCGTTATGCACCTCGATCATCAGTCCGTCCGCGCCCACAGCCGCCGCGCCCAGCGCCATGGTGGGCACCATGCGGGACAGTCCCGTGGCGTGGCTGGGGTCCACGATGATGGGCAGGTGGCTCAATTCATGCACCGCCGCCACCGCGGACAGGTCCAGGGTATTCCGGGTGTAGGTCTCATAGGTGCGGATGCCCCGTTCGCAGAGGATGACATTGTGGTTGCCGCCCGCCATGATGTACTCCGCGCTCATCAGCCACTCCTGAATGGTGTTGGCCAAGCCCCGCTTGAGCAAAATCGGCTTATCGCTGTGGCCGATCTCCTTGAGCAGTTCAAAGTTCTGCATATTCCGCGCACCGATCTGGATAATGTCCACATCGCCGAACAGGTCAATGTGCTTAATATCCATCAACTCTGTCACGATAGGCAATCCGGTCTCTTTTTTCGCTTCCATCAGCAGCCGGATGCCCTCTTCCCCCATGCCCTGGAAGGCGTAAGGCGAGGTCCGCGGCTTAAACGCGCCGCCACGGAGGATCTGCGCGCCTGCAGCCTTGACCCGCTGGGCGCAGTAGATGATCTGCTCCTCGCTCTCCACAGAGCACGGCCCCGCCATGTAAACGAAATTCCCTCCGCCGATCTTCACGCCGTTTTTCAGCGTGACGACGGTGTCGTCCGGATGGAACTTGCGGTTGGCCTGTTTGAAAGGCTCGGACACCCGCTTCACGGAATCCACGATATCCAGGGCTTCTACCAACTCGGTGTCGATCTTGCTCACATCGCCCACCAAGCCGATGATGGTCACATCCGTACCCTGGGACACATCCGGTTCCACGCCCTTGGCTTTGAACCAATTGGTCAAATTTTCAATTTGCTGTTCGGAAGCACCGCGTTTGACGACTACGATCATATCAATTTCCTCCCAAGAAAAAATCAAGCCGCACAGCGATCATGCTGTACGGCTTTTTGTTGTTCCTATTACGCCCGTATTTTATGCAGCACAAATCGCTATTACTTTGTTTTTGGTAAAGTAATAGGTAAAATATGCGTACACAAAATTGACGAACTTCATAAACAAAAGACTCCTTTTTGAATCTTGCAAATAAGATACACCCATTTTCCCGGTTTGTCAACAACTTTATTCCTTTAAACTGAGAAAATTTTTCCACCGCCCACAATTGCCCTTATTGCAGTTCAATATTCGCCACTTTCCAGCCATTGTCGGTCTGGGTCAGGATGATTTTCATTATATTGTCAGTCTGCCCGCCAGAAGAATCGCGCAATACGTACCGCGCCTCCAGCGTCGCGGCGCAGCCGTAGTAATGGAGCTTGTCCGCGACCAGTTCCGACATGGTCGCCGTCACGCCATGGACCCAGCTCATGCCGTCCATGGACGCAGTCATGCGCTCATATAAACTGCCCCCCGGAACCATATAGCTTTGCACCTGTCCCGGTCCCTCCACCGCATGGGAGGTATAGGCCACATAGGCCCGGACAAAATCCTGCGCGTAGCTATGCAGTTGCTCGGACAACTCCACGCCGCACTGCTGCGTCACGGTAAACACACCAGGGTCGGATTCGTCCCATGACAGCCAGTATTCCCCGCTGTCAGAGAGCAATTTCACATCCGGGACGGAAAATGCCGTAAAGCTGTAATTGGCCCAAGTGGGCAGTTCCGCGAGTTCCGAAACATAGGGCGACAGTTCCTCAGGCACGCCCCGCCGCACGTCGCAGTTTTCCTCGCTCAGCGTCACGCCGTTCACCGCCATCGCCGCGCCCTCCGGGGCAGAGACCGTGTATTCCGTGCCGAACTGCGCCAAATTCAGCGCCGATTCTCCCACAGCCCAGCGGGAAAAGCCAAAGCTCATCAATCCGCCGCCACGCGCAACCAGCCGCACGGTGCCCAACTCCGTTTCCCCCACCCGGACCGTATAGACCGGCGTTTCCTGGGTAAATTCTCCCGGTGTCTTCCGGTAACTGAATTCGCCCGACAGCCGCTCTTCCAGCGCCGCAGTGCGAGCTTCCGGCGTTTCCAGTTCCGAACGCTCATTTTCCGCAAAGTTTCCAATCGACCGCGCCACTGTCACTGGCAACTCCTGCGCCACATACCGTGCCATCACGCCCTCCGGCCGGGAGCGCTCATAGGCCGCGATGTACTGCCAAAACACGCCCAGCCCCACAAAAATCAACACCACCATGGTAATGACATAGATGAGCAGACCTTTCAAAAAACCGTTTTTCACGCCTGCCCCTCCTTTTTCACCAAAAAGCCCGTGGGGATGGGCCGGATGCCCACCACAGACGCGCAGTTGTTCACATATCCGTCCTCAAACCACAGCATGGACGAGGACCCGCCATCCAGGTTGCACGCGTTCACCGCGCCGTATTCCAGCATGATGTCCGACAAATCCGCGTAGGTCGCCCCCAAACTCCGGGCCTGCCGCCCCTCGATCACCAGCAGCAAAACCGCGCCGTCCGCCCGCTGACCGATGGCCGACCGGGGATTCACTCCGGACAGCAGCGTATCCGTGCTCAAAGCCTCGCCGTTGCTCACCAGCACCGGCCCAAAGCTGCACCCGAATTGGATGTCCTTCTCCCGGGCCTGCTGAGGCGTCATATTCCCGGTGTGCAGGATATAGTCGCTGTCAAAGCCCACGAAAGGATAGCTTACCCCCTCGCTGGCATACTGCACTTTGCCGGCCAAAATGGTCATGCCGATGGGAATGCCGCCTTCGCCCTGACCGCCGGGATCGTCGAACCCGCCGCCGTTGATGCCGGCCACGCAGTCATAAGCCGCCACCATCTGCTCTACGGTCAGTCCCTTACCGCCAAAGGCAGAGGGGGTCCCCATCATCATCCGGGCGGGGTCCAGCACCACCATCATATAGCCCAGATACCCAGGCCCGGAAACGCTTTCCAAAATGATCCCGTCCCCGTCGTCATCCACCAGTCCGTATGCGTCCGCGCCCTGACCGATCTGCACCAGGGAAGTGTCCGTCTCCTCTAAATCATCCTGCTGCCCCCGCCGGGCTTCGATCTCCGCGATCTCCTCATCCGACAAATACAAATTCGCCAAAAAGCCCACCGCGCTGGTCTCCCGCACGCTCATCACGAACAGTTCCCGCGCGTAGTTCGACGGCCCTTTCGCCAGCACAAACATCACGCCGTACAGTGCCAGAATCAGCAGCAATATCGTCACCAGCAGCACAGCCAGACACCGTCTGACGATCACGCCGCCAGATAATTTCTTCCGTTCCACCCGGTCAACCCCTTTCCAGATGCTTTTTAATATAGCACGCAGGGGACTGAATCTCAAGTTTTTCTCCCCATCGCCGGGAAATTTAATCAGAAATTCATAAATTATTAGTTGTTTTCTCCCAGGGGAACTACTATAATACATGATTGAAATTGAAGTATCCCGTCTCCCGTGAGACGTCTTAGGAGGTGTCCTCTCTTGTCCGAAACCGGCCTGCCCACCCGCTCGTGGTCCATCCTGAAGCGCAGCGCGCTCCATGTACTGTTCTGGTTTTTGTGTCTGACCTACCTGGAAACCCTGCTCCATCTGGTCATCTTCAAGACCGTTACCGGGCGCTTTTTCTACATACTGGGCTTCACCGCCGTGATCGCCGGACTGATGTCCGCGGCCACATCCCTGCTGTCCCGGCGCTGCAACGCCAATGTGACCACGGTGCTGCTGAGTTTTCTGTGCGTACTGTACGCGTCGCAGATTATTTATTACTACATTTTCGGCGGCATGTACGCGCTGTCCATGGTCGCCCTCGGCGGCAACGCCATCACCAACTTCTGGAAAGAGATGTTCTCCAGCATCATGGACCACCTGCCCGTGATCCTGCTTTCGCTGGTGCCCATTCCCTGCCTGTGCCTGACCCGGAAATTCGCCGGGCAGCTGTTCGAACAAAACCGCAACCGTTCCCGGCTTTACCTGCTCATGGGCGCGGTGGCGCTGCAAATTTTGATGCTGCTTTGCCTGCGTTTAGGCGGCACAGGCTTTTTCACCGCGTACAGCTACTACCACAGCGACGACGCCACCACGGACCAGTCCGCAGAGAATTTCGGCCTGCTGACCACTTTCCGCCTGGAATTTCAGCACATCCTCACCGGTAGCAGTTCCGCGAACTATTACGCCATCGACGACGACAGCGATGTCCAATCCAATCCGCAATACGGCCGCCAGATTCTGGACATCGATTTTGACGCCCTCTCCCAAACGACCACAGACCCCCAGCTGCAAAACCTGAACGCCTACTGCGGCAGTCTTTCCGGCACCCAGAAAAACAAATACACCGGAATGCTCAAGGATTACAACCTCATCGTACTGTGCGCCGAATCCTTCTCCACCGCCGCCATCGACGAGGAACTGACCCCGACCCTGTGGAAGCTCAGCCACGAGGGCTTTATCTTCAACAATTATTACAATACGTTCCCTAATACGACTACCGACGGCGAATACGCCCTGTGCCAGGGCTTGCTGCCGGATAAGACCCGGGGCAAGCGGGATTCCAGCTTTTACGCCTCCCGCAACAGCTACCTGCCCATGTGCCTGGGCAACATCTTCCAGGAACAGCGGGGCATTACCAGCTACGGCTATCACAACTACTCCGGTGATTATTACGGCCGCTACCTGTCCCACCCCAACATGGGCTATCAGATGAAATTCGCGGGCATGGGGATGCAGTTCACCACCGGCTGGCCCACCTCCGACCTGGAAATGATGGAGCAGTCCATCCCCGATTACCTGGGCCAAGACCAGTTCCACGCCTATTACATGACCTTCTCCGGCCACTACAAATACGACCCCTGGAACCCCATGGCCGCCCGAAACTACGACGCGGTGCGGGACCTGAATTTCAGCGAGCCGGTAAAGTGCTATCTCTCGTGCAACCTGGAACTGGAAAAGGCTATGGCCTACCTCATGGCACAATTGGAAAAGGCAGGCGTAGCTGACCGCACCGCCATTGTCCTGGCCGGGGACCACTTCCCCTATGGCCTGACCAACGCGGAATATGACGAACTGATCGGCCACAAAACCGACTTCTTCGAGACGTACAAGGACACCCTGATCTTCTGGGTCGGCGGCCTGGAAGAACCCATCGAGGTCAACGAATACTGCTGCAACACCGACGTGCTCCCCACAATTTTGAACCTCTGGGGCTTCGACTATGATTCCCGCCTGCTGGCCGGAACGGACGTATTTTCCCCCGGCACCCACATCGCCATTCTGGCGGACCAGAGTTTTCTCACCGACAAGGTCTGGTTCAACGCCAGCACCAACACCGCCACTTGGCAGGTGGACGAAAGCACCGTTTCCCCCAGCTATCTGGACAACATGATCCGCCTGGTGAAAAACCGTTTCTCCATCTCCGCGGACATTTTGAACAAGGCGTATTACAACTTCGTATTCGGCAAACAGGCGGTGTCCGTCAGCACCGACGCGTGGATCTCCGAGGAAGACTGGAACGGCACCGGAAGCCAGGACAACGATACCACCGTAACGACGCCAGAAGGCTCCCTTCCCCCGGCGGACGACCCCACCACACTGCCCCCCGGCAGCGTCGTGCCCCCCGACCAGGACCCGAATCTTCCGATTGCGGGCGACCCGGCCCTCCCACCTGACACGCAAACCAGCACACCGCCGGAAACTGAGCCGGACCCACCGGCAGACCAGGACCCGCAGACTCCGCCGGACCAGGAACCGCAAACAGGTACCACCGTTCCCACCGGCCCGGAGCTTGGCTGATATGTACTACATCTACACCCTCCGCTGTGCCGACGGCAGCCTGTATACCGGCATCACCACCGACGTAAAGCGCCGGATGCGCCAGCATCTGGGCCACATCAAAGGCGGCGCGAAATACACCGCCCGCCACCGCCCAGAATCGCTGGTCATGCTGTGGCAGACTGAAGAAAAGTCCCCCGCCATGCGGCTGGAATACGCCATCAAGCACTTACCCAAAAGCGACAAAGAGCGTCTCATCCGTTCCCCCCGCAGCCTGCCCGCCCTCTGCCCCAAGCTGGACAGCGGACAATACCTCCGCCTCTCCGGGACCCCCTATTCCCTGAGCACAGCAAAAACCCCCGTCCACCCAAAAGGGTGAACGGGGGTTCTGTCATGTCCGTATTTCCCGAAAAAACGACCGCAGCACCTGGGTGCATTCGTCCTTCAATACGCCGCCGTAAATGGCCGGTTTATGCCCGTAACGCTCCTCAAACAGATTCAATACGCTCCCGCAAGAGCCGGTAATTGCATCTTTCGCGCCGTAGACCACCACCGGAATGCGGCTGTTGATGACCGCCCCGGCGCACATGGGACATGGCTCCAGCGTCACATACAGCGCGCAGCCCTCCAGCCGCCAGTCGCCCAGCGTCCGGCAGGCCTCCCGAATGGCGAGCATCTCTGCGTGGGCGGAAGCGTCCCCGGTCTCTTCCCGGAGATTCCGTCCCCGGCCGATGACCGTCCCGTCCGGCCCGACGACCACGCAGCCCACCGGCACTTCCCCCGCCGCCGCGGCTTCCTCCGCCAGCGCCAGGGCCAGGGCCATATAAAATTCCCGGTCCGGCATCAGGCCTGCAAGGGCGTGCCGTCCGCCCGGAACAGAGGCAGCGGCGTCAAAACGGTAATATCCTCGCGGTCATAGGCGTCGCCCTCCGCCAGCACCGCCATCCGGCCCGCCACGACCGCGCCGGCTTTCTCACACAGCACCTCCATCGCCCGCAGGGACTCGCCGGTGGAGATCACGTCATCGATGATGAGCACGCGCTTGCCTTTCAAAAACTCCGCGTCGGTCTGATCCAGCACCAGCGTCTGGCTGCCGGCGGTGGTGATGGACTGCACCTCCACCTCAAACACGCCCTGCATATAGGCCTTCGCCTTTTTCCGGGCGACGAAATACCGCTCCGCTCCCGACTGCCGGGCCATCTCATAGATTAGTGGGATGGCTTTCGCCTCCGGCGCGATCATATAATCATACTCCGGCGCGATCTTCAGCAGTTCAGCGGCGCAGTGGACCGTGAGTTCCACATCCCCGAACATCACGAACGCGCCGATAGACAGCTCGTCATTGAGCGGACACAAAGGAAGCTTGCGTTTCAGACCGGCAATGTCGATCTCGTAAGTCATGACTGGATTCCTCCTAAAATTTTGGGGGTCAGGCCCCGTTGTTTCAAACTCACAGTTCATTATTATACCAGCTATGGGAAAAAATGCAAGGCGGGAACCCATATTTTATTTTTCCCCGTGGCGGTAAAAATTTTTCTGCAGTCCCCGTTTTCTCCCGCTGTTTCCAAAAAAATCTCCGAAAATTTCACACAAAATGCAAACGATTTTTCGTTTTCCCATTGCAAAAACCGGAAAACTCTGGTACACTGTCTATGCGGCCGGTCTCGGGAGCGCCCGGGGCCGGCTGCCTTTTTCTGCACTAAACGCGCAGCTTGTTTCATAGGATGAGGAACAGGAACAGGAGGAAACAACTATGGAAAAACAGCATCAACACCACCGAGGAAGTTGGGGCAGCAGCCTGGGCTTTCTGATGGCCGCCATTGGCAGTGCGGTGGGCTTGGGAAACCTGTGGGGCTTCCCCTTTAAAATGGGCGCCAACGGCGGCTTCGCCTTTTTGCTGGTCTACATCGTTTTAACGGTAGCGGTAGGCTTCGCCATGCTCATGGCGGAAATGGCCATCGGCCGCAAAACCGGCCGCAGCGCGGTGGGCGCGTTCCGCCAATTGGACAGCCGCCACCCGGAAGTGGGCTATATGGGCGTGATCTCCGGCACCATCGTCGTGTCCTATTACTGCGTGCTAGGCGGCCTGTGCCTGCGCTATTGCCTGGGCTTTTTCACGGAAATGTTCGGCGGCATGGGCTTTCTTGGCCACGGCGAGGAATTTTTCCAGACCTTCACCGCCAGCCCCTGGTCCATGGTCCTGTGCACCGCGGCATTCGCGGTCATCACCGGCTCGATCCTCATGGGAGGGGTCTCCGGCGGCATTGAAAAATTCTCCACCGTCGCCATGCCCGCGCTGTTTGTCATGCTCATTGCCCTGGTGGTGTACATCAGCCGCCAGCCCGGCGCGGAGCAGGGCTACGCGTTCATGTTCACCCCGGATTGGGATTATCTGAAAGAAAACTTCTTCTCCGTGGTAAGCACCGCGGCGGGCCAGATGTTCTTCTCCCTGTCCCTGGCCATGGGCATCATGGTGGCCTACGGCTCCTATCTGAAAAAGGACGAGAACATCCCCCGGGACGCCCTGCTGATTTGCGGCGCGGACACCATCATCGCACTGCTGGCCGGCTGCCTGGTCATCCCCGCGGCCTTTGCTTTCGTGGGCGAGGACGCGTATATGTCCGGAGTAAAGCTGCTGTTCGTCACCATGCATCAGGTCTTTTTCAACATCGGCGGACGCTTCGGCTGCTTTTTGGGCTTCATTTTCTTCCTGACAGTCTCCATCGCCGCTATCACCAGTTCGGTGTCCCTGCTGGAAGTCAGCGTCTCTTTCGGTGTGGACCGCCGCATCGACAAGCATAAAGCCCCCAGACGGAAAACCATTATCGCCGTGTGCACCATACTGGTCTTCCTGCTGGCCGTCCCCGTGGCCTTGGACGCCCTTGGCGGCGCCGCCGACGCCACGCCTCTGGGCCTACTGCAGCAGTTATTCCCCGCGCTGGCGCTGAAAGGCTGGAACGAGAGTTTCATCAACGCGTACAGCTTCATTTCCGAGGGCTTCCTGATGCCCCTTGGCGCCCTGCTCATGAGCCTGTACATCGGCTACAAGTATAAAACGACCCTTATCACCAACGAGTGCGGGATACGTCGCGGCCGCGTCTTGGACCTGTGCTACCGCTTCATTGTCCCCGTCGCCATGCTGGTCGTGCTTTATGGCCAGCTCCGGGATTTTCTTGGATAAAAACGTGCAAACACGTCCCCTTAAGGGGGCGTGTTTGCACGCAAAGCGGGCCTTTTAAAGTCCCAATTCTTTCAAAATCGGCACTATATATTTCCGGTCCGTCCAGTCACAATCGTCATCACCGGCATCCATCAGCGTCTGTTCCCAGGGCTCATAATCCGCCGGGTCTTTTTTCGCCACGGACTTTCTCAGTAGCTTGCACAGATTACGGTCCACAAAACTCATGGTGTCCATATTCCACGCGCCCCGGCAATAAAAGCAGGGGATATTGGACAGTTTTCCGGTCATATTGTGCGCGACCACCGCTTGAAACGCCGCTTCGTCATAGGGTGACGCGCCGTCGCAGAAGACCAGGATCCGCTTATCCCGGAGTTCGTCGATGTGCTTTTTCAGAAAAGACAGCCCCGCGATGCCGGACGCGTAGATGCCGCCACCGAGGATGATAACGTCGTATTCCCGCACGTCTGACAGCGTCGCTTTCCGGGTCTCCAGGCAGGGAAAACCCATCGCTTCTGACAGCCACGCCGCATATTTTTTCGTCGCGCCGTATTTGGATTGGTAAAGTATGATCCCGTTCATTTGTTCCCTTTCCGTAAAACAGGCACCCTGTTCGGGTGCCTGTTTTTTATTCGTCGATCTCCGGGTCCGTCGCCGCGGCGAAGATGGCTTCCACCTCCGCGCCGGGGGCTTTCGTTGCCAGAGACACGATTACCGCAATGACCAGACCCGCCACGAAGCCGGGCAGGATCTCAAAAATTCCCGTAGACGCCTTGATCCACAGCAGCCACACAATGTCCACCACCGCGCCGCCGATGATGCCGGCTACCGCGCCGGGGAAGTTAAAGCGCTTCCAGAACAACGACAGGATGACCACCGGGCCAAAGGCCGCGCCGAACAGGCCCCAGGCGTTTTCCACCATGGCCATGATGTCGCTGGCCCACTGGGTGCCGGACGCCGCGATCAGATACGCGATGACGGAAATGACCACCACCACGATGCGGCCTACCATACCCACCTCGGAGTCAGACGCCTGGCCCTTGCGGATCAGGGGCTTGTAAATATCAGAGGTAAAGGACGAGGACGCCACCAGCAGCTGGGAATCCGCCGTAGACATAGCCGCGGCCACGATGGCGGCCAGCAGCAAGCCGGCGATAAAGCCCGGGAACAGGTCCTGCACGATGGTGATGAAGATGCTTGCCCGGCCGTCAGGCAGCAGCGCTGCCGCCAGGGAGCTGCCGTCCGACAGCAGGTAGGTGCGGCCCAGAATGGCAAACGCGATGGTAGCGCCCAAACTCAGCACCACCCAGCCGATGGCGATGGTGGCGGATTTTTTCACCATAGAGGGCTTTTCAATGGCCATAAACCGCACCAGGATATGGGGCATTCCGAAGTAGCCCAGGCCCCAGGCCAGACCGCTGATGATCTCCGACGCGGGCGCGGCGAACGGGCTGGTACCGAAAGCGGTGATGCCCTCGGCGTAGGCCCCGGCGTATGTACTGTCGAAGCTGCCGAAGCCCGCCATGGCGATGGGTACGGTGAGCAGGGCCACCAGCATCATCAGGCCCTGGAAAAAGTCCGTCCAGGACACGGCCTTGAAGCCGCCCAGGAAGGTATACACAAGGATGATCGCCGCGAAGATCAGCAGCGCCAGATTCTGATGCCCGTCGTTGAACCAGGGGATCAGGGAACACAGCACCGTCTTGCCGGACACGAAGCCGGAAGCCACGTAAATGGTAAAGCTGATGAGGAAGATCACCGCGCACACGATTTTCAGCACCGGGCTGGAGGACGCGAAGCGGTTGGTCAGATACTGGGGCAGCGTGATGGAATCGCCGGATGCCTGGGAAAACCGGCGCAGCCGCCGGGCGCACAGGATCCAGTTCGCCGCCGTGCCGATGCCCAGACCGATACCGATCCACACCTGGCCCAAGCCAAAGGCGAAGATGCTCCCCGGAAAGCCCATCAGCAGCCAGCCGGACATATCCGACGCCTGGGCGCTCATGGCCGTGACCCACGGGCCCATGGACCGGCCGCCCAGGAAGTATTCTTTCTCGCCGTTTCCGGGGTTTTTCAGGAAGAAATACAGCCCGATCCCCAGTACAACGGCGAAGTATACGATAAACGCAAGCAGTTGGCTCATGTACATACTCGATTCCTCTTTTCCAAGAATGAATCGATTTTATCGGGAATCCCACACTTTTTCAAGGAAAAATCCCCGTAAATCTGCACAAAAACCGCGATTTTTCTTACATATCATAAAAAAAACTTGTGTTATCCGCAAAAACATGAGATAATTTCATATATATCATGAAATCACGTCATTTTTGGAGCGAACATGAACATTAAAAAGTATGAGACTTTTGTAAAAGTCGTGGAGCTGGGCAGTCTGACCCGGGCGGCGGAGGCACTGCACTGCACCCAGTCGGCGGTGAGCCATATCCTCAGCGACCTGGAAACAGAATTCGGCTTCTCCCTGCTTCAGCGCAGCCGCAGCGGCGCGCGGCTCACGGAAAACGGTGCGCAGGTCCTACCCGCCATCCGGGGCATCCTGAATTACAGCGAGCAGCTGCACCAGACCGTCGCGTCCATCCGGGGACTGGACACCGGCGCCATCCGCATCGGGACTTTTACCAGCGTGGCGGTGAACTGGCTGCCGGGCATCCTCAAGGAGTTCGGCGAACTGCACCCCAATATCGACTTTAAGCTGTACAACGGCGACTACGGCGACGTGAACCAGTGGCTCACGGAGGGGAGCATCGACGTGGGGTTCCTGTCCCTCCCCGCTCAGGCGGACTGCGAGTGCGTCCCGCTGGTCCAGGACCGTCTGCTGGCGGTTTTGCCTAAGGATCATCCTATGGCCAATTTGCCCCGTTTTCCGGTCACGCAGGTGCAAAACGAGTATTTTATCAGCCTTTTGGAGAGTTCGGACATGGACGCCCGCAGCGTCCTCAACGCCGCGGGGGTGCGGCCCAATATCCGCTTCACTACGAAGGATGACTACGCCATCATCGCTATGGTAGAACAGGGCTTGGGCATGAGTATCATGCCGGAACTGCTGCTGCGCCAGCGGTCGGAAAACGTCGTGACCAAGGAACTGGTCCCCCGGGCCAGCCGTATGATCGGTATCGCCATCCCCAACGCCAGCCGCAGCAGTCCCGCCACCCGCAGCTTCACCGATTTCGTGGTGGAGTGGATCAAGCGGAACCATCCCGGGGAATAGGAAAAATTTTCGTCAAGAATTATTCACATATCTATGTTATAATAGTTTATATCTCATCGATTGGAGAACTGTTATGAAACACATATCCCGTACCATCCTGTCTTTGATGCTGGCGGTCGCCATGCTCTGTTCCCTGAGTTTGACAGGCTTTGCCGCGCAAAACGGCTCCGGAACCGTGCTGTATACCAACAAATCGCAGCTGGCCGAGGGCCTGACCTATACCAATACCATTTATACGAATCCTACTTACGGCCGGGAAGAGAGTTTTTCCCTGGAGCTGTCCCCCACCAGCGCCGTGAAGCCTATGGTCATGGCCTGCGACACGATCTACGGCGGATTCTCTATTTCCAGCTGTATCGACTACGCCGAAAGCCAGGGCTATAACGTGGTCGCCGCCATGAACGCGGACTATTTCAACAGCGTCAAGGTCCCGCTGGGCATGGTGGTGGAAAACGGCGTGTACAAGTCCAGCCCCGCCCATGAACCGGCGGTGGTTTTCCTCCCCGACGGCAAAGCCCAGGTGGTGGCCCAGCCCCAGGTGGACATCACACTGACCAACCACGGCAGCGACGCCGACCCCACCCGCAGCGGCCAGACTGTGGCCCTGGGCAACTTCAACAAGACCCGCACCGCCACCGGCGGCCTGGTGCTGTACAGCGACGCGTTTTCCACCGTCTCTACCCGCACTTCCGGCGAGGGCTGGAACGTCCGGTTCAAGATCCTCACCGAAGAGGGCAAAATGACCCCCGCCACTACCTTGGAACTGGAAGTCACCGAATGCACCGAGGGCAGCGAGCCGGTGTACATCGGCGATGGCTATCTAGTCCTATCCGCCCATGCCGACAGCGGCTACCGCGGGGAGTTTGAAAAATTCGCTGTGGGCAATAAAGTCACCCTGCAAACCACCTGCAACGATCCCGTGCTGGCCGCGGCCCAGCAGGTCACCGGCTGCGGGGATATCCTCATCTCCAACGGCGCTATCACCGATCCCTCCGCATGGGACAAGCAGATCTCCGGCGTAAACCCCCGCACCGTGCTGGGCATCAAGGCCGACGGCACGCTGCTGCTGTACGTCATCGACGGACGCAAGGCAAACCACTCCGGCGGCGTGTCCCTGACCATGCTTGCCAATGAATTGCTGGCCCTGGGCTGCCAGTGGGCCGTGAACCTGGACGGCGGCGGCAGCAGCGCCATGAGCATCCGTCTCCCCGGCGGGAGCACCTGCACCACGGTCAATTCCCCCTCCGACGGCACGGAGCGGCCCTGCGGGTCCTATCTCCTGCTGGTGACCGAAGAAGAAAAGACCGGCCGCCCTACCGCGCTTCACTTGCAGCAGGACGGCGCGCTGATCCTGGCCGGGTCGTCTATGGACCTGAACGCCTTAGCCACTGACGCGGCTTTGTACCCCGCCGCACTTCCCAACGACGTCGCCATCAAAGCGGAATCCGGCACCATGGAAGATGCCGTCTACCACGCGCCCAAGCAGGCCGCGGAGGACGTCATCACCCTGCGTTCCCCCACCACGGGGGCTGCCGGGACGGGCACCATCCATGTGATAGACCAGGTCTCCGGCCTGTCCGTAAAGGACGAAGCAGGCCATAATCTGAACGCCATCAGCGCCGAACCCGGCACCACCATTCAGTTGGTCCCCGCGGTCTATCAGTACGGCCGGGCCGTGGTGTCCACCAAAGACGCGTTCACCTACACCGTGGAGGGCGATGTCGGCGCCATCAGCGAAACGGGCCTGTTCACCGCCGGCGACCAGCGTGGACTGACCGGGGCTGTCACCATCGAGGCCGGGGGGCAGAAGGTGTCCATCCCCGTGAAGATGCCCGTGGTCTTCACGGATATTCAGGGCATGTGGGCAGAGCCTTATATCACCGCCTTGCAGGAGCGGGGCGTGGTCAACGGCACCAGCGACACGACGTTCTCTCCCGAGGACACCATCCGCCGGGGCGACTTTATGCTGATGCTGTATAACGCCGCCGGCAAGCCGGAAGTCCCTGCCGACAGCGGCTTTACCGACATCCCCGCCGACGCCTATTACGCCGCCGCGGTGGCCTGGGCCAAGACTCAGAACATCGCCGCGGGCATGGGCGACGGCCTGTTCGACCCCAGCGGGACCCTCACCCGGGAGCAGGCCTTCGCCTTCATCTGCCGGGCGCTGCCCATCCTGAACGTATCTTATACCGACGGCGACCCCGCCGCGCTGGACGCGTTTACCGACGCTTCCGACCTGGCGGACTACGCCCGCACCGCCGCCGCGACGCTGATCCAGCTTCAAATCGTCAGCGGCTCCGACGGTCAGCTCACACCCAAAGCGAGCTTGACCCGGGCGCAGATGGCCCGTATTTTGTATGCAGCCCTGGAATTGCAGGTCCCAGTTCAACCGTAAAAAAAGCCGCCCTACAGGGTGGCTTTTTTTCTCCGAATCGATTATAATGGGAAAAACATATCGAAGGAGGACGTCCAATGAAACTCGTGACTATCGGCCTGACCGCGGAATATAACTTCGGCAGCCCCTCCATTCTCCACGGAATGCAGACCCTTTTACATACCCTCTGCGGCCCCGACGCCGAGATCGTGAACTACCAGTCCACCGTCCCAACGCCCCAGGCAGTGTCCGACCTGGGCTTCGTGACCAAGACCAACAGCACGGACTACCGCACGCTGCGCAAGGCCTATCAGACCGGCAAGGGCGCCCCCGGCGACCTGGAACTCATCGAGGACCTGAAAAGCGCGGACCTGGTAGCGGACCTCTACGGCATCTGCTTCTGTGACAATCTGGAACGCCGGAATTACAGCTATCCCACCATGGTCGCCCGAAAGCAAAAGCATCAGCCTATCTTGTTTCTGGCAAAGAAAATGGGCAAGCGGGTGATAAAGAACACCGCCAGCTTCGGCCCCATGGCCACAGAGTACAACCGAAAATCAGCCCAATTCGCGGCAAAACGCCTGTACGACCGGGTGTGCGCCCGGGAAGTTCAAAGCAAGATCGCCTTGACCCACGCCATTGGCAAGGACGCGGAAGTCCTGCTCTCCCCGGATACGGCGAATCTCATGCCCTACTCGCCCAGTCCCCGGCAAAACCGGGTGGGCATCTCCGCGTCCCACCAAATTCTCAAGCAGTGGGCCAGCCCGGAGGGCTACATAGAGTGCATGGTTTCCCTGGGCAAGGCCATCCACGCCCTGGGCGCGGAGATCGTGTTCATCCCCAACGAATACGACCCAAACAAAGCGGATAACGACACCGCCGTGTGCCGGGATATCCAGTCCGCCCTCGCCGCGCAGGATATCCCCAGCGCCGTTCTGGACGTGGAACGCATGACTTCCACGGAATTGAAAAACGAGATCGCCGCCTGCGGGGCAGTGGTCGCCAGCCGTTACCATACCTGCGTCGCGGCTCTGTCTTCCGGCACCCCGGTGCTGGTTTTGGGCTGGCACTATAAATATCAGGAACTTTTGAGCCTGTACAGCCAGACAAGCTGGCTCATCAGCCAGGACGCCTGTGACAGCGAAAAGCTGGTATCGATGTTCCGGCGCTTCTGGCAGCTGCGGGAGGAAAACCGCGCCACCATCGAAGCGCAGATCCCGCTGGTACGGCAAAAAGTCATCGACGCCGGCCGGCAGTTGTATGGAGAGATCGTATGAACATCAAAAACATTTCGGAAAACCACATCTGCACCGCCTGCGGGGCCTGCGCCCTGGTGTGTCCCAAGCAGGCCGTCACCCTGGAAGAGACCCCCGCGGGCTTCCTCGCCGCCCAAGTGAGCGACGCCTGCGTAGACTGCGGCCTGTGCCGCAAGGTCTGCCCCAGCGTGGCGGAAAACACCGGGAAATACGCTCCGGAGGACCTGCTCCACGGCCCCTGCCTGGCGGCCTTCACCGGCTACGCTACGGACCCCGCCCTGCGGCAAAACGGGCAATCCGGCGGCCTGGTCACGGCGCTGCTGTGCTATCTGCTGGAGGACAAACAGATCGACGGCGCCGTGGTCACCGGCTTCAACGCCGGCCGCAGCCGCCCGGAGGCCCGCATCGCCCGCACCCGGGAAGAGGTCTTGTCCTGCGCCGGGTCCTATTACGCCCAATGCCCCACCCTGCCGGTGCTGGCAGGCAAGCATGAGCGCCTCGCCGCCGTGACCCTGGGCTGCCAGACCGACGCGCTGACCCTGCTCAAGGAGCACCGCCCGGAGCTGGTCCCGGAACTCACCATCGGCCTGGTCTGCGCGGGACAGAACAGCGGCCGCATGATCGATGACATCTGCCAACAGGCGAATACCGACCGCCCCGACGCGTTCCGCTTCCGGGACAAATCCCCCGGCGGCTGGCCCGGCGAGATCACCCTGCGCAAACACGGACAGACCTCCACCCTCCCCAACGCCTACCGGCACAGCATCAAGCCGGTGTATGAGTGCCACCGCTGCCTGGCCTGCTTTGACCAGATGAACGTGAACGCGGACCTTGTCTGCGGCGACCCCTGGGGTCTGGAGGAGCACCTTGGCCCGGAGGGCTGCACGGCGGTGCTGGCCCGCACGGAACAGGGCTTGCGCCTGCTGGTGCAGGCCCAGATTGCGGGACTGGTCCACCTGGACCAGCTCACCCCACAGGAAATTTTCCGGGGCCAGACCGTAGACACCCGCCACAGCGACAAGGTGTACACCGCAAAAACGGTTTTCCAGTCCGAGGGCTGGCTCTACCCCTACGACCCCGAGGTCATCGGTGACCGGCCTTATACCTCCAAGGTCATGGAGAAAAACCGCAAGACCCTGCTGTACACCCGCAAATACGCCCAGGCCCCCACAGCACAGGCCGCGGCGGAGATCGCCCAACGGAAAAAGGACAAAAAACTGCCGCTCACCGCACGGCTGAAAAAGCTGTTTAAATAAGCGAAAACCGCACCCAATGGGTGCGGTTTGTTTTGTTTTTCGTCAGGTTTTCCCCCGGAAGCGGTTGCCGCATTTGGCACAGGTGATGTAAATATCGCCCTTCCCCTTCGGTACGCGGAGGTTCGTTTTGCAATTGGGGCAGACAAAAAACTTGTAGTCCTTCCGCTGGCTGAACTTCTCCTTATTCATCCGGGACTGCCGTCTGGCCCGGCCGAACAGTTCCAAAAAGCGCAGATTTTCCAGATACCGCTTCTGCACATTCCGGGACAGCGCCCGCCAGACCGCCCAGATCATCAGTATCAGCGCAATATCATTGAGCAAATGATACACACCTGACGACCGGCGCAAAAACAGGCTCACCAGCTCCAGCACCAGCGCCGCGCCGATCTGGAACCGAAACAGCGCATCCGGCCCGTAGCGCCCGCTCATAAACTTAGCCAGCTTTTCTCTCATGAAAAACACGTTCCTTCAAAAGACTGATTTCTATTTTACCAGAGCCGTGACTAAAGTCAATCGTTTTCATAGTAAGTTTACATTTTCGTTGCGCCCGGCGGGAAAATGTGCTATCATAAGCCATCAACAACCCAGGAGGACAAGACCATGGACCTGACCGGAAGACATTTTTTGAAGCTGCTGGACTACACCCCGGAAGAGATCGGGGCGCTTTTGGACCTGGCGGCAAAGCTGAAAACCTATAAAAAGCAGGGCAAGCTCCACGACGGACTGCGAGGAAAAAACGTGGCGCTGATTTTTGAAAAGACCAGCACCCGCACCCGCAGCAGCTTTGAGGTCGCAGCCCATGACCTGGGCATGGGCACCACCTATCTGGACCCATCCGGCAGCCAGATCGGCACCAAGGAGAGCATCCCGGACACCGCCCGGGTGCTGGGCCGGATGTTCGACGGTATTGAGTACCGGGGTTTCGGCCAGGAGATCGTAGAGGAACTGGCGAAATACGCCGGCGTCCCTGTCTGGAACGGCCTGACGGACGAATTCCACCCGACGCAGATTTTAGCGGACTTCCTCACCATCCGGGAGCATTTCGGCCGCTTGAAAGGCGTCAATTTCGTCTATATGGGCGACGCCCGGTTCAACATGGGCAACAGTCTGATGGTCGGCTGCGCAAAAATGGGCCTGAACTTCACCGCCTGCGCGCCGAAAGCTTATTTCCCGGCTCCGGAACTGGTGCAAACCTGTCAAAAACTCGCTGTCGAAAGCGGCGGCAGCGTCCGGCTCATGGAAGACCCCATGGAAGCCACGAAAGGCGCGGACGTTATTTATACAGACATCTGGGTGAGCATGGGCGAGCCGGTAGAGGTCTGGGCAGAGCGCATCCGGGACCTGTCCCCCTATCAGGTGAACAAGGCCCTCATGGACAACGCCGGCCTCCAGTGCCGCTTCATGCACTGCCTGCCCGCTTATCACGACCACCGCACCAAGGTCGGCAAGGAAATGGGTGAGAAATTCGGCCGCGACGCCATGGAGGTCACGGACGAGGTTTTTGAAAGCCCGCAAAGTATCGTATTCGACGAGGCAGAAAACCGTATGCACACCATCAAAGCCGTCATGGCGGCGACTTTGGGCTATACATGCGATTAAAAAATCAGCCGGTACCATCAGGTACCGGCCGTTTTTTATTCCGCTTTAGATTGCTCCCGCTTCCGCCGCCACAGCTTGCGCCCGACCAGCGCTCCGCCGACAGCCACCGCGGCGATCACCAGCAGCACCGGCAGGTTCCCGATCAAAAACACCAGCACGCCCTCGCAAAACCGGCCCAGGCCCCGCAGACTCTCGGAAAACTGCTGTCCGATGCGCTCGCCCAAGGTCCTGGGTGTGCCGGACACCGACGTGGTGCTTTCCACCTCCCGCAAGGACACCTCCACCGTGGCCATTTCCACCAGATTGTCATACCGCCGCATGGTCCCGCTGAGGCTCTCGATCTGATACCGCACATCGGAAAGCGCGTCCTCCAGCCGGATGATATCATCTAAAGTCTCCGCCTTTTCCATGATGGCCAGCAGGCGCTCCTCCTGGGTCTTCAGCGCCGTGAGCCGGGCCTCGGTGTCGTAATACGCCTCTGTGATCTCTTCCTGCCGCCGGTTCAGAGACAGCACGTTCCCCAGTTCCCCCGCGCCGGACAAAAATTCCTCCAGCTTCGCCGCGGGAATACGCAGGGTATACTACCCATACCGGGCGCTGTCATTCCGCCGGCTGCCCTGAAGCTCGGAATTTTCGATCCAGCCGCCAAATTCTCCGGTGTGCTGTTCCAACAGCGCCGCCGCGTCGTCGAACTGTGTCGTCTCCAGGCTCAGCGACGCGGTCAGCACCAGCTTGCGCCCCTGAGCCTGGGCAGCGTCATTCGTCATGTCGCTCCCATACTCCATAGACCCGATGCTCTCGTTGTACACCACATCCATGCTGTCAGTGCCGTTGACCGCCCCGGGCGCGCCATCGGACTTCACGGAGCACCCTCCTAACAGCAGCACCAGTCCCAGCGCCAAAGCGATCCATTGTTTTCCTTTCATAAAGCCGCCTCCTTCACCTTTGTTACTCCTTAGACACTCTCCCCGCCAAAAAGTTCCCGAAAACTATTTGCATTGCGCCGCGCGCCGCTCTATAATAGACCCACCAAACACTCGGAGGCCCGCCATGAAGCAATATATCGCAGACGCTTTCACCACAGAACTGTTCCACGGGAACCCCGCCGCCGTCTGCGTCCTGGACGCGTGGATTCCGGACCCGCTGATGCGGCAGATCGCGGCGGAGAACGGACTGCCGGAGACCGCTTTCACCGTCCCCTGTGGGGCGCGGTATCAACTCCGCTGGTTCACCCCCGCCGGGGAGATTGACCTTTGCGGCCACGCCACCCTTGCCACGGCGTTCATTCTCTTCACCCGATACGAGACAGCCGGGGACACGCTGTATTTCGACACCCAAAGCGGAGAACTCCGTGCCGCCCGTCACGAAGGTCGCTATGAACTGGACTTCCCCGCCTACCCTCTCACGCCGGTCCCTGTCACAAACGCCATGGAAGCCGCCTTCGGTGCCCGTCCCCGGGAAGCATATCTCAGCCGGGACCTTCTTGCGGTATTTGATTCCGAAGAAACCGTCCGAACTATGACCCCGGACCCGCAAAAGCTGAAGCTTCTCGACGGCCTGTCCATCGCCGTGACCGCCCCGGGCAGTGTCTATGACTGCGTCTCCCGGGTCTTCACCCCGGAACTGGATACCCTTGAAGACCCCGTCACCGGCTCTACCCACTGCATGATCGCGCCTTATTGGCAAAAGCGTCTGCAAAAGGACGAGATCAGAGCCTTTCAAGCCTCCAAGCGCACCGGCATTCTCACCTGCCGCTGTGGAGGCGGCCGGGTCAAACTGTCCGGAAACGCCGTGCTGTACGCCGTTTCCGATATCCTCCCCGGCTACCAGCCATAAACCAAAAACGCCGCGAGCCTAACCGCTCGCGGCGTCTTTTCACGTTCACGGCACCAGCCGCTTCATATCCTCCGGCAGCTCCGCCGACACATCCAACACAACTCCGGTAACAGGATGCGTCAGCCGCACCCGCCACGCATGGAGCGCCTGCCGCCCAATGCGGTCATCCGCTGTGCCGTACAACCGGTCCCCCGCCAGCGGGCAGCCCAAATACGCCAGATGCGCCCGAATTTGATGGGTCCGCCCCGTCTCCGGCACGCACCGCACCAAAGCCAGTCCGTCACACGTTTTCAGCGTCTCAAACGCCGTCACAGCGGGCTTCCCGCCGGGACAAACGCCTTGCTTCCACCCCGGCCCGACCTTGCCCAGCGGCGCGTCCACACGCCCGCATCCCGGCGCGCCCACCGTCACCGCCAAATATTCCCGGCAAAAGTCCGGGCTATGCAGCATCCGCCGCAGACGGTCATGGATATATCCGCTCCGGGCCACCGCCATGACCCCGCTGGTGTCCTTATCCAGCCGGTTCACGGGATGAAACACCGCGTCCGTCCCATACCGGGCCGCCAGCACCGCGCCAAGGGTCGCGTCGCCTTTTTCGCTCCGCCCATGCACCGCCAGGCCCGCGGGCTTGTTCAAGATGAACAGGTCCTCATCCTCAAACAGCACATCTACGGGAATATCCGCCGGCACGAACGCCCCGCCGGGCCGCAGATCGCCTACCGGCACTGTCAGCACATCCCCGGTGCGGACCACCGCTGTCATCCGGGCAAAGTCGCCGTTCACCGTGACCCCCGCTGTTTGCCAGCGGATGCGGGACACCGCCCCGTCGGACAAGCCCAGCCCATGCTTCAGACAAAATTTCACCGTCCGGCCGTGAAATTCCGGCGGGACGGTGTAATCAAGCATTCTCATTCAATTTCCGCCAGGGCCTTGTCATAATACGCCTTGGTCCCCGCGTCAAAGCAGACCATCCGCACCCGTTCGATTTCCGGATGCTCCGCCAGATACGCCTTGATGGTAGAGATTGCGATGACGGACGCCTTTTCCAGCGGAAAGTGGTACACACCTGTGCTGATGGACGGAAAATCCACCGTTTTGCACCCATTTTCGGACGCCAGTTCCAGGCAGGACCGGTAGCAGCTTTCCAGCAGCGCCGGCTCATTATGGGACCCGCCGTGCCACACCGGGCCGGGGGTATGGATGACGTGCTTCGCCAGCAGGTTGTACCCCTTGGTGATCTTCGCTTTCCCGGTCTCACAGCCGCCCAGGGTGCGGCATTCCTTCAGAAGTTCCGGCCCCGCGGCCCGGTGGATCGCGCCGTCCACACCGCCGCCGCCCAGCAGCGAGCAGTTCGCCGCGTTCACGATAGCGTCCACTTTCTGCCGTGTGATATCCCCTTGAATGATCTCAATGGTCCCCATAATCAGCACTCCTTTTGAATTTCCCGCCGCACCTGCTCAATGGTGACGGGCAGCTCGATGCATCCATCCAAAAACGCCCGGGAATCGGAAATGACCGCCCCGATGCGGCTCATACAATCCATGCTCACCCGCTGGATTTCCTCCGTCACGGAAGAACAGCAGTCCTCCAGCAGTACCGTGTTGTAATCCAAAGAAATCGCGTCGAACACAGTCGCCCGGATGCAATTCGGGGTCGTCGTCCCGGTCACGACAACAGTATCGATGCCTTTCCGGCGCAAAATGCCGTCCAAATTGGTCTGGAAAAAGGCGGAATACCGGGGCTTATACAGCACCATATCCCCGGGCTTCACATCAAACGCCGGCGCCCATCCCAGCGGCCCGTCCTCCGTACTGCAGGGCTTTCCGCCCCGCAGCCAGTCGGGATACCGGGTAAACTCCACATCGGAGCCGTCCGCGGCGTACTTCCGAATGATGAACACCACCGGCACACCCAATTCCCGCGCCTTAGCCTGCACCGCGGCGCAGGCGGGGATGGTCCCCCGGGCCGCCGGGATACAGGTCGGCGATGCCTCGTCGATAAATCCGCCCTGCATATCAATGACCAATAAGGCCGTTTTATTTGGGTCAAGTTTCATTTGCAGTTCACCACGATTTTTTCATTCTCCACATCCACGGTCACATCCGTCACACCGTCAGCCCGCCGATCAATGATGGACTGGGCCACCTCGTCTTCAATTTCCTTTTGGATCAGCCGCCGCAGGTTCCGCGCGCCGTAGGTGACGCTGTACCCTTTTTTCACCAGGTAATCAGCCACCGCATCGGTGTAATGGAATGCCATATCCTTTTCCGCCATGGCGCCCCGCACCTCTTCCAGCATCAGCTTGGCGATCTGCTTCAGATTCTCTTCACTGAGCGCGTTAAAGTGCACGATCTCATCCACACGGTTGATAAACTCCGGCCGCAAAAACTCATTCAGGGCTTTCATAGCCTTCTCATTGCTCATTTCCGTCAAAGACGCGCCGAAGCCCAGGGACCCGGACTTGGAATTGCTCCCGGCGTTGGTGGTCATGATGATGATGGTGTTTTCAAAGTTCACAGTGCGTCCCTGGGCGTCGGTGATGCGTCCGTCGTCCAGAATTTGCAGCAGGATATTCAGCACATCCGGGTGCGCCTTTTCGATCTCGTCGAACAGCACCACGGAATAGGGCCGCCGGCGGATCTTTTCGGTCAGCTGCCCGGCCTCATCGTAACCCACGTATCCCGGGGGCGACCCCACGATGCGGGACACGGCGAATTTCTCCATAAACTCGGACATATCCAGCCGAATGAGGGATTCCGGCGAATCGAACAGGTCCATGGCCAGCCGCTTAACCAGCTCCGTCTTGCCCACGCCGGACCCGCCCACGAAAATGAACGACACCGGCTTGCGCTTGGCCTGCAAGCCCACACGGCTGCGCTTGATGGCGGCGCACACGGTATCCACCGCCGCGTCCTGCCCGACGATATGGGCCTTGAGCCGGTCATTCAGCCCCGCCAGCCGCTGGAACTCGTCTTCCTTGATGCTCGCCGCGGGGATTTTTGTCCACAGTTCAATGACCCGGGCCAGATTATCTTGGGTCAGCTTCGGCAGTCCCTTGGCCTTGAGCGCCGCCAGTTCATCATTGAGCTGCATGGTCTTGCTGCGGATCTCCGCCAGCCGCTCATAGTGCTCATTTTCCGTATCCGCCAGCAGCAGTTCCTGCTCCTTGGCGTAGTCCGCCAGTTCTGTTTCCACCTGGAGCCGCCGGGTCAGGTCCATATCCTTCAAATTCACATCCGAGCAGGCCTCGTCGATCAGGTCGATAGCCTTATCCGGCAAAAAACGGTCCGTGATGTACCGCTCGGACAGCCTCACCGCCAGCGCGCACATCTCGTCGGAGATCTCCACCTGATGATAGTCCTCGTAATATCCCTTGATGCCCAGCAAAATCTCGACACTCTCCGCGATAGACGGCTCCGCCACGGTCACAGGCTGGAACCTCCGCTCCAAAGCGGTGTCCTTCTCGATAAACTTGCGGTACTCCTTAAACGTCGTCGCACCGATGACCTGAATTTCCCCCCGGCTGAGCGCGGGCTTGAGGATATTCGCGGCGTTCATGCTGCCCTCCGCGTCTCCGGCGCCGACGATATTGTGGATCTCGTCAATGACCAGGATGACGTTCCCGGCCTTTTTCACCTCGTCAATCAGCCCCTTCATCCGCTGCTCGAACTGGCCCCGGAACTGGGTCCCGGCCACCAGCGCGGTCATATCCACCAGATAGACCTGCTTTTCCCGCAGCTTATAGGGCACCTGCCCCTTGGCGATAGCCATGGCCAAGCCCTCGGCAATGGCGGTTTTGCCCACGCCCGGCTCGCCGATGAGACAGGGGTTGTTTTTCTGCCGCCGGTTCAGGATTTGAATGACCCGCTCCAGTTCCTCTTGCCGGCCGATCATCTCGTCCAGCTTCCCATCCCTGGCCCGCTGGGTCAGATTGATGCAGTAGCCGTCCAAGAATTTACCTTTTTTCTTATCTTTCCGACGCTCACCGGGCTTTTCCGGGCTTTTCTCCGGCGGATCGGACGCAGCCTCCGGCCCGGCTTCCCCCGCGCCGAACAGGCGGCTCATAAAGGGGAACGTAGTCGTCTTGCCGTCCTCCTGGCCCTCGTCATCATCCTCGTCTCCGCCGGGGTTTATCAGGTCCGTCAGGCTCTCCAGATTCCCCAGGGTATCTGCCATTTCATCTGTAATGGCGTCCAATTCATCTTCCGTGATGCCCATTTTCTTCATCAAGTCCTCCACGGGCTTGATGTGCAGTTCATGGGCGCACTTGAGACAAAGGCCCTCGTTTTTGGTCTCGGACCCCTCGATTTTCGTAATGAATACCACCGCCGCGTTCTTTTTGCAGCGGGAGCAAAGTTGTGGCTGCATTCAAATCACCTGCTTTGTGAGAATATAGTCTATTTATTTATATCCCGATCAGAAGAGAAATAAATCCAATATGAATAAAGAATCTTCCCAAAATAGTCGCTTCCATTGTTTCTTTCCCGATGACCAGTCCCATAAATTTCAAGGCCCAGGCCACAAGGATGCAAAACAGCACGCCTTTCAAGATACCCACGATTGTTCCGCCGATCTCGTCTACCTCTTCCATATTGGGAAGCCGGAACGACAAGTTGGGGATATTCCCCACCACGGTCAAAACGATCAGAATAATGAAAAAGCACAAGATCACCCCGGCCACATACACCGCCCGGTTGCACAGCACCTCCACCACGGCGGTCTTGGTATCTACCGCGTGCAGGGAGGCGTACTCCACGGCCTCATCGGCCATTTTTTCTGCGGTGCTGTCGTAGATCCCCACGCTTTTAAAAGTCAGCGCCGCGAAGCGCCCGGCGGCGTCGGGGTCCTGGGACAGCGCGTCATTGATGGAATAGCGGTCCGCCGCGGGGGTCTCCTCCCCGTAGATCAGCCCAAGCTGTTCCGTCACGTCTCCGGCGATCACCCGCTCCACATACCCGGACGCGAAGGGCCGCACCACCGGCACCACCTCATAGGAGAAGGTCCCGGAAATCAGGCACGCCGCGTACAGCGCCACCGCGATGCTCAGCACGCCGCCGATGCTCGTGATAAAGCCCTTTCGATAGCCGTTCCAGCCGCAAAGCAGCAAGATGGCCAGCAATACCAGATCGATTGCCCATCTCATATCTGATCCCTCTGTTTCTCTTAAAATGTGACCGGCTCACAATAGCCGGAGTAGAGCAAAAAGCCTTTATTTCTGTCAAACAGCACCGCGTCCTTGGCGCCCTGTCCGCCGGGGACCCGGTCAGTCTCCTCCAGAGACTGGGAATACACCGCGGTATACTCGCCGTAGCGGATGAGCACCTGCTTGTCCCGCACGGACACGCTCTGCACCGCGTCCTGGGGGGTCATCTGCCCGGTAACGCTGCCGCCGTAGCCCACAGTGACCACGCTGCCCACGCTGCCGGTCTGATATTGAGACAGCACCGCGGTGACGAACCCGTCCCCGTCAAAGCTGTACCCATTCAAAAACTGCCCGCCGAACGACCAGCTTCCGCCGTCCACGCCCGCGGCGGTAAAGAACACCAACCCGCCATCATGCACGCCGCACAGCCGGTCATTACCCAAAAACGCGCAGTCGAACAGCAGCACGCCCGGCGCGGAAAACACCGCGTACTCTTCCTCGCTGGACAAAGAGAACACATGCACCGCGCCGCCGGATTCCTCCAACGTCAGCGCCGCCATGGACTGGCAATCAGGGCTCACGCAGGCCCGCAGCACATAATTGGTGCCGGAATGCCAGCGGTACACCGGGTCAAATTCCTCGTTATACACCGTGACCAGGCCCTTATACCCGGTCTCCTCCGTGACCACCGCCAAATACCCGGCGGCGTTCATAGTCACGGAAATGATCGCGTCGGACTGGTCCAGCACCGTGACATTTCCCCGGGGGTCGCCCACCCGCAGGGCTGTACCGCCCACGTCGTAAGCGGCAGCCCGGTCCCCGGCGGAAGCCAGGGCAGGCGATTTCATAGACACGATGCTCCGGGCCATGGTCACGCCGTTTTTATCCAGCACCTGCAAGCCGGTGGTATTCGCCACCGCCACGCCGCCTTTCACCGGGGCAAACATCTGCTGCGTCCCGTTTTCATAGGTAAACGGCTCGACCTTGGAAATGATCTCCGACCCGCCATGGGCCAAGTCCAGCACCCCGGACCGGTACACCAGCAGCGCGCCCATACACACCAAAACCGCTACCAAGGCGGCAAGGGGCCAGAAGATTCTGCGTTTATTCCGTTGTTCCTGTTTCCGTTTCCGCCCCACGCCGTTTCTCCCTCCGGAACATTCATCCCGCATGATACAAACCGCATAGCGGTCATTGTATCACAAAATTGTGAACAAATAAAGTTTACCGCACGATCCGCGTTATTTCGCCATCATTTCCCCCACCATACCGTCATACCACAGCCGGTTCATGTACAAACCCTGTGGCGGCATAGTCGGCCCGGTGAGCCGCCGGTCGCCCCGCTCCAGCAGGGCGGGGATTTCCTCCGGCTCCAGCTTCCCATGGGACGCGTACACGCAGGTCCCCACGATGGCCCGCACCATATTGTACAAAAACCCGTCGGCGCAGACCCGGAGGGTAAACAGGTCCCCGTCCCGCTCCACGTCGCACCATTTCACGGTCCGTACGGTGGTCTTTGTCTCGGTCCCCACGCTGCGCACAGCCTTGAAATCGTGGGTCCCCACGAACGCGTTCGCCGCCCGCTTCATCCGTTCAAGATCCAGCGCCGCCGGATAAAAGCACACCCGGTTTTGCAGAAACGGGTCGCGAATGCGAGCGTTTTTAATTTTATAAATGTACTCTTTTTGAATACAGCTTTGAATGGCGTTGAATTCCCAAGGCGCCTCGCAGGCGTCCACCACGGCAATATCCGCGGGCAGCCGGGTATTCACCGCCAACGGGATACGGTCCACGGGAATGCCCGCGTCGGTGCGGAAATTGGCGCAGTAGCGGTTGGCATGTACCCCCGCGTCGGTGCGCCCGCAGCCCACGACCTTCACCGCTTCGCCGCAGATTTTCCCCAGCGCCCGTTCCAGCGTCTCTGCCACGGTAACCTCGGTTTTCTGCACCTGCCACCCGTGATAGGCCGTGCCGTCATACATCAGCCGCAGCGCGATATTTCTCATAGTCCCATCACCCGCAGTCCGATCATCCCGGCCACCAGCAAAACGCCCAGGGCCAGCGCCGCGTAATCCGCCCCGGCGAACTTCAACTGCTTCATCCGGGTCCGTCCCTCGCCGCCGTGATAGCAACGGCTTTCCATAGCCACGGCCAATTCATCTGCCCGCCGGAACGCCGACACAAACAGCGGCACCAGGATCGGCAGCAGCGCCTTGGCCCGCTGAAGGAGGTTCCCGCTCTCAAAATCCGCGCCCCGGGCCTTCTGCGCAGACATGATCTTGTCCGTTTCCTCAATGAGCGTCGGAATAAACCGTAGCGCCATAGACATCATCATGGACATCTCATGCACCGGCACCCGCAGCTTCTTCAGCGGCCCCAGCAGCAGTTCCAGCCCATCGGTCAGCGCCACCGGCGCGGTGGTATAGGTAAGCAAAAAGGTCCCGCAAATGAGCATCACGATGCGAATGACCATAAAAAACGCCCGGGCGATGCCCTCATAGGTAATGGTCAGTTTCCAAATCTGCACCACCGGGGTCCCCACCGTATAAAACAGGTTCAGCACCGCGGTCAGCACAATAATAATAAGGATCGGCTTCAAGCCCTTCACCAACGCCTTGGGCGGCACATGGGACAGCCCCACGCACCCGGCAGTCACCAGCACCATCACACCGTAGGACGCCAGCCCCGTAGCTTGAAACAGCGCCGCGATGTAAAACACGACCCACACCAGCTTCACCCGTGGGTCCAGCCGGTGCACCACGGAATCACCGGGAAAATATTGGCCGAGGGTAATATCTTTCAGCATCCTACTCGCCCCTCCCCGCCAATTTCAAGATGGCTTTCCGCAAAAACCCGGTGGTATACACCGCGTCCGTGATAGGCACGCCCAGCCGCTTCAATTCCATAGCGATCTTCGTGGGCGCGGGCACGGTCAGCCCAATGGCCTCTAATTCCTCCGCCCGGGAGAAGACCTCCTCCGGTGTCCCGTCCATGACCACATGCCCGGCGTTCATCACGATGAGCCGGTCCGCGATGCGGGCGATATCGTCCATACTGTGGGTGACCAGCACCACCGTAGACCCGGTTTCTTTCCGATAACTCTCAATATTCGCAAACAAACTCTCTCGGGCCTCCGGGTCCAGCCCGGCGGTGGGCTCGTCCAGCACCAGCACCCCCGGCCGCATGGCGATGACCCCCGCGATGGCCACCCGCCGCTTCTGCCCGCCGGACAGGTCCAGGGGAGACTTGTCGAACAGTTCCTCCCCCACGCCCACGAACCGGGCCGCGTCCCGGACCCGCCGGTCGATTTCCTCCGCATCCAGCTTCTGATTTTTCGGCCCGAAGGCGATATCCTGATACACCGTCTCCTCAAACAACTGATACTCCGGGTACTGAAACACCAGCCCCACCTGAAACTTCACAGCCCGCACAGACGCCTTAGACGCGAAAATATCATTTCCCTCGTAATACACCGTCCCCGCAGTAGGGGCCAGCAGCCCATTCAAATGCTGAATGAGCGTAGACTTCCCCGACCCGGTATGTCCAATCAGCCCTACGAACTGCCCCGGTTCGATGGAAAAATCGATCCCCTCGATGGCGGTATTCTGAAAGGGCGTACCGATGCTGTACTGATGGGTCAGCCCATGAATGCGTAAAATAGCCATAATGCCGTTCCTCTAACCAAGTAATGCCCGGGCGATGACCCCGGCACAGTCCTCCACTGTCAGCGCGCCCAGGGGCAATTCCATACCCGCTTGCCGCAGTTGATACAAAAGCTCCGTAGTCGCCGGGACGCCCAGCCCTTCGTCCTTGAGCATTTCCACCCGGGAAAACACCTCCTCCGGTGTCCCATCGGCCACCACATGCCCCCCGGACATGACCACAAGCCGGTCCGCGCCTACGCATTCGTCCATATGGTGGGTGATATGCACCACCGTAATGCCCTGCTCCCTGCAAAGCCGGGACACGGTCGTAATGACCTCCCGCCGCCCCAAGGGGTCGAGCATAGCGGTCGGTTCGTCCAAAACGATGCACTTGGGCCGCATGGCGATGACCCCGGCAATGGCGACCCGCTGTTTTTGTCCCCCGGAGAGGAGATGGGGCGCGTGCATCCGGTAGTCATACATCCCCACCAGCCGCAGCGCCTCGTCCACCCGCCGGCGAATTTCCTCGCTGGGCACGCCGAGATTTTCCGGTGCGAACGCAACATCATCCTCGACGATATTGGCGACGATCTGGTTATCAGGATTCTGGAACACCATCCCCACGGTGCGGCGGATTTCCAGCGCGTTTTCCGGGATGGACGTATCCAGCCCATTGACCAGCACCCGTCCGGCGGTAGGGTGCAGAATACCGTTAAAATGCTTTGCCAGCGTAGACTTCCCGGAGCCGTTGTGTCCCAGCACCGCCACGAACTGCCCATCGCCGATCTCCAGCGACAGGTCCTCCACAGCGGGCCGTTCCGCCCCGGGGTATTGATATGTAAGATGCTCCACTTGAATCATGGTCATATCCTCGAATTTAAGATAATGCGTTCTAATGCGTTGTAATTACCCCTGCCTGTACCCCGACTTCCCTGGGGATTCACAAGGGGCGGTAGCCCCTTGTGCCGTTTCAAGGGGGTCCGGGGGGAAAACGGAATCCCCCCGGCACTTTTCTTTGGGATCGGAAACCCGTTTCTTTTCGTGTGAAAAGAAATGGGTTTGCATCTCTGCACTACGACTTCTCCTCAAGCCCCGCAAGATAATCCAGCGAGACATGAAACAATTTCGCCATCTTCGCAGCATCCTCAAGATTAGGAATCCTCTCGCCTTTCTCATAACGGCGATACGTCGAAAAGCCGATATCCAATAATTCTGCGGTTTTACGCTGCGGCAACTTCGCTTTTTTCCTACAAGCCTCTAACCGTTCCACAAAATCTTTCAAAAATTTCACTTCTTTCTTGTGCGCTTCGGCAAACTATTCCCCGGTTTCCGCTTCATCCACCAATCCACCCAAGTAATCCAGCGAAACATGGAACAATTTCGCCATCTTCACAGCGTCCTCAAAACTCACGCCCTTGCCGCTCTGCTCATAGCGCCGATACGTAGAATATCCAATATCAAGCATTTTCGCCGTTTCTTCCTGCCGCAAATGCATGGCTTTTCGGCATTCTTTCAACCGTTTCCCTAAATTTTCCAAAAAATTGCACTCCCCTCTTGACCGCTCAATAAAAAGCGTTTATAACAAAGAAAAGCTCTAAAATGAGCGAAAGAAAGGATTGATTCACATGAACACCCCATTAGAAGCCCTATACGTCCACGCCTGCGAGCGCCGCGACCTGGCCCGCTGGCTGTCCGACCCGGACGCCATCACCGACTACCACCAAACCGCCGCCCGCGCCGACAAGCAAAGCGCCCAACTGACAGAGCGCCTGCCCCCGCAAGACGCTTCCCTGCTGGAAAAGCTGTTAAACAACCTCCAGGACGTTCATAGCCTGGAATTGGAGATGTACTTTTATCAAGGCGTCGCCATCGGCCTGCAATTAGGCTCGCTCACGCAGTTCGTGTGACCCCGCTCAAGCCTCCCACCGGCATGTGGCCCCGCAGGGCAGCACCAGCCCGCTGTCTTTCACCGGCAGCCCCAGCTCCCGGCTCTCCGACCGCCCGCCGAACTTTTTGGTAAAAATACTCTCGCACAAATACGTCAGCACCGACGGCGACAGCCCCGTGGTGTACGAATTGATGATGACAAACGCCGGGGCATCGCTCAAAACCTGGCTGCAAAGCTCCACGAAGCCCCAGAGGTTTTCCTCCAGCTTCCAGACCTCGCCCCCCGGCCCGCGCCCATAGCTGGGCGGGTCCATAATAATGGCGTCGTACTTGTGCCCCCGCCGGATCTCCCGGGCCACGAACTGCCCGCAGTCGTCCACGATCCAGCGCACAGGCTTGTCCAGCACGCCGGAAGACTGGGCATTTTCCTTGGCCCAGGCGACCATGCCTTTCGCCGCGTCCACATGGCACACGCTGGCCCCGGCTTTCAAACAAGCGACCGTCGCCCCGCCGGTGTACGCGAACAGGTTCAGCACGCTGACAGGCCGCCCGGCGGCGCGGATTTTTTCCATGGCCCAATCCCAGTTGGCCGCCTGTTCGGGAAACAGCCCCGTATGCTTAAAATTCATGGGCTTGATATTGAACGTCAGGTCCTTATACCCCACCGTCCACCGTTCCGGCAGCCGGTTTTTATTCCAGGCCCCGCCGCCGGACGTACTGCGGCTGTAAGACGCATCCCGGGTTTTCCACTTGGGATGATTCCTGGGGGTATTCCAAATGACCTGCGGGTCGGGCCGCACGAGGAAATAATCGCCCCAGCGTTCCAATTTTTCGCCCCCGGAGCAGTCCAGCACCTCAAAATCCCGCCAATCGCTCGCGATCCACATAACGACAACCTCTTCAAAGTATAGTCAGACAGGGTATTATAGCATGAACCCCCGTAAAAAGGAAGTCCCTTTTACGGAAAAACACCTTGATAAAGCGTCGATTTCGCGCTATAATCACTCCATTCAACCGAAACTCACGCGAGGTGCAGTATGGAAACCCCCACAAACCGAAAATCAAACCACTTATGCATCGCCATATTCGCGGTTTGCCTGCTTGCAAGGTGCATAGAATATTTCCTGATCCAAACCGACAAAACAGCCGTCGGAGAAAACGTACTCCACAAAGCGGCCGGCATCATCATATTGGCAGTAGCACTGAAACAAACAAACCTCACATGGAGCGGCATCGGCTTCCAACGAAACGGCTTCGCAGTAAACATATTAAAAGGTCTCCTCCTGGGCAGCGTTTGCTTTGCCCTCTCATACGGACTGGAATTGGCGGTCCTCTCCCTCCAAGGCCACCCCGCGCATTTAGAACTATACATCAGCAGCTTTTCCCTGACCGGCTCGCAGATCAAACATACTGAACTCATGTTCTTTTCCCTCTGCATCCTGTTCAACATCATCAACGTATGGATGGAAGAGGGCATTTTCCGCGGCCTGTTTATCAAGCTTCTCTCCGAAACAAGCCCTTTTATGAAAGCGAATTGCATCGCCGCGTTTTTATTCGGCGTCTGGCACATCGTCATGCCGCTGAGAAGCTATCTCAACGACGAACTGTCATTCGCGGCGATGATCCTGATGAGCGTTGGTTACATCATCCTCGCCGGCATCATGGGCGTCAAGTGGGGCCTTCTTTACCACATGACGGGAACTGTATGGGTCGGCCTCGGTGACCATCTGTTCAACAACACCATTGCCACGAATATGCTCCATGTCATTTCCCCAACCGGCGCGGACGAACTGCAGATCGTCCGGATCATGGCGGCCCAACTGATCTCCTTTCTTTTCGTCTCGATCCTCTACAAGCGTGCGCAAAAATCAGTCAAATAAATTCAAGTCAAAAAGCGGACGGTCGACCCGTCCGCTTTTTTATCGCTCCACGTAGATCATCAGCGCGGCGATATCCGCCGGCGACACACCGGAGATCCGGCTCGCCTGCCCGAAATTCTCCGGCCGGATACGGTCCAGCTTCTGCCGCGCCTCCAGCCGCAGCCCGGACACGGCGTGATAATCGATATCTGCCGGCAGTTTTTTCTCCTCCATCCGGGCAAATTCCTCCACCTGCTTGAGCTGCCGCTTGATGTACCCCTCATATTGCAGCGCGATACTCACTTCCTGCACCACCGCCCGGGGCAAAGCGGGCCGCTCGGGGTCAAACTCCGCCAGCGCCTCATACGTCACCTGTGGCCGCCGAATGAGGTCCGCCAGCGACACCCCCGACTTCACCGGCGAGGTCCCTAACCCCGCCAACACCGTCGCCAGCCGCTCAGACGGCGCGATATGGGTCCGCTCCAGCCGGGCGATCTCCCGGTCCACCGCGGCATACTTTTCCTCCACCGCCCGCAGCCGTTCGGCGCTCACCAGTCCAATGTCAAACCCGATTTTGCACAATCTTTGGTCCGCGTTGTCCTGCCTATGGAGCAGCCGGTACTCCGACCGGGACGTCATCATGCGGTACGGCTCATTGGTCCCCTTCGTCACCAGGTCGTCAATGAGCGTCCCGATATACCCATCGCTGCGCCGCAAGATCAGCGGTTCCCGGCCCAAAATCTTCAGCGCCGCGTTCACCCCGGCCACAAAGCCCTGCACCGCGGCCTCCTCATACCCGGACGACCCGTTAAACTGCCCCGCGCCGTACAGCCCGGAAATTTTCTTCGTCTCCAGCGTCGCCAGCAGCTCAGTGGGGTCCACGCAGTCGTACTCAATGGCATAGGCGCACCGGGTCATTTCCGCCCGCCGCAGCCCGGGAATGGTGTGGAGCATTTCCACCTGCACTTCCTCCGGCAGCGACGAGGAGAACCCCTGAATATACAGTTCCCGGGTATTCGATCCCATTGGCTCGACAAACAACTGATGCCGCTGTTTATCCGGGAACGTCATAATTTTCGTCTCGATCGACGGACAATACCGCGGCCCCACGCCCTCGATGATCCCGGCGTAAATAGGACTGCGGTCCAGATTCGCCCGAATAATGGCGTGGGTCTCCTCGTTGGTATAGGTCAAATAGCACACCGCGGAATTTTCCGGCGGCGTGACAGTCTCAAAGGAAAACGGCTCGATCTCCGCGTCCCCAGGCTGCAATTCCATCTCGTCAAAATCCACGGTCAGCGCGTTGACCCGGGGCGGCGTGCCGGTCTTGAACCGCCGCATAGACAGCCCCAATTCCGCGCAGCGCTCCGCCAGCGGCCCGGCGGCGGCTAGACCGTCCGGCCCGGAATCCCGGAGCACCTCGCCCACGATGGTCCGCCCCCGCAGATACGTCCCGGTGGCAATAATGACCGCCTTGCACCCGTAAACCGCCCCGGTATGGGTCACAACACCCCGAACTTGCCCATCCTCCACGAGGATATCCACCACCTCGGCCTGCTTCACCCGCAGATTCTCCTGGGACTCCAGCGTGAACTTCATGACCTCCTGATACCGCCGCCGGTCGGCCTGGGCGCGCAAAGAATGCACCGCCGGCCCCTTGCCCAGATTGAGCATCCTGTATTGGATACACGCCCGGTCCGCGGCCCGCGCCATTTCCCCGCCGAGGGCGTCCAGTTCCCGCACGAGATGCCCCTTGCCGGTCCCCCCGATGGCGGGATTGCAGGGCATATTGCCCACCGCGTCGAGATTGATGGTAAAGCACACCGTATCCAGCCCCAGCCTAGCCCCGGCCAGCGCCGCCTCGATCCCGGCGTGCCCCGCGCCGACCACCGCGATGTCGCATTTCCCCGCGTCATATCGTTTCATGGCATACCACCTCGAACTTTCGTTAACGCTTTATTTTACAATGCCAACGAAAAAAAAGCAATGGGCGCGTACAAAAGTCACTGTTCCTTTCTCTCCGTCAAAATGACTGACCTGTCTGCCTGTTTTTTCCGAACAGTGCGCAAGCACCGATCAAAATGGCCAAAACAGGTATATTGTACTGTATCGGTGCCAAATAGCAGGCATTAAAAGTTGCGTGTAAAACAGAAGTCAGCAGTACATTTCTGCACCGATCATACGTCTCCCCCAAAACAATAGAAATCAGCAATGTCCATACGCACAGAAACCCGATCTGCTCCATACCCAATGAATTTCTGATCACCCACATAGGCATATGCCACATAGCCCAAATGACACCAACAAACAGGATCCTGTGTATTTTTTTCTTGAAAGGAAGCCGTTCGAGAAGAAACCCCCGCCAGGCCAGTTCCTCCAAAAACGCTGTCATAAGCAGATATACGCAGCTCATGAAAAACGCAGTGAATGACACATACGCATTTTGATATACGCTGACTCCGGCTATGTACGAATAGCAATGATTCGCCGCGATCCCCACAATCAAGACTGCGATCCAATTCAAAATATGCCTGATTGTTATTTTCCCGGAAAACATCCGCGCGAAGCACTCCTGAAAGCTGTGCTCATAAATTGACAGGGCAATCGTAGTCATGGCGGGAATACAGACAAAAAGGTATTTCAAGAGTAAAAATTCATGGGGAAAGATCACCCCATGCCGATCCAACAATGTAGGAACGTAGCATATAAATGACAAAACGTATACCGCTAAAATCCAAAATAGTATTTTTAATTTATTCTGATATGTTGACGTCAAAGTTACTCCTTTCCGTCATAAAAACCGCGCAAGAATCAAAGCCTACCATTTTAATTATACCGCGGCCGGCGTTTCCCTTCAAGCTGTGATCCGTAAAATAGCCATGGGAGCATACAAAAAGTACGCTCCCACAAATCTCAAAACACAAAATTCCCCAAATAAAACAGCACCAGCGTATGCGCCGGATAAAACACATAGAAGAAATACTTCCACCCCGGCCCTTTTTCGCCGTTAAATTTCAGCATCACCGGCAGGGCAAAGATCATGAGCCATTGGATCGGGAACCCGCCGTCGCCCCAAAGCCACTCGCCGCTGAACTGGTAAATGCAAAACAGCACATACACCGGCACGAAAAGGTCCATTTTCTCTTTCAGAAAATACATCGCCACGCCCAGCGCCACAAACTCAAACCCATACTCATTGAGCGCCAGATTGGGAACGATGCCGGTATGTAAGTCGCCGTTCATGTATCGTCCCAGCGGCACGACAAAATATACCACCTGCACCGCAAAAATGCCCCCCAGCGCCATCCATCCCTTTTTCCGGTCAGCCTGAAACAGCTCAACGGTACTGATGCAAACGCCCACGAGAAACATAGACAAAAAGATATTGTGGTTCCCGTACCCGCCCTGCGTCGGCCAATAGGTATCCACCGTCCAACTCAGCGCGGTCATCGCCAAGCTGAGCAAATACAGCCGCAGCAAATACACCTTCCGGTTCCGTGTATAGTGGTAGCCCCAAACCATGCAAAACAAAAACAGCGGATAACTCAGCCGCCCGACGCACCGCAGCAAGATCGAAGTCCCCGGAAAATACAGCCCCACATGGTCAACGACCATCAGCGCCACCGCCAGCATTTTGATTGAAAATGTATTATGTATTATAGAGACCTCCCGTCCTATCTATATATTTTCGCTTTCAAACTACCCACAAATCCGTCGTACTCCACCCGCAGGCAGTAGGTCCCGGCATCTCCCGGTGTCAGAAACATCTCCAACCGCTTTGCTTTTCCGATGTCCTCCACCAGCATACCGTCCACGCTGTAGACCGCCGCGTGATAATCCCCGTCCCGCACCGCGGAAGTCAGGGACAGCCGCACCGTGTCACCGCGCTCCAAACTGAAAGAAACTTCAGATATCCCTGTCTCCGGGGTCCAGAACTGCCGGTCCATGGAGGCCAGCGGCGTGCGCCGGGCAAACAGCCACACACCCAAAAGCAGCAGCGCAAACAGGACAACGGCGATGTACTTTTTCATTCGCTCACCCCTCCGCCGCCGGCAAAAACACCTCCGCCTTAAACAAATCGCCATCCACGGTCAGCTCCAGCCTACCGCCCATGAGCGCCGCCAGACTCTGCGCGATCGACAGCCCCAGCCCGCTGCCCTCCGTATTCCGGGAACTATCCCCCCGCACGAACCGCTCCATCAGCTCATCGGCGCTGATATTCAGCTTATCCCGGGAGATATTCTTCACATCGATCACGACCATATCGCCCTGCCGCGCCGCGCCGATATACACCCGGGTCCCCGGCAGCGCGTACTTGCACGCATTCCCCAGCAGATTGTCCATAATACGCCATAAATACCGCCCATCGCTCCGTGCGGGCAGCGCCTCTTCCGGCACCTGCATCACCACGGTCAGCCCCGCGGTCACGAGCCGCGCGGCATACTCCGCCTGGGCCTGCTCTAAAAACTCCGCCACATTCACAGTCTCCAGCGTCACATGGAGATTCCCCGTAGACGCCTTAGACGCCTCTACTAAATCCTCCGTCAGCTTTTTCAGCCGGGCGGACTGCCGGTCGAGCACCTCCACATATTCGCCCGCGGTCCCGGTCAATTGCTCTTTCTTGAGCAGATCGACGTAATTGACGATACTCGTTAGGGGCGTTTTCAAATCATGGGACACATTCGTAATGAGTTCCGTTTTCATCCGCTCAGACTTCAGCCGGTCGTCCACAGCCAGCAGCAGCCCGTCGCCGATACGGTTGAGATCCTCCCCATGCGCCTTAAAATCAAAGCGCATTTTAGACGTATCCACCCGGTAATTCAGGTCGCCGTCGGCGATATTTTTCGCCGCGGTCTGCAAGTGCTTCATCGTCACACACAGCCGGATGAGCGCCAGACACACCAGCACATTCAGCACCACATTCCAGAACCCGGTGTAATAGTACATTCCCCAAAACAGCGTCACGCACTCCAAGAAGAACAGCACCAGTGCGAGCACAACGCCCTTCCACACCAGCGGCAGGGCCTCCACAGTCTCGCCGGACTTGCCGATCAAGCCCCGCAGCCCGCGCCCGATCCACCGGAAAAACCGTCCCACGCCGCCCCAAAGCCAGCGCCAGAAGCGCACAAGAAAATTCGGCCGTTTCTCCGCGTCCTCCGCCTTTTCCCGAACAATGACCTTATCCACGACCGCGGTCCCGGCCTTTTTGCACCCCCGCCCGAACCAGGCGATGATGCGGTAAATGACGGAATTTTTCCACCAGCCCTTGACCTTCATCCGGGCGGACCAGCTCATCAGAATCAACGTCCCCGCCCCGGCGCAGCCCCCGGCCAGGGCCGCGACCCACGAGGCCATATCCTGATACCGCGCCACATTCAGGAAATACCGTTCCCCGTAGCGTATCACGAATTCCCTGCCCAGCACGGGCATCTGAAACAGCCCAAGCACCCCAAGCGCCACAGCGCACACCAGCACCACGTCCAGGCACAAGGTCACATCCCAGGGGATACGGTCGATGGCCCGGAGCCTGATCTCGTCGGAATCCCTCCGATGCCCCGCGGCGTACAGCAGCCAGAGAAGCCCGATAAACGCCAACACCCCGCTGACCACGGCATAAGGCACATAGTGGTCCTGCGGCAAAAGCAGCTCAAACAAAGCCTCCCGGGTATAGACATAAACATCGTCCACCCCCGCCCGGACCGACACATAGCCGTACAGCGTATAACTCTCATCGCCCTCCGAATACCGCTGGGCATCCCAAAGCAAATATTCCTCCGCCGTGTCCGGCTTGTTAGACAGCACCACCGTCCCGTCCGCGGCCTGCAGGGAGAACCGGAAGTTTTTCACCGCCGGGTCGAAGCTGTCCTGCCATTTTTGCAAAATACGCCCGTAATACTCCACCTGCGGGGTATCCTCATGGGCCTGCCACTCCTGATACGCCGGCCAATACCCGGTAAGCACCTGCTCCATATCGGCGCTCATCAGATTCCCCAGCCACAGTTCCACGACCTCTTCGGGTGTCTGTTCCTCCCCGTACTCATAGCGGAAGACCTCCCAGCACATGGCCTCCAAAAACGTGTAAATGGCGCAGACCATCACCAAAATCACCACCAGCACGCCTGCCAGCAGCTTACACCAAACGCTTCCCGCAGCCCGTTTCATCATTGACCCACCTCGATTTTATACCCGTGACCCCAAACCACTTTCAAATACCGTGGATTGGCGGGGTCGATCTCCAATTTTTCCCGTAGATGCCGGATATGCACCGCCACGGTATTTTCACCGCCCATGGCGCTGCCCTTCCAGACGGCCCGGTAAATTTCCTCCGAGGAAAACACCTTCCCGGCGTTCCCCATAAGATACTTCAAGATACTGTACTCCAGCGGCGTGAGGGCCACCTCCTCGCCGTCCAGGGTGACCAGCTTGCTGTCGTCGTCCAGCGCGATGCCGCCCACCTGTAAGCGGCTCTGCTTCTGCTCGATGCCCCCCAGCATGGTATACCGCCGCAGATGGGAGCGCACCCGGGCGATGAGTTCCACAGGCTTAAACGGCTTGGTGATATAGTCGTCCGCCCCGATATTCAGCCCCAAAATCATATCCGCGTCCTCGCTTTTCGCGGTCAAGAACAGCACGGGGATATTGCTCTGCTCCCGAATCTTCGCCACGGCGGAGATGCCGTCCATTTCCGGCATCATAATATCCATGAGCACCAGATCTACCTTTTTCTCATCGAGGATCTCCAGTGCCTCTGCCCCAGAAAAGGCCTCCAGCACGTTATACCCCTCCGCGGTGAGATAAATGCGCAGGGCAGAGACGATATCCTTTTCATCATCGCAAACCAAAATATTATACATACCGCAATTCTCCCTTTCCTGCCGTTATCTTAACACAAAGCGAATTAAGATAACAGCACTGAAAATGTTAAGAAACGATTAAAAAGCGAATTCCCCGCCGTTTCCGGCAGGGAATTTTTTCATCTCATATAATACAGCGCCGCCGCGCTGTCCACGACGATAGCGTCGTAAGTCCCCTTGACCAGCCCGTCGAACAGCCCGTCGCTGCCGATGCCCAGCGCCTGCAGCTGTCCCACGCTTCCGGCAAGCTGATTCGCCTCGGCCGCCCCGGCGTATTTAGGCGCGTCGTTCATAGCCACGGACTTGTCCGCCAGTTTCCGCAGGCTGCCCAGCTTGTTCCCGGCCAGCACCACGACCACGATATCGCAGTCCATATACGGTCCCACCACCCGGAATTTCGTCTCCTCGGTGCTGAGCATCATACCGCCCCAAACGCAGTCCACATTCCCGGAACTAAGTTCCACAAAAGCCTGGGACTCATCCTCGATTTCCTGGAACCGCAGGTCCCAGCCCAGCATCTGGCACACCTGCTGTGCCAGTTCCACATCAAACCCGGTGTAAGCGTCGCCGCTTTTATAGCTCATGGGGAAATTATCGGTGTCCACCCCCACGATAAAGATGCGTTGTTCCGCGGGTTCCAGCGCGTCCAGCGCCCCGGCGTCCCCGGGGAAATGGGTGGGATCGCTGCCGAACCAATGTACCGCGGCCTCATGGATCTGCCCTCCCGCGGCAAGCACCTTCATCGCGGCCTCCACATAATCGGCCGCCGGATCCCCGGTGCGGAACCCGATGCCGTAAGCCCCCTCCGCCAGTGTCGCGATCTGTGTATACGCCCCGCTGGTCCGGTTCCCGCAGCCGCATACCGTCAGCAGCAAACACACACATAAGATCAACGCCAAAAAACGAATCTTTTTCACAGCCCAACGCCCTTTCCAACAAATTCGCCCTTATAGCATACCCTATCCAACAAGAAAAAGCAACCCCGCTATACGGCGCTGAAAAAGCCCTCCCCAAACCGGGAAGGGTTTTTTCTTTCACAGCACCATCTGCGCCCAGGTGATACCCACGCCGACCACCAGCGCCGGCAGCATATTGGCCACCCGGAACTTCGGCCCGA
The DNA here is from genome assembly GCA_022800755.1 of Oscillospiraceae bacterium. Lineage (GTDB taxonomy): Bacteria > Bacillota > Clostridia > Oscillospirales > Oscillospiraceae > HGM13010. Next base: position 72,491 of record JAAWQX010000003.1, read on the forward strand.
AGGCCAGATTCACGCCCACGCAGAAAATCAGCGCGGCGCCCAAAAATGACAGGTTCGCGATGATCTCCGGCGGCAGCGTGCCTTTCGCCAGCACCGCCGCCAGGACGGTCACGCCGCCCTGCAAAACGCCCACGGGCAGCGCGGAAAAAATCGCGCCCTTGCCGTAAGCGGAAGCGAACACGATGAGGATGACCCCATCCATCACGGACTTGGTAAACAGCGTCGAGGGATCGCCCAACAGCCCGTCCTGAATGGAACCCACAATGGCCATGGCGCCGACGCACACCACCAGAGACGCAGTCACGAACCCTTCCACAAAGCGGCTGTCCTCGCCCCGGGAGGCCTTAGCCTTCAGCCATTCTCCCAGCCGTTCCAGCTTCCCGTCGAAGTCGAAAAATTCCCCAATTACGGTGCCCACGACCATGGACGCGATCATCACCAGACTGCCCCCGGCAGACAAAACGCCGTTTTCCACGGTGAACATCCCCGCCAAAGTGCCGGACGCGCCGATGAATATGGTGCATAAGCCCATGGCCTTTTGCAGTGCGTCCTGATAGTGCTGCTTCAAGCCGCCTTTCATCACAAGCCCCACCAGTCCGCCCAGGATGATGGCTGCCACATTCACGATGGTCCCGATGCCTCTCATTGCGCTTTATCCCTTTCCCTCGTTAAATGATGAAATAGTATATCAAATGCACACAAAAATGCAAGTCTTTTTTCAGTACGATTTCGGACTATCCCTTTCAGTTTCAGTATGATTTCGGACTAACACCCTCGATTTTCGGTCTGATTTCAGACTGACGGTAGGCCAACTGCAAAATCAGCAAAATGACCGCCGCCTGAACAGTGAATAAAACATAGGACGGCACATAACTCCCCCAAAGATCCGCCACAAATCCGGGTACCGGACTGAACAGCAAAGCGCCGATGGAATACGCCGTTTGGAACCGTTGCACCGTGCGGGCGTGCTGTGCCGGATCGGTCAGGTCCCCGGCCCAGACCGGCAGGCCGACGGTGCAAACGCACATCCCCACGCCTAAGCAAAATTGCGCGGCGTAAAGGGTCCAGGCCTTGCCAGAGGCGGCGCAGCAAAAAATGAAGCCCAAAACCAGCAGGCCCAAGAACAAAAAGTTCGTCCGGTACGCGCCAATGCGGTCGGTGATAACGCCGAACAGGCATTTTCCCACCACCAGAACAAAGCCGATCAGGCTCATGCCCAGGGCCACGGTCATGCTGTCATAGCCCTGGCTGCTGTACAGCACCGGCAGGTGGTTGAATCCCGGGCCGCCTACGGAACCTACAAAGGCCATGGCAAGCAGTAAGGCCAGGAAATAGCCGTGGGACAGACCCTTTTTGGCTGCGGCCTGGGTCTGGATTTGCTCCTGAACGCCGTAGGGGGTCAGGCCCGCGGCGGCGGGGGTCTCTTTGCGGAAAATCAGTAAAATCAGGACGCTGAGGGCGGCCATCATGGCGGCTTCTGATAAAAAGGCCGCGGATACGCCGGCGGCTTCCAGGATTTTTGTCAAGACCGGGGGCAATATCACCATGGCAAGGCCGGAACCGGCGGTGCATAGGCCCATGGCTGTGCCACGGCTACCGGAAAACCAGGTGTCGATGGCTACCGTCGCCGCTACGATGCCGCCGAACGAACAGCCGATTCCGCCCACGACCGCCCCCAGGCAAAAGCCGGGAAAACTCCGGGCCAGGCCGTAGAGCACGTAGGACAGTACGCACAGGGCCATGGCAAGGGCCGTGCCCCGGCGCAGGCCCAGTTTGCGGTAATAGGCTTCCACAAAAAACATGGAGCCTAAGGACGACAGGCAGCGGATGGTGTTGATGAGCGAGCCTTCCCCGTTGGAAAGGCCGTATTCCGTCAGGATGTACGGCAGGTACACCGTGAGCGTGTTGACCACCATACCCGTGGATATGAACATTAACAGCGTGGCGCCGGCGCAAATCAGCCACGCACGGTGGAGTTTCAGCATGATATCACTTCCTTTTCGGAAATCCTACAAAATATAGCACACTCTCCCCCGGCTTACAAGGAGGCTTTTCCAAAACCTTAAACAAATCTTAAGGGCCGCTGTATTGTTTTTTCGCTTTTCTTTCGATATACTGTTGACAGACGAAAGGTTTTATGGCATACTATGTTTGTGTTAAGCATATAATACAATGACACGGGGGGAGGCCCAAGGTATGAAGACCGCTTTGCAGCAGCCGAAAATTTATATCGTGGCCAGCCAGACCGGAACGGTGCCGTCCCGGCTCATCAAGCGGGTCACGCGGGCCAGGTTCAATCATGTGTCCATCAGCCTGGATGAACAGCTGGACACCATGTACTCTTTCGCCCGGCGGCATCCGTATAATCCCGTTTGGGGCGGGTATGTGAAGGAATCCCCTCTTACCGGCACCTTCGCACGGTTCCCGAAAACCCAGGCCCAGGTTATCAGTGTGGACGTCACCCCGGAACAGTATGCCGGGATCCAGGCGCATTTGGAGCGGATGTATGCCCGGAAAAATACATACCACTATAATTACGCCGGGGTGCTTTTGGGCGCGCTGCGCATCCCGTTCCAGCGGAAAAACCATTATTACTGCTCAGAGTTCGTGCGGGATGTGCTGGTCAGGTTTGGTGTTGTGCCGCCCAACCGGTTCGGCGCCGTTATCCAGCCCCAAGAACTGCTGGACGATATGCCCGGCGGCACCTTAGTCTATGACGGGCGGCTGGCGGGATATCCACGGCTGTCCCCGGTGAAAGCGGAGCCGGGATTCTTCCGCAGGCTCTTTGCCGCTTGAGTTTGAGTTTGGGACCAGACCTTTCCGGGGGTCTGGTCTTTTTTTGCTTCCGCGTATTTTGGGGATTGACTTTTTCATTGTGATGGGGTATCCTATCGGTGTATTAAGATTGTTGATACAGTCGAATCTTTAAGGGGTAATACTATGATCTCCATCAATTACAGGGACCCCCGGCCGATGTATGAGCAGATCAAGTCCGGCCTGCGGCGGCTCATCCTCACCGGCGTGATGCAGCCGGAGGAACGTCTGCCCAGCGTGCGGGACCTGTCCAGCCAGCTGGCGGTCAATCCCAATACCGTGCAGCGGGCGTACCGGGACCTGGAAACAGAGGGGTATATCTGTTCCATGGCCGGAAAAGGCAGCTTCGTCGCACCGGATAAGCGGGTGGACCAAAACCGCGTGGAACTTTTGCTACGGCAGTTCGACGAGGCCGCAGCGGAACTGCGGTTCATGGGCTTTTCCGTGGAGGAATTGTCCCGGCGTATTCAAGAAGAGGGAGGGAATTAAGGTATGATCGAGGTTCGAAATCTGACAAAACGCTTCGGGGATTTTACCGCCCTGGACCGGCTTTCCATGACCGTGCCCACCGGGACGGTGTATGGGCTGGTGGGGCCGAACGGGGCGGGGAAAAGTACCGTCATCCGCCATCTGACCGGCATTTACCGGCAGGATGAGGGGTCCGCCACCGTGGACGGCCAGGAGATTTTTGAAAATCCCGGGGTGAAGTCCCGCATCGCTTATATCCCGGACGATATTTTTTATTTCAACACCGCATCAATCACAGATATGGCAAAGTTTTACGCTGGGGTCTATCCTACCTTCAGTTGGGAGCGGTTCGAGACGCTTAAAGGCGCGTTTGATTTGGACCTGAAGCGGCCCATGCGCCGGTTTTCCAAGGGAATGCAGAAGCAGGCGGCATTTTGGCTATGTATGGCCATGCGGCCGGAGATCCTTATTCTCGACGAGCCGGTGGACGGGCTGGACCCGGTCATGCGGCGGCAGGTGTGGAGCATCATTATGGGCGATATCGCGGAAAACGGCACCACGGTACTGGTGTCCTCCCACAACCTGCGGAAGCTGGAGGACGTGTGCGACCATGTGGGCATTATGGACCACGGAAAGCTGCTGCTGGAGCGGAGTTTGAGCGAGTTGCAGGAGAATATCTGCAAAGTGCTCATCGCCCTGCCCGACGGCGCGGCACTGCCAACTGGGCTGGATATCGTACATCAAAGCGCCACGGGGCATCTGCTCACCTTGATTTTGCGGGGGCAGCAGGAGGATATTACCGCGCTGTTGTCCGGGGCCGCGCCGCTGTTTATGGACGTGGTGCCGCTGACTTTGGAGGAAATCTTTATTTACGAATTGGGAGGTGTGGATTATGAAGTCAAGAACATCATTGTTTAATCCCACCATTTTCTGGAATTTCCTGCGGCGCTATTGGCTGATGTGGGTGTTTTACTTCGGACTGCTGTTCTTTTCCATCGTGGTGCCGCTGCTGAGCAGCTTGCAGGAGTTCGCCCGGAATTCGGACATCTTCTCCGCCGCACAGTGCGGCGGGCTGCGGCTGCTGGAATCGCTCGCGAATATCCCCCTGGTGCTCACCATGCTGGGCTGCGGGGCGGTGGCAGCCATCTCGTTCAGCTATCTGTACAACGCACGGCACACGGGGCTGATGAACTCCCTGCCTGTGCGGCGGGAAACGCTGTTTTGCTCCGTGCTGCTGGCTGATTTGACCGGGCTGGTGGCGGCGGATTTGGCCGTGTTTTTGCTCTGCCTGGTGCTGGAGGCCGTGTTCGGCGCGGTGCAGTGGTACGCCTTGGGCGTGCTGCTGTTGGTGCTGGTGCTGGAAAGCCTTGTGTTCCTGGGGCCGGCGGTGTTTTGCTGTATGCTCACCGGCAATGTGTTCGCAGGACCGGCGGTGTACCTGATTTTTAATTTTACCGGGCCGGCGGTGGAGTACATGGGGCGGTATCTGCTGAGTAAGCTACAATTCGGCAGTTCCGGGCCGAATATCAGCTTTACGGAGTGGCTGTCGCCGCCGCTGATGCTGCTGAGCCGTGTGCGCTCTGTGGTCACGGCAGACGGCTTGATAACCGCTGGAGATTATCAGATGGTGGGACTGGGCGTTTTGGGCGCTTACGCCGCCGTGGGTACGGTGTTCGCAGGGCTGGCACTACTGCTATACCGGAAGCGGCGCATGGAAACCGCCGGGGATATCGTCGCTATCGAGGGCCTGAAGCCTGTATTTAAGGTCTGTGCGTCTCTCGCCGGGGCGCTGGGGCTGGCTTCGTTCTTGACCGATACGCTGTATTATGTGGATACCTCCGGGATCAAGGGGCTGGCAACCTTGTGCCTGCTCATGGTCATCGGCGGCATCATCGGGTGGTTTATCGCGCAGATGCTGGTGGAAAAAAGTATCCGGGTGTTCGACCACGGCTGGAAGGGTATCGGGGCCATGAGTTTGGTGTTCGTGGTGTTCCTGTGCGCCGGGGAGTTCGACTGGTTCGGGTATGAGCGCAATATCCCCGATCCCGCGGAGGTGAAGTCCGTGTACTTCAGCGCGCCCGGGGCGGCGACGACGACCGTGGAACTGCCGGAGAGTATCCAGGCCGTGACCGCGCTGCATCAGAGCATCGTGGACAATAAGGATGTGCATGAGCTGGTGGCGAAAAATGAGGGCGAACGGAAATACCTGGGGCTGACCTATGAGCTGAAAAACGGCCGGTCCCTGTACCGCAACTACCCCGTGGACGCCGGGGCGGAGGCGTATCTGGACCGGGATTCCGACCTGTGGAAGCTGGAGGCCGCCTCGAATACCCCCGAGGCCATCCAAAACCGCTATGTTCTGGACTTCCCCATCACCGCGGCGAATGTGAATACCTGCGAGATCTCCTACATGGACGCAAAGACCCTGGAGTGGGCGGACTACTACGACCTGTCTCCGGCGGATGTGGAAGTGCTGTATAATGAATGCATCCTGCCGGATATCCAGGACGGGAACCTGGGCTATTTGAACGTAGTGGAAAATGACGCTTACGCCGAGTCGAAGTACCAGTGCAATATCCGGCTGGAATTCCGCTGGCCTGTTGGCGACAAGCCGGATATTTCCGACGGGAAAACCTACCGGGCCAACTACGACGGGCAGGAGTTCTATTACAGCTACTTTACCGTGTATCTGAGCAAGTCCGCCGAGCGGACAGTGGCGTTCCTCAATGACCACGGCATCTTCCCCTGCTCCGTGCAGGAAGCCGCACGCGCCCAGGGCGCGGAATATACGCCCACCGGCTATGCCTATGCCGATGAGACGGAAAAAGGCGTGCTTTATTACGACGGTGTGGATGCGGAATTTACCCATCCGCTGGGTTGATCCGACACAGCCCCCGGCAACGCTGCCGGGGGCTGTTTTTTGTTGCTGATTTGTAAATTTCACGCTTTTTCCGGTTTGTTCACTGTTTTGACATAAATTTCAGGTATCATGGGGACACTTGACATGTTACTGGAGGCTGCCCCATCATGGCTCACGACGATCAGACCGGGAAAATCCCAGACGGTTCCTACCGGTATGTGCGCCCGGAATCCCGGGAGGTGCTCTACCGGGACGCAGGCGTGGAATCCGCCCAGGACGCCGCGCAGCTTCCCCGGTGCTACGACCCGCCCCGGAAAGAGGATCGGGAGAAAAAAGAAAATCAGTCCCCGCCTGACCCCGGGAAACGCTTTTTTATGCGCTGCGCCTGTATGTGCCTGGTCTGCGCCCTGCTGGGAGGCGCCGCCGGGGGCGGTCTGACCGCGCTGCTGCTGTCTCGCCAGACCCAGCCCGTCAGCGCCGACCAGCCGTTGGACAGTAACCGGAACGATGTTTCCATCCCGGTGGTCACCCAGCAGCCGGGGACCGTGGGCTATACGGAGGTCTCCGGCAGTGAGCTCGATTTGCCGGACCTGTATGATATGGCCTGCGAGCAGGTGGTGGGCGTGACTACGGAGGTCACCCAAGTGAATTTCTGGGGCATGGCGTCCTCCAGCGCCGTGGCCGGGTCCGGGTTCGTCATCTCCGAGGATGGGTATATTCTGACCAATTACCACGTCATTGAAGCCGCGGACCTCCATGGGTATGAACTGAAGGTCATCCGCCACGACGGGACCGCTTACGCCGCCAGCATCGTGGGGACACGGCCGGATAATGATATCGCCGTGCTGCAAATCCAGGCGGAGGGGCTGACCGCCGCGCCCATCGGGAATTCCGACGCCATTCGGGTGGGCGAGGCGATTCACGCCGTGGGCAATCCCATGGGCGAGCTGGAATTTACCATGACCAACGGCGCGGTCAGCGCCCTGGACCGGGTGGTGTCCACCAGCGAGTCCATCGCCCCTATCAATATGTTCCAGATCGACGCGGCTGTGAATTCCGGGAACTCCGGCGGGCCGGTGTATAATGATGCGGGCGAGGTCATCGGCGTTGTCACCGCAAAATATTCCAAGTCCGGCGTGGAGGGGCTTGGTTTCGCCATTCCCATCAATGACGCTGTGGAGATCGCTAGTGACCTCATCGCCCGGGAGGACGAGGGGAAAGCCTATTTGGGCGTGTATCCCAAGACCATGTCCGCTTCCGCGGCGCTGTACTACAATACCGTGCCCGGGGCGTATGTGAGCTATGTGGAGGAGGGTTCCGCCGCGGACCTGGCCGGCATCCTGGCCGGGGACGTGATTTGCCAGATCGGCAGCATCGAAATCGCCACCGCAGACCATTTGCAGACCGCACTGCGGGGGTATCACGCCGGCGATACTGTGGAGATCGTCGTGTACCGGGGCGAGGCGCTGACCATCAGCGTGACCCTGGACGCGCTGCCGGAGGACGAGCCGGCGGAGGCGGATGGGCAGGAGTTCCCCGTGGAGGATGTGCTCACCGTTTACCCTTACCGCAGCGCCGCCTGCCGGTGACGGGGTCTGGATTTTTTTGTGAAAATTGCCCTTCGGCCGCTGTTTGGACGGCCGGAGGGTGTTTTTTTGCTTTTTGGCTGGATTTACGCGTATTTTTATGTTTTTGTGTGGGAATCAACTTATTTTTTCTATATCTGTTCGATTTTTCCCGAAAACTTCATCCCTTTAAATCGTTGCCAGAACGCACAAGGGTCTTGACCATCTGGGTGGGGGTTTTTGTTCAAGTCACCATAAAATGCGGATTCCTTTTTAATTAAATTGACAAACAATTCGGAAACGAGTAAAATGACACTCAAGATTTTTCTCCGCAAAGACTGGGAAAAATCGGTATGAAATAGGAGGAATCTATATGAAAAGATGGATCAGCTTGCTTCTGGCTGTCTGCATGCTCTTCACTCTCGCGGCCTGCGGCCCCAAGGAGAACGGCAACGACGATCAGAACAACAACCAGAATGACGACAATCAGGTCGAGACCACCAACGCCTATAAGTTCGGCGGCATCGGCCCCCTGACCGGCGACGCCGCTATCTACGGCAACGCCGTCAAGAACGGCGCTACCATCGCTGTGGACGAGATCAACGCCAAGGGCGGCGTGCAGATCAACCTCGATTTCGAGGATGACGTTGCCGACGGCGAGACTTCCGTCAACGCTTACAACACCCTGGTGGACTGGGGTATGCAGTGCCTGGTCGGCACCGTGACCACCGGCGCTTGCATCGCGGTCTCCGCGGAGGTCTATAAGGACCGTATCTTCACTCTGACCCCCTCCGCCTCCTCTCCCGACGTCATCGACGGCAAGGACAATATGTTCCAGGTCTGCTTCACCGACCCCAACCAGGGTTCCGGCTCCGCGACCTATATCAACGCCAATATGCCCGAGGCTAAGATCGCGGTCATCTACCGCAACGACGACGCTTACTCCCAGGGCATCCGCGACACCTTCAAGGCCAAGGCTGATGAGCTGGGGCTGAACATCGTGGACGAGACCACCTTCACCAACGATACCGCCACCGACTTCTCCGTGCAGCTCACCTCTGCCCAGAACGCCGGCGCTGACTTGATCTTCCTGCCCATCTACTACCAGCCCGCTTCCGTCATTCTGAAGCAGGCCAAGGATATGGGCTACGCGCCCACCTTCTTCGGCGTGGACGGCATGGACGGCATTTTGGCGATGCCCGGCTTTGACACCACTCTGGCCGAGGGCGTCATGCTGCTGACCCCGTTCTCCGCCGACGCTGAGGACGCGCTGACCCAGACCTTTGTGCAGAAGTACCAGGATGCTTACGGCGAGGTCCCCAACCAGTTCGCCGCGGACGCTTATGACGCTGTGTACATCCTGTACAACGCGCTCAATGAGGCCGGCTGCACCCCCGATATGGCTGCTGACGAGATCTGCGAGAAGCTGATCGAGGTCATGCCCAGCTTCAGCTACTCCGGCCTGACCGGCCAGGATATGACCTGGGATGAGACCGGCGCTGTGTCCAAGATGCCCACCGCTGTGGTCATTGAAAACGGCGTTTACGTCACGGCTTGAGTCAACAAAGGTCTTTGACCTTTGTTGAAAAAGATGCGCTGCGAAATCGCGCCCATTGGGCACAATTTCTCCGCGAGAAGTATTTTTTCACCGGCAAAGCCGGCGAAAAAATCAATTGAAATACTTCGCCATTGCGATGGCGAATTCTGCGAAGCTTTTTGGGGCTGGAGGGAGTTTCATCTCCCTCCAGCCGTACCCGTCTTATTGGGGGGTCTTTCTGTGGCAGAATCAGAGGGAAAATGTCGTTTTCTTTGTGATTTTCCCATAGCAATCCCACTGCAATCCAAGAGAAAAAGAGGTGCTCGTATGGAATTTCTTTCCTATCTCATCAGCGGCATCAGCCTGGGCAGCGTTTACGCTATCATCGCACTGGGCTATACCATGGTATACGGCATCGCCAAAATGCTGAACTTCGCCCACGGCGACGTCATCATGATCGGCGGGTATATCTCCTTTTGCGCGATGAGCTATCTGAATCTGCCCGGACCGCTGGCTCTTTTGCTGGCAATGGTGGTCTGCACCGCCCTGGGCGTCATCATCGAGGGACTGGCTTACCGGCCCTTGCGGGAAGCGACTTCCCTGGCCGTGCTCATTACCGCCATCGGTGTGTCCTACTTCCTGCAAAACTCCGCTCTGCTCATCTGGGGTGCCACGCCCAAGGTGTACAGCCCCATCATTGAGGGGACCCAGACCGTCGGCGGGCTGTCCGTGTCGAATATCTCCCTGCTGACCATGGCGGCGTGCATCGTCATTATGGTGGTGCTCACCCTGTTTACCAGCAAAACCAAGATGGGCAAGGCTATGCGCGCCTGCTCCGAGGATAAGGGTGCGGCGCAGCTCATGGGCATCAACGTCAACCGCACCATCTCCATCACCTTTGCGATCGGTTCCGCACTGGCCGCCGTGGCGGGCGTATTGATGTGCTCCGCTTATCCCACGCTGATGCCGACTACCGGCTCCATGCCCGGTATCAAGGCTTTTACCGCCGCGGTGTTCGGCGGCATCGGGTCGATCCCCGGCGCGTTTTTAGGCGGTATCCTGTTGGGGATCATCGAGGCGCTGGCAAAGGCGTATATCTCTACCCAGCTTTCCAACTCCATCGTGTTTGCCGTGCTGATTATCGTACTGCTGGTGCGCCCCGCCGGGCTGCTGGGCAAGTACGTGCCGGAGAAAGTTTGAGGTGGCCGGGATGAAAAATATGAAATCAAGCACCAAAATCAATTTCGCCACCTATTTGGGCGTAGTCGCGGCGTATATCGTCATCACTCTGCTTATCAGCAACGGTGTGCTGGGCCGGAAGGCCGCCGCGCTGCTGGTCCCCGCCTGCTGCTATGTGGTCATGGCGGTGTCCCTGAACCTTACCGTGGGCATCCTGGGCGAGCTGAGCCTGGGCCACGCGGGCTTTATGAGCGTGGGCGCGTTCGCGGGCATCATCGCCGCTATGAGCCTGGTGGAGGCTGTGCCTTTTGAACCGCTGCGGCTGGGCATCGCCATGGTCGTGGGCGCGGTGTGCGCAGGCATCGCCGGCATCATCGTGGGTGTGCCGGTGCTGCGGCTCCGGGGCGACTACCTGGCTATCGTGACTTTGGCGTTCGGCGAGATCATTAAGGACCTCATCAACTGCCTCATCGTGGGGCACGACAGCAAGGGCCTGCACATTATTTTTAACTTCAAGGGTTTGAAAACCGTAGACGACCTGGGGCTTTTGGACGGCGGCACCGTCATCATCAAAGGCGCACAGGGCGCGACCGGGACGGTGACCATCGCGTCGTTTACCGCGGGCGTCATTTTGATCCTCATTACCCTGTTTATCGTGCTCAATCTGGTCCACAGCCGCTCCGGGCGGGCCATCATGGCCATCCGCGACAACCGCATTGCCGCTGAAAGCGTGGGCATCAATATCACCAAGTACAAGCTCATGGGCTTTGTCACCTCCGCAGCCCTGGCGGGCGCGGCAGGCGCGCTGTACGGATTGAATTACTCGTCTTTGCAGGCCACCAAGTTCAATTTCAACACCTCCATCCTCGTGCTGGTGTTCGTGGTGCTGGGCGGTCTGGGCAATATCTGGGGCTCCATTATCGCCGCGGTGGTGCTGTATGTGCTGCCGGAAGCCCTGCGCAGCGTGGCGGACCTGCGGATGCTCGTGTACGCCATCGTGCTGATTCTGGTCATGCTGGCTACCAACAGTCCCAAGCTCAAGGGGCTGCTGGCCAAGGTCATTCCCCATAAGAAAGGAGACGAGGTCAATGAGTAAGAAATTTGAAAAGCCCAACATGGTCCCCGTCCCCAGCCATTCGATTATCCCCGACCGGGATATTGGGAAATCCCCGATTCTGGAATGCAGCCATCTGGGCATCGATTTCGGCGGTCTGCGGGCCGTGGACGACTTCAACCTCACCATCGGGCGCACAGAGATCGCCGGGCTCATCGGGCCGAACGGCGCGGGGAAAACCACCGTGTTCAATCTGCTGACCAAGGTGTATCAGCCAACCCGAGGCACTATTTTGCTGGACGGCATCGATACCGCCGGGAAAAGCACCATTCAGATCAACCGCATGGGCATCGCCCGGACCTTTCAGAATATCCGGCTGTTTTCCAACCTGACCGTGGAGGACAACGTCAAGATCGGGCTGCATAACCAGGAAACTTACTCGATGCTGTCCGGCATTTTCCGGCTGCCCAAATATTGGAAAAAGGAAAGAGTCGCCCATGAGCGGGCGCTGGAGCTGCTGAGCATCTTTGATATGCAGCATATGGCCGATATGAAGGCCGGGTCCCTGCCTTACGGCGCACAGCGGCGGCTGGAGATCGTCCGGGCGCTGGCTACCAATCCCAGCCTGCTGCTGCTGGATGAGCCGGCGGCAGGCATGAATCCCTCCGAGACCGCAGAACTGATGGAGAATATCGTGAAGATCCGCGATATGTTCCAGATCGCCGTGCTGCTCATCGAGCACGATATGAGCCTGGTCATGAGCATCTGCGAGGGCATTTGCGTGCTGAACTTCGGGCAGGTCATCGCCAAGGGCACCGCCGAGGAAATCCAGGCGAACCCCGCCGTCATCGAAGCCTATCTGGGCAAGAAAAAGGAGGGCTGAGGCTATGCTGAAAGTCAACGACATCAATGTCTATTACGGCAGCATCCACGCCATCAAGGGCGTGTCCTTCGAGGTGCATCAGGGCGAGGTCGTCACCCTCATCGGCGCAAACGGCGCAGGCAAAAGCACCATTTTGCAGACCGTGTCCGGCCTGCTGCGGTCCAAGACCGGCTCCATCGAGTTCCTCGGTGAGAATCTGGGCGGCGTGGCCCCCCATAAGGTCGTGGCCAAGGGGTTGGCCCATGTGCCGGAGGGCCGGCGGGTCTTTTTGCAGATGACTGTGGAAGAAAATCTGGAGATGGGCGCGTTCACCCGGCCCAATTCGGAGATCGATTCCGGCATCGCAGACGTGTACAAGCGCTTCCCCCGGCTGGAGGAACGGCGGAAACAGATCGCCGGTACCCTGTCTGGCGGCGAACAGCAGATGCTGGCCATGGGCCGGGCGCTGATGTCCAAGCCCCAGCTTTTGATGCTGGATGAACCGTCCATGGGCCTGGCGCCGCTGCTGGTGGAGCAGATCTTTGACATCATCAGGGAACTGCACAAGGCCGGCACCACCATTTTGCTGGTGGAGCAGAACGCGCAGATGGCCCTGTCTGTGGCTGACCGGGGCTATGTGCTGGAGACGGGCAAGATCGTCACCACCGGCACCGGCGCGGAGCTTTTGAATGACGACGCGGTGAAAAAAGCCTATTTGGGCGCTTAAATGATGACAAAAACACCCCCGATGCGATGCATCGGGGGTGTTTTTTTGTTCTTGGGACCTTTTTATTTCAGAGACGTATAGCCCATGAGCAGTTCGTCGGCGCGGGCGGCGGCGGCTTTGCCGTCCGCCAGGGCCAGGACCACCAAGGTCGCGCCCATGCGCATGTCGCCGGCGACAATCACCTTTTCTGACGCGGCTTCCGCCAGCGCGGCGTTTTCGTCCTCCGTGCCGGAAAAGCCCGAGGCGATCAGGAGCATTTCCGCCGGGATCGTCTCTTCGCCCTGGTCGGTCGTGAGCACGACGGATTTTAAATTCCCTTTTTTATCCGCAAGGACTTGCTTCACTTTGGATGAGAATTTGCGGATGTCTTTGCCGAACAGCTCTTCCGTTTCCGCGTGGGCGTAGTCCGTTTCCGGGCCGTAGGCGCTCTCCGGCTTGCGGATGATCTGTGTCACGCTCTTGCAGCCCTGGCGGACCGCGGTGGCAACGCAGTCGCTGGCGGTGTTGCCGTTGCCGATGACCACCACGTGCTTGCCCTGGGCGCTGGGGGCCGTTTTGCGCTCCCCGATCTGGGACTGCACCACGGGCTTGAGATAGTCCAGGGCGTAGTAGACGCCCTTTGCCTCGCCCTCGAATTCCACCGGGCGGGGCTTTTGCGCGCCACAGGCTAAGATCACGCAGTCGTAGTCCGTAGTGAGCTGTTCCAGCGTCACGTCCGTGCCTACGTTCACTTTCGTTTTGAAGGTCACGCCCTCCGCTTCCATCAGCGCCACCCGGCGGGCGACGACCGACGCGTCCAACTTCATGTTCGGGATGCCGTACAGCAGCAGCCCGCCCGGGCGTTTGTCCCGCTCGTAGACCGTGACGCTGTGGCCCCGGTGGTTCAGGAAGTACGCCGCGGACAAGCCCGCGGGGCCGGAACCCACCACCGCGATGCGCTTATCCGACCGGGTCTGGGGCGGGTGTGGCTCCATGAGGCCGTTTTGGAACGCGTACTCGATGATATACAGCTCGTTGTCCTTGATGGATACGCTGCCGCCTACGTGCTGGCAGTTACAGCCATTCTCGCACAAGGCGGGGCAAACCCGGCCCGTGAATTCCGGGAACGGCGCTGTTTTCAACAGGCGCGACAGGGCGTGCTCCGGGTTGCCTTGGTACACCATGTCGTTCCATTCGGGAATCAGATTGTGCAGCGGGCAGCCCATGCGCTGGCCGTCAAACACGATGCCCGCCTGGCAAAAGGGCACGCCGCAGTCCATGCACCGGGCGCCCTGCCTGGCCCGCTCCTTGGGGGACAGGGTCAGCGTGAATTCCTGAAAATCCTTGACCCGCTCCGCGATGGGGCGCTCGCCGTGGGGCACACGGCTGTATTCCATGAATCCTGTCTTTTTTCCCATCCTTCACGCCTCCTTTCTCTTGAACGCTTCCATCTCCGCCTGCTCCCGGGGCATTCCCTTGGCTTCCAAGGCGGCGATGGCTTCCAGCATTTGGCTGTAATCCCGGGGGACGATCTTCTTGAACTCCCCTACGTAGCGGTCAAAGTCCGCTAAGACTTCCCTGCCCTTGGCGGAGTTCGTCGCCTTGACGTGGGCTTCGATCATGCCGCGCAGGTCTTTGATGTCGTACTCCTCCGTCACCTGCTCGATGGACACAAGCTCCTTGTTCACCCGCAGGTACAGGTCGTGGGCCTCGTCCAGGACGTAGGCCACGCCGCCGGACATGCCCGCGGCGAAATTCCGGCCCGTTTTGCCCAGAATCACCGCTTTGCCGCCGGTCATGTACTCACAGCCGTGGTCGCCTACGCCCTCCACCACCGCGGTGGCGCCGGAGTTGCGCACGCAGAACCGCTCGCCGGCGATGCCGCTGATGTACGCTTCCCCGGAGGTCGCGCCGTACAGCGCCACGTTGCCGATGATGATGTTCTGTTCCGCGGCGAAACGGCTTTTTTTGTCCGGGTAGACGATGAGTTTGCCCCCGGATAAGCCCTTGCCGAAGTAGTCGTTGGAGTCGCCCTCCAGCTCCAGAGTCAGGCCCTGGGGAATGAACGCGCCAAAGGACTGGCCCGCGCCGCCGGTGCATTTGACCACGTAGGAATCCGGTTCCAGCGATGTGCCGAAGCGCCGGGTCAGCTCCGCGCCGAAGCTGGTGCCGAAGGCCCGGTCTGTGCTGGAAATGGCGTATTCCAGCTTGTGCTTGGCGGATTTGTTCAGCATCTTCATCAGCACTTTCATGTCCGGGGTCTCGGACAGGCGGAAATCGTAGACGTCCGCCTCGTTGAAGATGCAGTTCTCGTTGGGCGTGGGGGCCAGAATGGCGGATACGTCCACCATCTCTGCCCGGCGGGTGATCTGCTTGGGACGGGGCTTCAGCAGGTCCGTGCGGCCTACCAGTTCGTCTATGGTGCGCACGCCCAGGCTCGCCATGATCTCGCGCACCTGCTGGGCTACGTAGGTCATGAAGTTCATCACGTACTCCGGCTTGCCTTTGAAATGCTTGCGCAGTTCCGGGTTTTGGGTGGCGATGCCCATGGGGCAGGTATCCAGGTTGCACACCCGCATCATGGCACAGCCCATGGCGATCAGCGGGGCCGTGGCGAAGCCGAATTCCTCCGCGCCCAGCATACAGGCGATGGCTACGTCCCGACCGGTCATCAGCTTGCCGTCGGTCTCCACCCGCACACGGGAGCGCAGGCCATTTTGCAGCAGCGTCTGGTGAGTCTCCGCCACACCCAGTTCCCAGGGCAGGCCGGCGTTGTAAATGGAATTGTTCGGGGCCGCGCCGGTGCCGCCGTCGTAGCCAGAAATCAAGATCACCTGCGCGCCGGCCTTCGCCACGCCCGCGGCAATGGTGCCCACTCCGGCTTCCGATACCAGTTTGACAGAAATGCGGGCGTTCTGGTTGGCGTTTTTCAGGTCGTAAATGAGCTGGGCCAGGTCCTCGATGGAGTAAATGTCATGGTGGGGCGGCGGGGAGATCAGGGACACCCCGGGAGTGGAATACCGGGTCCGGGCCACCCAGGGCCAGACCTTGCCGCCGGGCAGATGCCCACCCTCGCCGGGCTTGGCGCCCTGGGCCATTTTGATTTGGATTTCCTCCGCGGACACCAGGTACTCGCTGGTCACGCCGAAGCGGCCCGACGCCACCTGTTTGATGGCGGAATTTTTGTCCGTACCCAGGCGGGACCGGCGCTCGCCGCCCTCGCCGGAGTTGGATTTGCCGCCCAAGCGGTTCATGGCTTCCGCCATGCACTCGTGGGCCTCCTGGGAAATGGAGCCGTAGGACATAGCCCCGGTCTTGAAGCGCTTGACGATCTCGGAGACCGGCTCTACCTCGTCCAGGGGGATGGCAGTCTGACGCTCCGTGTCAAAGGCCAGCAGGCCCCGCAGGGTGTGGGGGATGTCCTCCCCGTCCACCAGGGCGGAGTATTCCTTGAAGGTCTCGTAACTGCCCTCCTGCACCGCTTTTTGAAGGGTGAGGATGGTTTTCGGGTTGTACATGTGGTCTTCCGCGCCTTTTCCCGTGCGCAGCTTGTGGAAGCCCGTAGAATCGGTGGTGAGGTCGATGTTCAGGCCCATGGGGTCAAAGGCGTTGTCGTGCCGGGCGATGACCGCTTCCGCGATCTCGTCCATGCCGATGCCGCCTACCCGGCTGGTGGTGTTGGTGAAGTATTTTTCGATGACCGTTTTGTTGATGCCGATGCACTCGAAAATCTGCGCGGACTGGTAAGACTGGATGGCGGAAATGCCCATCTTGGACGCGATCTTCACCACGCCGTGCAAAACCGCGTTGTTATAGTCCGCCACGGCGGCGTGGGGGTCCTTATCCAGCATGTTCAGATCGATCATCTCGCAGATGCATTCCTGGGCCAGATAGGGGTTGATGGCCCGGGCGCCGTAGCCCAGGAGCGTGGCGAAATGATGCACCGCTCGGGGTTCGGCGCTCTCCAGGATCATGGACACCGCCGTGCGCTTTTTCGTGCGTACCAGGTATTGCTCCAGGCCTGCCACCGCCAGCAGGGACGGGATCGCCGTGTGGTTCTCGTCGATGCCCCGGTCGGACAGGATGATGATATTTGCGCCGTTGCGGTAGGCTTTGTCCACGGACACGAACAGCCGGTCCATGGCCCGCTCCAGGCTGGTGTTTTTATAGTACAGCAGGGATACTGTCTGGCTTTTCAGCCCCGGCATGTTCAGCGCCTTGATTTTTTGCAGCTCCTGGGTGGTCAGGATCGGGTTTTCGATCTGCAGCACCCGGCAGTTCTCCGCTTCGTCCTGCAGCAGATTGCCGTCAGACCCCACGTACACCGTGGTGTCCGTCACGATCTCCTCCCGGATCGAGTCGATGGGCGGGTTCGTCACCTGGGCGAACATCTGCTTGAAGTAATTGAACAGCGGCTGATGCTTTTCGCTCAGCACCGCCAGGGGGGTGTCCGCGCCCATGGCGTTGGTGGGTTCCGCCCCGGTCTTGGCCATGGGCAAAATGAGCTGGCGCACGTCCTCGTAGGTGTAGCCGAAGACCTTGTACAGCTTATCCCGCTGTTCCTGGGTGTGTTCCGGCACACGCTGGGGGGGCTGGGCCAGATCCGACAGGTGTACCAGTTCCCGGTCCAGCCATTCGCCGTATGGATGGCTGCGGGCAAAGGCGGTCTTGATCTCGTCGTCCTCCAAAAGCCGCCCCTGAAGCGTGTCTACCAGAAGCATCCGGCCGGGACGCAGACGGGATTTCCGCACGATCTTTTCCGGCGGGATATCCAGTACGCCTACTTCCGACGCTAAAATCAGTGTGTCATCGTCGGTGAGGTAGTACCGGGCTGGGCGCAGACCGTTGCGGTCCAGCACCGCGCCCACCACATCGCCGTCGGAAAACAGCACCGCCGCCGGGCCGTCCCACGGCTCCATCATGGTGGCGTAGTAGTGGTACATATCCCGCTTCGCCCGGGACATGTCCTGGTTGCGCTGCCAGGGCTCGGGGATGGCCATCATCACCGCTTTGGGCAGGCTCATGCCGCTGTACATCAGGAATTCCAGGGTGTTGTCCAGCATGGCGGAGTCCGACCCGGCGGTGTTCACCACCGGCAGTACCTTTTCCATGTCCTCAGCCAGCAGGGGGGAGTACATCGTCTCCTCACGGGCCAGCATACGGTCGATGTTGCCCCGGATGGTGTTGATCTCGCCGTTGTGCAAAATGATGCGGTTGGGGTGGGCGCGCTCCCAGCTTGGGGTGGTGTTCGTGGAGAACCGGGAGTGCACCAGCGCCATGGCGGACTGGTAGCGCGCATCCTGCAGGTCCGGGTAGAACCGGCGCAGCTGGCCCACCAGGAACATGCCCTTGTACACGATAGTCCGGCTGGACAGGCTCGCCACATAGGTGTCCTGCACCGATTGCTCGAACTCCCGGCGCACGATGTACAGCTTCCGATCAAAGTCGATACCGGGGTTCACGTCCCCGGGCTTTTTGATAAAGCACTGGCAGATATAGGGCATACATGCCCGGGCGCGCTCGCCTAAGACCTCCGGGCAGGTGGGGACGTCCCGCCAGCCTAAAAACTCCAGGCCTTCTTTTTCCGTGATGATCTCAAACAGCTTTTTGCACCGGGACCGGCGCAGGGTGTTCTGGGGAAAGAAAAACATTCCCACTCCGTATTCCCGTTCGCCGCCCAGCGCGATGGATTGCGCCTTGCAGGCCTCCGAGAAAAAAGAGTGGGAGATCTGTAACATGATGCCGACCCCATCGCCGGTTTCTCCGGAGGCGTCCTTGCCTGCCCGGTGCTCTAATTTTTCCACGATGCTCAGCGCATCGTCCACAGTTTTGTGGGTCTTTTCCCCTTTCAGGTTCACTACCGCGCCGATGCCGCAGGCATCGTGCTCAAAGCGGGGATCGTAGAGGGTCTGTTGGTGTTCCATTCGGCACCCCTTTTCTGTTTTATTCGTAAGTTTCTATCACAAGACGGGCCACTTCCGTCAGTTTCAGCGACCGCTCCATACTCTGACGCTGTAAATAGCGGTGGGCCTCTTCCTCAGTGCAATGGGTATGTTCCATGAAAAGCGCTTTCGCTTCGTTGATGAGCAGCTTTTCGTCCTCGGACCGCATTCCGGCGGAAGCCCGCCGGCCCCGGCCGGACAACTGCACCAGCATCCGCACCGCGCCTACCAGCTCCGCCGGGCGGAACGGCGCCGGGATGCGGAAGATGGAATCGTCCTCCACCAGGTCAAGCAGCGTGCCCCGGGCGATCATCAGCACCGCCGCGCCGCTGCCGGATAGCTGGTGGGACATGCGTTCCGCGGTCATGTCCGGGAATTTGTAGCCGCAGATCACCACCGCGCCATCCAGATGCTTTGCGGTGCGGATGGCTTCCTGTCCGCTGCGGCAGGCACAGCGGACGGGAAGCCCGTTTTTCTCCAGCAGGGAAGCGATAGCTTCCCGGTCTTTTTCTCTCTCAAACACAACGATGATGGACACAGGAAGCCACCTCGCTTCGCAGAATTTTGCATCCGCAGATACAAAATAAATTTCAATTCATTTTTTCGGCGGCTCCGCCGTCGAAAAAATACTTCTCACGCAACGGAGTGCAATCCCCTAAAATCAAGGCGCGTTGCGCCTTGATTTTAATAGTTTACCATGTACCGGTCGATCTCCCACTGGCTCACGCTGATGCGGAACGCGTCCCATTCGGCGCGCTTGCCGGCGATGTACTGGGTGTAGGCGTGCTCGCCCAGAACGCTCAGGGTCAGGGGGTCGGATTCCATGTTCTCTACCGCTTCGATCAGGCTGCCGGGGAGAGACGCGATGCCGTTTTTCTCCCGGGTCTTCTGATCCATGGCGAAGATGTCCTCTGTAATTTCACCGGGAACTTTCATCTTCTTCTCGATGCCGTCCAGACCGGCGGCCAGGCACAACGCCAGCGCCAGATACGGGTTGCAGGACGGGTCGGGGTTGCGCAGTTCCACGCGGGTGGACTGGCCACGGGCCGCGGGGATGCGGATCAACGCAGAACGGTTCGACGCGCTCCAGGCCAGATAGCACGGCGCTTCGTAGCCCGGCACCAGGCGCTTATAGGAATTCACCAGCGGATTCGTCACAGCGGTGATGTTCTGCACGTGGGCCAGCAGGCCGGCGATGAACTGGTAGGCCGTTTTGGACAGCTTTTTCTCGCCTTTTTCGTCGTAAAATACGTTCTTGCCCTTCTTGAACAGAGACATATTCACGTGCATACCGCTGCCGTTGATGCCGAAAATGGGTTTGGGCATGAACGTGGCGTGCAGGCCGTTTTTCTGGGCGAAGACCTTGACCGCCATCTTGAAAGTCATGATATTGTCCGCGGCGGTGAGGGCGTCGGCGTACTTGAAGTCGATCTCGTGCTGGCCCTCGGCCACCTCGTGGTGGGACGCCTCAATCTCAAAGCCCATCTGCTCCAGGGCCAGGCAAATCTCCCGGCGGACGTTGGAGCCGTGGTCCAGGGGGGCCAGGTCGAAGTAACCGGCCTCGTCGGCGGTCTTGGTGGTGGGGTGGCCGGCCTCGTCGGTCTCGAACAGGAAGAACTCGCACTCCGGGCCGACATTGAACGCGTCAAAGCCCATATCCTCTGCCTTTTTCAGCGCACGCTTTAAAATGCCCCGGGGGTCGCCCACGAAAGGCGTGCCGTCGGGATTGTACACGTCGCAGATGAAGCGGGCTACCTTGCCGTGCTGGGGACGCCAGGGCAAAATCACAAAGGTGTCCAGGTCCGGGTGCAGGTACTGGTCGGATTCGTGGATGCGGGTAAAGCCCTCAATGGACGAACCGTCAATGGTGATCTGGTTGTTCAGAGCCTTTTCCAGCTGGGAGCTGGTGATGGCCACGTTCTTCATCATGCCGAAAATGTCCGTGAACTGCATACGGATGAACTCTACATCCTCGTCCTTCACGATGCGGACAATATCTTCCTTCGTGTACTTTGCCATGTTTCATCTTCTCCTTATATATACGGTCTTTTGGGGTCTGATACAAAAAAGAGAGAGAAAGGCCCCTCGCCGGGGACGCCTTTGCCCTCTGATGTACGCATTATACGAAATCTTGTTGGTTTTGTCAATGGATAGATTTTGGAATTTTGCAAGTTTGCTTCAACTTTGTTGCATTTTACAAAAGGTGCAGAAATTGGGACCGCCGGACTGTATAACGTCACCATTCTGACAAAACGACCGTTTTGACGGACGGGGTGCGCTCGTCCTGCAAGGGCGGATTTGAAATCCGCCCTTAGGTCTCCCTGGACCACATATAACAATATGCCTGCGCCCAGGAACCGAAATGCTCCGTTTTAATGAGCCGCCGGACTTCCTCTTTGGAGTACCAGGCCGCGTCGATCTCCTCGCCGCCTTCGTCCCGGTGACTGAACTGCCCCGTGGCCGTACCGATGACGCAGGAGGTCGTCTCGTTGGAGATGCCAACGGCGCTGAACGCGCCCTTGAGCACGTCCCGGACCTCTACCATGTCCAGCCCCGTTTCCTCTTTCAGTTCCCGCACGGCGCATTCCGCCGCGGTCTCGCCGGGGTCGATCAGCCCCGCCGGGAAGCCGAAGATCGTCTTGCCCAGTTCCAGCCGGAACTCCCGCACCAGCACCACATGCTCGTCGGCGGGGTCGTTCACGATCATCACCACCGCGTCGGTGGAGTGGTCGTACAGCTTTTCCCGGGT
This sequence comes from Oscillospiraceae bacterium, assembly GCA_022800755.1. Lineage (GTDB taxonomy): Bacteria > Bacillota > Clostridia > Oscillospirales > Oscillospiraceae > HGM13010. The sequence goes on from JAAWQX010000003.1 coordinate 94,227, forward strand.
GTCGATCTCCTTGTCCCGGGAGACCATTTCATAGACCTTCTCATGGCCGTCGGCGTCCCGGTAGGTCACCAGGTAATAATCGAGGTATTCCCCGTCATAGACCTTTTCGATCTTCTGGTATTCCATCAGCCCCGCTCCGCCGCTTTCTTCGCCGCTTCCACCACGTGGCTGACCAGCACCGCCGTGGTCACCGCGCCCAGTCCACCGGGGACGGGGGTGATGGCGGACACCTTTGTGCTCACCGCAGCGAAATCCACGTCACCGCAGAGCTTGCCGCTGCCGGGGTCCGTGTTGATGCCCACGTCGATGACCGTTTGATGGGGCGCGAAATACTCCGGGCCGTAGGCCTTGGCCCGACCGGTGGCGGTGACGACAATGTCCGCCCGCTTGGTCACGTCCATGAGCTTAGGCGTGCGGCTGTGGCACAGGGTCACGGTAGCATTTTTCTCCAGCAGAAGCATGGATACCGGGCGGCCGATCACCAAGCTGCGACCCACTACCGCCACACTCCGACCCTGCAGGTCGATGCCGTAATAGTCCAACATTTCAATCACCGCCTGGGCCGTGCAGGGTGCAAATCCGATGCCGCTGCCGGTGAATACCCCGCCCAGGCTCATATCCGTGATGCCATCCACATCTTTGGCGGGGTGAATAGCGTGACGGATGGTCTCGCCGTCGATCTGCTCCGGCATGGGGCGGAACAGCATGATCCCATGGACGATAGGGCTTTCGTTCAGAGTATGGATGGTCTCCAGCACCTGCTCCGTAGACGCGCTTTGGGCCAGACCCGCAGTCACAGCGGACACACCGCCCTTGCTCATGTTCTTTTTGATGCTGTTTTCATAGGAGATATCCGCCGGGTTCTCTCCCACCCGCACCAGCGCCACCACGGGGTTGACCCCTTGGGCCTGCAAGCCCGCGCTGGTCCGGGCCGCTTTTTCGTACAGCGCCTGGGCTACGGGAGCGCCCTCTAATAGTATCGTGCTCACTGCTTTTTCTCCTTTTTCAGCTGCTGATACACCGATTCATAGGTGTTTTCCGCCAGCTTCCGGTATTTGTTCATCAGCTTGTCCACCTCGGCGTTCATGCGGCGGGCATAGTCCCGGTCCTTCATGAGACGGGTGTTCACCACCACATTCACCGCCGCGCCGTACATGGCCGCCCAGCAAAGCACCGCGCCGGTAGCCGCGTCGGACACCGCCAGGGCGCTGCCCTTTTTCGCGTAGGTACTGTGCAGCTCGATCATCCGGCAGGAGAGGCGCAGCACCTCCATCGGCGCCGCCGCCGCGTCCCGCAGGCATTGTTCCATCACCGCGTCGTAATTGGGGTCGTCCTTGTCCATTTTGTAGGCCGCCGCCAAGGGCGCGAAGCCGTCCGCGTCCTTTTGGATAAGGGCGGTCAACGCCTTTTGCAGCTGAGCGGTCTCGTTCATCAGGCAGTACATGTCCGCTTCCACGGACTTATACTTCTCCTTGCCTACGGTGAGATTTCCTACCATGCCGCCCAAAGCCGCGCCCAGCGCCGCTGTCAGCGCCGAGGCGCCGCCGCCGCCGGGAGTAGCCTCCTTTGACGCGAGTGCGGTAAGAAACGCCGAAATCGGGTATTCTGAAAACTCCATATTGCTCCTTTTAGAATAGTCCTGTGATCTTCCCGTTCTCATCCACGTCGATCTTCTCTGCCGCCGGAACTTTCGGCAAGCCGGGCATCGTCATGATGTCCCCGGTCAGCGCCACAATAAAGCCCGCGCCGGCACAGACTTTCAGATTCCGCACCGTGACGTCAAAGCCCTCCGGCGCGCCCAGCAGAGCCGGGTCGTCGGAAAAGCTGTATTGGGTCTTTGCCATGCACACCGGCAGGTCGCCAAAGCCCAGGTCCACCAACTGCTGGTACTGCTTCTGGGCCGCGGGCGTCAGCACCGCCCGGGCGCCGTGGTACACGCGGTTCACGATGGCGTTGAGCTTGTACTGGATGGACGTGCCGTCCTCGTAAGCGTAGGTGAACGCATCCAGCTTCGGCTGCTCGCACAAGCGCACGACTTCCTCCGCCAGGGCCTTGCCGCCTTCGCCGCCTTTCGCCCACACCTCGCTCAAAGCCACGTTCACGTCCAACTCCCGGCACTTGGCCGCGACCAGGTCTAACTCCGCCGCGGTATCCGTGGGGAACGCGTTGATGGCCACCACACAGGGCAGATGGTAGGTATTCTTGATGTTATCCACATGGCGCAGCAGGTTCGGCAAGCCCCGCTCCAGCGCCGCCAGATCCTCGTTGTTCAAATCGGCTTTCGCCACGCCTCCGTGGTGCTTCAGTGCCCGCACCGTGGCCACGATCACCACTGCGTCGGGTACCAGACCCGCCATGCGGCATTTGATATCCAGGAATTTCTCCGCGCCCAGATCGGCGCCGAAGCCCGCTTCCGTCACGCAGTAATCGCCCAGCTTCAGCGCCATGCGCGTGGCGGTGACGGAATTACAGCCGTGAGCGATGTTGGCAAACGGCCCGCCGTGGATCAGGGCCGGCGTATGCTCCAGAGTCTGCACCAAATTGGGCTTGAGCGCATCTTTGAGCAGAGCCGCCATCGCGCCCTCCGCCTTAAGGTCGTGAGCGGTGACAGGCTTGCCGTCGTAGGTATAGGCCACGATGATGCGCCCCAGCCGGGCTTTCAGGTCAAGCATATCCTTTGCCAGGCACAGCACCGCCATCACCTCGCTGGCAACGGTGATGTCAAATCCGTCCTCCCGGGGCACCCCCTGCATTTTGCCGCCCAGCCCGTCAATCACGTGGCGCAGTTGGCGGTCGTTCATATCCACGCAGCGCTTCCATGTGATCTGTTTGACGTCGATCCCCAAGGCGTTGCCCTGCTGGATGTGGTTGTCCAGCATCGCGGCCAACAGATTGTTCGCCGCGCCGATGGCGTGGAAATCCCCAGTAAAGTGAAGGTTAATATCCTCCATGGGCACCACCTGGGCGTAGCCGCCGCCGGCCGCGCCGCCCTTCACGCCGAACACCGGTCCCAGAGACGGTTCCCGCAGCGCCAGCACCGCGTTTTTGCCCACCTTGCGCAGTCCGTCCGCCAGACCCACGCTGGTGGTGGTTTTCCCTTCCCCGGCGGGGGTGGGATTGATCGCCGTGACCAGCACCAGCTTGCCGTCCGGCTTGTCCGCCATATCCTTCATCAACCGCAGGTCCAGCTTGGCCTTATACCGGCCATACTGCTCCAAATAGCCCTCGTCGATCCCCGCGTTCCGGGCGATGTCGGTAATGGGCAGCATCTGTGCCTCCTGCGCGATCTCAATATCCGTTTTCATACGCAAACCCCTTTCAGTTTCGTGTAAAAGTTGTGCGTTTATTATTGTATCATAGCCCGGCACAAATTGGAACCGCTGACGGAAATTTAACGCGCCTAAGTTTCTTGCTTTTTTGGTGGGTCTATCGTACAATATAGTCAAAAAAGAACTTCCCCGGAGGGAAGTTCTTTTTTGCTTATAAGTACAACTCCGGGCGGTAGTGCTCGAAAATCACCGCCTCATTGTCCTTTTTGTCGTGCAGGCTCCGGCTGGTCCAGCATACCCGCATGGCGCCCAGCTTCTCCGCCAGGCGGATGGTCAGCGGCTTCGGGCCAAGCTCGTAAGCGATGAACTGGGGACGGCCCAGGAAATTCAACAGGCCGCGGCTGGCCAAAAACGCCACCGGGCGGGGGATATCCCGCTCATAATGCCCCATGGGCATGGCAAGCTGGCCCCGGAGGTACCCCGGCGCGTTCTTTTTGAACCACCGCAGGATCCGGGGGTCAAAGCACTCCACGCACACGTCCCCGGGATAGTCCGAAAGCTGTTCCACCACCTCGGCGCACAGTTCTTTCCACCGGGGACCAGGCTTGATTTCCAAAATGATCGGCCCGACCCCGCCGATGGCCTCCAGCACCTCGGACAGCAACGGGATTTTCTCCCCGGAGCCAGCCAGACGCAGCTGGGCCAGGTCTTCATATGCCCAGTCTTCGATCTTCCCCTGCGCCCCGGTCATACGCTCCAGGTCGTGGTCATGGAACACCGCCACCTTCCCGTCCCGGGTCAGATGCACATCCAGTTCCACCCCGTAGCCCACATTCGCCGCCATGCGGAAAGCTGTGAGGGAATTTTCCGGCGCGGTGCCGTCGGCGGTATGCAGTCCCCGGTGAGCGAAATACCGGCCATAAAAGGGGCCTTTCTGCCCCGCCCCGGATTTCCCGGGCGCAGCGGCGAAGACCACAGCACCAGCGACCACCGCCGTCACGCCCAGCAAGCCGCCAGTCAGCTTCAAAGCGTTTTTTGAAAAGGTCATAACCATCTCTCCTTTGCCCCTATTCTACACCATTCCACCCTGTTCGTAAAGACAAAATATGGTTGAAATCCCGGCGGAACTCGACTACAATGGTGCAAAGAGGTGGAACACATGAAATTAAACTATAACCGCACCGTGCTCATCGGCTTCGCGTTTTTCTCCATCTGCGCGTTCTGGCAGATGTACAACAGCGTCATCCCCCTGATCTTGACCAACACCTTCCACATGAACGAAACCTGGTCTGGGGTCATCATGGCGGCGGACAACGTGCTGGCACTGTTTCTGCTGCCGTTTTTCGGCGCGCTGTCGGACAAAAGCCGGTTCAGGTCCGGGCGGCGGATGCCCTTTGTGGTGTGCGGCACCGTCGCGGCGGCGGTGCTGATGAACCTGCTGCCCGTGCTGGACGACGGATACTTCGCCGCTCCCGGCACCGCCCGGCTGGTGGGCTTTGTGGCTGTTTTGGGCCTGCTGCTCATCGCCATGGGCACCTACCGGTCCCCTGCCGTGGCCCTGATGCCGGACTGCACCCCCAACCCCCTGCGCAGCAAGGGCAACGCCGTCATCAACCTCATGGGCGCGTTGGGCGGCGTGGTATACCTGGTATGCGCGTCAGTGCTGTATTCTGCGGACAAAACGGCGGGCATAGCCCACGTGAGCTACCGGCTGCTGTTCGCCGTGGTGAGCGGCATTATGCTGCTGTCAGTGCTGATTTTAAAGCTGACCATCGACGAAAATAAACTCACTTCCGAGGTCCGCGCCTACGAAGCGGCCCACCCGGAGCAGGAACTCACCGCCGAAGCCGCCGACGGTTCCCGGACCCTGCCCAAGGACGTGAGGCGGTCCCTGGCATTTTTGCTGTTGAGCGTGTCTTTGTGGTTCATCGGCTATAACGCCGTGGAGACCTGGTTCACCACCTACGCCGCCAATGTCTGGGGCATGGCCCTGGGCACCGCGTCCATGTGCCTGACCATCGCCACGGTGGGAGCCATTGTCAGCTACCTGCCGGCGGGGATTTTAGCGTCCAAAATCGGCCGGAAACCGTGCATTTTGGGCGGCTGTGTACTGCTGGCAGGCTCATTTTTCACAGGCTACCTACTCACCCAACTGTACGACCACTTTACCCCGGCGCTGTACGTGATCTTCGTGCTGGTGGGCGTGGCCTGGGCGTTTATCAACGTCAACTCCCTGCCCATGGTGGTGGAGATGTGCTCCGGCGCGGATACGGGGAAGTTCACCGGGTATTACTACACCTTTTCCATGGCGGCCCAGACCGTCACGCCCGTGGTGGCGGGCACGCTCATGAATCGGGTGGGCTACGGCACCCTATTTCCCTACGCGGGGCTGTTCGTGGCCGCGGCTTTCGTGACCATGCTGTTCGTCAAGCACGGCGACACCAAGGCAGAAGCCGCCCGGGGCCTGGAAGCCTTCGACATCGATATGTAAGGAGACGCACATGAAACAATTTGACCGTTTTTTGGTAGCGTACAACCAATTGGACAATGTCCGGTCCGACGGGCGGGGCGGCAACGTCCTGCTGGAATGCCTGAAATTCCTGGCGGTACTGGTCTTCGCCGGTGTGACGCAGACCATACTGGCAAATCTTCTGGTCTACGCCTACATGCTCACCGCAGGCGCCACGGGCTTTACCGACGCTTCCGGCACCGCGGGCATTATTATCTCGCTGTTTTCCACCTTCGGCATGATCGGCGCGACGCTGCTGGCCCTGCGCTTCGCGTTCAAGCGTGAACTCTCCACCGCGGGGTTCACCAAGCCCTTTTGGTCGGAATACGGCCTGGGATTGCTGGCGGGCTTTGCGGTATTCGCCCTGGCGGTGGGCATCGCCGCCGCGGCTGGGACGCTGACCATCGCCGGAATATCCCCGGACTTTTCCCCGCTGCCCTGGCTGCTCATTTTTGTGGGCTTTCTGGTGCAGGGCATGTCGGAGGAACTGCTGTGCCGGGGCATGTTCATGATCAACATCGCCCGGAAAAATTCCGTTGCGGCGGCGATTTTCTGCAACGCCCTGTTTTTCGCCGCTTTGCACCTGCTCAATAACGGCATCGCGCCGCTGGCACTGGTGAACCTGTTCCTGTTTGGCGTGTTCGCGTCGCTGTACTACCTCTGGCGGGGCAATATCTGGGGCATCGCGGCGTTTCATTCCATATGGAACTTTGCCCAGGGGAATGTGTTCGGTATTCTGGTCTCGGGAGGAGAGTTCGGCACCTCTCTGCTCAGTTCCAACGCCGACCCCGCCGGGGCGCTCATCAACGGCGGCAGCTTCGGGCTGGAGGGCGGCCTGGCGGTGACCGCCGTGCTGGTTCTGGGCATCGCCTTCGTCATGTGGCGCAACCTGCACCGTCTGGCGGGTACGCCCATGCCGCTGGAGGGGATGGAATGACCGACCCCCGGACACGGCTGATCGCGTCCATGACGGTGTTCGGCACTTTGGGCATCTTTGTCAGCCTGATCCCGCTGCCGTCGGCCCTGATCGTGATGGTGCGGGCTGTGGTGGGTACGCTGTTCGTGGGCGGCGTGATGCTGTGCAAGCGCCAGCGGCCCCAGGCGGACGCGCTGAAGCAAAACGCCAGGCTGCTGCTGTGCTCCGGTGTGGCCCTGGGGCTGAACTGGACCTTGCTGTTCGAGGCCTACCGCCACACCACCGTGGCCGTGGCGACGCTGTGCTATTACATGGCCCCGGTATTTTTGCTGCTGCTGTCCCCCATCGTCCTGAAAGAGCCGATGACCCGGCGGAAAGCGGCCTGCGTGGCCTGCTCCCTGCTGGGCGCGGCGCTGGTATCCGGCGCGGCGGGGGGCGGAAGCGTCCGGGGCGTGGCCCTGGGCCTGGCCGCGGCGGCGCTGTACTGCGCCATCATGCTGATGAACAAAAAAATGCAGGGCTTGGCCCCCATGGAGACCACATTTGCACAGCTTTGCATCTCCGCCCTGGTCATCACGCCCTACGCCCTGCTCACCTCCGGGCTGGACATGGCGCAGCTGGGCGCGGCCTTGGTGCAGAACGCCCCGATGCTCCTGGTGGTGGGCCTTGTCCACACCGGCGTGGCCTACGCCCTGTATTTCCCGTCCATCAACGTCCTGCCGGGGCAGACCGTGGCGGTGCTCAGTTACATCGACCCCGTTTTGGCGGTGGTGCTGTCGGCCCTGGTGCTGCGCCAGACCATCACACCCCCGCAAATCCTCGGTGCTCTGTTGCTGTTGGGCGGCACCTTCGTCAGCGAATGGAAACAAGGAGACACATAAATGGATCTACTGTACTTTTTTGAAAGCATCCGCACCCCATTCTTAAACGTCGTCATGCAGCTCATCACCGAGCTGGGCGGCGAAACGGTCTTTCTGGCCGCGGCTATCATCCTGTTCTGGTGCGTGGACAAAAAAGAGGGATACTACATGATGACTGTGGGCTTCGCGGGCATCATCGTGAACCAGTTTTTAAAGCTGTGGTTCCGCATCCCCCGGCCCTGGGTGAAAGACCCCGGCTTCACCATCGTGGAATCCGCCCGGGCCGCGGCCACGGGGTATTCCTTCCCCAGCGGCCACACGCAAAACGTGTTCGCCGCCCTGGGCGCGCCCGCGCGGTACACCAAGCGGAACTGGCTCCGGGCGCTGCTGGTGCTGGGTATCTGCCTGACCGCGGTGTCCCGCATGTACCTGGGCGTACACACGCCCCTGGATGTGGGGGTGTCGTTCATTCTGGGCGTCGTGCTGGTGCTGGTGCTCTATCCCCTGTTTGAACACATGGAAGACCGGCCCGACCCGCTGTACATCCTCTACGCCGTGTTCATCCTGGGCGCGGCTCTGTTCGTGACCTTCGTGCGCACCTATCCGTTCCCCGCCGACCTGGACTTGGCAAACTACGAAGAGGGCCTGAAAAACGGCTGGATGATGCTGTTTTGCTCCCTGGGCTTGCTGGTGGTATTCCATCTGGACCGCACCCGGCTGCAATGGCCCACGAAAGCGCCCCTCCCCGCGCAGATTGTAAAAGTCGCTGTGGGTCTGGGGTTAACCCTGGCACTGAAATCGGTGCTGAAAGCGCCGTTGCTGGCGCTGTTCGGGGGCAGTCTCATGGCCCATGGAGTACGCTACGGCATCGTAATTTTGTTTGCGGGCATCCTGTGGCCCATGACCTTCCGGTGGTTCGCCGGCTGGGGAAAGGAGAAAGCGGAATGAAAAAACTCTTAGTGGTCGTGGACTATCAAAACGACTTTATCAACGGCAGCCTGGGCTTCCCCGGCGCAGAGGCGCTGGACGCGGCCATCGCGAAAAAGGTGACCCAGTACCACAAGGACAAGGAAGCAGCGGTCATCTACACCCAGGACACCCACGGCAAAAACTACGCCAAGACCCAGGAGGGCCGCCGGCTGCCCATCCCACACTGCATCCGGGACACCGAGGGCTGGGAGGTCTACGGGCTGACCGCCCAGGCCTGCGGCGACCGGGATCTGGTCATTGAAAAACCCGCCTTCGGCTCCATAGAACTCATGGAGATCGCCGAGGAGGAGCAGTTTGAACAGGTGGAGCTGGTAGGGCTGGTATCGAACATCTGCGTACTGACCAACGCGGTACTGCTGAAAACCGCCCTGCCGGAAGCGGAGATCATCGTAGACGCCGCCTGCACCGCCTGTGCCGACCCTGCGATGAACGAAAAAGCGCTTGACGTTCTGGAAGGGCTTCAAATCACCGTAACGAACCGCAAATAAAAAAACACCCCCGTTGGGGGTGTTTTTTATTCCGCCTCTGGCTCCGCTTCCGGCTCCGGGTCGGGAACATACTCCGCAATATCCTCCAGACGGCAATCCAAAATCTTACACAGTACATTCAGCGTATACGTGGTAACAGATTCATTTTTCCGCAGCCTGTCCAACTGACCGGGACTGACATTGTACTGATGGATCAATTTGTACTGTGAAAGACCTTGTTTCTTGATCGTCGGCCATAGCTTATCAAACACGATCATGTTCATTCCTCCTATCAATATGCTAACCTAAAGTTAATATATGATTCGCATATTGACAATTATCCAATATCGGTCTATATTGGTACCAAAAAGGAGATGAGCTATATGCCAAATGAGATCGACCCCTGGGAAACCGTCCTAGGAAAGGCGTATTTGCATCTGTTCAACGTGATTGATGACGCGGTAGACCTTCTGACCCATGAAAAACGGATCGAAGCGGAATTTCTCCTGCTCCGGGCCCAGCGGGAAACGGAACAGTTCTTCATGGACAACGGCTGGCCCCTGGATCGGTTCACCGCTCCTAAATCAGAAGCATAAAAAATCCCCCGGCAGTTGCCGGGGGATTTTTGATTGGTTTTCAGCACAGCTTCGCACCGGCGGGGATGGCGTCGTCCAGGATAATCAGATTCAGCTTTTCCTCGCCCTTTTCCGTGTGGACGGCGGACAGCAGCATCCCGTTGGATTCCTGGCCCATCATCTTCCGGGGAGGCAGATTCACGATGGCCACCAGCGTTTTGCCGATGAGGTCCTCCGGCTCATACCACTTGTGGATGCCGGACAAGATCTGCCGGTCGGTTCCGGTACCGTCGTCCAAGGTGAACTTCAACAGCTTTTCGCTCTTTTTCACCGCTTCGCAGGCCTTCACCTTCACCACCCGGAAATCGGACTTACAGAAGGTGTCAAAGTCCACAGGGGCTTCCACCGGCGGCTCCAGTTCAATATCCGGCAGCCCGGCCTTCCGGGCGGCTTCCTGGGCCGCGTCCAATTCCTCAAGGGCCTTATCCAGGTCGATGCGGGGGAACAGGCTGTCGCCCTTGGTCACCGGGGAAGTCTCGCTCCGGCTGCCCCAGACAGCGGCGCTGTCCCAGGTACGGCAGGCCTCGCACGCGCCGATCTGGGTAAACAGCTTGTCCATGCTTTCAGGCATGAACGGCGTAAGCAAAATCCCACAGATACGCGTGGCTTCCAGCAAGTTATACAGCACATGGGCCAGCCTCGGACCATTCGCATCCATATCCTTTGCCAGTGCCCAGGGCGCGTTCTCATCGATATATTTATTGGCCCGCTGAATGACCTTAAAGACCTCCTCCAGCGCCTTATGGGGCACATATTGGTCCATGGCCATTTCGTAAATATTCCGCAGCCCGGCGGCCAAAGCCACCAATTCCATATCATACTCCAGCGCAGGAGCATCAGGAGCGGCAAATACCACGATACTCGGCTCCGCCGCCGCGGCCGCCATTTTCTTTTCCATTCCCGTCGCACCACAGCCCTCCGGCAGCGCGCCGCCGAAATACTTCTCCACCATGGCGGTGGTGCGGCTGACCAGATTGCCCAAGTCGTTGGCCAGATCGGTGTTGATGGTCTGGATCAGCAGCTCATTGGAAAAATTCCCGTCCGACCCAAAGGGGAAGGTCCGCAGCAGGAAAAACCGCAGGGCATCCACACCGAACATTTCCGCAAGGATATAGGGGTCCACCACATTGCCCTTGGACTTACTCATTTTGCCGCCGTCCAGCAGCAGCCAGCCGTGGCCGAACACCTTTTTCGGCAACGGCTCGCCCAGGCTCATAAGCATGGCGGGCCAGATGATGGAGTGGAACCGCACGATCTCCTTGCCCACGATATTCACGCCGGGCCAGTATTTTTTGTACTCGTCGTAGCGGTCGTTCTCATAGCCCAAAGCGGTAATATAGTTCGTCAGCGCGTCCACCCATACGTACACCACATGCCCCGGGTCAAAATCCACCGGGATACCCCAGGTAAAGCTGGTGCGGGACACGCACAGGTCCTCCAGTCCAGGCTTGATGAAGTTGTTGACCATCTCATTGACCCGGCTGCGGGGCTCAAGAAAATCGGTGTTTTCCAGCAAATCTTGCACCCGGTCGGCGTACTTGCTCAGCCGGAAGAAGTAGGCTTCCTCCTCCGCGTCTACCACCTCCCGGCCACAGTCGGGACATTTCCCATCCACAAGCTGGGTCTCCGTCCAGAACGATTCGCAGGGCGTACAGTATTTGCCCACATACTTGCCCTTGTAGATGTCCCCATTGTCGTACATCTTCTTAAAGATCCGCTGCACAGCGGCGACGTGGTAATCATCGGTGGTGCGGATGAACCGGTCGTTGGAAATATTCATCAGCTTCCACAGGTCTTTCACACCCCGGGAGCCTTCCACGATATTATCCACAAACTCTTTCGGCGTGATACCGGCTTCCCTGGCCTTGGTCTCGATCTTCTGCCCGTGCTCGTCGGTACCCGTGAGGAACATCACGTCATAGCCGCAAAGCCGCTTATACCGGGCGAACGCGTCGGTTGCCACGGTGCAGTAGGTATGCCCGATGTGCAGCTTATCCGAAGGATAATAAATGGGGGTAGTAATATAAAAGCTTCCTTTGTTTTCCATGGTCAAACTCCTCGCTTCTCTTTCTGTTTACGGTGCAGTATTCTCAGCGTCCGGCGGTGGCGTCACCGGTGGGGTAGCCTCCGGCGGCGGCGTCACCTCCGGGGACGGCGTCGGCATCACAGGCGCCCAGGGGTCAAACACCGGGTCCGAGGTCGGCTCCGGAGTTGGTTCCGGAGTCGGCTCCGGTTCGGGGTACTTGATATCTTCCGCGTGGTAGTTATAGGTACTCACGCCCTCGCTCTTCTTCTCGATGAGCTCATTGGTCTTGCTGTCGTATATCCAGCGGTACGCCTGGGCCTTATAGCCCGTGGCCACCTCCGGGTATTCGTCATTGGTATACATCAGCCAGGAGGAATTTTTCAGTTCCACATACGTCCCGTCGTCGGTGCCCCAGATTTCCACATAGACCTGCCCATCCTCCACCCAGGACAAAATGCGGATGGGGTACTCCCGGTCATTGGTGAATTTGAAATCCGGCGACTTCCAGCTCACGGTGGCGTCAAAGCCCGCGGGCAGATAGCCCACCGGGAAGTAATGACAAGTGCGTTTATCGATCTGCAAATTGGCCTGGAGCGTGCAGTAATACAGCGTGGACGACACCTGGCAGATGCCCCCGCCGATCTCCTGCACCACCGCGCCGTTGGCGTAAGCGCCGGCGGCAAGATACCCGTTTTCCTTGGTCCGCTGGCCCAGCGTCTCATTGTAAGAAAGCTGTTCCCCCGGCATGAGCACAATGTTATTGATCGACCCGGCGGCCTTTTCCACATTGTTGATGCGGTTTGCGCTGCTTCCCGCCAGACTGGTGCCTTTTTCCGCCAGTTTGGTACTGAACAGCAGCTTTTTCAGGCTTTCCTCCGTCACCTCCGGCACATCCACCGTCACGGGGATACGCACCGGCTGACCCAGCGTGGCAGCGTCCCACGCAGATTTCGCGTCGGCCTCGGAAAAATCGATCCCTACGGTCTCCGGCACGATGGCGTCGGCGTCCTTATCATAATACGCGTCCTTTTTCTCCGCACAGATCTGCTCCCGCAGCTGCTTCACGTCCAAATCCGTTTCCGCCGTGGTATCCGGTGCGTAGCTGACGGTGCCGAATTCCCCGTCCCGGACCGCTTTCATCACCAGCGAGAAAACCTCCGGCGTATCCAGATGGATATAACTGGCCCCTTTGATGACCGTGACGGTCTCCGCCTTTGCGTCGATCTCCACATCATCCATGAGATTCGCCTGGGCCTCAGCCACGCCCGCCTGGACGATGCCTTCGATCAAATCCTCATCCGGCGCGCCGAACACGTCCCCGGTCAAGTCCTTCCCCGCGATGAGGCAGCGCACATACGCCACCGTGCGGCTGAACAGATTCCCGGACCGCCCATAATCATAGGCCGTTTTTGCGGCGGTCTCCCCGTCGCAGAGCATCCCCGCCTGCCGGTAGGTCACGTCAAAGCCGCCGCCGGGCAGCTCCACGGACACCGCCGGGCGCTCCGGGTACGTCCAGTCCGCCAAAGACAGCAGTTCCGCCGCCTCCTCGTAGTACAAGCCCCCCAGGGCATAGCCGCCCAAACGCACATTGGGATAGACCGTCTCCACATTCCCCACGCACGCCATCGCCACGCCGAACAGCGCCGCCGCCAGCAGCAAAATGCCGCCGATGATGCCCCCGGCGATCAGGCCCTTCCGGGACTTTTTCCCAGCGGGCGGCTGTTCCGGCACCGCCTGGAACCCGCCCGTTTCATGCATTCCTTTTCGTTTCATCAATTTTTAAAAACCCTCACCGCTCACACGTTCCCAAGCACCTGCTGCAAGAAAGATTCCTCCTCGCCCATGGGCAGTTCTTCCTTATCCATGGCGTTCAAAATCTCCTGCAAATAGGGGGTGCCGATGGCGTTTTGCGCCGCCTGCGCCTCCAACAACTCGCCGATGAGCAGATTCGACAGCAAAAACCCAGAGGTCGTAAACGCCCACCGGCTGCCTACAGTCTGCACCCAGCCTTTGTCCCGGAACAATTCCAGCTTCTCTTGCAGCGGCGCGAAGTCGGACTGCAGCTGCTTGCTGTAATCCCGCTGGGAGATGCCCTCCGCCAGCCGCATCCCCAGCATCAAATACTCATACGCCCGCTGGATGCCGGAGACCGCCTCCTGCTCGTCGAGGATATCCCCGCCGTCCAGCACCCCGGCGATATACCGCCGCAGGTCCCGGACGTAGCTGTAACGGAGGTTCCCCACGCAGGAATGCGCCCCGGGGCCAAAGCCCATATAATCTTCCAGTTTCCAGTATTTCAAATTGTGCCGGGACTCATAACCCTTGTGGGCAAAATTGGAAATCTCATACCGCTGGTAGCCGTAACGCTCCAGCAGTTCACTGGCGTAAATGTACTGGTCCGCCTGCATATCGTCATCGGGGATGACCGGGGTATCGTGGTACACCTCATACATCGGCGTCCCCTCTTCCAGCTTCAGCCCGTAGCAGGAGATATGCTCCGGATTCCACCCGATGACCTTGGACAGGGTATCCGCCCAGTCCTCCTTGGTCTGTCCGGGCAGCCCGTACATCAAGTCCACGCTGACATTCTCAAACCCCACCTGCCTTGCAAACATATATGCTTTGACAGCCTGGTTATATGTGTGCCGACGCCCGATGGTGCGCAAAATCTCATTATTGGCGGACTGCACGCCCATGGAAATCCGGTTGGCCCCCGCCCGGCGCAGCAGTTTCAGATCCCCCAGCCGCATACTATCCGGGTTCATTTCCACGGTGATCTCCGCTTCCCGCAGCAGTTTGCCACTGGACTTAAGCAGTTCGATGACCTCGCACAGATACTTGGCCCCGTAATAACTGGGGGTGCCGCCGCCGAAATACACCGAATCGATATAATACTGCTGAATTTGCGGCAAACTCTCCCGCACATGGGTCAGCAGGGCCTCCTGATACTTCCCCATGAGCTTTTCCGCACCGGCGCAGGAGTAAAAATCACAATACCCGCACTTACTGGCGCAAAACGGAATGTGGATGTAAATACCTAAGGTTTTATCTTCGTTCATAAAAGCCTCGCAGAGTTCCGCTTCGCAAAGCGGAAAAAATCAAATCTCTTTTTGTCCGACACAGCGGGTTTCAAACGAATCAAAGCAGCTCGCAAACCAGATCAGAGAATTCCGCCGGGTCGTCCACGGGCATCCCCGCGATCATGCAGGCCATGCCATAAAGTACCTTAGCCAACTCCCCGCAACGGTCCTGATCTGTATCGAACGCGCTTTTCAACTTGGCGAACGCCGGATGCTTCTGATTGATTTCCAGCACCCGCTGGGCGCGGATGGTTCCGTCGTCCCCGGGGATGGACCGGAAATAGCGCTCCATATCCAGCGTAACCTGCCCTTCCGTGGTCAGGCACACCGCATGGGACACCAGCGCGTTGGAAAACCGCACGTCCACCACCTGACCGTCCAGGGCCTCTTTCACGAACTCCAGAACATCTTTTTCCGCTTCCTGCTGGTTCAAAGTCTCCTGCTTTTCCTCCTCGGAGGTCAGCCCCAGGTCACCCTTGCACACATTCTGGAAAAGCTTGCCATCCTGCCCCTCCAACGCCTGCACCACGAACTCGTCCATGGGGTCGGTGAGATAAAACACCTCGTACCCTTTTTGCTTCACCGGCTCCGTCTGAGGCATAGACATGGCCATTTTCAGATTATCCGCGCAGGCGTAGTAGATACGCTCCTGACTTTCCGGCATATTGTCCACATACTCCTGCAACGAGCACATCCGGTCCGGTCCGGTCCGGAATAAGATCAGGTCCCGCACCAGTTCCCGCATATCCATCACCGCAGACACAGTAGAATACTTGATCTGATGCCCAAAGGCCTCGTAAAATTCCTCATACTTTTTCCGGTCGGATTCCATTAGCTTTTTCAGTTCCCCCTTGACCTTTTTGGTCAGGTTGGTGGAGATGACTTTCAGCTGCCGGTCATGCTGCAAGACCTCCCGGGAGATATTCAAACTCAGATCGGGGCTATCCACGATGCCCCGGACGAACCGGAAGCAGTCCGGCAGGATATCCGCGCAGTATTCCATGATCATCACGCCGTTGGAATATAGCCGCAGTCCGGGCTTAAAATCCCGGCTGTAAAAATCGGGGCTGGGCCGGCTGGGGATAAACAGCATTGCCCGGTAATTCACCAGCCCCTCGGCGTTCACCCGCACCACAGCGGTGGGCAGATTGGGGTCATAGAACATTTTCTTGTAATACTCCATGCACTCTTCATCGGAAACCTCGCTTTTGCTCCGTTCCCAGATGGGCACCATGGTGTTCATGACCACTTCCTGCATCTCGCACTTGTATTCATACTTGGGCCGCCCCTGGTCGTCCAGTTCCTCGGACTCCACGAACTGGTAATCCTCGATATCCATGGCGATGGGCCAGCGGATGTAATCGGAATACTTCTGCACCAGGTCCCGGATGACGAACTTGTCCATAAACTCGGAGTATTTCTCCCCATCCGTATCTTCTTTAATATGCATGATGACCTCGGTACCCACGTCCGTTTTCTCCGGGCAGGGCTTGACGGTGTACCCATCGGTCCCCGCGGACTCCCACTGGCTGCCCTCGCTCTCGCCGTACTTCAGCGAGCGCACCGTGACCTTGTCGGCCACCATAAACGCGGAGTAGAAGCCCACGCCAAACTGCCCGATGATATTGGTATCGCTGTCTGCCAGATTCTCTTTGTCCGACTTAAATTTCAGCGATCCAGACTGTGCAATCACGCCAAGATTTTTTTCCATGTCCTCAGCATTCATACCGATACCATTATCCCGCACGGTAATGGTGCGCGCCTCTGGATCCACAAAAATCTTGATTTGATAGTCGTCCTTCTGATACAGCACCTTATCATCCGTCAAAGACAGATAGCACAACTTATCAATAGCGTCAGACGCGTTGGAAATGATCTCCCGCAGAAAGATTTCCTTATGTGTGTAGATCGAATTGATCATCAAATCCAAAAGCCGCTTGGATTCGGCCTTGAATTGTTTTTTTGCCATGGCATTGGCCTCCCGTATGTGAAAATAAAATTATACAAATCTGTAACTAAATTAGTATAACACATTCCCGGGAATTTTCAACACTGGAAAAACAAAATATTCAATATTGTATCTTTAGGACAATTGTTCTATAATGCCCATAGAACAAAGACCGGGAGGAACACACCATGCCCACCAATTGGAAGCGCACGCCGGAGGAATTACATAAGATCTACGTCGCCAACACCGAGGCGTTCTACAAAGCCGCGGGCCGGAGCGCAGCGGCGCAGTTAGACGGCTTTGTCCGTGGCTGCGCCCTGGGGCTGTGGAGCCACGCCGGGGGCGTCACGCAAAACCACGTGGACGCGTACAACGCGCTGTACTCCAAAGGCGGCACGTCCCCGAAATGGCTTTTGTGGCAGCTCACGGAAGAAGTCTGCAAAGCCGGGGACTTCATGCCCCCCATCTTCTTCTGGGACCTGGCGGAAAATGACGCCAAGCGCAAAACGGACACGTCCCGGGTCTTCATCCGCATGGTGACGAACATCCTGCTGTACCTGGCGGCGGTAGACGACGACGTGACCTGGGAGGAAGCGACCTACATCACCGACTGCGCCGCCCGCCTGACGGCCATCTGCGATTCCAGCGGCGTAAAAACGGGCAAGCCGGCCCTGAACGCCCGGGACTACGTGACCAGCGGCGAGCCGTCGTTCAAGGACAAGCACCCGGCCCAGCCCGCGGGCAGCGCCCCCAAGCAGGACGCGGCCCCCGAGCCCCAGCTTCCCGAAAAGACCACGGAAGAGCTCCTGGAAGAGTTAAACGCCTTAGTGGGACTGGACGAGGTCAAAAAAGACGTCAACAGTCTCATCAACCTCATCAAAGTCCGCAAGCTCCGTGAGCAAAACGAACTCCCCGTAGCCCCCATGTCATTGCACCTGGTGTTCATGGGCAACCCCGGCACAGGCAAAACCACCGTCGCCCGCCTGCTGGCGCAGCTGTACGCGGGCATTGGCGTACTCAGCAAAGGCCAGCTGGTGGAGGTAGACCGTTCCGGTCTGGTAGCGGGCTACGTAGGCCAGACCGCCCTGAAGACCCAGGAGGTCATTTCCAACGCCCTGGGCGGCGTGCTGTTCATTGACGAAGCCTATTCCCTGGCCATGGGCGGAGACAACGACTTCGGCCGGGAAGCCATCGACACGATTTTAAAAGCCATGGAGGACCACCGTGACGACCTGGTCGTCATCGTCGCGGGCTACGACGGCCCCATGGAAAAGTTTCTGACCTCCAATCCGGGCCTGGAATCCCGGTTCAACAAGTATTTCTACTTCCCAGACTACACCGGAGAGCAGCTATACAGCATATTCCAAAGCCAGTGTGCCCGGAACGGCTATTCCCTCTCCCCGGAGTCGGAGGAGAAAGCCAAGACTCTGTTCAACGAGTTGTACGAGACCCGGGACGAAAACTTCGGCAACGGCCGCGCGGTACGGAATTTATTTGAAGACATGGTCATCCGCCAGTCCAACCGCGTCGCGGCGATGGAAGCCCCGACCAAGGACGATTTAATGACCTTCCTCCCGGAAGATTTCGAGGAAGCGTAAAAATTTGACAAATTTCCCGGTACCGATTAAAATAGCCCTACCCTCCTAAGAGGGTAGGGCGTTGCCATATTCGGACAGGCGGTCAGTCACTCCCGTGAAGGGCGGTAACGCTGATGTGGAAATACCGTTTGTACATTGTACTGCGATATTTACTGTGTATTGCGTTCACGCTGTACATACTCACCATAAAAGCGAAATGACCGCCCCCAGCTAAAGCGCGGTCATTTCTAAAGAACCGTAATTTGGGCTGACCGCTTATCGGCAGCGCCCGTTTTCTATTCTTATTATACACCATCCCGCAATTTTGTCAAGCGCCCCGGCGACAGCAGGGGCGCTTCTGTTATTGGTGGAGTTGTCCCTCCAAATTCACTAAAAGACGCAGTACAGGGTCATCCCATTCGTCCGCGCGTATTAATAACCGCGCCCGTTCCTCCGGTGTAAGTTCATAAGTCTCGCAAATCTCCCATATCGTGTCAAAATTATTAATCAACACCTGAAATGCTAGCCGATTTTGCGCCGACATCCGTTCGACTTTTTCCAAAAACTCACGTTCCTGTTCGCTGATTCCTTCCATAATTTTCATCTCCTTTACTCTATTTTAGAGTTTATAGCTCTAAAAGTCAATAGAGTTATAAACTCTGCGTCATAATATTACCAGGGTGATATGGTGAATTATTGTGACAGAATCCGTGCATTAAGAGAAGACAACGACCTCACACAAGCAAAGGTCGCAAAATTACTGCACGTAGGACAGAAAACATATTCCGATTACGAATTAGGCAAAACTCGGATACCCATAGACCGGCTAATCACACTTGCGGAATTTTACGGCGTGAGTATGGATTATATTTGCGGATTGAACGACAGCTTATCACATAATCTCAAGCAAGACATTTCAATCGGAAAGAATTTGAAACGCCTGCGGAAGAACGCAGGGCTTACGCAAGACCAAGCCTCCGCGCAGCTTGAAATTATGGGTCTTCCCATTACAGCCGGTATTCTATCTAAAATGGAACAAGGCAGATACAGTGTAAGAATCAGTATTTTATTAGCCATGAAAAAGATTTATCACGTAAAGACCTTTGACGAATTCTTTGAGGGACTGGAGCAACCCTAACCAAACGAAACCCGCCCCCGCATCGCGGGGGGCGGGTTCGTCTCAAGCCACGTTACGCATGTTCGATAGCATCCACCGGACAATCCTCCAGCGCCTTTTCCGCGCGTTCCTCTTCGTCCTTGGACTTGGGCTGCTGCTTGGCATGGGAAACGCCCTCATCATTCAGCGCGAAGACCTCCGGGCAGATACTCACGCACAAGCCGCAGGCGATGCAGTTTTCATTCACAGCAAACTTCATAAAAAATTCCCCCTAAGGTAGATTCCCCCAAAGTATGCCCAAATCCCGGGAAAATGATTCCAAAAAAACGCCCCCTCCAAGAGGGAGCGTTTTTCGTTTTACCCAAAGAACTTACTGTGGATGGCCTTCACCGCCAGATCCGCCATTTCCTCATCAATGAGCACCGAGACCTTAATTTCACTGGTAGAGATCATATGAATATTGATCTCCGCATCGCTCAGCGCCTCGAACATAAGCGCCGCCACGCCGGACGCACTCATCATGCCCGCGCCGATGATGCTCACCTTGGCAATACCCTTGTCAATGCTCACATGGTCAAACCCGATGGCCTCCCGTGCGTCATTGAGCGCCCGTTCTGCGGCGTCAGCGTCGCCCAGCGGCACGGTAAAGCTGATATCGTTGGTGTTATTTTTCCCGTAAGACTGCAAGATAACGTCCACATTGATTTTCTTCCTGGCCATCTCATTGAACACCCGGAACGCCACGCCGGGCGCGTCCGGCACGCCCACCACAGCCACGCGGGCCACATCCACATCCTTCGCGATGCCACTGATCTTATTTTCTTCCACTTTCTTTGCGACCTCCTTGACTTTCGTACCGGGTTTTCTCACATAGCTGGACAGCACTTCCAGCACGATGCCGTACCGCTTCGCCAATTCCACCGAGCGGTTATGCAGCACCTGCGCGCCCAAAGACGCCAATTCCAGCATTTCATCATAGGTAATCTCATCCAGCTTTTTCGCGTCAGGCACCTTCCGCGGGTCGGCGGTGTATACGCCCTCCACATCGGTAAAGATCTGGCACTTATCCGCATGGAGCGCCGCGGCGATGGCGACCGCGGTAGTATCGCTCCCGCCGCGCCCCAGGGTAGTCACATCGTTCCCCTTGGTGATCCCCTGGAACCCCGCCACAATAACGATGCGCCGTTTATCCAATTCCCGCATGATCCGTTCCGTCTTCATCCGCATGATCCGCGCCGCGCCGTGGTCAGAGGTCGTCTCCATCCCCACCTGCCACCCGGTCAAAGACACCACCGGATACCGCATTTTCTCCAAACACATGGCCATCAAGGCAATGGACTGCTGCTCCCCAGTGGACAACAGCATATCCAACTCCCGCTTCGACGGCCGCTCATTGAGTTCCGCCGCCTTTTCCAGCAGATCATCGGTAGTATCCCCCTGAGCGGACAGCACGACAACCACGTCGTTGCCCTCCTCGTAAGTATCCGCAATAATCCCGGCGACCCGCCGGATTTTCTCCGCGTCAGCCACCGAGCTGCCGCCGAATTTCTGTACGATCAACATAAATTAAAAAGCACCCCAAAACTAAAAGTTTATAGATAATTTTTTCCAAAAAATTGCAGGATCCAAGGGCAGCGCCCTTGGTCGCTTCCCGCAGGAAGCGAAATCCCCTATCCCAAAAAGCGCAGGAAAGGGCCTGGGGAAACCCTCGCCGGGGGGTTCCCCGGATGCGGCAAAGCCGCATCAAACCATATTACGCCGCAATAAACTCATTCGTCCAAAATCCGATACGCCGCCAGCAATCCCATCCCCGCGCCGACCTCCATCAGCCGCTTCCGGGACATCTCCTCCGTGGAAAACGCGTACTCCTCCGGGTCACCCCCGGGAATCGACACAAACCGCACGCTCCCAAAGGCCTCACCGATCTCCGCCAACCCAGCCTTCGTCCGCACGAACCACCGGCAAGCCAGCTCGTCCGCGTCCATAAAATACCCCTCCGGCTGCGCCTCCCAAATGGGCTGCCGGTCCATCGGCCCGGTCAGACAGTCCAAAATATCTGCCGCCACGGCACTGCCGGTCTCAGAAGCCCCGGCGCCCGGCCCGGAATACACGGTGTTCCCCACCGCGTTGCCGTGGATCACAATGCCGTTAAGCACCCCATCCACGTTCACCACCGGGTTTTCCATATCCACAAAATGCGGCGCCACATACGCCGTCACCCGACCATCCGGCAGCCGCAAAGTCCGTCCCAGCAGTTTGATACGGTACCCCATCCGCCGGGCGTAATCCACATCCACCGACGCGATTTTAGAGATTCCCTCCGTCCGCACCTGCGCCGGGTCCACATTGTACCCAAAGCACATATCGGACAAAATGCAGATCTTCCTGCAAGCGTCGATCCCCTCCACATCCGCGGTCGGGTCCGCCTCCGCATAGCCCTTCTCCTGAGCCTCTTTCAGCGCCTGCCCAAAGCTCTTGCCGCATTGTATCATCTCGGTGAGAATATAGTTAGTAGTACCATTCAAAATCCCATACACACTGTCGATACGGTTGGCCGCCAGACAGCGCATAATCGGCCGCAACACGGGAATTCCTCCCCCAACGCTGCCCTCAAACAAAAACGCCACGCCGTGTTCCCGGGCCAGATGGGTCAATTCCAGCCCCCGCTCCGCCACGAGCTGCTTGTTGGAGCTGACCACATGCTTCCCAGCACGAATGGCCCGGGCCACATAGTCATAGGCCGGGTCCACGCCGCCCATACACTCTGCGACGACTTTCACCTCCGGGTCCCGCTCGATTACGTCAAAATCCAGCACGATGCGGGGGGCAAAGCGGCTGTCCGGCCGCATCCTGCGGCACAGGATATACTTGACCTCGACATCATCCCCGACATTTTTCCGAATGAGGTCGGCATTATCCTGAAAAATATCAGCGGTCCCGCTGCCCACAGTCCCGATCCCCAAAATGGCAACCTTAGTCATAACAATCCCTCTCTTAAAAGCTTCGCAGAATCACAGCGCAAGCGCCGCAAAAAATCAAATCTATTTTATCCCGCCAACAGTTCAGCCGACACAACACCCTTCCCGGCCTTCAGCCGCACCAACAGTTGGTCCGGGGTCTCTGACGCGTTATCCAGCCGGGCCGCGATGGTCACCAGGGCCACGCCGCCGGACGGGATATTCTGATTGATGGTCAGAATATTCGCCCCCACTTCGGCAAAAATAGCAAGGATACCGGACAGCACACCCATTTCATCACGCAAGAAGAGATTAAAGGTAAAGATTCTGCCCCGGGTCATATCCCGGAACGGCAGCACGGAATCCTTATACTTATAAAACGCGCTGCGGCTGATGCCCATACGTTCAACAGCCTCCATCACGGTTTTAGCCTCGCCAGTATTGAGCAGTTCCCGGGCGCCGACGACCTTCAAAAACACGTCCGGCAGCACATCACCCTGCACCAGATAATACCTTGCTTCCGTTTTCTCTGTCATCCGATCTCCTCCGGTTGGTCAAGCGGTGGTCAACCATAGTGTTCGCTTGGAATAGTACACTTATACCACACAAATGTCCGCGATGCAAGTACATTTTTCAAAATCACCCCGGATTACACCCAAAGGAGGGGCCATGAAAGCCGTCGTCACCCTAATTTTATATACCCTCGCGGGCGCGGCACTGCTGGCGGGACTGCCGTACCTGCTGCCCCTGGCGGGGCCGTTTCTCATCGCCTTCACCGCGGCGGCGGTGATGGAGCCGGTCGTGTGCGCCCTGCACCGCCGGGGCGTACCCCGGAGCCTGGCCGCGGGCATCGTCACCATCCTGGTCCTGCTGGTATTGGGCATCCTGCTGACTCTGACGGTGACGAACAGCGTCAATGCACTGATGACCTTTGCCAAGCGCACTCCGGACCTGCTTGAGACCCTTTCCGCCGCCCTGACGGACCTCCAGCAGCGTGTGCTGGGCCTCATCCGCAAAGCGCCGGAAGGCGTTGTGGAGCAGCTCACCATCGCCCTGGAGGCAGTAGCGGGCGAACTCTACGCCGTCCCCGCCTGGCTGTCGGAAAAGCTGCTGGGCTTGGTGGCGGGGATTGCGAAGCGTTCCCCGGACCTGCTGCTGTTCACCGCCACCACCGCCATCGGCGTGTACTTTTTCTCCGCGTCCTATCGAGACATCATGGACTTCCTCCAGCGCCAATTACCCCCCAAGACCCGCAAAAAAGCCCGCCACGCCTGGGCGGGACTGCGCGGCGCCTGCGGCGGCTATCTCAAGGTACAGGCCATGCTGGTAGGCGTGACGTTTGTGGAATTGTGCCTGTTGTTTTTCCTGATGGGCCAGCCCCGCCCGCTATTCACCGCGGTGGTGGTAGCCCTGGTAGACGCCCTGCCGGTATTGGGCGCAGGCACGGTCCTTCTCCCCTGGGCGCTCTACGGCCTCATCATCGGCAGCACCACCCAAGCCCTGGAACTTCTCATCGGCTACGCGGTCATTTCCGCCGTACGCAACATGATCCAAGCCAAGCTCCTGGGCAACCAACTGGGCCTGCACCCGGTCGTCTCCCTGATCTGCATTTACGTGGGCTGGAAGCTGGCAGGCTTCGCCGGAATGCTGATCCTCCCCATCGCCGCGGTGGTCTTACAGCGCCTGAACGACCTGGATATCATCCGCCTATGGAAATAAAAAAGCCCTCCCCCGCTTAGGGGGAGGGGGGGATGCGATCAATACCCATACCGTTCCCGTTTTTTCGCCAAACACGCCGCGGTCACGCCCAGCGCCAGTACCTCAGCCACAACCACGCTGATCCACACGCCTTCCACGTCCAAAAACACCGGCAAAATCAGCACCGCCGCCACCTGGAACACCAGGGTGCGCAAAAACGAGATGGCCGCGGACACCGCGCCGTTGGACAGGGCCGTAAAGAACGCGGAGCCGAAAATATTCAATCCCATAAATAAATAGGACAGGGAGAACAGCCGGAACGCGTGACAGGTCAATTCCGTCAGCGCCGGGTCGTAGCCCACGAACAGCCGGGCCAACGGCAGCGCCAAAACTTCTGCCAGCGCCACCAGGACCACGCCCGCGCCCGCGATCAGGCACAGGCTTTTTTTCAGCAGGCTTTTCAGTTCTCCCCGGTTGGCCGCGCCGTAATGGTACCCAACGATGGGCGCCACGCCCATGGAATAGCCCAAAAACGCCGCGGCGAACACGAACATCACATACATAATCACGCCGAACGCAGACACACCGTCCTCGCCGATGAGCCGCATCAATTGGAAGTTATACAGGATATTCACCACGGAGTTGCACACATTGGTCATCAATTCCGACGCCCCATTGGTACAAGCCTTCACCAGCGCCCTGCCGTAAAACCGGGTCTTCCCCAGCCGCAGCAGGCTGGAGTTGTTCCGGGCAAAGTAAATGACCGGCAGCACGCCGCCCACCACCTGACACATACCAGTCGCCAAAGCCGCGCCCGCCAGTCCCCAGCGGAGCACCGCCACAAACACATAATCCAGCACCATATTGGTGCACCCCGCCAGCACCGTGACCGCCAGCCCCAGCTTGGGCTTTTCCGCTGTGGGAAAGAAACTCTGGAAGGTATTTTGCAGCATAAACGCCGGCAGCGCCGCCACGGTCAGCCGCCCGTACACCACGCAATCGTGGAGCATTTCCTCCGTAGCGCCCAGGAATGTGGCGATTCCGGGCATAAAAACAAACCCCGCCGCCGCCAGCACAAGGCCCAGCCCCAGGGTCACATATACAAACAGGGAGAAATACGCGTTGGCCTGTTCCGGTTCGCCTTCCCCCAAGGTTTTTGCCACAATGGCGCTGCCGCCGGTCCCCAGCATAAACCCCACGGCGGACAGCAGCATAATAAACGGCCAGATCAGGTTCTGCGCCGCAAAGGGCGTTTTCCCAACGTAGTTAGAAACAAACAGTCCGTCCACCACACTGTAGATCGACGTAAAGATCATCATGATGATGGACGGATACACAAAGCGCAGCAGCTTTGAATAGGTAAAATGATCGGATAATTGAATGTGCATAGAGTACCTCGAATATTGCTTGATTATAAGTCCTCCGCGGACTGCCGGAGACTGTCGGTGAATTCCTCTATCACGCCTTTCATCACAAAGCGGATATACCCGTCCGTGTCCTGGATAGCCTTTTCCTCCGCGGCCACCACCGGCGGGATTTTCGCGTCCACCAGCTTCCGCCCGGCATCCGTCAGGAATACCCGGGCTTCCCGGCCCTGTCCCCGTTCCAGGCGCAGCGCCCCCTGCTGTTCCAGCTTGCGCACGGCAGAATGGATGGTCTGCTTGCTCACCCAGGCGTAATCACAGATCGCCTTTTGGGTACACCCCTCCCCCAAAATATACAGGGCGTACAGCACATCGAATTCACTGTCCGACAGCGACAACTTTTTTGCGATGGTATGGTAAACGTCAGTCAACGCTTTAAAATTATGATTGAAGTCCTGCAAGGCTTCGGAAAGTTCATGCGCCATAAATACATCTCCCGGGTATGATTTCGGACTATCGGAAACCGCAATAGTACGATTTCGGACTTACAAGCATTATTATAGTACGATTTCGGACTAAGGTCAAGTGTAAATTGGACGACGCCCGGCTTGACTTGACCGCGAACGGAAAATGTACTATACTGTTGTATAAGAACGCAAAAGGAGCGTTGAATTTGAACAGACACGCTTATATCGCGGAACTCACCCAACTGCTGTATTATATGGCCCCCTGGGACCGGGACGCCGCGGTGAAAAAATACGACGCCCTGCTGGAAAGCAGTCAGGACCCGGAAGCGCTCATGAAGGAGCTTGGCTCCCCCATGAAGCTGGCAGTCACGCTGTCGCGGGGGTATGAGCCGTCAGACCCCAACGCGCCGAAACCCGAGCCGGAGGTCACGCCCGAGCCGGAAGAGGCGGCGGAAGCCGTTGCGGAAGCGACGGAGGAAGTCCCGGAAACGGAGACGGATGCGGAGACCGCGGATGTTTCAGAGACGGACGAGCCCGCGGCGGAGGTCGTTGAGACAGAGGCGGAAGTTGACGTGCCCGCAGAGGTCGAAACCGCAGAAGACGCGCCGGAAGAAGCGGATGTTGACGCCGTGGAAACCGAGACCGCGGACGCTCCGGCGGAGGTCGAGACGGAAGCCGGGACCGAGGAACAGGACGCGCCCGAGGCTGTTGAAATCGAAGTGGCGGAAATTCGGTCGGAAGAGGCTTCTTCGGAGGCTAAGGCCGCAATACCGGAATCCAAACCGTCTTTCGTGCCCCCCGGAGGGGATGAGATCTTCTCCGAAATTTTTTCCGCCGCTACTCAGGCCCAATCCGCCGTGGCGGTGGGCAATTCCGCCGGGCGGGCAAAGCCCCGGCCCGCGGTGCTGGTGTTTTATATCCTCGCTTGTATTTTAGTGGGCGTGCCGGTGACGGTGGTGCTGCTGGCGGTGGACCTGATGATCTTTTTGCTGGCGGCGGCGGTGCTGGTGTTCGGCATCTATATCCTATCCTTTTTCGGCTTGTCCGGGTTCCCGGGGCTGGGGAATAAACTGGTCATTCTGGGCGTGGGTATTCTGGCGGTCACCGCCGCCATCGCTCTGGCTTGGCTGGGTGTTTGGTTCATGCGCAACGCCACGGTCGGCTTCCCCGGGTTTTTGGTCCGGTTCGGCCGGGAACATGGGTATTCCCGGGAGGGCAATGTATGAAAACTGCCAATAAAGTGTTCCTTATTATGATGGCTTGTCTGCTCATTCTCGGCGCGCTCAGCCTTGCCGTGGGCATCGGGCTGGGCGGGAGTCTTACCGCCGTGTTCACTCAGGCCCAGGCCGCTGTGACCCGGCTGCTGGATTCGTTCTTTTTGTTTTTTCAAGGTTGAGTAAATCAGGCACCCTCCGCTGTGCGGAGGGTGCCGTTTTTTATACCGCCCGTATTTCCAGCCGACGCTGTTGGAGGTCGTTTTTGAAAACCTTCACCGCGTAGAGCTGGCCGCTTTCCAGAGGGCCGAAGATAAACTGCCCTTCCTTGTCCGTCACCGTGCGGCCGATCAGGACCGGCACTTCCATGTCGTCCGTGAACAGCAGCACCGCCGCGTCCGGGATCGCCGCCCCCGCTTCGTCACACAGCCGGCCGCACAGAATCGACTGTTCCTGCCCCGCCGGGGTGTAGTCCGCCGTTACCAGCTCCCCTTCCGTCGGCCGGAAATAAAAGGTTCCCGAGATACTCATCGCTTCACTTCCTATTCAGTGGTTCGCTCTATTCTATGCGCCGGACGGGCTCCGTGTGGCTTACACCTTTGTAAGTTTTGCCGGTTGTGCTTGACATTGGGTCCCGATACTTATAAAATAGGGGCACTGATTATGCCCGCGTCCGCGGAAACGATAAGGAGTCTTTTACCATGGCTAACGACAAAAAAGTGGAACAAATCACCGATATGGAGGTCGATTTCGCCCAGTGGTACACCGATGTGTGCAAAAAGGCGGAGCTGATCGATTATTCCTCCATCAAGGGGATGTTTATTTACCGGCCCTATGGCTACGCCATTTGGGAGAATATCCAGCAGGAGTTGGACCGGCGGTTTAAGGAGACCGGGCATGAGAATGTCTATCTGCCCATGCTGATTCCCGAATCTCTGCTGCAAAAGGAAAAAGACCACGTGGAGGGCTTCGCGCCGGAGTGCGCCTGGGTCACTATGGGCGGCAGCGAGGAGCTGGAGGAGCGGTACTGCATCCGGCCGACTTCCGAGACGCTGTTTTGCGAGCACTATAAGAATATCATCCACTCCCACCGGGACCTGCCTATGCTCTATAACCAGTGGTGCAGCGTGCTGCGCTGGGAGAAGACGTCCCGGCCGTTTTTGCGGCACCGGGAGTTTTTGTGGCAGGAGGGCCACACCATGCACGCTACCGAGGACGAGGCCCGGGAAGAGACCCAGCGGATGCTGAATATCTACGCTGATTTTCTGGAGAATTTCCTCGCCATGCCTGTGGTGAAAGGGCGCAAGACCGATAAGGAGAAATTCAACGGCGCTGAGGAGACTTACACCGTGGAGTGCATGATGCACGATAAAAAGGCCCTGCAAAGCGGCACCAGTCATTACTTCGGCGATGGTTTTGCGAGAGCATTCGACATTACGTTTACGGGGAGTGATAATCAGCTGCACCATCCCCATCAGACAAGCTGGGGCGTGTCTACCCGGATGATCGGCGGTATCATTATGACCCACGGGGACAATAATGGGCTGGTGCTGCCGCCTAAGGTCGCGCCGATCCAGGTCATTGTGGTGCCTGTGGCGCAGCATAAGCCCGGCGTGCTGGAGAAAGCGGCGGAGGTGCTGGACACACTGAAAGGCGCGGGCATCCGGGCGCGGATGGATGATTCGGACAACTCTATGGGGTGGAAGTGCGCCCAGTGGGAGATGAAAGGCGTTCCTGTGCGGCTGGAGCTGGGACCGAGAGACATTGAAAACGGGCAGTGCGTGTGTGTGCGCCGGGACAACGGCGAGAAAGTCACGGTGGCGCTGGCGGAGCTGGCGGTCGCGGTGTCCGAGCTGCTGGAGCAGGTGCATCAGGGGCTGTTTGAGAAGGCGAAGCGGAATCTGGATGAGCATATCTATCCCGCGTTTTCTCTGGATGAGGCCAAGCGGCTTCAGGAAGAGAAAGGCGGATTTATCAAGACCATGTGGTGCGGCGCTCTGCAGTGCGAGCTGGATATGAAGGAAAAGGCCGGTATGACTTCGCGGTGCATTCCCTTTGCGCAAGAAAAACTCGGGGATGTGTGCGCCTGCTGCGGCAAGCCGGCGGATAAGATGATCTATTGGGGGGTCGCGTATTAAAATCAGGGCGCTGCGCGCCCTGATTTTAGGAGGATGCGGGTCCCGTGCCGGAGGCACGATGGCGGGGCGCTGCACTCGCGCGCCCTGCGGGCACACTCCTTACGCGAGATGTATTTTTTTGGCGGCGAAGCTGGGCAGAAAATGATTTGAATTTTTTCGGCTCGGAGAGCCGAATTCTACGAAGTATTCTATGAGTGATATTTTTTTTCATACGCTGATCATGGCGATGACGCCGGTGGTGGAATTGCGGGGGGCGATCCCGTACGGGTTGGCGCAGGGGTTGAATCCTTGGGTCACGTATTTCGCCGCGGTGGTCGGGAATATGGTCCCGGTGCCGTTTATTATGATCTTTATCCGGCGCATCTTTTTTTGGCTCCGGCAGCGGTCGAAGTGGCTGGGTGACCGGGTGGACTGGCTCGTGGCCCGGGCGGAGAAAAAGTCCGCGCTGGTGCACCGGTACGCGCTGGTGGGGCTGGTGATCCTGGTGGCCATTCCGCTGCCGGGGACCGGGGCCTGGACCGGGGCGCTGGTGGCCGCGCTGATGGATATTCGGCTGCGGAAGTCCTTCCCCGCGGTGTTTCTCGGCGTGCTCATCGCCGGGGTCATCGTGACCGCCATTTGCGGCGGCGTGGCAAGCTTATTTTAAAAAACCATCCCCTGTTGGGGATGGTTTTTTTGTTTATTCCGCGCTCGCGGGGGCCACGTTCTCGAAACGGACGCTTGCCGTTGTGAGGGTGAAACTCTGGGAAGCCGCAGCGGTGTTTGCGGGCGCTTCGGGGTGGAGGCCGTCCTTCGGCTGGGCCATCCCTGTGGGCGGCTCGCCTTGAGTCGGAGGCTCCGGGCGGGCGGCATCGTCCGGCAAATCCGGGGGCTGCTGCCCGTCGTTGGGCGGGGCAGCGGGAGGCTCCTGTGGGGGCCGACCGTCATCGTCCGGGCGGCCGCCCCGGGGCGCAAAGCTGCCAGTGGTGTGGGTCTGGAGTTCGCCGTTTATCAGAACCTCGTAGGTCTCGCCTTGCATCAGAGACGAATCGGATAGGGTGACACTTTGGCAGGAACGAAGCAGTTCCAGGGCAATGACTGGCTCCCCGACCCGGCGCTGGATCGTGATGGCTGTGCCGGCGGGAAGCGGCTGGGCAAAATTCAGCTCCATGCTGGGCTGGATGCCCGCTTCCGATACGCTGTCGTTCCTGGTGCCGAAAGCACTGACACTGCCGCCGTTGATCGTGATGGCACAGTCCGCGTCAATGCCGCCGTCGGGGCTGGTCTCGTTGGACGTGGCCCAGACCGTGCCGCCATTGATGGTTAGATAACCGTTGGAATCGATGCCGTCGCCTTCCGCGCCCAGACCGCCGTTCACGGTCAGCAGCCCGCCGTTGATGGTAGTGACGGATACACCGTCTTCGTTCGTGTTGATGCCGTCATTATCCGCGTCTATGAAAATGCAGCCGCCGTTGATGGTCAGGTGACACTCTGAATCCAGCCCCTCATGGTCGGCGGTGATGTACAGCGCACCGGACGCATCGCCTGCTTCCCCGTTGATATTCATGGTCATGCGGGAATAAAACGCGCCGTCATATTTATGCTGCTTGTCTGTGGTGCCCGGTTGGTAAATCTTCGCCACGTGGGAACCGGTGATATGGTTTTCGCTGCCATCGGCCAGGATCACGTTTGCTCCGGCGGCCGCGGTGTCTACATCCGGGCCGGATACGGAGGGGTCGGCACACTCATAGACCCGGTAGAAAAACACCGCCGGGGCTACGGTGCAGCTGATGTCCGCGTTGTCTAAAATCAAGTTGACTACCGCTGTGGGATCGGCTTTCGCGTCTTCGCCCAGATCAATGAACAGCTGGCCTTTCGTCAGCGTGCCGCGTACCCGATAGGTACCCGGCTCGGTGATGGTCACTAAGGTGTGGGCCGCGGCTTCCTCGGCGGTGTGGCGGTCTGTTTCGCCGCCGGCGCCGTAGGTCTCGTCAGTACCGTCGTGGTAATAAATCAGCTCGCCGCCGGCGGCGACGGGGCCGGAGGTTCCGGCGGGACTGCCGTTGACCGTGACGCCGGAATCGGACAGTTCAATGACTGTCTCACCAGTATCAGCTTTCGGGGCACAGGCCGCCAAGCTCACCAGAAGCGCCGCAGATAGCAGCGCCGGGATGATTCGTTTCATATTGTCACTTCCTTTGAAAAAGTGGCGACAGTGTACTGTGCAGGCATTGACTGCATTTGAACGGGGCGTAAAGATTTTGTGAATAAAAACAGCCCCTTTCGGGGCTGTTTTTGGGCTTTTTTACTTCGCCGGGATCGCCAGGACCTGGCCGGGGAAGATGACGTTGGGGTCTTTCACGATGTCTGTGTTCGCTTTGAAAATGCGCTCCCACAGGCCCGCGCTGCCGTAGTGCTCCAGGGCGATCTTGCCCAGAGTGTCACCCAGGATGACCACGTAGGTGCCGGGGGCCGGGGTGGGCTGGGGTGCCGGAGTGGGGGCGGGTTCCGCAGGCTGCTCCGGGGCGGGGGCGGCTTTCACCGTGATGTTGCCCGCTGGGGTGGCGTAGGCGCTGCCGACCGTGCCTTTCAGCTCCGTGGTGATGTAGTCGATCAGGACTTCGTCCAGGGGCTGGCCCAGGTCGTAGTTCACCGTGGCGGTCTTGAACGCGTAGTAGGTGTCGCCGCCGGAAGCCATGAAGTCGTTGGTGGCGATGGTGTAGGTCGCGTTGGCGTCGAACGCCTTGCCGCCTACCGTCTGGATGCTCACGCGCTGGATGCTCGCGGGCTTATGGTAGGTGGAACCGGGGTACAGCTCGCCCTCGTCAAAGGACTTGGCGGTGTCCACCGTGAACTGGATGCCGCTGACCTGGGGGAAGCCGCCGATGGCTTCCGGCGTGCAGTAGGTGGAGGCTTCCAGGGCCTCGAGCAGTTCGTTGCCCGTGACTTGGACGATGTTCAGGGTGTTGCCGAAGGGCAATACCGTGTTCACGTCTTTTTTCGTGATGTCCCCGGCCTTGATCGCCGCGCGGATGCCGCCGCCGTTGGTGATGGCCGCGTCGACCTCAGTGCCGGCTTTCTTCGCGCCCCAGACCAGGGAATCGCAGATCAGGTCGCCCAGGTTGGTCTCTTCTGTGCGGTTGCCGGGGGCTTTGTTGCCGTTCAGCTCTACTTCGGACTTCGCGAAGGCCACGCCGTAAGCGTCGTCGATCTCTTTCTGGATCGCGGCGGCACGGGCGGCAATGGCGTCGCCCTCGGCTACGGTGACGCGGTCGGCGGAGACGCTTTCAATGGTCACGGTCTCGCCGTCCAGGATCACAACGCCAATGTTCGCCAGCTTCGTGCCGGTGGAAGTCACATAGGTGTCGCCCACCTTGCCGGCGGCGGTGGCTTCCTGCACCTTTTCCAGAGTGGAGTGGGAGTGGCCGTCAATGAATACGTCGATGCCGGTGACCTTGCCCAGCAGGTCGATGGAGCGGTTGCGCTCCGCGGCGGTCTCCGCGTCGATGCCCAGGTGGCCCAGGCAGATGATGTAATCGCAGCCCGCAGCTTTCAGGGTGTTGACCTCGCTCTGGGCGATCTTGAACATCTCGTCATTGGCCGCGAAGGTCACGCCCGCGATTTTGGCGGGATGGGCCTTGGTGGCGGTCTCGGGGGTGTCCAGACCGAATACGCCGACCTTCTTGTCGCCGGCGGTGAGAACCACGTGGTCACCGAAAGCGACTTTGCCCTCGTACTTTACGTTGGCCGCCAGGATCGGGAATTTCGCCGTGCCGGACAGGATCTTCAAATTGGCGTAGCCGTAGTCGAACTCATGGTTGCCGGGGGCCGCTGCGTCGTAGCCCACCAGGTTCATCAGCTCGATGGCCGTTGCGCCGCTGGACACGCTCACCACAGGGTCGCCCTGGATGAAGTCGCCCGCGTCCAGCACAAGGACGTTCGCGCCCGCGGCTTTGAACTGCTCCTTGAGCGCCGCGACCTTCGCGTAGCCCGCGATGCCGCCGTGGACGTCGTTGGTATGGAGAATGACTACCTTGCCGCTTACGTCAGCGGGGACGGTGTACGGCGCGGGGGCCGCTTCTTCCTCCGCCGCCAGGACCGGAATGACCATGGTGCATACCATGACCAGCGCCAGCAGCAGGGACAGCAGTTTCTTGCTTGTGTGCATAGAAATTCCACCTTTCTCATATTATATTGCCCCGGATTTTGGGGCAATATGGTTCTGTATTCAGGATACCACGTTTTTCTTCCGCTTTCAATGCAAATCGGAAATTTCTGTCAGTTTTTTGCATGGGTTGGCGCAAGGTTGAGAAAAGCGCCCGGTCAGGGCGCTTTTGGGTTACATATTCTTTACTTTCAGGCGGGCCATGGCACGGGCGAGGGAGGCTTTTGTCTGTTCGTACTCCACCTTGCTCTGCTGGCGCTTTAATGCTTCCGCAGCGCGGTCCGCCGCTTCCTGGGCCCGGCGCTCGTCGATGTCTTCCGGGCGCTCGGCGGTGTCCACGATCATGGTCAGCGCGCCGTTGTCGATGGCCGCGTAGCCGCCCGTGATGACCGCGAGCAGTTCTGTTTCGTCGGGGAGCTGGATCCGCAGAGGGCCGGGGACCACGGAGATCACGCAGTCTTCGTGCCGGGCCAGGATGCCCCGGGTGCCGTCCTCGCAGGGGAGAATCGTTTGGACGCACTCGCCGTCAAAAAATACGCCGTAGGCGGACAGCACTTTGAGCCGGTATGTCTTCGCCGCCATGTCAGGCACCCGCTTCCTGTATCAGCTTCTGGGCCTTTGCCTTGGCGTCGTCCAGGGTGCCGACGTTGAAAAACGCCAGTTCCGGCCAGTCGTCGCACGCGCCGGACAAAATCGCCTTGAAGCCCCGCACCGTTTCTTCCACAGGAACGTAGACCCCCGGCACGCCGGTGAATTTTTCCGCTACGTGGAACGGCTGCGACAAAAAACGCTGCAATTTGCGGGCGCGGTAGATCAAAATCCGGTCTTCCTCCGCAAGCTCTTCCATGCCTAGGATGGCGATGATGTCCTGCAATTCCTTATACTTTTGCAGCACTGCCTGGACCTCACGGGCTACATCGTAGTGCTCCTGGCCCACGATGGACGCTTCCAGGATGCGGGAGGTCGATTCCAGGGGGTCTACCGCCGGGTAGATACCCTGCTCTGCGATGGACCGGGACAGCACCGTGGTGGCATCCAGATGGGCAAAGGTCGTGGCTGGGGCGGGGTCGGTCAGGTCGTCCGCCGGGACGTACACCGCCTGCACCGACGTGATGGAGCCGTTTTTCGTGGACGCGATGCGCTCTTGCAGCTCGCCGATGTCCGTGGCCAGGGTGGGCTGGTAGCCCACCGCCGAGGGCATCCGGCCCAGCAGGGCCGATACCTCGCTGCCCGCCTGGACAAAGCGGAAAATGTTATCGATGAACAGCAGTACGTCCTGGTGCTCTACGTCACGGAAATACTCCGCCATGGTCAATCCCGTTTCCGCTACACGCATACGCGCCCCCGGTGGCTCGTTCATCTGACCGAATACCAAAGCTGTGTGGTGGATGACACCGGATTCCGTCATTTCTACATATAGGTCATTGCCCTCACGGGAACGCTCGCCCACCCCGGTAAAAATGGAATAGCCGTCATGCTCCGCGGCAACGGCGTGAATCAGTTCCTGAATCAAGACCGTTTTTCCTACGCCCGCGCCGCCGAACAGGCCGATCTTACCACCCTTGGCGTAGGGGGCCAACAGGTCGATAACCTTGATGCCCGTTTCCAGCATCTCTACCATGGGGCTTTGGTCCGCGAAGGACGGCGGCTCCCGGTGGATGGGCCAGCGCTCCCCGGATACGTCGCCTTTGTTGTCGATAGTCTGGCCCACCACGCCGAATAAGCGGCCCAACACCTGCGGGCCAACCGGTACCGTGACCCCGCCGCCGGGGGCTTCTACCTTCATGTCCCGGTGCAGGCCCTCCGGCGGGGACAGCAGGATGCAGCGCACGACCGCGTCCCCCAAATGCTGGGACACCTCCATCACGACCTCCCGGCCGTCCGCCTGGGTATACAGCGCGTCCCGGATGCGGGGAAGCTGCCCCGCGGGGAACACTACGTCCACCACCGAGCCGAGGACTTGTGTGATTTTTCCTTGCATTAGTTCTTCGCTCACTCCATTCCGTGGCTTTGTTATGGTTGTTTCTTTTTCTGCGCCCGCGCGCCGGATGCGATCTCTGTGATTTCCTGGGTGATGGCTTCCTGGCGGGCGCGGTTGGCTTCCAGGGACAGCACCGACAGCATCTCGTCCGCGTTCTCCGTCGCTGACTGCATGGCGATCATACGGGCGTCCAGTTCCGCGCAGCAGGCTTCTACCATCACGTCCAGCAAAAAGCCCGTGAGATAGTTCGGCACCACCGTGTCCAGCACCGCCTGGGGCGATGGCAGATACACCGGCGGGCGGTGGTCATCCGGGGGCATGAAGTCGGTGAATTCCGCCCGGTACAGGGGCAAAAGCCGCCGGTAAGTCACTTCCGTGACCGTTTTATGCAGACTCGTATACACCAGGATGATCTCCGAAAGTTCCCCGGACAGGTACTTTTCCATCAGGCGTGCCGACAGGTCCCTGGCTCTGGAGATGTTCG
Source organism: Oscillospiraceae bacterium (assembly GCA_022800755.1). Classification (GTDB taxonomy): domain Bacteria; phylum Bacillota; class Clostridia; order Oscillospirales; family Oscillospiraceae; genus HGM13010. The sequence continues at coordinate 130,068 of JAAWQX010000003.1, forward strand.
GGTCCTGGGCGGGGTAGTGCATTTCAATATCCACCGGGTAGCCCATGGAACGGGCGCTGTGCAGGCCGACTTCCCCGATGGTGTAGATCACGCTTTGGGCCGGGTCTTTGTCCAGCTCGCCCATGAGCTTGAGGACATTATGATTATACGCCCCGGCCAGGCCCTTGTCCCCGGTGATGACCAGGTAGCCCGTTTTCCCGGGGCGGGGGGCTTCCAGCGTGTCGCCGATGCAGGGGTGAACGATGTTCGGCAGGTTGCGCAAAATGTCCCCGATCACCGCCTGGGACGCGTAAAAGTGCGGGCGGGACGCTTCCATGTCCCGCCGGGCGCGGCGCATCTTCGCCGAGGAGATCAGGTACATGGCGTTGGTGATCTTCCGGGTGTCCCGCACGCTTTTCATGCGGTTTTGCAGGTCGTTCAGGCTCGCCATAGGGCCTTCTCCTTATATGCCGCGCAGGCGCGCAGGATGGATTCCCGGTCCGCGTCCGTGAGCTGGCCGCTTTCTGTGATGAAACGCATGATGTCCGGCTCCGTTTCCGCGAGGTAATTTAAGAAGCCCTCCTGGAAAGGCTTGACCTCGGATACCGGCAGGTCCGTGAACATTCGGCCGATGGCGATGACCAGGCTGACGACCTGCTCCGCCATGGACAGCGGACGGCCCAAGGGCTGCTTCAGCAGCTCCATCAGGCCCCGGCCGTAGGCGATCTGGGCCGCGGTGGTCTCGTCCAGGTCTGAGGAGAACTGGGTGAAGACCTCCATTTCCCGGTACTGGGCCAGATCCACCCGCAGCGAACCGGTGGCTGCTTTCAGCGCCTTGGTCTGGGCCGCGCCGCCTACGCGGGACACCGACAATCCCACGTTGATCGCCGGGCGCTGGCCCGCCGCAAACGCGGAACTTTCCAGGAATATCTGCCCGTCCGTGATGGAAATCACATTCGTGGGGATATAGGCCGACACGTTGCCGGACTGTGTCTCGATAATCGGCAAAGCCGTGATGGAGCCGCCGGCGGCTAAGCGCGCGGAGCGCTCCAACAGGCGGGAGTGCAGGTAAAATACGTCCCCGGGGTAGGCCTCACGGCCCGGGGAACGCTCCAACAGCAGCGACAGCGCACGGTACGCCACCGCGTGCTTGCTCAAATCGTCGTAAATGATGAGTACATCCCGGCCCTTGCGCATGAAATACTCCGCCATGGCCGTGGCCGCGAAGGGCGCGATGAACTGCAGAGATGCCGGGTCCGACGCCGGAGCGGACATGACGATAGTATAGTCCATCGCACCGTGCTCCCGGAGAGTGCGTACCGTTTGGGCAACACCGGAATTCTTCTGGCCGATGGCCACATATACACACACTACGTCTCCGCCGCGCTGGTTCAGGATCGCTTCCACCGCAATAGAGGTCTTCCCCGTCTGGCGGTCGCCGATGATGAGTTCCCGCTGGCCCCGGCCTACGGGGAACATGGCGTCGATGGCCAAAATGCCCGTGGCCATGGGCTGGGACACGGACTGGCGCTCTATGATGGACGGCGCGGGGCTTTCTACTGGGCGGTAACCCTCCGCCGCGACGCCGCCAAAGCCGTCGATGGGCGCGCCCATGGCGTCTACCACGCGGCCCAGGAAATTTTCGCCCACGGGCACGCCCGCGCGCTTGCCGGTGCGTACCACCCGGGTGCGCTCCGATACGTCCTGGTCCCGACCAAACAAGATCACGCCCACGCTGTCGGACCGGACGTCCTGCACCATGCCCCGGACCCCGGTGTCAAACACCACGATCTCGCCGTACTCCGCGTGGTCGATGCCCCGGACGATGGCGATGCCGTCGCCCACCCGGGTGACGGTTCCGATCTCCCGCCAGCCGCCGTCGAACACCGTTTGCTCGATCTCCGTGCGCAGCAGGCCAATCAGCTGTCCGGGGGTCTCAAAGTCTCCCGTGGAGGACGAGACCGCCCGCTCAATGGCCGACAGGCGGCCCCGCAGACTGTAATCCAGCTCCAGGCCCGCCACACGCACAATGAAGCCGCCTAAGATCGACGGCTCTTTTTTGTAGATGATGCGGACGTGTTCCGCGTCCAGCTGCTGCTTGATGAAGCGCTTTAGGCCCCGGCGCTGCTCGTCCGTGGGCGCTTTCGCGTACAGCACCTGCGCCGTGGGTACGTCCGGGTCCAGGGGTTTGCCCAGGGCGTAGCCCAGCAGGTCAGGCAGCAGGGCGATGTCGTTGTTATCCGACAGGACCTTGCACAGCGGGCGCAGGCCCTCCGGCACCGTCTGGTCAATGAGATGGTGCTTGATCTCCCGGTCCGCCGCTAAATTTTCCAGTTCCGTCAGCAGGCCCGGGTGGCGCTTGATGAGCTGCACCGCTTCCCGGATGGCGTGTTTATCCTCCGGCAGCAATGCGACGTAATCCGTCATTTCCGCTCACCTGCCTGTGCCATCATCTCTTCATAGAGGCGCTCGCCTACTGCGTCCGGCACGTCCTCTTCCATGATCTTTCCGGCGGCCATCGCCACCAGCTGGCCTACCTCGGTCTTGAACGAGCGCATGGCGTCCTCCCGCTGCTTGCCGATGGCGACCTGGGCTTTCGCGATCTCTTTTTGCGCCTGGGTCTGCGCCCCGGCGATGATGCGGTTATACTCCGCGTGGGCCTGTTCCCGGCCCTGCTTCATCATGCGGTCTACTTCCTGTTCCACCGCTGTGAGCTTTTCCGTATACGTCTCCCGGTCGGTCTCCGCCTGGGCGCGGGCCGCTTCCGCCGCTGCGTAGTCCTCGTCGATCAGTTCCTGGCGCTGACGGAAAATGGCGTTCACCTTGTCGAATAGGAACTTTTTCATCAGGAAGTACAGCACCAGCAGGTTGACCACCGTGAAGATCAGATTGATGTCAAATCTCAGCATGACAGCACGACCTTACTGTCCCATGAACAATATAATGAGGATGGCCACCACCAGGCCAAACACCGCCGTGCCTTCCGCCAAGGCGGCACCCAGCATCAGCAGTTTGGTGATGGAACCGTCAGCCTCCGGCTGGCGGGCGACGGCTTCTACGGCCGCCTTCGTGGCGATGCCGATGCCGATGGCCGCGCCGATGCCGGTCAGTACCGCGACCGCCGCGGCAATTGCGATAAACGGGGATGTCATAATGCAAATTCTCCTTTGTTTTTTATTCGATCGATTCTTTGATAAACATTCCGGTCAAAAATACGAACACATACGCCTGGATGGCGCCGTCGAAAAAGTCGAAATACAGGCTGCAAAAGGCTGGGAAGATTGCAGGCATGGCGGCTTCCGCCAACTTCATAACCGCAAACGCGCCCAAAATGTTGCCGAATAACCGCATACATAAGGACAGCGGACGGGTCACCAGTTCCATGATCTTGATGGGAACCATCACCGGCGCAGGCTCAGCAAAGCTTTTCAAAAAGCCCTTGGGTCCCCTGTACCGGATGCACGCGCCCTCTACAAGGATAATACTCATGATAGCCAGCGCCGCGGTGACGTTCAGGTCCTTTGTGGGCGGCTTGAAGCCGAAAATGCCCACCGCGTTGGCTATCGCTATGTAGATGATGATGGTACTCAGGTACGGCACAAATGCCCCGCCGTGCTCCCCGACAAAGCCCCCGGTCAGGTTTTGGATGAAGTCCACAAAGGTCTCCAGCGCGGCCTGCCGGCGGGAAATGTTGTGGACTTTCAGATTCCGGGTCATCAGGAAGACCAGCACCATCAGCGCCGCCATGATGATCCAGGTCACTACCACCGATTCCGCCACGGGGATGCCTCCAAAAACCGGAATAGTGAACGCCGTTTCCGCCGTGAGTTCATGCATCAGTTCTTCCGCTAATGAAGACACTGCTTCACCTCCTTTTTCTTTTGCGCATTTATTTATCAGTATAACAACAATTTCCATAGCAATCAAGGAAAAGTGAATCAAAAGCGTGGATAAATTTCAAAATTGCATAAATTCTGCTCCCATTTTTGTTTAGTATCACAAGCCTCTCCCGTTGACAGCACAAAGCCCGGAGCGCATCCATTCTTGAATACGTTCCGGGCTGGGGGGTGCAGGATATCAGCGGATGAAATTCGTGCGGATGAGCTTTTCCGGTTCCGGGGCGGTAATGCCCTGGGTCCAGCCGGCTTCGATGCATTTGAGCAGCCACGCCATGTTGTGGCCCAGGGTGCGCATGGTCTGCAGACCCTCCTCGTCCCGGCTGGTCTCCTCCGCGGTCTTGCCGAATACGATGTTCCAATACTGGGACGGCACCACCGGCATGTGGGCGTAGGTGAAAAACTTGTTCAGGCCGTCGATGGCGTTGGTCGCCCCCGCGCGGCGGCAGACCGCTACCCCCGCAGCCGGCTTGAAGCGCAGATAGCGGCTGCCGGAAAAGAACATCCGGCTCAAAAGCGACGACGCGATGCCCGACATCCCCGCGTAGTGTACCGGCGTGCCGACCACCAGGCCATCACTGGTCTTCATCTTTTCCACCGCTTCGTTTACCCCGTCGTCAAATACGCATTTTCCCAATTTCCCGCACTGCCCGCAGCCAATACAGGGCTGCAGCGGCGCCGCGCCGGGAAAAAACAATTCCGTTTCGATCCCGTCCGCCCGGAGGGTCGCGGCGACCTCCGACAGTGCGGCGAAGGTGGTGCCGTGCTCGTGGGGACTGCAATTGATGAGTAATACTTTCATGGAATGAACCTCCAAATCTCGGATATTTCATACAGTATACATTAATTTAGAAATTGCCGCAATTCCTCATTGCAATTTCCGTTGGAGTAGAGTATAATTGAGCGGTTCGAGAAATTTTTAGCGAAAAGAGTGAACTTCCTATGGAGAACTTAAGAAATATTGCCATTATCGCTCATGTCGATCATGGCAAGACCACGCTGGTGGACGAAATGCTCAAGCAGTCCGGCGTGTATCATGAAAATCAGGAGGTCGTGGAGCGCGTGATGGACTCCGGCGACCTGGAGCGCGAGCGCGGCATCACCATCCTGGCCAAAAATACCGCCGTGCGCTATAAGGGGACCAAAATCAACATTGTCGATACCCCGGGCCACGCCGATTTCGGCGGCGAGGTCGAGCGCGTGCTGAAAATGGTCAACGGCGTCATTTTGCTCGTGGACGCCGCCGAAGGACCTATGCCCCAGACCCGCTTCGTGCTGTCTAAGGCGCTGGAGCTGGGACACCGGGTCATTGTGGTGCTCAATAAGATCGACCGGCCCGATCAGCGCATCCACGAGGTCGTGGACGAGGTACTGGAACTGCTCATGGACCTGGACGCCACCGACGAGCAGCTGGATTCCCCCATGCTCTTCTGCTCCGGGCGGCAGGGTACCGCGTCGTACTCCCCCGAGGTGCCGGGAACGGACTTGCAGCCGTTGTTCGACACCATCCTGGATTACATCCCCTCCCCGGTCATTGACGTGGATTCGCCGTTCCAGATGCTGGTGTCTTCCGTGGACTACAACGAGTTCGTGGGGCGCATTGCCATCGGGCGCATTGAGCGGGGCGTCATCAAGCAGAATCAGGAAATTGCCGTGTGCAACTATCATGATTCCGACGCACCGGCAAAAAAGGCAAAGGCCGTGTCCATGTATGAGTACGAGGGACTGGCCCGGGTTCCTGTGACAGAGGCTTCCGCAGGAAATATCATCGCCATGAGCGGCATCGGGGATATCACCATCGGCGATACCATCTGCGCCCCCGGCGCCGTGGAGCCCATCGAGTTCGTGAAGATCTCCGCGCCGACCATGGAAATGACCTTTGCCGTGAATGATTCGCCCTTTGCGGGCAAAGAGGGCAAGTTCGTTACCTCCCGGCAGCTTCGGGACCGGCTGTACCGGGAGACCCTCAAGGACGTTTCCCTGCGCGTACAGGACGATTCCGATTCCATGGACGCTTTCATCGTCGCCGGACGGGGGGAAATGCACCTCTCCATTCTAATTGAGACTATGCGCCGGGAGGGTTATGAATTCCAGGTTTCTCCTCCGCGGGTACTTTTTCAGGATATCGACGGCAAAAAGTGTGAGCCGGTGGAACGGGTCGTGGTGGACGTCCCCTCTGATTATATCGGCGCAGTCATTGAGAAGCTGGGCAGACGCCACGGTGAGTTCGTGGAGATGATGCCCGTGGGCAGCCGCACCAAGGCTACGTTTTTGGTGCCGTCCCGGGGCCTGTTCGGCTACCGCAACGAGTTTTTGACCGACACCAAGGGCGAGGGTATTCTGGCCAGCGTGTTTGAGAAATATGAGCCGTTCAAGGGCGATATCGCGCGGCGGTCTACCGGGTCGCTGGTGGCGTTTGAGACCGGCGAGAGCGTGACTTATGGCCTGTTCAACGCCCAGGAACGGGGCGTGCTGTTCATCGGGCCAGGCGTGCCCGTGTACGCGGGCATGATCGTGGGGTACAACCCCAAGGCCGAGGACATGAGCGTGAATGTATGCAAACGCAAGCAGCTGACCAATATGCGCGCCGCCGGCAGCGACGAGGCGCTGCGGTTGGTCAGTCCGAAGAATATGTCACTGGAGCAGTGTCTGGAATTTTTAGCTGACGACGAATTGCTGGAGGTCACTCCGAAAAATCTGCGGCTGCGGAAGCGGATTTTGGACCACGGCCTACGTATGAAAGCCTTGAAAGGCGGAAAATAAAACAGAAAAGACAGCGGCTTGACCGCTGTCTTTTTTCTTGCGTATTTATTCATCCGCGTCGGTATTTGTCTGGGGCTGGATCAGCGGCGTGGGAGTCGGGGGCGTGTCCACGGGATCGTAGATCGGCCCGCCTTTGCAGGAGGCGAACAACAAAGAGATCACCACCGCCGCCAGGCACACATAGATGCCCAGGCCCCAAATCGACGGCCCGGACGGCTCACGGGAGGCGGGTTCACGTTCCATAGTATCACTCCTGACAGTTTCAATGCTGTTAGTTTACCCCAAAACCGGGGAAATGTCAAATGGGTGCAAAACTTCAGTGCGGAGATGCAAACCCGTTTCTTTTCGCGAGAAAAGAAACGGGTTTCCGATTCCAAAGAAAAACGCCCAGGCTGTTCGCCCGGGCGTTCTTTTTGTCTTAATTCTCGTTCGCTTTCGCTTCCGCGATGACCTTTTGCTGCACGTTCTGCGGCGCTTCCTCATAGCGCACAAACTCCAGGGTGAAGTAGCCCCTCGCCTGGGTCATGGAACGCAGGTCGATGGTGTAGCTGCTCATTTCCGCCATGGGAACTTCCGCTTCCACCGTCTGCATTCCGTCCTCGGCGTTCATGCCCAGCACCGTGCCCCGGCGCTTGGAGGAAATGTCCGACATGATGTCACCCAAGTTCGCGTCGGGAATCGTCACTTTCAGCAGACCAATCGGCTCCAGAATCGTGGGCTTCGCGTTGGGGATGCCCTCCTGATACGCAAGGCGCGCCGCCTGCTGGAAGGCCATATCATTGGAGTCTACCGGGTGGTAGGACCCATCATACAGCGTCGCTTTCAGGCCCACTACCGGGTAGCCCGCCAGCACGCCCTTCTGCACCGCGTTGCGCAGGCCCTTTTCCACGCTGGGGAAGAAGTTCTTCGGCACGCTGCCGCCAAACACTTCCTCGGCAAAAATCATGTCGTCCTGCTCGTCCTGGGGCTCGAAACGGATCCACACGTCGCCGAACTGGCCGGAACCGCCGGACTGCTTCTTGTGGCGGCCGTGGGCTTCCACTTTTCCCTTGATCTTCTCACGATAGGCGACCTTCGCCGGAGACAACTCGGTCTCTACGCTGAAACGGGACTTCAGCTTGCTTTGCAGCACGTCTACCTGAATGTCACCGACACCGGAAATCACCATCTGGTGCGTTTCGGCGTTGTTCACGAACGTGAAGGACGGGTCTTCCTCGTTGAGCTTGTTCAGGCCCGCCGCCACCTTATCTTCCTGGCCCTTGGTCTTGGGCGCGATGGCCATGGAGTAGCAGGGCTCGGGATAAGGGATGCCCTTGAGGGACACCACCTTGCGGGCGTCGCACAGGGTATCGCCGGTCTTGACCTTATCCATCTTGCCGATGGCGCCGATATCGCCGCAGGTCAATTCCTTGACTTCCGTGCTCTTTTTGCCGCAGAAGCTGTACAAACGGCCCAGCTTTTCGGTCTCGCCGGTGCGGGCGTTTACCAGGGGCGTATCGGACGTGATAGAGCCGGACAGCACCTTGATGAACGAATATTTGCCGTACTGGTCGGACACGGTCTTGAACACGAACGCGGAGGGAACGCCGCCGGGGGAAACAACGAACTCTTCCGTCTCGCCGTCGGCCTTGGTGGCTTTATGATAGTTGCCCTCGGTGGGGTCTGGGAACAGGTCAACAATGTTGTCCATAAGCATCAGGGATCCCAGGCAGGTGGTGCCGGAACCGCACAGGACCGGGAACAGGGACAGCTCCCGCACGCCCTGGCGCAGGCCTTTGATCATTTCCGCGTAGGTGAAATCCTCACCGCCGAAGAATTTGTCCATGAACTCTTCGCTGGTCTCCGCGACAGATTCCTTTAATGCGTCATTGAATTCAGTGATGACGCTCTCTTTGCCTTCCGGGACCTCGATCTCCACGCGCTTGAGGTTCTGCATCTCGTAGGCGCGCTTATTGAGTACGTCGATGATGCCGGTGACTTTCTTGTTGGCATCCCAAATGGGGACCACCAGGGGGGCGATCTTGTTGCCGAATTTCTCACGCAGGGCCTCGAACGTAGCGTTGTAATCACTGTTTTCCTCGTCCAGCTTGGAAATGTAGATAAACCGGGGCATGTTGCGCTGCTCGCAGTACTTCCACGCACGCTCCAGGCCGGCGGTGATGCCGTCCTTGGCGGAGCAGACAATGACCGCCGCGTCGGCAGCGCGCAGGGCTTCCATCACCGCGCCGGAGAAGTCCACGCTGCCCGGGGTATCCAGAATGTTGATCCGGCAGCCTTTATAATCGATGGGAGCCACTGCCGCGGAAATCGAGATCTGGCGGCGGGTCTCCTCGGGGTCGTAGTCACATACGGTATTGCCATCGGCGCTTTTGCCCATGCGGTCCAGGGCGCCCGTCATGTACAGCAGGCTTTCGGTCAGCGCGGTCTTACCGCTGCCGGCGTGGCCGATCAGGCAGATATTGCGGATGCTGTTGGTTGCATAGCTCATTTCGGTTGATTCCTTTCTCAATGTATATTTGAACAAATTGACACTTTTATGCAAAACATCTTTGTACATTATACACGATTGGGGAAAACTTATCAATATGTGATTTACTATTAAATGTGGCCGGTGATTTTGGCAGAATTGATGGTGTTTCAAAAACAACAGGCGCCCGGTCAAACCGGACGCCTGCTATGTTATTTCGTCATACCAATAGAGAATACCGCCGTGGGCACCAGCCAGAGCAGCATGAAAAACAGCAGGTTCCCCGGCGTGGCGGACCCGAACGCCGATGTGGCGCACAGGAAGAACATCAAAATCATCCCCGCGATGGACGACAGCACGGAAAATCCCACCGACAGACACACGGAGGAATACAGCTTCCGGGCCTTTGTCACCAGGTCGGAAAACGGCTGGAGCGTTTTCCGCTTCACCACTGCCGCTTTCGGGCCGGTCCAGTCCGCCTGGGGGTCCGTGATGCGGTAACGCTCGGCGTAGGTAGGGAAACTCAGGCGGTCTGTGGGCATCTTGAACTTCTGGCTCACCAGCAAGGGGGTGATGTTGAAGTCCCGGGAGGCGAAGATCGTTTCGCCCCGGCTTTGCAGCAGCGCCGCCAGGCCCCGCTGTACGGAGACTACCGGCTTATAGCTTACAGTGATGATGCCCACCAGCCGGCTGTTGATGGCCAGGAATACCGAGTTTTTCGACGACAGCTTCTGGGGCAGGTGGATGCCCATGAGCTTCATAAACGTGGAACTGCCCACCAGCACTTCTGCTCCATCGATCATGGCGGTAAGGCCGCCCGCCTCGTGGCAGCGGAACTCGCCCACGCTTTGCAGGCCGCAATTGTTTTTCCGCACCAGTTCTGTAAACACCGGGGCAAGGCAGCTTCCCGACGCGGAGATCAGGCTGGACACATAGGAAATGGCTGTCTGCGGGTCCACGCCCTCTAAAATCCGCACGCTTTCAATGGAGATCGTTTCCGACGGGAACAGGTCCTTATCCGTGATGACCACAGACCCGGCAGTGCCGATATCCCGGATGCCCGACCAGCCGCCCACAGCGGTGCCGGATCGGAACAATTCCTGCTGTACCATGCAAAACGGCAGCGGGAACGCAATCAGCGCCGAAAAGGACGCCGCCGCCCCGGCTAACGCCGCCAGTACATGGAAAAACAGAGTATAATTCTTCGTCAGGACTACGGCAGCCAGGCTCAGCACCGGGGCCGCCGCCAGCAGCAGGGGCGCCACGATGCCGTACACCATCTCCCCCGCATCCTCTTCTTCGCTGTAATGGATGTATTCCTCCGGCGCGCCGCCGGTGCGCAGAGCGGTGGGCGAATTCTCGCTCAAGCCCTGCTCCACAGACACGCTGTTCGGCTTGCGCAGCAGCGTGAGCACCCGGAAGTTATAGCGCTGGCCCCGGCAATAGAGCATCGCACCGTAGATCGCGAAACACATGGATACGCCCGACACCACGCAAAACGGCAGATACTCGCCGTTGCCGTGGGTGTAGATCACCACGCAGGCGTCCACAATGGAGGCCAGGCAGGACACAGACACCAAGCTCTGCGCGTCCGGCCGGCCCCGCAGCAGGTTTCGCAGTCCGGCGACGAAAATGTCCAGGCCCAGCAGCATGATGGTCAGCTGCAAAATCAGGCACATACACGCGCATACCGCCGGATTTTTCAGGGAGCCCGCCACCGGCAGGCCCAGAGACAGCCAGCTTAAAATCACGCACAGCACCGCCGCGATATGTAAGCGGGAGCGGTATACATTGATGCGGCTGCCGTAATACCGGGTCGCCCGGGCGGCGCTGACCTCCGGGCCCAGGTCCGCTTCCTCGTAGGCCGTGGATTCCCGGTGCCGTCCGCCACCCACACGCACAGAGGACAGCAGGTCCAGCACCGGAGCCGCGGCCGCAGCCGCGCCGGACATCTCCCGGCGCTGCTTCCGGGGTTTTCTGGGCTGTTCCTCCGGGTCCTCGTCCCCGAAGTCCAGGCCGAAATCCGCGTTGAAATCCCGCAGGCGGGAATAAAACGCCTCGCTTTGCCGGTCCTGGGCCAGGACTTCCTCCCGGGCAGGCAGGTCAAAGACCTCTTCCGGCGACTGGTAGGCCGCGTAGTCCTGCCGGACGTCCTCCACGTCAGAGTATTCCTCCGTCACTGCCACCGTGACCGGTTCCGGTTCCGGCTCCACCCGGCGGATCTTCTCCCGGGGCGGCTCTTCCCGGGTCCGTTCCGTCACCGCCCGGAACCGGGACGTCCCCCGGCGGGCAGGCAGATCCGGGTCGGGGTCCTTCATCCGCATGGGGCGGGCCGGCTGCGCTTTCCGCGGGGGCGGCGCGTAGACCCGCACGTCCTCCTCTTCCTCCACCGGCGCGGCCCGGCGGGGACGGTACTCCCGCACCGTCTCTTCCGGCTCCCGCACAGGCGGCGCGCTGGATACCTGCCCGGCGACGATCACGTCATCATCCAGGTCATCATATTCAGTTGCATCCAGCTCCAGCGGCCGGGCCGGCGGATGCGCCGCCGGGGGCGGCTCCGGCGCGGGCTTTGCCGGAATGGTCGTTTTGAATTCCTCCAGAATGTCGTCCAGAGAGAACCCCAGGCCATCCGCCGCGGCGTCGGACAGGTCCAAGCCTTCGATAATATCCATATGGTTCATCCTTAAAAATGTTTTACTTCGATTTCTGCCGCAGCACTTCGTACATCAGCACCGCGGCCGCGGCGGAGGCGTTCAGGGACGACACCTTGCCCCGCAGGGGGATGCTCACGGTAAAGTCGCAGCTTTCCGCCACCAGACGGCTCATGCCCTCGCCCTCGGACCCGATGACCAGGCCGATGGGGCCGGTAAGGTCCGTGCGCCACAGTTCGTTCGTCCCATCCGCCGCGGTGCCGTAGATCCACAGCCCCGCGTCTTTCAGTTCCTTAATGGCGGCGGTGATATTCGGCACCCGGGCCACCGCGATATGCTCCACAGCCCCGGCGCTGGCCTTTCCCACAACAGCGGTCATGCCCGCGCTGCGGCGCTTGGGGATGATGACCCCGTGGGCCCCCGCGCACTCCGCCGTGCGGATGATAGCGCCTAAGTTATGGGGGTCGCTGATTTCGTCGCAGATGATGACGAACGGCGGTTCCTCCCGCTCTTGAGCGATTTGCAGGATCTCGTCAATGCTCACGTACTCCCGCACGGCGCACACGGCGATGACTCCCTGGTGTGCGCCGGTGACGCTCATCAGGTCCAACTTATGCCGGTCGGTCTCCACCACCACGGTGCCGGCGGCCCGGGCGGTGGACGCAATGTGTCCCAGGGCTTTGTCCGTATCGCCCTTAGCCAGGTAAATCTTATCGATGGCGCGGCCTGCCCGGAGCGCTTCCGTCACCGCGTTGCGCCCTTCAATCAGGTCCTGCCGTTCTTCTTTTATTTCTTCGTTTTTCACGTTGATTCCTCGATTACACAAAGATACAGACTAAATATACCATACTTGGAGAAAAAACGGAAGTATAAAATTACTGGAAATGACAAAAAAATTAAATTTTGTCTTTTTTATCGTTTCTGGCAGGAAAAAAGTAGTGTATTCTCGAAGAAAATATGATACAATGTACGATAACTATCCTCCAGGAGGCGCGCGCATGAGAAAATTAAATGACCGCATCGACCGGTTCTGCCTGACCCACCCCCGGTTCGGTATCCCCCGGCTGATGATGTTTATTGTTTTGGGCAACCTCGCCGTATGGCTGTTTACGAAAATGGACACCACCCATCTGCTGCTGGGGAACCTCACCTTTGCCCCGGATATGGTGTTTCAGCACGGGCAGGTGTGGCGGCTCATCACCTTTGTGTTCATCCCCCAGACCTCGGACATCTGGCTGATTTTCTGGATGCTGCTGTATTACAACATCGGCAGCGAGCTGGAGGCCCAGTGGGGCAGCGGGAAATTTACCATCTTCTATTTGTCCGGCATGGTGCTGAATATCCTGTATTCCAGCATCATTTGGCTGGTGACGGGCATCAGCCTGCATATCTCCGTGGAATATCTAAACCTGTCGCTGTTCTTCGCCTACGCCACGCTGTTCCCGGATACGTACTTTGTACTGTTTTTCATCATCCCGGTGAAAGTCAAGTGGCTGGCCATTTTGGATGCGGTGCTATTCGCCCTGGGCGTCATCAGCGCGCCGTTCCCGCTGAACCTGCTGCCCCTGGTCGCCATCCTCAACTACTTCGTGTTCTGCGGCGGATGGCTGTGGGACCTGGTAGGTGCGGGGCGCTATCAGCGGCAGAAAAACGTGGTGGACTTCAAGCGGGAGGCCAAGCGTATCAACCGGGAAAACCGGGACCGTCCCTATAACCGCCGGTGCGAGGTCTGCGGGCGGACCGATACGGACTTCCCCAATCTGGAATTCCGCTACTGCTCCCGGTGCGCGGGGTACCACTGCTACTGCATCGACCATATCAACGACCATGTTCACCACACCAGCTAAGTGGGGGCAACGTGGTCTGTTTTAGAGAGATTTGAATGGAAAAGTGGAGAGTAAAATGAACCAAGAGCCGAATCATTCCCGCAGAAGTGGGGGAATGGCAATTTTTGTGCTGGAGGTGCTGCTGCTGGCGGCACTGGCGGCGTTGCTGACGGTATTCGTCACTAAGTCCATGCTGCTGCACAGCGCCCAGGCCCAGGGGCCGAATGTGGAAGACGACCCGCTCATCGCGGAGCAGACCCCCAGCCCTACTCCGGAACCAACCCTGCCGCCTTACGTCATCCCGGCAGACCTGACGGCCCACGCCGTGGCAGATACACAACCGGAAAACCTGATTCTGGAGACCGCCGTGGAGGTTGACGGCGAGCGGGTGGAGAATTACACCCCCAGCCGGGAGATCTTCTTCGGCGGGGAGACGGATTATACCGACATTCTGGGCATCCCCGGCTTCCGGGGCGGCAACTACCGGCAGGGTGCGGCTTACGGAACCGTGGATTGGGACGGTAAGACCTTGAAAAACACCTGGTCAGTCAATACCGGGTCCCTCACCGCCCCGGACGGCAACGCCTGGACCGGCAGCGGCTGGACCGGCCAGCCCCTCATCGTGGAATGGGACGTGGAGACCCAGCGGAACATGAACCTCTACGACTGGGCCAAAAATACCCCTGGTCTGAAAGAGGTCATTTACGCCTGCATGGACGGGTATGTGTACTTTATCGACCTGGAATCCGGGGAAAAGACCCGGGACCCGCTGAATATCGGCTATACCTTTAAAGGAACACCCGCCCTGGACCCCCGGGGCTATCCCCTGCTGTACCTGGGGTCCGGCTACCACAGCAACCGGGGCAACTCCCGGGCGTTCGTGGTCAGTCTCATTGATGGGGAGATCCTGTATACCTACGGCAACGGCGACCGCTTTGCCCTGAGGGATTGGAGCATGTTCGACGCGTCCCCGCTCATCGACGCCAAGACGGACACCCTCATCCACCCCGGCGAGAACGGCGTGTTGTATCTCATTCATTTGAATTCCAAGTACGACCCCATCACGGGCGCCGTGTCCGTGGACCCGGACGAAGTAGTGAAATGGCGGTATAAGTCCACCCGCAACGGCAGTCAATACTGGCTGGGCATGGAGGACAGTCCTGTGGTGTGGAACGGATACATCATCATGGCCGACAACGGCGGGCAGCTCATGTGCCTGGACCTGAACACTCTGGAGCTGGTGTGGGTACAGGATGTGCTTGACGACACCAACTGCACCCCCGTGCTGGATGTGGAAAACGGGCATCCATATGTGTATATCAGCACCTCCTTCCATGAGGGCTGGCGCAGCTGGACCACCGCCACCATCCCAGTGTGGAAGATCGACGCCGTGACCGGGGAGGTCGTCTGGCAGACGGACTATACCTGCTGCACCGAATCCGGCGTGTCCGGCGGCGTGCAGGGCACCATCGCCGTGGGCAAGGGCGACTGCGCGGACCGGGTGTTCGTGCCGGTGTCCAAAACGCCGAACGTCTCCGCCGGCGTTCTGGCGGCGCTGGATAAAAAGACCGGCGAAAAGCTGTGGGAGTTCCCCACAAAAATGTACAGCTGGTCGTCCCCGGTGGATTTCTACGACAGCAACGGGAAATGCTATGTAGCGTACACCACCTTCGGCGGGTATCTTTACATCCTGGACGGTCAGACCGGCGAACAGCTTGCCTCCCTCGACCTGGGCGGCAAGGTGGAGGCTTCCCCGGCGGTGTATAACGGCCATCTGGTGGTGGGACTGCGGTCCTGCAAAATTCTCGGCATCGACCTAACTTAATGAACAGGAGCGTTTTTACGTGTTTACTGGATTTACACAGCAGACCCAGGATTTTCTCTGGGGGATTCGATTCAACAATGACCGGACCTGGTTCATGGAGCACAAGCAGGCGTATATCGACCACGTGCAGCGGCCCATCAACGAACTGGCCCGGGAAGTGCTCGCCCAGTTCAACGATAAGCACGCAAAGCTGGGCATGGAAGCGCATGTGTCCCGCATTTACCGGGATGCCCGGCGGCTCCACGGACGGGGACCGTATAAGGACCACCTGTGGATCTCCCTGCGCGCGCCCAAGGCCGACCGCTGGACGCTGCGGCCGGAATTCTGGTTCGGCCTGCACCCGGATGGATACATTTACGGCATGGGCATGTATGAGGCCAAGCCCATTATGATGGAGCGCTTCCGCCGGGAGTTGGATGAAACGCCAAAGCAGATGCTCGCGCTGACCAAAAAGCTGCTCAAGCGCACAGACCTGTTCATCGACGGCGAGGAGTACAAGCGTCCCAAGGGGACCGCCCCCGCGCCGCTGAACCTATGGTACAACCGCAAAGCGCCGGACATTAACTGCCGCTGGCGGGAATGGGACGAGCTGCTTATGAGCCAATCGCTGGTACCCACACTGGTGGAAGCCTATGACTTTCTGGTACCCTATTACGAATATTTCCGGGAACTTTGCATCCACTCGGAAACGGAAGGATAAACTGCCCCGCCGGGACGATTGCCCCGGCGGGGTTTTTCAAAAAAGGAGGGACAGCGCGTGAAAATCGACCGGCTCATGGGCATCCTCACCCTGCTGCTGCGGCAGGAACGGACCACCGCCCCGGAATTGGCGGAGCGATTCGAGGTCTCCCGGCGCACCATCAACCGGGACATTGAGGCCCTGTGCAAAGCGGGGCTGCCCATCGTGACCACCCAGGGGCAGGGCGGCGGCATCTCCATTGCCGAGGGCTACCGCATCGACCGGACGGTGTTTACCCGGGAGGAACTGCAAAGCGTCCTGGCGGGGCTGATGGGCATGGACAGTGTCTCGAAAACGTACCGACGGCAAGGGCTGGCAGAGAAATTCTCCGTCGAAACCGCCCCGGCGGACGAGGTGTTTTTTATCGACCTGGCTTCCCATTACCAGCAGTCGCTCACCCGAAAGATCGATGTCATCAAAGCCGCCATCGCAGACCGTCGGCTGATCTCCTTTCAATATGCCTGCCAGACCGGCACATCCCGGCGGGTCATTGAACCGTATCGGCTGGTGTTCAAGTGGTCCGCCTGGTATGTGTGGGGCTATTGCCCGAAGCGGGAGGCATTCCGGCTGTTCAAGCTGAACCGCCTGTGGGATTTGGAAACAGGCGCAGCCCACGGCATGGTGCGGGAACTGCCTCTGGAGGAACTGACCCGGGACGCGTATCTTTCCCAGGAAAATTACCGGCTCAAGGCGCTGTTCCGCGAGGACGAGGCCTACCGGCTCATCGACGAATACGGCGTGGGGTGCTATACGGAGACCGATGAAGGCTTATATCTGGAACGGAGCTTCGCCGGATATGAGAATATGCGGCAATGGGTACTCAGCTTCGGCAGCCGGGCGCGGGTACTCGCCCCGGAGGAACTGCGGGAAGACCTGTCCCGGCAAGCCCGGGAGATTTTGTCGTTTTATCTCGAAACATGACAGAACCTTGTCCTGTTCGGCATGATACAATGGCGGAAAATCCAAAGGGAGGAACGCTATATGACCGAATCCAGATGCGGACTGCTGTGCAGCCAGTGCGCCTACCGGGAGCAAATGAACTGCCCCGGCTGCACAAAAATCAAAGCGCCCTTTTGGGGCGACACCTGCCCGGTAAAGGACTGTTGCGAGCAAAAGGGACACGCCCACTGCGGACAGTGCGGGGACTTCCCCTGCAACTTGCTGCGGCAATTCGCCTACGACCCCCAGCAGGGCGACGACGGCGCGCGCATCGAACAGTGCAAACGCTGGCGGGACACGTAAAAAACACCGGCAGGCAAGAGCCTGCCGGTGTTTTTCGTTTTAGATTGCGGGGACAGCGCCGTCAATGGTGGTAAGCCTCGTTTCCGAGTCATACGTGACATGCGCGGTGTAATTTTTATAGGCCTCATCGGACGTGGCGAGCACCGTTCCGTCCTCAAGGTAACACGCAAAGCGCGTCATATCCTCGCTGATGGCAATACGTCCAGGAATCAGGGAGATTGACGTTCCCGCCGTGTGGTATATGAGAAATTGCGTGTTTGTCTTCGCGTCGTTCCACCGGATGGACACGTTCACGCCCTCTCTTTCGGTGCGCGGCACTTCGGGGAGGGAAAACTCACCGAAATAGCTGTTTTCCCGCACTATGTAGTTCGTGCGTTTTCCGTCTATGGTCACTGTAGTCGTGGACGTTACCGCGCCGTCGGTGTAAATATTGGCCGGAATCTCCTGCCGGATGGTGCTGGAAAACGGGATCAGCGACAACACCCACAGCCCGGCCGCCAAAAGCGCCGCCGCGCTGACGATTTGCTTCAGCTTCATGATACGCGCGCTTTCCTTACTTCAAAAATCCCACGTCGGTCAGCGCCTTGATGACCGCTTCGGACCGTTCCTCGGAAATGCGGACAACCAACTCCCCGTCGCCATACATGGTCAGATGGCTGATCTTGCCCCCGGCTTGGCTGATGACCTGGGTCACCGCCGGGATATCCCCGCCGGGGTCCCGCAGGCACAGATCCAGACGCACTCCGGGGTTGCGGAAGCCCATGGTGTCGATAAACGCGTCGAAAATATCCGATTCGGTGATGATGCCCACCAGCTTGTCGCCGTGCATCACCGGCAGGGCGCCGACCTTATTCGTGCGCATGAGCAGGGCCGCTTTTTCTATGAGGTCATCGTCCTGCACTGTGATGGGGTCTTTGCTCATGGCGTCCTTGATGGTGGTCTTTTCCAGCAGGTAGTTCAGCTCAAACACGCTCAGGCTCGTGGCTTTGGAGGGGGAGACCTGCTGCAGTTCCTTTTCCGTCACGATGCCGATGAGCTTGCCGCCCTGCACCACCGGAATCCGGCGGAACTGCCGCTCTTTCATGATGCTGAACGCCTCGGAAACGCTCACGTCCGGCGTGACTGTCACGGGATTCGGGGTCATTCTGGCTTTCACAAACATAACGATACCTCCTTACGCTGAAATGGTTTCATCCTCTTAATTAAATTATACAACGTATGCTAGAAAAGTCAATCGCAAGTTGTAAGAATCTTACAAAAAGTTCACAGTTTGGGCCGGATCTTCCCGGTCATGGATTCCACGGTCAGCTTGTACACCGTGGTCGCGGGGATCACGCTCCGGTCATAGTCGAAGCCCTCCGGGTGGTAGTGGGCGGTGAGGATGTCCAGGGCGCGGACTTTTTCCTCCCCCTCCAAAAACGCGATGCGGCCCCGGCCGATCACGCTCTGGTACGCCATGGTGCAGTTCCCCGCCGCCCGATCGGAGCACAGTACCGTCTCACAGTCCATCTCAAACGCCGCCCGGGGGTCTTTGCGCATCAGTTCGTACTTGCGCCCCTCCGCCGCGCCGTGAAAATACAGCGTCACGGTCCCGCCCTGCACCTCCATGCCGAAGTTCACCGGCAGCAGGTACGGCACCTCCCCGTCATTGAGCGCCAGGCGGCACACCCGGCATCGGGACATGATGTCCACCATAGTCTGGAAATCGGTGACTTCCCGGTCTTTGCGTCTCATAACACCACTCCTTTTACCGGATATTTTACCCCAGCCCGTGCAAATTTGCAAAACTTTTTCTCCCCGCACGTTTTCCCCTTGACACCGGGGCTATTTGATACGATAATATCCCCATAGAAACCTAAAGAAAGAGGAGAGCGTTATGAGCATGAATATCTGGCACGACATCAAGCCTTCCAGAATAAAGCCCGAAGATTTCGAGGTAGTCATCGAGATCAGCAAGGGCAGTAAGCAGAAATACGAGTTGGATAAGGAGACCGGGATGCTCCGGCTGGACCGCATCCTGTACACCTCCACCCACTACCCCGCCAACTACGGCTTCATCCCCCGGACCTACGGCGACGAC
The DNA here is from genome assembly GCA_022800755.1 of Oscillospiraceae bacterium. Taxonomy (GTDB): domain Bacteria; phylum Bacillota; class Clostridia; order Oscillospirales; family Oscillospiraceae; genus HGM13010. The sequence goes on from JAAWQX010000003.1 coordinate 149,536, forward strand.
GGTGACCCCCTGGACGCCCTGGTCATCTGCTCGGAGGAAATCGCTCCCATGACTCTGGTACGCTGCTACCCTCTGGGCGTCATCACCATGCTGGACGGCGGAAAAAATGACGAAAAAATAATCTGCGTCCCCTTTACTGACCCCAATTACGTCATCGTCAAGGACATTTTTGAGCTGCCCCACCACATGTTCGAGGAGATCAAGCACTTCTTCCAGGTCTACAAGAACCTGGAGGGCAAGGAGACCGTCGTGGACGAGGTGAAAAACCGGGAAGCCGCCGTGGAGGTCATCAAGGCCGCTATCGACAACTACATCCATACTTTCCAGATGTAATTTGGAAAAAGAAAGCACCCGGAGGGGTGCTTTCTTGCGGTTTTGGGTATCCTGTTCATAGAATGGAGGAATCTGTGATGCTTACATTGGCAATGATCTATGAGGCCCAGCGGGCTTTGACCTGGCTCGCCCGGGTCACACCCTTGACCCCCGCCCCCGCGTTTGGGGAAAATGTGTTCATCAAAGCGGAGAATTTGCAGCTTACCGGCTCATTTAAACTTCGAGGGGCGTACAACAAACTCCATAACCTCTCCCCGGAGGAAAAGGAACGGGGCGTCATCGCCTGCTCCGCTGGGAACCACGCCCAGGGCGTGGCGCTGTCCGCGTCGAAAATGGGGGTAAAGTCAGTCATTTGTATGCCCGCCGGCGCGCCGCTGGCTAAGGTGGAAGCCACAAAAAAGTACGGGGCCGAGGTGGTACTGGTGGACGGCGTTTACGATGATGCCGCCCGGGAAGCCGAGCGCCTGACCAAAGAACACGGCTACACCTTCGCCCACCCGTTCAACGACCCCTACGTCATCGCCGGACAGGGCACCATCGCCCTGGAGGTGCTCAGCCAGCTGCCGGAAGTGGAACAGATCGTGGTGCCCATCGGCGGCGGCGGACTGATCTCCGGCATTGCCTTTGTGGTCAAGCAGATCAAGCCCGGCTGCAAGATCATCGGCGTACAGGCCGCCGGCGCGCCCAGCATGGTCAACGCTCTGCGGGACGGGAAACCGGAGGAATTACCCAAGGTCGCCACCATCGCTGACGGTATCGCCGTGAAAAAGCCAGGAGACTTGACCTTTACGTACTGCCGGAAATACGTGGACGAAATCGTCACCGTCACGGATGACGAAATCGCTTCCGCCATCCTGGCGCTGATGGAGACCCAAAAGACCGTAGCCGAGGGCGCCGGCGCTACCCCCGTAGCCGCGGTGATGTTCGGCAAGGTGGACGTCTCGGAGAAAAAGACCGTTTGCGTCGTCTCCGGCGGCAATATCGACGTGAGCACCCTGTCCCGGGTCATTACCAAGGGCCTGACCAAAAGCGGCCGCATCACGGAACTGACCACCAAGGTCATCGACCAGCCCGGGCATCTGATGGACCTGCTCCAGGCCGTAGGCAGCACCGGCGCGAACATTATGAGCGTGGAGCACAAGCGGGAGGCCAAGTCCTCCGAAGTGAACAGCTGCGTGGTGTCCATGGTGCTGGAGACCCGGAACCCCGCCCACGTGCAGCAGATCTGGGAGGTGCTCTCCCAGGCAGGCTATGAAATTTTAGATTGAAAGGACGCGTTACCATGAACTATATCAGTACCAACAAGGCCCCCGCCGCCATTGGCCCCTATTCCCAGGCCATCGAAGCCAACGGCTTCCTGTTCGCTTCCGGACAGATCGCCCTCTCCCCCGAAACCGGCGAGGTCGTCGGCAGCACCATCCAGGAACAGACCATTCGGGTCTGCGAGAATGTAAAGGGCATCCTGGAAGCCGCGGGCCTGGATTTCAGCCACGTGGTCAAGACCACTTGCTTTTTGGCCGACATCGGCGACTTCGCCGCATTCAACGCCATCTACGGCGAATACTTCACCGGTAAGCCCGCCCGCTCCTGCGTGGCAGTAAAGGATCTGCCGAAAGGCGTATTGTGCGAAATCGAAGTTATCGTGGCAAAATAAATAAAGCCCACCTTCGGCGGGCTTTATTTTGTGTTCTCCTTATGGACGCTTTTCAGATAATCGATTATGGATACTCTTCTGTCAATTCAATCTGTTCTCCTCGCCCCAGACGCACAATTGATCCAAAACGGTCATCAGAGATTTTCCACGGTCGCTGAGGCTGTACTCTACCTTTGGCGGAACTTGCGGATACTCCGTTCTGATAATCAGTCGGTCTGATTCCAACTCTTTCAGATTCATGCTGAGCGTTTTATCGGATATATTTTTCAAATATCGTTTCAATTCGTTAAACCGCACAACCTTATACTCCATCAGGCAGTAAAGGATAATCATTTTGTGCTTACCGGATATGAGAGACAAAGTATAGCTGAACCCGGTGTCCTCAAAATTTGCATTCTCAATAAAATTCTTTATCATAACCCGCTATCCTCTAAGATGGTACCTTTCTAAAATGATAGTACTTGAATTTCTTATAGTTGTCGGTATAATAATACCGTCAATGACCGTTTCTGTCAACTCTATAAACGAAATGAGGTACTTGTTATGAGAATAAAGCTCAACGCCACTGAGGGTATTTTCCCGATGCCTGTTTTGATGATTGCAACCTATAACGAAGACGGGAGCGTCAACGTGATGAACGCAGCCTGGGGTACGATGCAGGAGGTCGGAACCGTAACGCTGAATCTGACCGAAAGTCATAAGACCGTGAAAAATATCAAGGCACGGCGCGCTTTCACCGTCAGTATCGCAGATACCGCCCACTTGGTCGAGGCGGATTATTTCGGTCTGGAGTCGGGAAACCGGGCCGCCGACAAGTTTGCACGCAGCGGGCTGACCGCCAGTAAAGCCGAAACCGTGGACGCCCCTGTTATCAATGAGTTTCCATTGTGTCTCGAATGTGAGTTTATTGAATATCAAGACAGTGAATATGGCTGCGGCGTGATTGGCAAGGTCATCAGCATCACCGCAGACGAGCGCGTTATGGTAAATGGCAAAATCGATATGTCGCTGGTAGATGCCATCGCCTTTGACCCGTACACTCACGGCTACTACAAAGTATCTGAGCGTGTCGGCGAAGCGTTCAAGGACGGGCTGAAGCTGAAAAAGTAATTCCACAAAAATTCCGCTGCTGAAAAGCAATTGCTTTTCAGCAGCGGAA
>JAAWQX010000024.1 GCA_022800755.1 Oscillospiraceae bacterium
TCCCCGATCGATCGGGGAGCGTTTTTTTGTTTTGTTTTTTACTTCGCGCGCTCCAGATACTCGCCGGTGCGGGTGTCGATGCGCAGCTTGTCGCCGGGGTTGACGAACAGCGGGACTTTGATCTCCGCACCCGTCTCCAGCGTGGCGGGCTTGGTGGCGTTCGTCGCCGTGTTGCCCGCGAAGCCCGGGTCCGTCTCAGTGACGGTCAGCTCCACGAACGTGGGCGGCTCTACCAGGAATACCTTGCCCTTATAGGACGATACCGTGCAGACCATGTTCTCTGTGACGAACTTGAAGTTGTCCCCCAGGGTGCCTTCGTCGATGGGCTCCAGCTCAAAGGTCTCCGGGTCCATGAAGTAGTACAGGTTGCCGTCGCTGTAGCTGTACTCCATGTTCTTGCGGTCCACGGACGCGGCTTCAAACTTCGCCGTGGGGTTGAAGGACGTTTCCGTCACCGCGCCGGTGATCACGTTCTTCATCTTCGTGCGTACAAACGCCGCGCCTTTGCCCGGCTTGACGTGCTGGAATTCTACCACCTGCATGACCTGGCCGTCCATCTCAAAAGTCACGCCGTTTCTGAAATCGCCTGCTGTGATCGTTGCCATAATCAGATCCTCCAAACATTGTTTGTGTGTATCAAAAGGAATTTCTCCCAATAATTCAGTTTATTTTACATGAAATCCCGTGATATTGCAAGAGTTTTTATACGATAATCAATTCTTTCGGTGATTTCGTCAGGTCCTCGCAGCCGTTTTCCCGGAACACTACCACGTCTTCGATGCGTACGCCGAATTTTCCCGGCAGATAGACGCCCGGCTCCGCCGAGCAGACGCAGCCGTCCGGCATGGGTCGGGATTCCGTGGGCGAGGCGTTGGGCCTTTCGTGGATGTCCAGGCCCAGGCTGTGGCCGAAGCCGTGGCCGAAATACGCGCCGTAGCCCGCCGCTTCGATCACGTCACGGCCCGCTTTGTCTACGGCTTTGCCGGGGATGCCCGCCTTCGCCGCGGCGATGCCCGCTTGCTGGGCGCGCAGGACTGTGTTGTAGACCGCCGCCATTTCGTCGGTGGCGTGGCCGATGGCCACGGTGCGGGTCATGTCCGAGCAGTAGCCGCCGTACACGCAGCCGAAGTCCATGGTCACAAAATCGCCGGGGCGCAAGGGCGTTTCGCCGGGGGTGCCGTGGGGCATACTGCTGCGCGGGCCGGTGACGACGATGGGGTCAAAGCTCATGCGCTGGGCGCCACGGCGCATCATTTCGTACATTAGGCGGGCCGCCACGGCTTGCTCCGTTACGCCGGGGCGCAGGAAGTTTAAGATCTCCGTGAAGGCTGCGTCGGTGATGGATTGGGCTTGGCGCATACGGGTGAGTTCGTCGGCGCTTTTCGCGGCCCGGAGGTCCATGATGAGCTGCTGGGCGGGGATCAGGGGGATGCCGACGGCTTTTTCGTAGGAGAGGTAGTCGTCGTGGCTGAGGGAGTGCTCCTCGCCGCCTAATTTGGTGACGTTCCGGGCTTTGAGCACCTGTTGTACCAGGTCGCCCAGGGAGTGGGCGCGGTCGTTTTGCGCCACGTGGTAGCGGTTTTGGGACGCGGACTGGGCCGCTTCGATGTAGCGGGAGTCTGTGAACAGCCACGCGTCCTCCGGCGTGATGACCACCGCGCCGGCGGAGCTTTGGAAATCCGTGGCGTAGAAGCGGTTTTTCGGGTCGATGAGCAGCAGCGCTTCCAGGCCGGAGGACGCTACGGCGTGCTGGAGTTTTTCGAGATTGGTCATGTTTGTTTCACCTTGTATAAAAGTCTGAATGGGGTTTCCGCGGCGTAGCGCAGGGCGTGGAGCGGGTTTTTCAGGCTGATGGGCCGCACGACCACGGTGTATGCCCCGGCGATGCTGCCGCATAGGACGTCGGTGTATATCTGGTCGCCGATGATGCAAACGCGCTCGATCGGAGTGCTTTTTTGGGTCAGGACCTGGCGCAATGCCGCTTGTTTGGGTTTGTGGGCCAGCTTGACGTAGTCTACGTTTAGCTGGCGGGCGAAAATCGATGGGCGGTCGCCTTTATTATTGGAGAATAAAAACGGCTCTATTCCCGCCGCTTTCATGGACGCGATCCACGCTTTCAGGGCCGGGGTCGCTTCGTCGGTGGAGTAGGGTGCCAGGGTGTTATCCAGGTCCATGAGCAGTAAGGTGATGTTTCGCGACCGCAAAAAGTCCGGCGTGAGTTCGTATATGTCATGCACCGCCCGGTTGGGGATGGGTAGTTTCATGGGTTCGGTTCTCCTTCGTAGGCGGGGAAGGTCACTTGGAAGACCGTTCCCCGGGGGTGGTTGGGACGCACTTCGATGCTGCCGCCGTGGAGCGCCGCGGCGTCAGACACGATGGACAGGCCAAGGCCGCTGCCTCCCGCTTCCCGGCTGCGGGCTTTGTCTACCCGGTAGAAACGGGAAAAAATGTGGGGCAGGTCCTCCTCCGGGATGCCGATGCCGGTGTCCGCTACGGTGAGCACCGCTGTGTCTCCGCCGGTCACGGTCACGGTCACGGCGCCGCCGGGGGTGTTGTATTTTACCGCGTTTTCCGTAAGGTTGAACAGGATTTGGGAGATGTCGTCCTCCCCCGCCAGGATGTAGACCGGGGCCGGGGCAGCGCAGGTGAGGGTCACTTCTTTTTCCGCCGCCAGGGGCGACAGCAGGCGCAGGGTCCGTTCCGCCGCCGCGCTTAGGTCTACCGGGACGCGCTCCGGCGGCGTGACGCTGTCCAGGCGGGACAGGTCCAGCAGCTTTTCCGACAGGCGCTGTAAACGGGACGCGGATTCCCCGATGTCCTCTACAAACTCCAAGGTGGTGGCTTTGTCCATGTTCTCGGTTTGCAGGATGCTGTCTGTCAGTAGGCGGATGGACGCAAGGGGCGTTTTCAGTTCGTGGGACGCGTCGGATACGAACTGCCGGCGGGATTCCTCCGTGCGGCGCAGGATGTCCGTCATGCTGTTGAATTCCTCGCCCAGGTCCGTCAGTTCGTCGCTGCCGCGGGTCTCGATGTGCTGGGTGTAGTCCCCCGCCTGCACCACCCGCACCGCCGCACGCAGCTGCTTGATGCGCAGGGTCAGGGCCGATGAGAACGCCGCGGACAGGGCCACGGCGATCAGCGCCAGCACCGCGGACATGGTCAGCAGACGGCTTTGGATGCCGCCGATCATGTCCGCCTGGGCAGCGTCCGTCTCCGCAAGGTACACGCTGCCGATCAGCGTGCCGCCCACCATCACCGGGGCAGCCGCCGTGCTGGAAAACGCCTGCTTATGGGTGTACTGCGACGTGAAGACCATCTGCCCCGCCATGGACTGCTCCAGCACCGGGTACGCCCCCGTGACATTGGAGCCTACCAGCTCGCCCCAGGTGTCGTACACCACCGAGCCGCGCTCGTTGGTGATGAATATGCGTGTCACGCCGGTCACGTCTAAAATCTCCATGACCTGGTTCACGTTCTCGCTGTTCAGGCTGTCCAGGCCCGACAGCGCCGAGGAAATCACCGCCGCCGTCGCCGTGAGGGACTGCTCCTTGTCCCGGACCACCGCGTCACGGGTGGAGATCACCGGGTAGGTGTTCAGCACCCCCAGCAAAAGCACCGTGAACGCCAGGAACACCACCGTAATTTGCAGGCGCACCGTCCCACGGGGCCAGGGCAGCGCCTTGAGCCGTTGGACCCAGCGGCCGTTTCTCTCAATCCACAAAGTAGTATCCGACTCCCCATTTTGTCAAGATGTATTCCGGCTGGGCCGGGTTCGGCTCCAGCTTCTCACGCAAGCGGCGGATGTGTACGTCCACCGTGCGGATGTCCCCCTGGTAATCGTAGTCCCACACCAGGTCCAGCAGCGTCTCCCGGCTGAAAACTTTCCCCGGGCGCTTCATGAAAAACTCCATCAGGTCATATTCTTTCATGGTCAGCTCTACGGGGACCCCGTCTTTTCGCGCTTCCCGCTTGGCGGTGTCCAGGGTGATGGCGCCTTTCGTTAAAAGGCTCTCCTGGCTGCCCGTGCGGGCCGCCGTGACCCCGCTGCGCCGGAGTAGGGCCCGGACCCGGGCTTTCAGTTCCAGGATGTTGAACGGCTTGGTGATGTAGTCGTCCGCGCCGGATTCAAAGCCCAGGAGTTTGTCCGCATCCTCCCCCCGGGCCGTGAGCATGATGATCGGGACCGTGGAGAACATGCGGATCTGCTGACAGGCCGTGAGACCGTCCGTCTGCGGCATCATCAGGTCCAGGATGATCAGGTCGTACTCCCCCGTGCGGGCCTGCTCTACCGCCGCCGCGCCGTCATAGCACGGCTCTACCTCGTAGCCCTCGTTCTCTAAATTGAACTTGATGCCTTTTACCAGCATCTTTTCGTCATCTACCACCAGAATTTTCATGCAGCGTACCTTTCGTGTTTTTCCGCCGGGATTCGACAGATATCAACAATTTCCGTATTGATTTTGACGGGCTTGCCCGGTATAATGGAAACTGTACAGGTGTCTTTTTTACAGAACAGTTTTTATTATACCATAAATTTCTGGAGCTGCATATGAAAAAATCAAGAATTCTTTCCATACTGCTGTTGCTGGCCCTCTGCGCCGGGCTGATGGCCCCCTGCGCCTATGCCGAGGACGCGCCCGCGGTCAAGTCCGCCGCGGTGTATCTGGTGGACCGGGAGACCGGGTATGTGTATTTCAGCCAGAATGAGCAGTCCAAGGTCTATCCCGCGTCCCTGACCAAAATCATGACCGCTATGGTGGTCATCGAGGCGGTGCAGGCGGGGGAAGTCACCATGGACGATATGGTCACCGCACCGCCGGGGTTCAACTTTGACCAGGACGAGGCCGGGAGTACCGCCAGCATCGTGGAGGGCGAGACCATGTCTTTGAAGGACCTGCTGTACTGCACGTTGCTCGCCAGCGCCAACGAGGCTTGCAATATTCTGGCCATGTACCTGTGCGGCAGCACCTCCGCGTTCGTGGACCGGATGAATCAGCGGGCCGCGGAGCTGGGCTGCACCGGCACCCATTTTTCCAATACCCACGGGCTGCCCAGTGAGGAGCACTACACCACCGCGCTGGATATGGCGCGTATCGCCACGAAAGCCATGGAATACGAGGATTTTGTGACCATCAGCGATACCGCCCGGTATACCGTGCAGGCCACCAACCGCTCTAAGGTCCGGGACCTGACCAATACCAACGGGCTTATCAGCGTGGATTCCGTATACAAGGGCTTTTACTATGAACCGGCCATCGGCATCAAGACCGGACACACCAACGCCGCCGGGTACTGCCTGGTGTCCGCCGCGGAGAAAAACGGCATTAAGCTGCTGGCGGTGGTCATGGGCGGCGTGCTGGAGGAAAACGCCAACGGGTTCCGGGATTTTTCCAATTTTACCGATTCCATCCATCTGTACGACTGGGTGTTCAACAACTACACCCGGCAGGACGTCATCGCCGCCAATGAGCTGATCACCGAGATCCCTGTGCGGCTCGGCAGTGACGCGGACAGTGTCGCTTTGCGGGCGCAGTCCGCGATCCCGGCGGTGCTGCCCAATGACGCTGACCTGACAATGCTGGAAAAGACCGTCACCATCTATGACGAGCAGGGCGGGTGCCAGGCCCCAGTGAACGAGGGGGATATCCTCGGCAGCATCTCCGTGTCTTTGGACGGCGTTGTTTACGGCACCGCCAATCTGGTGGCCAACCGGTCGGTGGATCTGAGTTATTTGCAGTCTATGGGCGCAACTATCAAGGAGACGTTTAAAATCGGCTGGGTGCGCGTGACTGTGGGGGTCTTGCTGGGGATACTGCTGCTGTATATCGTGCTGGTGGTGCGGTACCGTATCGTTTACCGCCAGCGGCAGCGGGAATTGCAGGAGGCAAAGCTCCAGCGCCAGCAGATGCGGGATCAGGCCCAGCGGGACCGGATGTTCGCCGCCGCACGGCGGGAGGAATACCGCGCCCAGCATCCCGGCGAGCCGCCCCGGAAAAGCGATGTGACCAGGGATTATTTTGAGGATTTCTTCAGAGACGACGACTGAGAGGATTGGATTTGAAACTTGAACTTTGCGTCCCGTGCCTGTTCGGGCTGGAGGGACTTGTGGGCAATGAACTGCGGCATATGGGGATGCGGGACGTGGCCCCGGAAAACGGGCGGGTGTATTTCTCCGCCGACGAGCTGGGGCTGGCCCGGGCCAACCTGCGGTCCCGGTTCGGGGAGCGGGTGCTGCTGGTGCTGGGGCGGTTTTCCGCGCGGACTTTCGATGAATTGTTCGAGGGCGTGAAGGCGCTGCCTTGGGAGGACTATATTCCCAAAAACGGGGCCTTTCCCGTGAAAGGGTACAGTCTGGACAGCGCGCTGCATTCCGTGCCGGATTGCCAGAAGATCGTGAAAAAGGCCGTGGCCGACCGGCTGGGCGGGAAGTACCGTGTTTCCTGGCTGCCGGAGGATGGGGCGGTATATCAGATTCAGTTCGCCATTATGAAAGATCAGGCGGTGTTGTATCTGGATTCCACCGGGCCGGGGCTGTTTAAGCGGGGATACCGGCCCGCCCACGTCGCCGCGCCCCTGCGGGAGACCCTCGCCGCCGCTATGGTGGATATCGCCGGGTACCGGGGACGTGGGGAGTTCTGCGACCCGTTCTGCGGCAGCGGCACCATCGCCATTGAAGCGGCGCTGGCGGCGAAAAACCGCGCGCCGGGGCTGAACCGGCCCTTCGCCGGGCAGAAATGGGGCTTTTTGGACCCGTCCATTTGGCGGGTGGCGGCGGACGAGGCCCGGGAACGGGAGTTTGCCGGGGAGTACCGCATTTTCGCATCGGATATCGACCCCAAGGCCGTGGCTATGGCGCGGGAAAACGCCAAGCGCGCCGGGGTGGACGACTGCATCGTTTTTGACGTGGCGGACGCCCGGGAGTTTTCCAGAAGTACGGAACGGGGCGTCATCGTGACGAATCCGCCTTACGGGGAACGGCTCATGGAAAAGCGGGAGGCCCAGGCGCTGTACACCGCGTTCGGCAAGGCGTTCCGGGCGCTGTCCGGGTGGGAGTTGTATTTGCTGAGTTCCCATACGGAGTTTGAGCGGGCCTTCGGCGCCCAGGCGGTGAAAAAGCGGAAGCTGTATAATGGGACGATCAAGTGCGATTTGTTTATGTACCGGTGATGAAAATGAAAAAACGGACGATCCTTCATGTGGTGCTTCCGGTTTGCCTGTTCCTGTGCGGATTCTTTCTGGGCAAGGGCTGGTACGGTATGTGGCTCATGGACGCGCCTGAACCGGAACATGTGGTGTCTGTGGGGGTCTACGCTCACGGCACTTTCACGGAGGATAAAGTCATGACGGCCGTTCTGACCGACCCGGAGCGTATCGAAATGGCATGCAGCCTTGTACAGGACCTGCAGTATAGCCCCTTCCGCTGCGGAAAGTGCTTTGTTGAGCCGGAAGTCTGCTTCACTTTTGCCATGGATGACGGCTCTGAGGATGTCATCGGAACCGCCCGCGGCGGGCTTTATCGAAACGGGAAATCCTATTCTCTCACAAGGCACAGCGCCTTTGAAGATTCCGCAAAACTTCTTTTCCACCTTGAAGCACAGGAGTGACACTATGAAGCACCTATTCATCGTCAATCCCGCGGCGCGGCAGGGCGGGCGGACTACGTTCGTGACCACCCTAATCAATCAGACTATGGAGCGGCGGGACGAGGATTATGAAATCTATATCACCAAGGCGCCCATGGACGCCGCCGGGAAAATCGCCCGGGACGCCGCGGACTGTGACGACCTGCGGGTCTACGCCTGCGGCGGGGACGGCACCATCAATGAGTGCGCCGCCGCCTGCGCCCTGCGGGACAATGTGGCCATGGGCTGCTTCCCCTGCGGCACCGGGAATGATTTCGTCAAGACCTTCGGCGATGAGCAGGCGAAGTTTAAAAACTTCGCCGCACTGGTGGATGGGCCGGTTTCGCCGCTGGACATTATTCAGGTCAACGACCGCTTCGCGCTGAATATCACCTCCGTGGGGCTGGACAGCCGCGTGGGGGTGGGCGTGCATGAGTTTGATAAAATTCCTGTCATCGGGAAAGGAAAAAACGCATATATTGTCTCAGCGCTGGTGAATTTCTGCCGGAAAGTTACCGATGACCTCACCGTTACCATGAACGGACTGACCTTTCAGGGGGAAATGACCGCCGTTTGCGTGTGCAACGGTACCTGGTACGGCGGCAGCTTTAATCCTGTGCCGGAGGCCCGGCCGGATGACGGGATTTTAGATGTGCTCATTGTCCGGGGCGTGAAGCGCGCGCAGCTTCCCCTGCTGTTCATGAAATACGGCAAGGGGCGCTACCGGGACATGGCCAGGTATATCACCCATGTGCAGACGGATGCCCTGCGGATCCAAGGTGCGGAGCCGTTTGTGGTCAATCTGGACGGCGAGGGGTACGTCACCGATGACGCGGAAATGAAGCTCATTCCCGGCGGCCTGCGGTTTCTGCATCCCGCTGACATGGCCTATTTCAACCGCAGAACTGCCGAACTTACCGTTTGATTTCCGGTTTTCGGGCTTAGGATCCCGAAATTTGTCCTTAGAAATGCAAGATTTATGAAAATCTTGTGAATTTTTCAATTTTTTGAAAATTTCCTCTTGACCATTCCATATACTTGCGCTATTATGATACCTGTGATTAGCACTCAAAGATAACGAGTGCCAATCACAGGTTTTTCGTTTGTATATTTTTTAATTCAATAGGAGGCATCAACATGAAACTGAAACCTTTGGCAGACCGCGTGGTTCTGAAGCAGGTCAAGGCCGAGGAAAAGACCAAAAGCGGCCTGATCCTCTCCTCCGCCGCCCAGGAAAAGCCCGAGATTTTCGAGGTCATTGAAGTCGGCCCCGGCGGCGTGGTCGACGGCAAGGACGTTAAAATGGAAGTCAAAAAGGGCCAGAAGGTCATCACCGGGAAGTATTCCGGCACCAATGTGAAAATCGACGGCGAGGAACTGCTCATTGTGAAGCAGGCAGATATTCTGGCTATCGTAGCTGATAAATAAGGAGGTTCATATAAATGGCTAAGCAGATCGTTTACGGGGAAGAGGCCCGGAAAAAGCTGGAATCCGGTATCAACCAGCTGGCGGATACCGTGAAAATCACCCTGGGGCCTAAGGGCCGCAATGTGGTGCTGGATAAAATGTACGGCGCGCCCCTCATTACCAATGACGGCGTGACCATCGCTAAGGAAATCGAACTGGAAGACCCCTTTGAGAATATGGGCGCGCAGCTGATTAAGGAAGTGTCCACCAAGACCAATGACGTGGCCGGCGACGGCACCACGTCCGCCACCATTCTGGCCCAGGCCATGATCAACGAGGGTCTGAAAAACCTCGCTGCCGGCGCGAATCCCATGGTCATGCGCAAGGGCATCGCCAAGGCTACTGAGGCCGCTGTGGACGCCATCCGTAAAAACAGCCAGCCTGTGTCCGGCTCCAGCGACATCACCCGCGTGGGCACGATCTCTTCCGGCGACGAGGTCATCGGCGCGCTCATCGCCGAGGCCATGGAGAAGGTCGGACAAAACGGCGTCATCACCATCGAGGAGTCCCGCACCGCGGAGACGTACTCCGAGGTCGTGGAAGGGATGCAGTTCGACCGTGGGTTCATCAGCCCCTATATGGTCACGGATACCGAGAAGATGGAGGCCGTGCTGGACGACGCTTCCATCCTCATCACCGATCAGACCATTTCCAATATTCAGGACATCCTGCCTTTGCTGGAGCAGGTGCTCAAGACCAAGAAAAAGCTGGTCATCATCGCCGAGGATGTGGACGGCGAGGCCCTGGCGACCCTCATTCTCAACAAACTGCGGGGTACGCTGAACGTCTGTTGCGTCAAGGCCCCCGGCTTCGGCGACCGGCGCAAGGAAATGCTCCAGGATATCGCCATTCTCACCAAGGGCGAGGTCATCAGCAAGGATCTGGGCATGGAACTGACCTCCGCCACCATGGACCAGCTCGGCCAGGCTCGGCAGGTGAAGATCACCAAGGAGACCACCACCATCGTGGACGGCAAGGGCGCGAAAAAGGATATCAAGGCCCGCACCGCACAGATCATGGCGGAAATGGAGAACACTACTTCCGAGTACGACAGGGAGAAGCTGCAAGAGCGGCTGGCGAAGCTGTCCGGCGGCGTGGCGGTCATTAAGGTCGGCGCGGCTACCGAGACCGAGATGCAGGAGAAGCGCCTGCGCATCGAGGATGCGCTGAACGCTACCCGCGCGGCGGTGGAAGAGGGCATTGTCGCCGGCGGCGGCAGCGCTTATGTCACCGCGGCGAAGGCGGCGGAAGCGATTGCTGTCACGCTGAGCGGCGATGAGAAGACCGGCGCCATGTGCGTGGCTAAGGCGCTCACCGCGCCCATTTGCCAGATCGCCGCCAATGCCGGCGTGGAGGGCGCTGTTGTGCTGGATAAGGTCAAGCGCAGCCGCACTGCCAATTATGGCTACGACGCCGCCGGAGATGTGTACGGCGACATGATCGCCATGGGCATCGTGGACCCGACAAAGGTCTGCCGCAGCGCGATCGAGAACGCCGCGTCCGTGGCTTCTGTGACGCTGACGACTGAGTCGCTGGTGACGAATATCCCGGAGCCTCCGGCGCCTGCTCCCGCGCCTGATATGGGCGGCATGGGCATGTATTAAACGGATCAATCAAAAGCACCTGGTTGCGGCCGGGTGCTTTTGATTTTGGGTGTTTGTGAAATCTTACTGCGGTAATGCAACCCTTTTTCTTTTGGCGCCAAAAGA
>JAAWQX010000033.1 GCA_022800755.1 Oscillospiraceae bacterium
CCCACATAGAGGGTAGCGGTACCCAGTTCAATAGGCGTGTTCGCAGAATTGCGGTCCACGGGAACATCGGTAATGGTGTAGCTGGTGTAGCCTACCTTGGAGATCGTCAGCGTATACAGCCCTTCTGTTACGCTTTCGCCCATCGCCAAGGAAAGGGCATACGTCCCATCCTCGTTCTTCGTTACCGTTATACTCTCTTCCGGTACCACAGTTCTTCCGTTGCTGGATAACGTGAACGTCAACTCCGTATCCGCGCCTACCGCGTCAATGGCCACATTCATGTTCACCAACGTCGCCGTCTCTTCGATCACACCATCGTTATCCTTATCGATGTTGTTGTCTGCCGAGCCGTCCCCATTCGTGTCCTGGTTGTTGCCATAAGCAATCTTGAACACCGTTTCCTGCAGGCCCGAGAACAGTTCAATGACTTTATCGCCTACAGTTGCCTCCGCAGTAGCACGTACTGCTACCTCATAAGCGTCGGGTGCAAAGATCATCCACTCGGTGCAGTCAAACACGAAGCAGTACTCGCCGCTGTCTTCGTCATAGAACGCCTCGAACGGCTTTGTACCATCCTGTACCACGCCATTGTAGGTTTCCGGATAAGTCAGAGCCCAGCTGCCGTCTGTCTGCTTGCGCATCTCGCCGACTTCCTTACCGCCCAGCATCACGGTATACGCCGTAATATTCTGGTTGGTCTCTTTGTCTCCGATCTCCGGCGCAGCCCAGTACAGCCGGATATAGCCATGGGGCCGCATCGTGTCACCACCGGGGATAGGCTCTTGCTCTTCCACAAACACATACCGCAAGATCGTCGGGGCGTCAGGGTTGGGAGGCGGCACTTCCGTGCTCACTGTAACCGGAGCGGACTTCGTCCCAATGATCTCTGCGCCCGGAACGTCCGGATCCAGAACCACAGCCGCGATCTGGAACATAAATTCCTTCTTCGTGCTGTCCGCAGGAACCATGTACTCGTACGTGGTTTCTCCGGTGATCATATCCGTTGTCACTTCCACCTGGGTCCCATCGGTGTTGTACTCACCGTACACGCGGTAGCCGGCTACATTCTCCGCATCCGCCGGAGCCGTCCAGCTCAGCGTGATCATACCGGTATCCCGATTGTACGAGTAACTCACATTCTGCGGTGCGCCTGGCGCCGCGATCTGGCTCTTAGTCGTTGCTTCCACCATATCGCTGGGCTTGCTCTGGTATCCGGTAAAGGTCTTCGACTCCGGATATCCGCTCACCAGTTCCTCATAGGTCACGGTCTCAAAACCGCTGGGCGCCGTGTCGTCACACACGGTATAAGCGTAGACCTGGTACACATAATCCTTGTTCAGTTCCGCAGGCAGCGTGATCGTGGTCTCTCCGTCACGGACCGCGCCCAGGATCGTCATCTTACCCTTGAGCAGTTCGTTATCCCCGTTGATCGTACCGTCGGCGGCAATCGTACCGCCGTAGACCGCGTAGGCGATCTCTTCGGTAATGCCCTCCGTACCGATCGCCTTATCCGGCAATTCCGAAGGCTCCCAAGTCAGGGTCACAGTTCCGCTGGCACGGTCAGGCATCGCAACGATACCTGTCACCGGTGTGGGCGCGTAATCGCTGGCGGTCATCGTAGACACAGCCTTCATAGGTGATCTCGCGCTTTCCTTCCAGATCACGCTCTCTCCCAGGCCGCCGGAGTTCCGCGCCGTTACATACACATTGTAGTTCCGGCCTGTGGCGGATGTCGTGATCGTTGCGCTGCTGCTGTCTTTGCCATTCACAGGAGTCGGAAGCTGCTCGCCGGAAGCCGCCACAATGTATACACAGTAGCCCTTTACATTTTCTGTCAGCGGCGTCCAGTTCACCGTGAACACGTCCTTGCCGTCCACCACTTCTGTGGTCACGTCCGTGATCTCCGGCACATCCGGCACCGGAATCAGCGTAGATGCCGTCACGGGTTCACTGTACCGTCCGGTGTAATCACCGTCAGAGAAATGCGCCTGTACTCGGATGATATACTCCTGGTCCAGATTCTGGCTCAGAGTCGTCGTCACCCAACCGTCCGCATCCGGCATCACATTCTCTGGCAGATTGCTTTCCTGACCGTTTACCTGAACGATGTAGTAGTCAATCGCCTTGTCGGTCTGCGGCTTCATCCACTTCAGCGCAATCTGTCCCAGATCGCTCACACTCGTCACTTCCAGATCCGAGGGAGCGTCAGACTCCTGGATATATACCTGGAAGGATGCGGACTTGGCGCCCTCTCCTGCTTCCGCGTTCACCGCAGACACCTGGAAGATATACACCATACCCGGCGTCAGACCGCTATCATCTGCACCTTCATACCGGAAGCTGTCCAGCTCCACCGGCACTGTCACCGATACAGTTTCTAATCCTGTATCCGGGTCTGTGCTGCTGTCCGCTTCCACCTGAACCACACCGTTGATATACACCCGGTAACCAAGCTTCGTGACCTGCGTCATCTGGTTTTCGCCCCAGCTTTCCGGCTCGGTCCAGCTCAGTGTAATGGCCCGCGTACCGCTTACCGACGCTTTCAGGTTCTGCGGCGCGCTGGGTGCGGCCGCTTTCGCTACCGGATCCGCTACGCCGTCGAAGTCCGCGTCCGGGTTGCCCATCTGTCCCGGGGCATAGTCATCAAAGCCGTTGATATCCACGTTCAGTGTCGTCATTGCCATGATTGACTCTTTCCCCGTGGTTCCGCCTGCGTTCTCCGCTTCCACTTCGAACCGATACTGCATACCTGCCATCAGGCCCGGCAATGTGATCCGCTGTTCTGTCACGGTCGCGCTGCCGGCGGACGCGCCTGTCGCTGCATTGTACAGGTATACGTTGTACTTGACGTCCTCTCCTGTACCACCGTCCCACAGGAACGTAATCTTGCCGTCTTCTGTGGTAAAGTACCGCAGGTTCGTGATCGAACTCGGCATGTCGATCTCTCTCGGCATTGCCTCTACCGTGAACGACGGGTCGCTTTCTCCGAACTCATTGTTCGCCGTCACATAGAACACATAATCCCGGTCATTGACCAGACGTGTGATCGTTACATTGGTCTTCGTCGAGTTCACACTCACTCTTGTGTAAGTCTGATTCTCTCCCTCGGCCACTTTGAGTCCGTAATAGACATAGTATTCGCCGATACCACCGCCATCGAACTGCGGTGCTTTCCAGTTCAGCGACACCTCTGTGTTGCCCGCTATCGCTTCCAGTCCCGTCGGGCTGCCCGGCTTCGTGTTCGCCAGAGCGCCGGTCACCGTTACCGTCAGTCGATCGCCTTCTCGGCCAAGAGCCGCCACTGTGCTGTTCTTCGCCGCGATCGATACCTTGTAGTCCGCATACAGCTTCAGCGGATACATGCTCTCGTCTACCGTGTACGTCACATAGCCCTTGGCATTGATATCTTCCTCGCCCATCACGATGTTCTCGATCGTGTACAGCGGTTCCTCTATCACATTGCCCTTGTTGTCATAGGCTCTGATATACATCGTGTAGCTTTCGATCTCCGCGCCGCCGGTGTCTTCCGGCGGATACCACATCGCCGTGATCGTTCCATCCACAGACGTCAAACGCTCCCAGCTGGGCTTGCCCGGCGTCATGTGTGTACGCACCGCCTCACTCATGGCCGCCTTGCCCGTTCCTACCGCGTTCGTCGCCGTTACCGTGAACGTGTATTCTTTTCCGCTCTCCAGCCCTGTGATCGTGGTCTCGTAATACTCCACCATCACCGGCTTGTTGTTTTCATCGGTTTCCTCGCGAATCTTCACATCTGTACCGATCACCACGGAGGATTTGCCGCCGCCTTCGACTCTGTAATAGTCGATGCCCATGCCGCCGTCATTCAACGGGGCCTTCCAGCTCACTTTTACACTGTCATCGCCGGTCGCTTCTACCGCTACTGCCTCCGGGATGCCCGGCTCCGTGCCAGGCGTCACCTGCATCGGCGTGCTCCCTACACTTCGGCCGCGCGCGTTCTCCGCGTATACCGTCACTGTGTATGTCACGCCGTTTTCCAGCCCGTCGATCAGACTGCTTCTCAGGTTCCGGTCTGCCTCTCGCTCTATACTGGTACCATCCTCTGTCTCCAGTCGGATGATATACTTCGTGATCGGGTTGCCGTTGGTATTCGGCTCCGTCCACGTTACTGTGACTTCACTGTTGCCCGGGATCGCGTTCACGTTCTTCGGTGCCTGGGGTGATCCCAGTATCACTCGCACAGATGTGCTCTCCGCGCTCTCGCCGATCTCGTTCTTCGTCGTCACCGTCACGATATACGGTGTGCCTTCCTGCAAAGTGATCTTGCTGCTGTCGATGGTCATGGCATTATCGTTCGTCTCCCATTTGCCCACCACTGCGTTGTTCACCCGCATATACACAACATAGCTCTTTTGTCCGCTGACAATCGCAGAATCCTTCCACGCCAGCTTGAATGATGTGATCCCTACCTCGGTCTCCGTGATCACCGGCACCGGCGGGATACCTGTCGCGATTTCGACCACATCATTGCCAAGACTCGGATGTGCTGTGTCCTTCGTATACGCTTCCACATATACCGGATATCCCACACGTGTTACGGTTCCGTCATCGTTCGTGATCACCTGCTTATAACCGTTGCGGATTCCCCGGGCCACGGCCGTCATAACACCGTCGCTGCCCTTCGTGATCGTCACACGGCTGCTGTCCAGCGCCACATCGTTCCAGTACACACGGTAACCCTGAACATCCAGGCCGTTGCCATTCACTTCTTTGAACCGCAGTGTAAACGACGCGTCGCCGGGAATCCAGCTGGCGATCTCTACCGCAGACGGATGTGTCCACGGGCATACGTTCTCAGCATTCGACTGCATACCCACACGGTCTGCCTCGCCGTCCTTCGGTCCGGTCACCGCTGCTACTGTCAGCGCACAGTCCTTTCCGCACTGTCCCGGATTCAACGGAAGCTCGTAGCTATACACGCCATCGCCTGTCTCCAGGATATTGCCTTCCGTCACCACCGGGTCTCCCGCCGGCTTGCCGTCCAGATAGAACTGGTAGCCCTTGATCTCATAATCCGGCGTCAGGTTCAGATTCTGGGACGCTTTCCACTTCACTGTCAGACTTTCAAAGCCGTTCTCCGCGCTCACCAACTCCGGCGCGTCCGGCGCACCGATGGTCACCGGTACCACTGCACTGGGAACACCCAGGTTCGTGGTCGTATGATACGCCGCCAGTACCAGGTACTTCGTCGTACCTACTACCTGCATCAACGCATCGATCTGTGTCGCGTTCGTATCCGTCGTGCTGCCGATGAACCAGCCAAAGTTATAGCCGTTGCGCAGCAGTGTATTCAGGTCCGCAGAACTCAGACTCATGATCTTCTCTGCGTCCGGACCGCTGCCGTCCGCCTTCTGCAGGCTTGGGAAGTTCGTCGCATCGCCCAGATCAAACAGATAGTATCCGCTGGTCACGCCCTCTACCGGCGTGAAGTGTACTGTCATATCTGCCAGATCCGGATTATCTTTCCATATCTTCGTCGTCACTGCCGTGATCGTCGGTGCAGGCAGCTGTCCGATTCTCGCAGACAGCACCGTCGACGAGGTCGCTCCTACGCTGTTCACCGCTTCCACTCGCACCTGATATGTCGCGTTGTGGCTCAACCGGCTGATGACAAAACTCGTTTGCGTTGCAGGCAGGATCACGCTGTTCATCCGCGCGCCCTGGCAGTATACATAGTAACCCAGGATCGGCGTGCCGCCATTGGAGGCAGGCGCATCCCACTCTACCGTCAGGTTATAAGTGCCGCCTGTTGCCGCCATAACGCTGTTCCAGCGTGTGATCGTCGGCGCTCCCGGCAGATCAAAGGTTGTTACCGCTCGGGATTTGCCCACCGCGCCCAACGCACTTGCACGGGTCTTCGCGCGGATCTCGAATGAGTAGGTCGTGTTCCGGCTCAGCTGGTCAATCTCCACGCTGGTCCCGATCACTTCCCGTTTCATTGCAGTGATTTCTTCGCCCTGGGCATTCAGGACTTTGACCTCATACCCTTCAATGTTGCTGCCGCCGTTATATGCCGGCGCGCGCCATTCCAGACGGATGGTCGTATCCGATGTAGGTGTCGCCACGATATTCGTGGGCGCACCTGCCGCCGTTGCCGGCGTCTCTTCGATTCCATTCGACCGGTCGCCCTCGCCGTACTGGTTGAAGGCCGACGCCCGCAGCTCATACGCAGAACCGTTCGCCAGGTTATCTACCCGTACCGTATACGTCCCGTCATTGTTCGGCACTACATATTCCCAGGTCAGTCCATTCAGATTCCCCGGGCCGGGCTTCCCTCTGTCCTCGCTGGCCGGATCCACTACGATCAGCTTCCGGGCTATGCCGTTGGCATACACTGCGAAGCCCGTCAGTTCAACCCCAGGTCCCCCTGTATCCTCAGGCGGTGTGAACGTCACGTTCAGCGCACTGGTGTCAAATACCACACTGTTCATCGTAGGCGGCTTCGGTACGCCGAACGTAAATGTCCGTGCCTCGCCCCGCGGGCCTTCTCCCGCCAGGTTCACCGCCGCCATCTGCACCTGATACGTCGCACCGCGCACCAGCTTGATCGGCTTCGTGCTTTCCTCCGGACCATAGTACCCCGTCGTACTGCCGTTGATCAGATCCACCGTGTTCACGATGCCCACCGGAATCCGATACTCCGTGCTGTCCAAGCTGTTGTCGTCTTCCGGATCCGTACCCGCGCTCAGCTGACGCAGGTAAATGTGATACTTCTGCAGCTTCGCGCCGTTGCTGTTGGCGCTGCTCCAGGTCAGTGTTACCTTGTTGCTCGCTTTTTCAATATTCTGGATCTGCGGCACGCTCGGTCCGCCTGTGGTCACCTCTACCGGATCGCTCTTCGGGCTCTCACCTACCCGGTTCACCGCCGATACCCGCAGTACCAGCGTCTCGCCCATTTCCTCTCCGTATACCGTCGCCACCAGGCCCGGGTACTCGATCGGCTTGCCCGTATCCACCAATTCGCCGTTTACCAGCTCCTTCGTGTATACCACAGGCTCGCTCTCGTTCCCTGCGTCGTCCTTCGTGCTCACATATACCTTGTAGTACTGGATCGTGCTTCCGTTTCCTTCCGCCGCGCTGTACGTCAGCACCGCCGAGTTCGCACGGCCAAGGTCTGCCTTTACGTTCTCCGGCGTCAAGGGCATGCCCACCCGGACATACTCTTCATTCGACGCTACGCCGCCCGCCGCGTATTCATCTACACATGCTGCGTTCATCGCTCGCACCATGATCATGTAATCCGCGCCGTTCTCCAGATTCGGAACTGTCACATTGCTCAGGCTGTTTACGCCCACTTCAGCTTTGTATTCCCATTCTCCGCTGCGGACGTATGCATTGTCCTTCGCACTCCAGGTCGCTGCCGCCGCGTAGATCCGGTAGCCCGTGATCGCCGCGCCGCCGTTGCCCAGGACATCCAGTTCCTCGCCGTTGATCTCTACTTTTACCCATTCATCCGGCGGTGTGATGCTCGCAATCGTCGCGCTACGGTTCCCCGTGCTCACGCTGCCGATTGTCGCCGCCTGCGGCACACTGCTCGGTACCCCGCTGTAGATCACGGCTTTCTTCTCATCACTCCAGCCCGCGCCGTTCAGGCAGACCACACGGAACTCATATTCCTCGCCGTCCTTCAGCGGGCTGAACGTCATGTAATACCGGCCGTCCTTATATCCGCTGTCCTCCAGCGACGCCGGAGAATAGTGATAGGTATTTTCCGTTTCCTTCCGGGCACTTTCCGCGTCCTCTGCCCATTCCACGTACTGCCATACCGCGCCTTCCGGTGCCGCGTTGTTTACCTTCCGCCACATCACCCGGTAGTCTGTAACGCTGGTATGGTTCCCTGTCGTGGTGTTCGGGTTGTTGTCGCTGTCCCCGTCGTCCGCCGGATACGCCCAGTGCAGCTTCAGCCCGCCGCTCACATGCGTCGGCGTTACCTGCACATCATCCGGCTCGCCCGCCAGGTTCCACATCTTAAACGCGATCGGCTGTGTCGCTTCGCCCAGCACCGGTGCTGTCGTCTTCAACCGCGCCGTCAGCTGATAGCTCTCGCCCATCGTCAGCCCGGTCACTTTCACCGTCATCTCCGCCCGGGCACCCGCTGTGCCGCTGCCGTCGTCGTTCCCCGGGATCACTTCAAACACTACGTCGCCATAGCTTTCCGTCGGATTCTCAATGTTCCCGTTTACGTCCGTTTCAACGTGGTACAGCTCATTCCCGCTGCCGTCCAGCAGGCTCACAATATAGCCTTTCGCTCCGCCGCCGTATTCTCCCGCGATCGGGTTCGTCCACGTGAACGTCAGGCTATCCCCGCCTGTCAGCTGCACTGCCGGATTCTTCGGCGCCGCCGCGCCGCGCAGCGGTTGTGAACTCGCCGCCGCACCGTTGCCTACCCCAAGTTCGTTGTAGGCCAGTACCCGGATCGTGTAATCCTTCTGGTCCTCCATCTTGTGCGTCCGGCCGTTCGCGTCACGGATATCTCCAATGAACGTATACGTCATGGTGCTTCCCTGCACCCACGTTCCGCCTTCCTGTCCGGCCTTACCCGTCCACAGCGATCCATCCGCCGCTCCACTCTTAATCTGGTCTTCTGTCCAGATTCCTTCGTACAACTCCAGATAATACCGTGTGATCTGGCTCCCGCCATTGATCAGCGGCGCCGACCATGTCGCCTGCAGCGCGCTCGTCGCTCCTGTCGGCTTCACAACCAGGTTCTCTACTGCGTAAGGCACGCGCATCGTCCGTGCCTGCGCCGTACCTTCCATGCCCCGCGTTTCCGGATTTTGTACGTTATACGCCGCTACGCTCACCTCGTAGTTCATCCAGCCGTCCAGCCCCGTGATGATCGCACTCCGGCTGTTCAGCTGGCCTGTCGGGTAGCTCACGCGGATCTTTCCGTTATACGTCAGGCTCACTTCGCCCGTCGTCGGGTTCGTTTGTATCTCCGGCGTTCCATACGTCACCAGAACCCGTCCTGTTGTCGGTTCCTCAGACGCTGTGCCTTTGCTGTACACCAACACCTCGTACCGTGTGATGTCGCTGCCGCCGGTGTCCTGACCCATGATCTCATCCCAGCTCACGTTGATCTGCTGGTCCCGGTATGCCGTCGCCGTTACGTTCGGCGGTTTCCTCGGCGTCGTCATCGCAAACGTCGCTGCTACCGCCGCTTCGCCTTGCCCCAGACTGTTTACCGGCGTTACCGTCACTACATAGTCTCCCGGCTCATACGGGCCCATCGTGTACTTCAGCGTGCTGCCGTCTACAGGCATCTCGCCGTTCGCTACCGGCGTCAGCCGGCCCGCTTCGTAATCCGCTTTCAGATATACGCTGATGATATACTGCGTTACTGGCGTGCCGTTCGGATTGCTCGCTCCCCATTCTACATACAGGTGTCCGCTTTCCTTGTCCGGCGTTACCTTCAGCTGCGTCGGCGCGCTCGGCGTCGTCCACGTCCGCATCAGCTTCCGGTTCTCTACGCCTTCGCCCGCTTCCGTTACCGCTCGTACCCGTACATCATAGTTCGTCCCCTGCAGCAAGCCTGTCGGGATGTTATATTTGTATGTGTAATCCTGGTTCGGGTCCAGGCTGAACACCACCTGGCCCTTGCCGCTCGTTCCCGGGCTCAGTACCAGCTCATACACGCCGTCCGCATTCTGTACCGCCGGTTCTCCGCCCGCCGTTACAGGAATGTAAACGCCGCCCTGCTCCTTGACATACAGTGTCGCGCTGCCCGCAACCTCTTCGCTGCCGCTGACGCGCCAGCTTACAACGTATCCCGTGACTTCCAGGTCCTCGCCGTTCGGCTTCACGCCGTTGATCTGACTCGGCGCCGTCCATGTCACATACGCGCTGCTCGCACCTGTCGTCTCACCGCCAATCTGCGTCGGCTGCCCAGCTAATCCGTTCGGCCGGATCGTCACCGCTTCACACGCCGGTCCTTCGCCGTTCGCGCTCTCTGCCGATACGCTGTACGCATACGCCTCTCCCGACGTCAGCCCCGTGTCCGTGTACTGGTACGTCGTAAGTGCCGCGTTATACGCCACTTCTCCGACCTTTTCTCCATCCCGGTACACGTTGTACTTCACGATTGGCTCATTGCCGTTGTTCTTCGACGCGTCCCACTGGATCGTGAGCTGCTTTGTCTGGTTCGTTCCCGGCGTTTGCTTCAGGCCCGTAGGCGCCAGCGGCTGGAACGTATACTTCCCTTCGCCTGCCTGGCCGCTGCCCACTTCGTTCCGGCCCTTTACCGTGTACACATAGCTGCACCCGTAGATCTCCTCCTGGGCCGCCACGCTCTCATCCACAAACGCGAACTTTTCTCCGCTTACGTCAAGACGCTCTCCCGACGTTGCTTTCCAGATACCGTTCTGGTACGTAAACGTCCAACTCTTACGCGGGATGCTCGTTACCGCATTGCCTTCCGCGTCCACCACGCTGCGTTCTACGTCGTACGCGATGATCTCCGGGATGAACGCTGCGTTATCCGGCTTCTGCCAGCTCACGTTGAGCTTTGTGGATTCCTCGTTGACTCGCGTGACCTCCACGCTCGGCGCCGACGCCACCGACGGCGTCTCTACCA
>JAAWQX010000025.1 GCA_022800755.1 Oscillospiraceae bacterium
CCCAAAAACAGCAAAACAGGCCTGAAACTCACGTTTCAGGCCTGTTTTTGGCACGCCGTAAGAGATTCGAACTCCTGACCTTCTGGTCCGTAGCTGCGACCATGGCGTGGATTGGGTGCTGTCGGGGCATTTTCCGCGCTTTCCGCTCGGATAGATTTGTTTTTTGACCCGCTTTACTCCGTTGTCTCCATCCGCTGATTTCCTGTTATGGGTCAAAATATGGGTCAGCGAAAAAGACTGTTCAACATTTGCGTCGCTGTAAAAAACAAAGAAAAACCGCACAGAAGCATCTGTGCGGTTTTCCTAAGGAAGTTTTGGAGAGTTTTACGATGGAAAGAGATTGGTAAATTTATGTAAGTCCCGGGAACAGCGTACACATCAGCACCACGGCCACAGTGCCGCAGAATGTCGCAATCACAGTGGTAATGAACAGCGGCTTGTAAATTTCCTTGAGGGTCATATGGCACATGGGCAACAGCATTAAAATCGCGCCGGAATAGGGCATGGAATCCAATGTGGTCGCCGCAAAACACGCCACACGGTGAATCGCGCCGACGTTGACGCCCAGAGACATCAGCTTCGGGGCTATGAGCGGCAGGGAAATCAACTGTCCTGTAGAAGATCCGCCGGTCAGCATGCACATCACGGCGACCACCACCGCGCAAATAATCAGCGGCGGCATATCAATGCTCGTGATCGCGTTCAACATGCTCTGGAACGCTTCCGTCCCTGTGACCGTTCCCGCAAAGCCGCAGATCGCCGCAACCGTCAGCGTCATATGAATGGAATCGTTGGCGCCCTTATTCAATAGCGCCTTTACATTCTTTATTTTCAGCTGCGGCCAGAACAGGATCATGGACAGCAAAATACTGCCGATCAAGCAGACATTGATGTTGATATTCCCGAAATTAAACGCCGCAAACACCACTACCATGGGCACCAGAGATTTGATAAAGCCTGGACGGTCGGATTCCCGATCATAATGCGGGTCTTCCGGGTGAAGCGCAAAGTGCTCATCATCAGCCCGCGCTTTGTTGATGAAGCGGTTGAGCAGCACAATAATGACTACAATTTCTACCACTGCGCCTACCAATCCGGGAATCGGCGCCACCCAGGAGGACGTTCCCAGGCTGGTCATCGCCGCCACGTTCGTCACTTGCGGAGAACCCGGCATGGTAAGCGTAAAGGTATAAGAACACGCGCCCAGAACCCCCAGGATAAAGCGCTTGGGGATATCACAATATTCAAACACGGTCAGCGCGATCGGATACATCAGAACAACGACCACACTGGCTGTGATTCCGCCCAAATTCAAAATGATGCCGATCACAAGCAGGACTGACATCGCGATCACATTTTTCTTGGTATTGCTTGCGCCGGGCTTGAGCATCTTGCTCATAATCGTATCAGCGATGGAAAACGCGGCCCCGCTCTCCACATAGATTTGAGACTGGATACAGCCAAACAAAATCATGAAGAAAAAGCTCTTTACCGCAACAAACATGCCGTCGGCAAACAAACCGGACAGCGTACCGATAAACGGCAGCGTATTGAACGCGATGACGATCGCGGCGCCTATGAAAGTCGCCAGGTAAACTGACCAGTCTTTATAACACAGGTAAATGACGACTAAAAAACCCAATATACAGCCGATAATCCCCATAACAAATCCCCTTTCTTGCAGCATTTTGGTCATGTCCGGCCTTTATAGGCCGGACATGACCTTATCTGGCGCTATTGAAGCTTTATTTTGCGTTCTCTTCCGCTTCCACTTCCGCAAGCGTGCGTCTCTTAGGCAGCGGAATCGTCGTATACATCGCTACCGCGATGATGCAACCGACAATGGCATAAATCATGGAAGCCGTGTAATCGCCGGTAGAAGCGACCAACGCGGAGCTGATCCGGGGAGACAGGAACGTGCAGATCAGCATATAGCCCAGCATGCACACGCCGAATACGCCGCCGGCATACTGAGAACCAAAGGTCTCCTGCATCGCCACGGGGTGGCAGCAGTTGGTTGCGCCAAAGCCGATACCCAGCAGGATATAAGCAATGTAGAACATGGGCAGGCTGTTGGCAAACATCAGGCAGACGGAGGACGCCACAGAGGAAATGCCACAGATAAGATATACCTTGCGGTAACCGATCTTATCGATCAGTGCGCCCATCAGCAGACGGCCGCCTACGTTGGCTATCGAGTAGATCGAAACGCCGATCGTTGCCGCGCTCAGAGAGAAGCCCGCATCCTGAATCAATACGGAGAATCTGGGATAGCAAATGATGTACATCGTGGGGAAAAAGCCCATTGCAAGGAAGAAATGCCAATAGGCACGGGTCTTGAATACCTGGTTGGGCTTGAGGCTCTCCAACTGCGTGGCCTCCATCTTAGCGGCGTTTTCCTCACCGCTCCAGCCCTCAGGGATATAGCCCACAGGCGCGGCCTTCAGGCCGACCGCCGCAGTCAGGCCGATCACAATGATGGCAACGCCAACAACGAGCAGCGTGACCTTGATGCCCATAACCACAATCAAACGGGCAATCAGGGGCGCCAGGAATGTGGCCGCGCCGCCGTTAAACGCCATGCACAGGCCGGAAGCCAAGCCGCGCTTGTCGGGATACCAGCCGGTTGCACAGTAAGTGCCGCCGGTGTATGTAAAACCAACGCCCAGACCCTGAAGCACGCTGAACGTGACATACAGCATCCAGGGAGAGCCCGCTGGAACGAAGCTGGACAGGAAAAACGCCAGGCCCAGCAGAACACAGCCGACCATCAGCGTCGTTTTTCCGCCGAACTTGCCCATCATCCAACCGCTCAGGATATGGCCGGGGGTTTGCATCAGCGCCATAAAGGTCGCTACGCCGGCAATCGACTCCACGGTCCAGCCATAGTGGGCCGCCAGGGGGGAAACGAATACCGCCGCGGAATTGACAACGCCGCCCATGAACAAAATGATCAAGGCACGAATCAATACGCCGGTACGATTCACAGTTTTCGCATTACTCATGTCTCATTCTCCTATCTTTGATATATTAGTTGCAGGTCCAGCCGCCGTCCACACATACCGTCTGCCCAGTGGTATAGCTGCAGCAGGGTGACGCAAAATAGACGCACAGACCGTCCATCTCTCCCGTATTGCCGTGGCGCTCTTTCGGGCAGCGGTCAATATGAAGCTGCACAAAGGCATCGGAATCGATAAAAGGCGCCGTCAGTTCCGAGGGGAAGTATCCCGGAGCGATGCAGTTGACGGTTATATCGTACTTTCCGAAGTCATTTGCCAAGGCTTTGGTCAGATTGACAATGCCGCCCTTTGCCGCGCAATAAGCCGCCGTCCACACGTTCTTGCGGGAGACAAAGCCGTGGATGGAAGCAACATTCACGATGCGGCCGTAGTTGTTGGGGACCATGGACAGCCGGGCCACATCCCGGATCAGATAAAACTGTCCGTTCAGGTCGGTGTCAATCACATGAGTCCACTGCTCATCCGTGGTCGTCACGGGGTCCGTCGAACCGCCGCAGCCGCCGGAATTGACCAGAATGTCAATCTTGCCGAAATGCGCCACCACATCTTCCACGCATTTCGTGATGGACTTGGAATCTTTCAGGTCCATTACATGGGGATATACCCGCACACCGTACTCCGCCGCGATCGCTTTGGCGTTCTCTTCCAATTTGGCTCCCCGCCGGGCCACAATGGCCACATCCGCGCCCGCGTTGGCCATGGCTTTGGCAAACTGTAAGCCCAAACCGGAAGAAGCTCCGGCAACCAGCGCCACTTGGCCGGTCAAGTCAAAAATGTTGTTTTTCATGCGCTTCTCTCCTTTTTATTTTTTGTCGTTTTCACCCTGATACTGTCTTTTCTAACGACAAATAAACATTTTCCAAACGAACGGATCCTCTTTACCACATCCACATTGTATCTTGAACGCCACTTTTTTCACAATGTCATAAATGCCAAATGCACGCGGATTTTGTTCATAAATGACAAAGCTGCAAAAAACGGAATGCAAAACGAGGTGAACCCGCCGTTCATTTGAGTGAACAGCGGGTTCGGAGGTATTTATGGAGAGATTAAAGGAAGTATTTTCTGGAGATTTTCAGATTACAGGTAGAAGCACTTTTCGTAGGCCGCTTTGGTCGCGTCTGCCATGGTTCCCGCTTTCGTCGCGTCACCAATCACGACCACCTTCTCGAAGGCCGACAGGAAGGCTTCTTCATATTCCCGGTCCGGGCGGTTGCCCAGGGCCATAATGACGATTTCCGCGGGAATGCGGACCGTCTCGCCAGTGTCCATTTTCTTCAGGACGGCTTGGCCGTCTTCCACCCCGGCGATCGCGTGCTCCGTGAGGATCTTAACGCCGCTCTCTTCCAGCAAAGAAAATAATTTATACTTCGCCGTGCGGTAAATGGAAGTTCCTGCTTCTTTTTGCATTTCGACCACGGTCACCTGGTTATCCGCACAGAGGAAGTGCGCGACTTCCAGGCCCACGTGTCCGCCGCCGACCACTGTGATCTTCTTGTCTTTGAAGGTCACCTTGCTTTGCAGGACGTCTTCTATGTAATACACATTTTCGCGGTCAACGCCGGGAATCTTTGGAACGATCTGGTTTCCGCCGCAGGCCATGATCACGCAATAGGGGTTCAGCGCTTTTACATTCTCAACCGTTGCCGCTGTGTTCAACCGGACCTCAATGCCGTACTCTTTCATCTCGGCGATCTGGGTATCCACAAACTCCTGTGCCATGTGTTTGCAGGGCGCTTTGGACGCCAGGATCGCGCTTCCGCCCAGGACGCCGCTTTTTTCAAAAATGACCGGTTCAAACCCGCGTTTTTTCATCAACAGCGCCGCCTGCATGCCCGCAGGTCCGCCGCCGATGACCGCGACTTTTCGGCCGTCGCCGTTTTTCACCAGTTGATCGTCGCCGAAGCGGACTTCCCGGCCCGCAACGGGATTCAGCGCACAATGCAGGTTCTTCCCCGCCACAACGGACTTATTGCAGTTCATGCAGCCAAGGCATTTGCGGATCAGGTCTTCCCGGCCGGCCTTGGTCTTCTTCACCACTTCAGGGTCCGCAATGTGCATACGGGACATTCCAACGAAGTCGCTGACGCCGTCCTGAAGCTGCTTTTCCGCCGCCTGGGGATGCTTGATGGTGTTCACCGCGATGATGGGAACACTCACGTTGTCCTTGATGGCCTTAATGAATTCCGTTCTCCAGCCCTCTGCGTAGTAGCAAGGCTCGATCATCGTCGATGCGCTGGCGTATACGCCGCAGCTGACATTAAAATAGTCCACGTACGGCTCTAAGTACTTGGCGATCTCCACGCAGGCGGCCTGGTCA
Source organism: Oscillospiraceae bacterium (assembly GCA_022800755.1). GTDB lineage: Bacteria > Bacillota > Clostridia > Oscillospirales > Oscillospiraceae > HGM13010. The sequence goes on from JAAWQX010000025.1 coordinate 5,341, forward strand.
TTGCCGCCTTCCACAAAGTCATTGCCGTTGATGCGCGCGCCCACCACAAAACCGGGTTCTACGACCTCCCGGATGCCCTTGAGAATGCGGACCATGAATCGACAGCGGTTTTCCATGGAGCCGCCGTATTCATCGGTACGCTTGTTGGTGTAAGGGCTCAAAAACTGCTGAAGCAGATAGCCGTGGGCCCCATGGACTTCCACACCGTCCGCGCCGGCCGCCTGAGCGTTCAGCGCCGCCTGTACATGCAGATCTACCAGACGGTCAATGTCCTCCACCGTCATTTCCCGGGGCATAATCGTCTCACGGCCCACGACGCTGTTGAGTTCCACGCTGGGGGCCATCGCCTGCTTGCCGCCGTTGCAGGCGGGAGGCGCTTCCCGGCCGCCGTGGTGGAGCTGAACAAATATCTTGGCACCATGGCTGTGCACCGCGTCACAGATCCGTTCAAAGCTCTTGATATGCCGCGTATCATAAATCCCCAGCTGTATGTCACTGCAGTGGCCGCTTTCGCCGTCAACCGAAGTGAACTCCGGAATGATCAGGCCGCAGCCGCCTTTTGCGCGTTCTTCATAAAAACGAACCACGTCCGCGTTGGCACAACCGTTCCATTCGCCCATATGAACGCCCATAGCGGTCATAACAACACGGTTACGCAGTTCCAACTGCCCGATTTTTCCCCGTTCAAATAATTTTTCGTATTTCATGGCACAACCTCACCTTACCCTTCATTTTCATTCTAATGTGGTGAAGAGATTCCATTTGTCCATTGGATTTCTCTGTTAACATTTTATCCCGAAGCGGTTTATTCGCCTATGTCATCAATGTAAAATAACAGGCGAAAACCATGCATTCTGCACAAGCCTGCACTGACAGGTTGTTCTTTTCCGCCGGACATGATATAGTAACTATATCCGCAATGTATGCGCTGTACATATTTTAGGAGGTCATGTATATGCTGTTTTCATCTCTGTCTCAGCTGATCACGGAAAAATATCCCGGGACTATCTCCGCATACCCGCTTGACTGTGAGCTTTCGGATGTAACCATCGCAGAATCCTCCACAATAGAACCGCCTTCAGACCGCCTCGGCATCTACAAAAAAGCGCAGTTGACCGACAATCTTCCGCTGCCGTTATGCCTGTTTTGCGCGGGATTTCCTGCCCAAGCCTCCATTGACCGCTTGCGTGATAACGGCACCAACTATATCATCGTTCCGGATGAGTTTGCTAATGAAGCCATCGTGTTTATTCTTTCTTTGTTCCAAAATACGCTGGAACAGCAAAAGCTTTACGCTGATTTAATGTATATGCTGGCTTCGGATGAAGACCTGGGCGTCGTTTTCTCGGAGTTTTCCAAACGCTCCGAGTGTCAGATGCTGGCCGTGGATGTGTCCGGAAAAGTGCTGGCTCACTCGACGCCGTTTCTGGTAGATCACCCCCACTGGCAGCACAGTATTCAAGTCGGGTATTTGGATGATTATTTGATCGAATACATCCTTTCCTATCGTATCAAAAATAACCTTGTGGTCCACGCAAAGCCCTTTATTGTGTATTGTGACCGTTTAAAAATGTATATCAAAGCCATTCGCGTCATGACCAATATGGAAATTGTCGGTTACATTTTTATGGGCTGTCATTCCGGCGCGTTCCCCAACTTCAGCGACACGCTGATGTCTTTATTTTCAAAAAAATTGCTGAATGTTCTTATCACCCGAAAAAGCTATCCATCCGCGAATTTTAATTTGTACCACAACATCCTCACAGATATCATCTACGGCGCGACCGGGGACGAGATCTCCCGCCGAATCGCTACCGCGAAAATCACCTTCCCGCCCCATATGCGGGTGATCGTCCTGCAAACGAACTACTTCGTGGGAAACAAATACTTGCAGGATACGCTGATCCCAAGGGTGTCCTCCGTCTTCCCGGACGCGCCGAAACTGCTGAAAGACGGCGCGCTGGTTTCCTTTTTCGAGGTCAATGAAGCCGGCGATCTTTCTCCGGATGTCTATCAAAATTTGCTCCAGCTCGCCAATGATAACAAAATCCTGGTGGGAATCAGCAACGTATTCCAAAATCCCGGCGACCTTTACAGTCATTACCAACAGGCTTTACAGGTGCTTTCCATCGCCAAACGAAGCACAGAACAGCAGCGGATCTTTTTCTTTTCCGATTACGCGTTCTATGTCCTGATCGACAGCATTGATGATAAAAGCATTTTGGCTCACTGTCTGCACCCGATCCTTTCCAAGCTGGAAGCATACGACGCAGAAAAGAACACCGAGCTTTACGAAACCCTGAAAGTTTACGCGCAAACCGGGTACAGCAAAAATATGACCGCCGATCTCATGTTTTTGCATCGGAATACCGTGAACTACCGTATTCAGCAAATCACGGATTTATTTTCCATTGATTTCTCGGATTACACCCTGTTATTCAAGCTGCAATATTCATTTTATATTGATTCTTATCTGAAAAATCGGTATATCAGTCTGACGCCACACGTCAAAACTGAGCCATAAAGAACTTCCCCGGCCAAATGGCCGGGGATTCTTATTTTATCGATTTGCTTTTTAGTCGTCGTAACCGTACAGATGCTTGAATTCAGCCTCCAGCTCCTCATCCTTGCGCAGGTCCGCATCAATGCGCGCGAAGCGTTCGCGGATGATCTGGTGGGTGTGGAGATGGGGATGGACATACAGCTGATTATCCTCTATGGCACGGAACAGGCGGGGGCCGACAAATCTGGGATTATAGCCCTCGGTCTTGATCCGCTTCTCAAAATTCTTTTTGTAGTCCTGGAAATCCGCCGTTGCATAGAACGGGTCATAGGGTTTTTGGAACCGCGCGGGACGGCAGCGCTCACTGTCCCAGATTTCCGTATTGACATACATGGGGCAGAACGCCGTCACGCCGATAAAGGGCGCGAAGTTTTCCGCATAATCTCTCACGCTTTCGGCCAGACTCATCGCCGCATGCTTGGAAGCCGTGTAAGCGGACTGGATACGCATACCGGGCTGCAGCCCGCCGATGGAAACGGTGAACATGAAATGGGCGTCTGTACCCTGCCGCACCATAATGGGCAGCACTTCCGTTACGTAATAGGCCATGGACAGGAAGTTCACACTGGTGATCCAGTCCCAATCCTGCGGGGGAATATTCACCAGCGTACCGGCTCCGCCAACACCGGCATTGCTGAAAAACAGATCGATCTGCCCGAACTCCGCCATGATGCGGGCAACGCTCATGCGAACCTGCTCATATTCCGATACATCCACTGTGATCGCCACCACTTTGGGTGACCCCAGCTTTTCGCATTCAGCTTTTACGCCTTCCAGCTTATCTCCCTCAATATCGATCAGCGCCAGCTTCATACCCCGTTTCGCCGCATCGAGGGCAAACGCCTTGCCGATTCCATCCGCCGCACCGGTAATACCGGCTACTTTTCCAGCAAATTCCTTCATTTTACTTCTTCCTTTCTTAATTTTATGTACCTGACGCCTTACGCGAATTCAAAAGGCATCCTGATCGTGTTATTATTTTATCATTGTCTGAATGATCTGTCTCTGTCATTATTGACAATTCCTATCCGCTTTTTGTCAAAAGCGCTGAAATGAACGATAAACCTAACCATTTCGGGTAGGGCAAGCATAGCGCCCGGCTATACACCGGGCACAATCGCAGGGGCACAGCCCCCGCACCCCCAACCCCTAAAGGGGAGAAATCGTTCCGCTTCCTAAATCATCTCAGATATGGTACAATACTCCTACCATTCCAAGAGGTGAACACCATGAAATACTACGTGACCTCCGATATCCACGGCTTCTATACGCCGTTGATAAAGGCCCTCACTGACGCCGGATATTTTGAAGACCCTGAACCCCACAAACTCGTCATTCTGGGCGATTTGTTTGACCGTGGAAAAGAGCCGAAAGAACTGCAAAATTTCATTCTGGATTTGATGAACCGGGATGAGGTCATTCTCATCAAAGGCAATCACGAAGATTTATTTTTGGAGTTCGCCACGACCGATATGGGTCTTCCCTACCAGCACCACGTATCCAATGGTACATATGACACAGCTCTTTGGCTCACAGACTACTTTCCAAAGCTGGCCAAGCTCCAACCGATGGAGTTCATTGAAGCGATCAAAGAAACTCCCCTCTACCGCACGATCATCCCATCCATGGTAGATTACTTTGAAACGGAAAACTATATTTTTGTACACGGCCGGATCCCCTGCATCCGTGAACGTGACGGCAGCTTCAGTTATATCGACCAATGGCGGGAAGCCACCGTCCAAGAGTGGGCACGGGCAAGATGGTATAACGGAATGGAGGCCGCTAATCAAGGCGTCACAGAAGAACATAAGACGATTTTATGTGGTCACTGGAACACCTCATTTGGCCACAGCAAATTAGACGGGCACGGTTCTGAATTCGGTCCGGATGCTGATTTTAGCCCTTACTACGGGAATGGGATCATTGCTTTAGATGCGTGTACGGTTCATAATGGCATCGTGAACTGTGTTGTGTTGGAAGATTAATTGCAAAAGAAAAGGCTGGACAATAGTCCAGTCTTTTCTTATTTGATAGGATTCGACATCCCATATCTGTTACACTGAAATCGACAGGAAACAATGAAAAGGGGTATCGAACATCCTCGAACACGCACTGTAGAGAGACAGGATATTTGAGAAACGCGGGATAAACCGGGATGGGACGGGAAGACATGAGAAAACCCGCTATTTCAGCGGGAAACGAGGCATTTTCA
>JAAWQX010000012.1 GCA_022800755.1 Oscillospiraceae bacterium
GCTTAACATAGAAATTTTTATTCATTTTGCCTTATATTTTACCATTGACAAACCTATAGCCGGCTGCTCCGTTTATTCTCCTGAAATCGCCGCTGGTTTTGCCTGGAATGGTTGCGGATGGGTACGGTGTTTCCCTTGCTTCAAAAACCGTACACAGCGGCACACAGGCGTTCACAGGTGCATCTGCGCTGTCACCTCGTAGTAGTAGTCCAGCGCCTCACGAAACGGCCGGATGGTGTAGAGCAGGGTGCCGTTGCGTTTCTCACCGTCTTTTGTGGTGATGGTGGTCCGCTCGGTGTAGATGAGACACTTGTCTTCCAAGCCCCGGACACTTTTTTGCACGGTGGTTTCGCTCATGCCGGTGGCGTTCCCGATGGTCTTGTAACTGGGATGACACTGGTAGGTTTCCCGGTCTTCGCATCGGAGCAGGAAGGAGTACACGGCGAGCTCCCGGGGCTTCAGGCCGAGCAGGTAGATGTCGTTTGGCAGGGAAAAATAATTTGCCTTGTATGTATCTGTCCACCTGTTACTCATTTCGCACCTCCGTTGCTGTTGGTCTCCACCCACTGAATGAATTTTTCTTTCGGCACCACGATGCGGTTGCCGATGTGCAGGGCAGGGAAGTCCGGTGCCCGCATGAGTTCATACCCGGTGGACGGTGACACGCCCAGGGCTTTGGCGACAGTTTCTGCGTTGAGGAACAACGGCAGTTCGTCGTAGGATTTGAATTCAGATACTTTCATTTGATTCCTTCTTTCAAAATATTGTTGCCACGCACCGTACTGCTTCCTGTCCCGGACTTGCACCGCAACGTCTTCCCTCTGTCGGTGCGCTCTTTCGTGTTGCGAAGTCCCGGCGCACTTCCCCCAGAGGAGTATCCTCTCCGATGGTGGGTATTCAGTTTTCAAGGTTCTCATTTTCATCTATCGTCGACGATAGTTTTATGATAGAATGTCTTTACGGGAACTTACATCAGGAAGTGATCTTTTTTGGAGGGAGTGTCGCATATGGCTTATGGCGGTTCTCAACTGTTTCTGACAGAGGCGGACAGCGGTCGTTTCTCTGTCGTGCTCCATTACGGAAACGGAGCAGTGGAGCGTTTGTCCGCCGCCACGCCTGCCGAACTCTTGATCGCCGCTTCGGAGATCGACTACACGGATTACCGCCGGGAGGTCCAACGGTTGGGGGACGAACATCCTCTGTTTGAGCCGAAACTGGATATCCCTGTTGCCGACTTGGAGGACTTCGTTGCAGAGGCGCTTCTTCTTCCTTCTATGCTTCAAGAACGGGATCCGGTGAGCTTTTTCTTGTTAGGGGAGTTGCTTCACCAGTGTTTACAGATGCAGGACGACGGTTCTGCATCCTTCCTGCTGACGGCCGGATATCAGATCCTCCGGGTCTTGCAGGAACCGTTTCGTGTACAGACCTTCCTGCGAAATGTCTTGGAGGTGACCTTTGACGGTATGGAGCGGGCCAGCCAGCAGGAGCGGTTTGAGAAGCTGAAGCGAACTCATCCCGATGTGGCTCAAATCTGTGACCCTGCGTCATTGGACAGTGTGCCGGAGGGTCAGCGTGTCTTTGCGGTCCGCAATCTCTTTGACCTTTATCTTCTGGAATTGGCGCTGTACTTCCGGCAGGACAAACAACGTATTGCTCGGTGCGACTACTGCTGGCGTTACTTTATCCCGAAAACAAAAAAGGCCACCCGGTACTGTGACCGGGTGACCGATGGGCAGAGCTGTAAGCAACGAGGAGCGAATCTCACTCGTCTGGAAGCTGTCGCGCAGGATGAGGCTTTGTTGATTTGTAAAAAGTTGCGGGATCGAATGTACGCCCGTCTGCTTCGGTGGGAGGATGTCCATCCCAGCGAAAGAGATAGGCTCATCCCCATGAGCTATGAACAGTTTGAGGTCTGGAGTGAGAACGCGCGTCTCGCGCGAATGGAATACCTAAGGGGCGAGCTCAGCGCTGAAGCGTTTCTGAGAAAAATCGATATCACTCATGAACTGAAAAGTTACGAGTCAGGGAAGGCGGAGTTGCTGGAAATAGAAACAGTCTGGCAGCGGCGTGTGGCGGGACATTGGGACTTTGACCCGGAGATATTCTACCCAGGAACAATGATGTTTCTCGATTTGACTCCCGGCAAGGAAAACGAATGGGAAACCCTCACCGGGGATGACCTTCGTCGGCAAGATCAGAAGGGACACCAGAGCCTGCGGGAAAAATATGGAAAAGGATAGTCATACAATCAAAAACTCCGGGAGCAATTTGCTCCCGGAGTTTTCTTTGTTTATAGCGGTGTAGAAATTGGTGATGGTTAGGGAAACTTCTAAAAATACATTACGATTTTGACCTAAAAATCATCTAGTTTCTTTTTCCAGTCACTTTCAGGAATCTGCCGTTTTTCAGTTAGATCTAGTTTATAAGTGAGATCAGAGACGCAATTTGGTATTTCAACAAAAGGATTAATCTCTTTTGCATTATAAATCTCAATGGACTTAACTGAAAACTTTTTGTTATCTGCATCAACAGGCGAAATACGTTTCTTTTCTCGCTCAACATTCAACGCAAAATTATAATTGTTATAGTGATGAGGATCTTCCTGCATACTGACTATTAACTGATTAAGTGTATTTCCAGAGCAACTTTCCTCAATGCAGATAACAACTAAATAGTTTTGATCAGAATTAAAGAGTTGTGCATGCTTAATAGTTACTTCTTCGTCAACAGTTGCAGTCGTCTTAACTTCGATATTTTTAGTTCCCATTGAGATATCATACTTGTCTGAACTACCACCTTTATGCCATCGATCAGACAAATCAACTAATGTCGTTTGGCATAGGTATTTTATAAATGAAAGTTCACCATATAAGCCGACTAAATTCTTATATTGCTGCTCCTTTGGATCTTGAAACAACTCGTTCAAAGAAAAAAAGAATCTTACAAAAGATTTCCCCTCCATGAATTCGGTATGTGAAATACATAGGTTCACAAAAGATTCCAAGTTATTCTCATCATATCCTTTGTCTGTTGGCAAGAATTCCAGTACGTTATATTTTCCTGAAGAAAACGTTTGATTATTTTTGAATGAATGAATTTCAATATCTGTGGTAAGCAATAAATAATCGGTCAACAAACTTCTGTGGTCGATATTCTCGAAATTATATACCAAATATAGAAGATGACCATTTGTAACAAAGAAACCTGTGTTTTCCGACAGTTTTCTGACTAGGTATATGGCACCATCTTTGGGAACTGTATTTAATGCATTTTTTATTGCTATAAGCATCTTAATTCCCCTTTATGAAATATGTTTTTTCTTTGGGAATGTATATCGCAAACATATATTGCATTTTTTCAGTTAGCGGATGGGATTTATCCTCGCCAGGAACAATTTTATGTACTTGAATATTAATTTGGTTTTTGTCAATTAAAACGCTGCTATCGCCCTCATATGTTATTCTTTCAGCGACGATGGAATCGGCACCTTGCTGTAAGGCTTTGATTCTAAAACTTTGTTTATAAATACTGCGGTAGCGAGGATTTTTCTCATCACCAATTAGTATTACCGGAATGTTATCCTGACCCAACAAATCGATTAATGCTTTCTTTTGGAAGGGGTCATAATCAAAAGTTCCCTGAATTACATTTAGTAACTCCTTTAATGTATTTGTATCAAAGTAGGCGTATTTTCCGGTAACATTCCCAACTCTACTTCCAGCCGTAGTGACCTTCCACTGAATAGATTCAAATAACCTTTCAAGTTCCGCATTATTCTTGACAATTTTCTCGTTGTCATTAACCAGGTATTTCTGCTTAATCCATCTATTTTTAAATGATACTTTCTTATATTTTACACGCTGTTTGTTGGTTGGATTTTGTTTCGTATTCTCTGACTGGATAAGGATATCATCAATTGATAGTGTGCCATTTTCTACATCTGCAAATTGATCCCATAAATCTTCTTCAATTTCGGCTAAATTGGTAAACTCTTGAGCTATCTCTGCGGTAGTGAATATTTTGCATAAATCTATGTACTTACTGCGGTAACCAAACCAACGAGCTCTTTGCAAGTTGGTATCCATATTGCCTCCGTTAGTTGCCCATCGAGTAAAATAAGTAGTTACTAAATTAGAAAATGTTAGTCCTCGTTGCAACAAGTCTCCTCCAATGTAGATTTTATGCCATTTCAGGTTTTCATTACCTTGTGTAGTTTTGCCAACACTATTTTTGAGAATCACTTTTGTTTTCTTAACTACATTGGCGATCTCAGCCTTAATGTCATTAAAAACGAATTCACTCTTAATTACACCCGATACATTTTTATTGAAACATGCCTCTAGAACTGAAAGATATCTTACCATATCTTCGTCCTCATATACAAATGACGCTTTCATGCTTTTTATGTAACTCTCGATATGGGTGTATATGCTGCTGTGCTGAGAAACTTCACGAAACGTGTGTATGATCATATCGCTGTATCGGTCTTTTTGAGTCTCCGCTTTTTTACGTTTAATTGCACTAGCAACGATAAAATAATTCACTGCATCCCAGAGAGATTCCGGAATATTGCCATTTGCCAACTCTTCATGATCTTCTTCGGAAACTAATTGTACAATTTCATTTTCGTACAGGTGATATATTTGAGCACCATTATATCCTCTTCCTGGTTGAATTAAACGAATGGAATCCGGGCGCAAGGCACTCCAATCGTCAAGAAATATGTTAGCGTGCGGGGTAGCGGTTACCGATAAATACATTGGATCCTCGAGTAACTCTTTCATATCAACAATCTCTTTGTATGTTGCTGAAGAATCTTTTATTTTATCTTTGGCGTTATTCAAACTAGCTTGATCACCTTCATCATCAATGATAAAGGCCTTAAATTCAGATTTGTCCAATCTCCTGAGTAGTGAATTAATCTTTTTTAATGCGACTGGACGTTTCATTGAAACAAAAATGACTGGTTTATTGTTTTCCAGAAGGTCTGTCATTATTTCATCATCAATGCTTAAAATTTGGTTGCTGTCATCTGTGGTAAAGATGGCGGGAGCGTTATTATCATACGTTATTTCCCCAGTAGCATCAAATGTCATTCTAAATCTATCAGTAGTCTGTTTCAATAAACTTGTATCATATCCCCCATAGATCACAAGGATGTTATACCCATTGTCAAAGGCAAGTGCAGTTAAAAGTTCCAAATTAGAAGTTTTACCAGATTGAACCTTACCAACAAGCAATACGTTATTGTTCTTCTGAGGAGATGCAAGTTGGTAGTGGATTTCTTTATATGTTTCTACAATATTTTCCACAATGTTGTCGGCACCGTTTTTTCCATACGCGTCAATGTGTTTTTTATTTACCGAATTAAAATAGTTCCCAAATTTTATGGACAGTTCCATGCCATGTTCTGAGATTCTATATTTTTCCATGCATTAGCCCTCCGAAACTGTTGACAAAAACTCGTTCATTTTATGTCGTATTGTTGCGGCTGGAATATATCCCTCTTTATTAGAAATTAACTTTGCTTGCTGTTCTGCAACAACGAAAGAAATGACAAATTTCTCCAGAACGATTTTAAAATCTTCGTTATTTGAATAAGGTTTGAAAAAAGGATGGTTGATATTAATTTTTATACTAATTTCCTGCCCATCTTCAGACTCGTCAACGTTTATCCAGTATGTGTTAGTTCCGATAGACCACTCTACAACAAAGTCTTTTTTGACAACCTCATTAATTTGAATCGGATATGTTCTTCTAGTACCTACAATCTTTTCGGCAATATTATTTGTGTCATGCAAGTATTCCTCAAATTGAGCAATTTCACTACCAACTGTATGAGGGGAATAGGATTGGGAAGTGTTATCAACAGAACCAAGGTTTGTAATAGACAGTGCCTGTGTAAAAGGCTGAACGCTTTTCTGCACGGCAGTAGATGACTCTTGAGAAAACTCTTCTTCCTTCGCTCTTTCTTTGTTCGTCATTTTAGCAATGTCTATGTACTCTTGAATACTTTCTTTTAATGCATCAAGAAACGCGTTTTCCAAGCCATCGTCCCATACAAAACCGTCTTTTGCTTGGTTAACGGGGAAATCGTCTAGATCTAGTTCACCAAAAAGCTTATGGGAGATAGGGCTCTGCGCCTGATGAAAAATATATTCAGGTTTATAGTTTTGGTCTTCTCCTCCTATTACAACACGATTACGTCTAAACAGAGCGAAGCCAGCCTTACCAAAACCACCATTTGCCAAGATGCCAATAAAACCCTTAACATGATGAGATTGACCGTCGAAATCAAACTTAAAATTAAGTTCTTTCCTCCATGTTTTCCCTCTGAACTTCAAACAATCGTACCCATCAAAATGAAGCGGGATATCATTGAACCAGATATTGACTTTTCCTGAGTTCAAATCACGCCGATACATACTTTCAAGTAACTGAATGATTTTTCCCTTTGTTCGTGAGGCGTCAATTTTTTTGGTTACATCTTTTATGGTAATTGTTGTGCCGTGTTCATTCTCATCACACAACTCTCTCTTGATTTTAACAGTGTTGGCTTTTTTCTCTTTTAATTCCTTAATGTTAACTTCTGTAATGTATTTATTGGGCGAACCCAGTTGTGTGCTTGTTACTGACCATATGTTCCCAAACCAACTTGCAGCGGTTTTCAGTCCCATTCCGAATTCATTTCTTCCACCCTGATTTTTCGGCTTAGAATCTAGCAAAACGGCTCGAGAAAAGTCTTCCAATTCCATACCATATGCATCATCAGCAACTGTCAAAATATTGTTTACAAAGTCATAATTAATTCGTACAGTTATGGATGAAATTCCGCTTGATTTCATATCTTGTTCATTAGAGTAAAAAGATTCAGTAGAATTATCTACAAATTCCGCTATTGCGTACCATGCCTTATAATTCAAACGAGAGAAGACCCCTAACACACTTGCCTGGGGCTGAATATTTAGTTCGTAATCGCCATCTTCCGTAGGCGTAATGCTTTTCTGTTTATTGAAGAACTCTTCAAAATTAAACTTTGTTACCATTCAATTCACCATCCCATCCATCATTAGCCAATGCAAATAGGCTTTCGCCTAAGATTTTTAGCACACGAACATTAACGGAGTTGCCCAGTTGCCTATACCGAATAGCGTCAGTCCCCTGAAACTTAAAACCACCATGGAAACTCTGCAGATTTGCAGCTTCTCTTGGTGTCAGTCTTCTAAAATGATTTTTGCTTCTGTCCCAAATTATTGGTGTATTCACCATTGCAACAAGTGACGGGTAAAATGTAGGGCGTTTCGCACGAATACCAGATTGCCGGATTTGGATTAAACAATCATGAATATCTGTGACGTCTGTTCCGCAGTTCCATTCGAATTTTTTATAAAGTTTAATTCTATTGAGCATATCGTACGTTTGTACCCAATTATCAATAAACTCTCTATTATCAAGGTAGAGTTTTCTGTTGTGTCGCAAGAAATTTTGCTTCCATGACGGCATCTCATCGTATCCTTGAGATCGGAATACTTCATTATCATCATCTACACCTACGCCGAAACTGTCAATCCAAATTGGATAGCCAATTACCTTGATTTTGGTTCCAATTCTAAACTTATCCCATGCCAAAATCATCAGTTCCTGTTCCTCTGAAACCACATAAGTGTCATCAACCTCATCTTCAAGGATTGTCCATGCATCTCCCATCTTGCATTTTTTGAAGTGTTTTTCCAACTGTAAATCTGTTTTATGAATAAAACCATTAGTTAGAATTCTTTCGTTTCGTATATCTTTTCGAATTCCCAGGATATATACACGTTCTCGTATTTGAGGAATTCCAAAGTCAGAAGGAGAGAGTATGATTGGCTTTTCGGTGATATAAAAGTTACGCTGCATCAATTCTGTAGTAATGATATCCCAATTTTCAGTTTTGTCTGCCAAGTTCCGAACATTTTCGAGGATAATAAACTTTACCTCGGGGTGTGCATCAAGAATATCCATGATGGTATAAAATAGATTGCCTCTAGTTTTATCCTGGAACCCTTTCTGTGCGCCAGCTTTACTAAAGGGCTGGCAGGGGAATCCCGCGCACAAAACATCAAAAGGTGCAATCGTTGTTGGATCTATCTTTGTTACATCACCACGGATATCTTTTTCTTCGGTATGATAATTGAGGCGATATGTTTTTCTACATTCTTCGTTAATCTCAGCTGCCATGACGCACTCGCCGCCAAGATATCTCATTGCTTGGTGAAAACCGCCAATGCCCGCAAACAAATCAATGAATCTAAATCGCGCTTTAGTGGAGGTATCTTTATTTGAACGTCGGTCCTCCGGTTTTTTTGCATTTTCAGGGATTAGCCATTTATTTGACTTACGCACAGCACCTTCGACACGACCTTGCTTACAGAGTGTGGTAACCCATGTAACGGAGACACCCCATTTTTGGGCGATATCTTTTGTTGTCAAAAACATGTTTCTCACTCACCTTGTCTCAACTTATAGAAAACTTTGTGGTTTGTATGGGCATCACCGAATAACGAAAACACTGTGTATAGTATTCAAAACCCATAGTATCTCCATGTACTATCTTGCACTAGCGGATTATGATAGTTAAGACGGCAAGCATTTGTATTTCAATGGGTTGGTTTAGAGTGCGTTAATTGCCCTTCTTACAGTTTGATGATTTTGCATCGTTGTACAAAAATGCCCTGCGGATTGGCAGGGCATCTGTTCTATGGACATGTACTGCCAAGCCTATTCCAACACTGACAGCGTTGTTTATAATGATAGCATATTTTGCCAAAGGAAGCAAGAAAATGATATATCTACACGATTTATGCCTATACGGGAGTATCACCCTAGAGAACTGGCAGAGCGGGGGAGCATTTTTCTTTGTTTATAGCGGCGTAGAAATTGGAGGGGGATAGAGAGACTTTTGATTATACGGATCCTATGGTGGAATCATTATGTTTCGTATTCTTTCTCAGATATAAAATGAGCACTCATCACGTTGCTTGTTTGGCAAGTGATTGGGTGCTCATTTTCATAGCGATTCAATTCAGCAGACAGTTTCCATGCCAACTGAAATCCGGTGATAAAGCTATCCTTGGAGATAACTTCAGTGATTTGGTTTTGGGCATCAATGATTCTAAGGACCAAACGACGCTCCGGCTTTTTCAGCACTTTGATGAGTGCCTGATGGCATTCATCAACTTCCTTCTGCTCTGCTAAATGTTTCGGTAGGGTGTAGAAATGATCATACAGTTCCTTCAGTAGTTTGTTTTCCATGAGTTCGCCTCCTTGTAGCACACACATACCACAAAAAAGACCGGAAGTCCAGGGAAAACTCTACTCATTCTTTGTGTTTTCGGAATCGTTACTTTGAAAGACGACCTCATGTCATGTGAAACGGGAAGCGCCTTTTTCTTTGTTTATAGCGCCGCAGGATTTGATAAGCGGATGGGGGAGCAGAGCCGGGACATATTTCTCCAAAAGTATTGACAAACCTGTTTTCTCTGCTATAATACAACGATTTAGTTCGGTAGGACTAGATGGGAGGCGTGGGAGAAAAGGAGGAATACAAATGTTTGAACTTGTTAACGAAGCAGAGTGCAGGAGATACCGTTCGGATTGTTCGGTTACACTGAAGCAGGTATGTTCAATGCTTAAAAAGAAGGGAATCAGTGCCCAATTTACTCTTGTAGGCAGCGGAGCAAGGAATATGGTCACAAGGAACGGGGATGGACCTTTTGACCTTGATTACAACCTCGAAATCATTAAAGCAACAGATGAGTATTGGAATGATTTACGTCATTTGAAGGATACTGTTCGTGTTTCGTTGGATAAAGCAACGGGCATTAAAGATTGCTTTTCTGAGTCCAATGATTCAACATCTTGTCTAACAGCCGTACTGCATTTCAAAGATGAATCTACAATTGAGTTCAAATTTGATGTCGCAATCGTCAAAAGGAATTCTAAGGGAAGTCTTTGCAAACTGGTTCATAACAAGGATGTCTGGGGATATGGGAAGGGCCAATATACTTGGATTGAGATTCCTGATTCTCACGATGTGGAACAAAAAGCTCAGCAAATCAAATCGAAAGGATTGTGGCATGAGGTAAGAACTCAATATGTTGATTTAAAGAATATGTACCTATCACGGCAGGATAAAGACCATCCGTCATTCGTTGTCTATGTCGAAGCGGTGAATCAGATCTATGATAAATATTTTCACCAAAACGTCAGCAGCTTTAGAAAAACCGTGGTGATTAAACTCCGGTAATTTCACTCTTGACCACATATCCTGCCACAGCGTCGGTCGGAGCACATGGAGAATACACTGTCAAAGACGCCTGAAAAGTAACGGATTCGGAGCGAAACGGGCTAAAACCCACGGAAAACCACCGGAAAAAGTAATATCGGTTTCTTTGGGAGCAGGATGCCGGGGGTTCAAGTCCCTCCACTCGGACCAAAAACCCCGGTGAAATTTACGATTTCACTGGGGTTTTTTCTTTGTTTATTGAGTTGCCTTTATTTTATTTCTTGTTCGAGATTTCGGAATACGTCAGTATCGAAAAATTCCGGGACTGTCATTTCAAGACCGTCAATGAGTTTTTTCAATGTTAGTATTCCCATGTTATGCGTTTTCCCGTTGATAAAATTATTTACAGTTGATTGAGGAACTGCGGAACGGTCACACAATTTGTTAATAGTGATTTTTTGTTCTGCACAAAGTTCATATAGTCGTGCGATTACAGCTTTGCCAAATCCCATAAAACTTCTCCTAACCGTATTCGGTTAGAAAAAGGTTATCATGATGGTTTTGAAAATATTGTGGAAATATGGTTGACTTTTGCGGCAAACGCTGTTAATCTACCAATAGGAGAAACAAGTAAAAACGGCAGCCATGGGGAGTTGGCGCTCCCCATGGCCTGCGCAGGCGAAGCACCCGCCTACACAATGGGATTCCATCCCAAACCTGTGGATATTATACACGACCTTTTCCCATTCTGCAACCGTGTATTTCCATTGCGTGTTCAGTGAACACTGTGTAGACATTTTATGCCTGCATGGTGTTTTTCTTGTTTTCTCCAAAACTGGCCTGGGGCAGGGCTTTCCCTGCCCTACGGGTCAGCGGCGGAGAATATATACACTGACACAGTGAGGGAAGTACATTGAAAATTTATTTGAAAGGGTTCTGGAAAACGATAACTGAACCCAAAGTGTCACCTTTGATCTTGGTGCTGCTCATGAGCGGTATGCTTCTGCTTGCTGACTTCACCTATTACCTGGGCGGCTGGGAGGAAGCACGAAAAACACCGCCCTGCCCGCTGTGCGGCGAGCAAGCGCATCAAGGCCTTTGCCTGGCGGATGACGTTGGGGGGATACGGGTGTTCAACGTCCGGGACTACACCGTGGAGGTATCCCGGGACGAACCCACACACGAAATCACCATTTGCATCACCGGGCGGTACTGACAAAATAAGCAGGGGGACAATCCGTCTCCCTGCTTATTTTTTAAATCATCTTTTCACAATACCGTGTGAGCATCACGGATACTTCGGCGCGGGAAGCCTGAGACATGGGGCTAAAAGCCGATTTTCCCTGCCGGTGAGGATTCCCTGACTGACCGCCCAGCGCAGGGCATCTGTGGCCCATGGTCCTGCCGCGGCTTGGTCCGCGAAGGCATCTAACGTGCCGTCGGTTTTTGGGCTGCCCGCGTAGCGGTACAGGATGGCCGCCAACTGCTCGCGGGTAATGGGGTCATCCGGGCCGAAAGTCTTGTTGTCGTAACCCTGTACCACGCCCACGGAAGCTGCCCAGCGGACAGCTTCGGCGTACCAGGCATCGGAGGGGACGTCCTCAAACGGGAGCGCGTAGTTGACAACCGGTTCTCCCGCAAGCCGCCAGAGGATCGCGGCGATCATGCTGCGGCTGGTGCTCATAGCCGGGGAGAACGTAGTGTCGGAAGTGCCGACGATCAGGCCGTTTTCGTAAACATATTTCACGCTGTCATGGAACCAGTCGCCGGATTGCACGTCCGTAAAGGGATTCCACTTGGGCGCGGGCGTGACTGCGGGTTTGGAAGGTGCGATGATGATGGGTATGCCGGACGACTGGGCGGTATACGCAATAGCGTCTACGCTGCCAACGACTACGGCGGGGCTGAGCACCGCTACGCCGTCCAAAACCGGCTTTGTATTGCCGCCGAAGGCAAAGGCGGGGCCGTACCGCGATTCCAACTCCAGCGACCCGGGGCCTTGAATGGTAAGCTGCCGCATGGCATAGGGGGCAAGTCCCATCCCCACGGCGGAAACGGTGTTTTCACCCTGAAGAACAACGGTAAGGCTGTCGGCTTCATGGGTATATTCGCTGTTTGTGATGCCATATTCGGCCTCGGATTCCAGCTTGACGTGATTGAGCGTCAGCGTGTAGCGGATGCCACCGTTCTCTTCCTTAGCGGTCAGGGAGGCAGTGCCGCCGCCGATGGAAATGCTGTCGCCAGGAAACAGTCCGGTATCGCACAGCAGAATGGGCGCGGCGGCCAGATCAAGCGTACCGTCCTCCGCGTTCAGTCTCACACAAATTTCCGAATCGGCGCTGCGGAACAGTGCCAAATGTTCTTCGGTCAGAGCGAAGCCCTGTCCCTGTGCGAACGCGCCGAGAACGGGATCGCCCCATTCGTCGCAGTTTGAAACATAGATGGGCGCGTCCGTGGAGAAGGACGCGGTAAGGATAACGGGGTCTATATCCTGGGGGATGGTGTCCCGGTAACCACCCATAGCCAGATCCACAGCGGTGCCGCAGTCGTTTATATTTCCAGTGATGTTGACTTTCCCGTCCAGCGTAAGCTGTGGTTCCTGATCGGCGGAGTCCTTGACAACCATGACGGCACCACCGTGCTTACCATCCATTTCGGTGATGGTCACGTCTTTGATCGTTGTACGTCCCGCAACGTACACGCTGTTATACCCGCCGCCGGTGATGGTATATCCACCGCCGTCCAGCGTTGTCACGTTTGTCAAATTGATCGTATCGCGGGTGTTGATATCTCTCAGTAGGAGGATATATTTCGCCTTGGCGTAGACAGCCTGGGCAATCGTCCCCTCATTCGTCAGGGAATTCGCATCGTCGCCCCACTTGACCTGGGGGACCGTATTCATCGTGATCTGGTTGTTCATATCGTCCAGAGAGAACCCATAGTCCGGATCGTCAGAGAAAAAGGCCGCCAGATCGCTTTCTTTCAGCGTATAGCCGTCGCCCACGGCAATCACGCCGGGTTCCACTTTCCCGCCGCTGGTCACACGGCTCACGCCGATGGTCTCCTTGCCGGACAAAGCCCCGGTGACGTGGATGGGCTCAAAGCCGGAGCCCGTCTCCAGCACGAGGTTGGAGGTCGTCTTGGTGCCATCCCGGGTCTCCTTGATGTTGTCCTTCACGGTCACGCCGCCGGACAACGCCACGTTACCGCCCGGGGCTACATATACGCCGCCGGCTTGTCTGCCGCGGTTGCCCGTGACGGCGCTGCCGTTTTCCAGCACCAGCGTGCCGCCTGCATAGACATCCACGCCGCCGGCCCGCTCTGGGGTACGGGAGGGGCTTAAGTCCTCGCCGCCTTTATCGCTGTTGATGACTTCCGCATTCTCGCCCAGGGTGAAGGTGCTGTCCTCACGTACTTCTGCCGCCGCGGGAGGATGGCTGGGTTCCGGGGGCGCTTCGCCCTCGAAGTTGCCGTCAATGGTGATGTTTTCTGACCGGAGGGAACCCCAAGACACATCTATCATCGGGGTCATATCTATGGAAAAATTCCGGGTGACGGTGTTCCCGCCGCCGTTCAGGGTTATGTCCGGCAGATAGAACCAAAGCCACCGTTCCAGCGTCACATTCTCCCGGAGGGTGACCGTGGCGGCGTTGACTTCGTTGGGCAGCATCATGTAATACTCCGCCAGTTCCTCCGCGGACAGGGTCTTACTGACCGTCGAACCGTTTGACTCCCAGGACAGGTCGGCCACGACCTGCTTGGGGGCCAGCTTTATGGAGGGAACATCCACAACGGGGACGAACTTTTCCCCGCCGGGCCCGGTGAGAAAGACGCATTTTGCGATGCGGTTCAAGGTGTCGGGGTCAGTTCCGCCAAACGTATAAATCACGTCCCCCTCCGCCGCGCTGTCGGAGATGTAAAAGCCCAGATAGCCGTACCACAGGTTATCCAGAGAGATGGAAGCGAAGTCCTGATAATAAATACCGCTCTCACTGTTCTGCGGATTGCCGATTTGGGCGTCGTTTCTGACATCCAGAATGACGTTCTGCGCCTTGTAAGTTTTCACCTCGTCGACTATGCCGCCGGAAATGACGGCGGTGACGGATTGGGCATATACGGGAAGGTCGGAAGCCGTAATACGTACATCGTCTTCCACTGCGCCGTTGGACATGGTGAACTTCATGCTTCCTGTGACTGTCCCGGTGCCGTTTGCGCTGGATGAGGCGGAATAAGCGGTACCGCCCTCTATAACGACCTTGGTATTTGTTGTAACGGAATTGCCATTGCCGCGCCGTACAGGTAGGTGACGTTCCCGCCCTTGAGCGTCACGCTGGCGGTGCCGTTCACGGTGCAGATTTTGGATGGATCGGTGTCACTTGGACCGCGCCCGCCACCGGCAATGCGGTATACTGTACCGCCCTCCATGGTGATGGAGGTGTTTCCATTGATAGTTACAGCTTTACGGCGCCCGTCGCTACCGCCGAAAATATTGACTCTGGTCAGGTCGTAGCCGTTGGTAGTATCACCAGTCGGACCTGTCAACGCAATCGGGTTCTCCAGGTCGCTGTCCAGATAGACCAGGGTCTTGGTCTCGTCATCGCCTTGCATCAGGGTGATGGCGTTGCCGTTGGCGAAGAGGTAATTGCCGTCGACCGTTACCTTTGGAGTTTCCATCGCGCCTGCCGCCGCGGGCAGCAGGGACAGGAGCATACAAAGGCTCAAAAGTATGGTAAGGATTCGTTGTTTCATCGCGTTTCCTCCTTGTTCGTGTGGTTTTGGATGCTCGGTTCCATAGGCGGCCTATGGAATGTCAGAGGCATACCCCTGACATGATTCATCTGATACCACTATAATGTGCGTCCGGGGATTTTTCCATAGTTTCGGAAAAATGTGACGAACCAGTGACTTTTCTGGACAAAATCCTATGGTATGATACAATAGATATAGTGACGAAAAAGGAGGGACAGCCATGTTCCGGGTGCTTTTGGTCGATGATGCCCCCCATATTCTGCGGGTGAATCAGGCGTATCTGGAAAAGTAGGGCTATGAGACAGCCCTTGCGGACTGCGGGGAAGCGGCGCTGAAGCTGGCGTCCACCGCCGCGTTTGACGCCATTGTGCTGGATTTGGACATGCCCGATGTGGACGGTACCTCGGTCTGCTGGGAGATTCGGGAAGTGAGCGAAGTCCCGGTGCTGTTTTTGTCCGCCTACGCCGACACGGAAGACCGTATCCGTGGTCTGTTGGCAGGCGGCGATGATTATATGGGCAAGCCCTATTCCCTGGAGGAGTTAGAACTACGCCTGCGCCGTCACATCGAGCGGCGGCAGAAGAGGGAGAGCCGGGAGGTGCTGTCCTTCGGGGAACTGTGCATCGACCGGGGCTTGCGGGAGGTGCGGTATGGGGACAAAACGGCCCCATTCACCTCGCTGGAATTCGATTTGCTCTCGGTCCTGGCGCAAAATCCCAGGCAGGTATTTTCCTACGAGCAGTTATACGACCGGGTGTGGAAATCGCCCTTGAACCAGGGCTTGCACAATATGCAGGTGTGCATGGCCCGGGTGCGTCAAAAGCTGGCGCGGCTTTGCCCGGACGGGAATTACATTGAAACGGGTCCGCCGGAAAGGGTACCGTTTTTTGCCGGAATGAGATGATAAAAGCCCGTCCCGACAGCGCCGGGACGGGCAGATACATCGTTATTTCCGTTTTTTAAATGGCCCCGCCCGGGTGATGGCCGCACCGAACAGGCCGCAGACCGTCAGGCCTAGGACAGCAAACAGCCCTTGTGCCGCAGGTGCGGGGGTAGGTTCCGGCGGTTCCGGGGTTGGAGCGGGTACTGCCGGGGCCGGCGTTGGCTCCGGAGATGGCGTGACGCTTACTTCCGGGCTTTGCACAGGTGCGGGTGTGCGGACCGGGGCGATGGGCGTGATACTGCCGCCCCGGTTGCCGCCCTGGTCTTCGGTCCCGTTTTCCGGGAGCAAAAACGCGTCGGAACACCAGTACAGTGCCTCCCGGCTGTTGGAAGTCCGCACCCGGAAGTGCCGGGGCGAACTGTCCGACAGAGAGAACATGGCGGCATAGCCGCTGTCGTCCTCCCGAAGCTGGAAGTTCTCCCAGCGCGCCCAGGTCCGGCCGCCGTCAGCGGATACCTCGCCCCAAACCTCCGTGGCGGTCTCCGGCAGCGTTAGGAGTTCAAGCTTTGCCGTAGCGGCTGTGCTGCCCAACCAGACTGTATCCGTGACCACGAGACGCTCCGGGACATACCAGCGGACGGTAGTTCCGGCGGGCGCAGCGCGGGGAGCGGGTCCCCGCTGTCCGACAGGAATTGGCCGGACAATTTGAGTTCCCCGTCAGTCTGACCGGCGTATTTTGAAAGATCCCAGGCCACAGGGACGGTGGTCCATTGGCTCTGGCCTTGATATTGCAAGTAGGTTTGCAGGTCGTCCGGCAGAACTTCGGCTGTGAGCGGCGTACCGGCTTCCAGCCATAGGTCTTTGAACGGATGGAAGCTGTTGTCCACCATCGGCGGCGCCCAGCACAGAAGGTTCTCGTCCAGCGCTGTATCGTCTATTTCCACCGACCCGCCCGGGTCTTGGACAATGAAAAAGCCCCGGCCGGAAAGGTCGGCGGAGATGTCTTTTAAAATCAGCTTTCCTCCGGGGCGCACGACGATCATCCCGTCGGGCCGTAGCGCGCCCCGGATGACGGGGCTTGCTTCTTCATCGCTGCCGTGGGACAGCGTGCCGATGGCCAGGATGCCGCCGGCTTCTATGACGATTTGCCCGGACAATTCCACCGTCAGTTCACCGGGGTAATACCCCTCGGCAAAGGGATTGCCTGCTAATTGGGGAGCGACGGTCTCATACCGCAGGGTGACGCCGTTGCTGACCGTCATGCCGCCTAACTGCACCGTGAATGCTTCCGCCGGTCCGGAAGCCCCCGCAGGCCCCTGTTCCGATAGGGACATGGCTTGAACCGGGCGTACCAATCCCGCGGCCAGCGCCAGGGCGCAGCCACAGCGCGATCCGTTTTTTCCGCTGATACTGCATATCAAATCCTCCTGTGAGGTGTCATCATGAAAAGAGATATCAAACAAAATCTGTTTCTTATGCCCGCGGTCCTGCTGGCGGGCGCGCTCCTGTTCACCATTCTGTTTTCCTGGGACAACAAGTACGCTGCCGCGCTTCCCGGCGGGCCGGGGTATAATGTGCTCCAGGGAAACCCGGAGCGCGCGGCCTTTCTGGTGGGCGGCTGGGAGTACTATCCCGGCGAATTGCTGACGCCCGCGGATTTGGCGGGGCGTGAAGCCGAAGCCCACACCTACGCCGGGGAGCACCCTAACTTTTCCAAGCAATTGGGAAGCCCGTATGGCGCGGCAACGTATCGTCTATATCTGAAAAACACCGGAAACACACGGGAACTTGCGCTGTACCTGCCGGAACTTTTGTGCGCCGGACGGGTCTACATCAACGGCGTGCTGGCGGGCACCCAGGGGAGCGTGCAGCCCTACCGGCCCTATGTGATGGACGGGATTTACGCGTTTTCCGCCGGAGCAGATACGGAGATCGTGATTCAGCGCGCGAACTATACGCATTATTACTCCGGTATGTACTATCTACCCGCCATCGGTACGCCCCAGGCGGATACCTAATGGCTCTGGCGCTGCGGGGGCTTCGGCTCGAGGGACCACTGTCAGGCTATATCCTGTGTGCGGCGGGATTGTACGGCGCGTGCGTTGCTGTGGGGGAATTGACCGTAGGCCGCTTTGAGCCGATCCGGGGCGCGTGGCCGGAGGAATACGGCGGTTTCGCGCTGGTAGTGGGCTTCGCCGCGCTGATGGCTCACCGGGATGTGAGGCTGGCGAGAGAAAACCACATTTTGACCTTCCGGCTTCAGCATGAGGTGGACCGTAAAACCCAGGCGCTGCAAACGCTTCTGATGGAACGCAGAGAACTCCTGGGGAACGTGATTCATGACGTGAAAAACCCATTATCAGCGGTGCGGAGTTACGCAGAACTGGTGCGCCGGGGAAACATCGCGCTGGACGGGGAGACGACGGCGTATTTGGACGCGCTGTTTGAGCGGCTGGGTGTGGTGGAAACGCGGTTCGACCAGCTTCAGGATTTTTCCAGAGGGGAGCGGGGGCCGGTTTTCACGGAAAAAATCTGTCTCAATGAGTACCTGTATGAGTTTTACGAACGCAACTGCCCGGACATGGAACTTTCCGGACAGGATTTCTTCCTGCGCCTGCCCAGCCAGCGCGTAGACATCCGGGGGGATGAGGAACGTCTGCGCACGGCGCTGGAAAACCTGTGCTATAACGCGGTATCTTTTACACCGGAGGACGGCTTGGTCACGCTGTCTTTGTCGAAGCAGGGGACCGACGCGGTGATTACGGTGAAGGATACAGGTTGCGGCATCGCGGAGGAGGACGTGCCCTATGTATTTCAGCGGGGCTTTACCCGCCGGGGGGAAGACGGCGGCGAGGGCCTTGGCTTGTACATCGTGCGTACCACCGCGTTGGAGCATGGCGGCGACGTGGAAGTTACGTCAGAGTTGGGAAAAGGCAGTATATTCACCCTGCGTCTGCCCCTCGCGGAACCGGACGAGTAAAACGCGGCAAGGTGACGGATATTCTTCTGAAGCGCTATTGGGAAATAGGCAACATAAAAGGCAAGGCAAACCGTTTTGGTTTGCCTTGCCTTTTTATTTGGAGATTATTCCAACGGCGTTAACGCACCGGTGTCCGTATCAATGACATATCCGTTGATGGTCACGTCAGGCGGCATGAGCGGGTGGTTGCGCAGGAGGTCTACGGTCTCGTGTACGGAGCATTCCACACTGTCAAAGCCCCGGAGCCATTCGGTGAAGTCGATGCCGCAATAGCGCATCATATCAATATGGTCCTGGGAAACGCCCCGCTGGATCAAGTGCTGGATCATCATTTCGGCATTGATCCCGGCAACGCCGCAGTCGGTATGCCCGATGACCATGACCTCTGTGACCCCAAGTTCCACGATACCGACCAATAAACTGCGCACGGCGCTGTCGAACGGCCCAGTAATCATGCCGCCGGCGTTTTTGATCATTTTTACATCGCCGTTTCGAATCCCCAGCGCCGCAGGGAGCAGCTCCACCAGGCGGGTGTCCATGCAAGTGAGGATGGCGATTTTTTTATCGGGATATTTGCTGGTCTGGAATTGCCGGTACGCTCCGCTTTCCACAAAACGCTTGTTATACGCAAGAATTTCATCGATCATCTCTGGCCGCTCCTTTTATGCATTGTCAAAAGATACTTGATTTTAGCACATTTTCCCCACCGGGGCAAGTCTGTGTTTTGCAACGCTGACGGAAGGAGACTGCAAATCAAGAAAACACCCCGGACAGACGCGTATTGTGATATCGGCAGATGGAATGTTTTAATTATGACAAAAACTGCACAATCTGCACAAAATGTGTGGAGAGCGATTTGTTTTTCTTTACAAAGAACGTAAATTGTATTATTATAAAAACAGTTCATTTATGCAGGATTATGAAATTGTTCCGTCAAATTTGCCGAGCCTGGCACAGTTCGCGGAATCGGAAAGGGGAAATGGAATTTGGAATACCTGCTGGAAGCGCGAGACTGCCAGATGTCCTTTAAGGGCCTGCAGGCCGTCAAGAACTTCAGTGCGCAGCTGGAAGCGGGCAAGATTTATGGCCTGATCGGGACCAACGGCGCGGGTAAGACCACGGTCATCAATATCCTTTCCGGCGTTTTGACCCCCACGTCCGGGAAGATCACGTTTCAAGGAGAAGATATCACAGGCCAGCCGCCGGATAAGATTTCCAAAAAGGGGATCGTCCGTACCTACCAGAATTTGCGGCTGTTCAATAAAATGACGGTTTTGGAAAACGTCATCATCGGCGCCCAGATGCAAAAGCCCTACGGAATGCTGGACAGTGTTATCCATACGCCGAAGTACACCCGGGAGGAAAAACGCCTGCGGGATAAAGCCATGCAGATGATCGAAGTCATGGGGATCAGCGAGTATGCTGATGCGGTGGCCAGTTCCTTGCCTTATGGTCTTCAGCGCCGGCTGGAGATTGCCCGTATCCTCGCGGCGGACCCGAAGCTTTTGCTGCTGGACGAACCCGCGGCGGGCATGAATCCCCAAGAGAGCATGGAACTTACGGAAATGATCCAGGGCATCCGCAAGGATTTCGACTTGACGATTCTCCTCATTGAGCACGATATGAAGGTCGTCATGAACCTTTGCGAATACATTTACGTCATGGCCACAGGCGAGGTGATCGCCCAGGGGCTGCCCGCGGAGATCCGCAGTGACCCGGAAGTCATCCGGGCGTATTTGGGGAGGGCCGTGTGATGCTTCAGATTCAGGATTTGACCGTCCGTTACGGCGGCATCACCGCTGTGGACGGCATCACGATGGATATAAAAGAGCATGAGACCGTGGCCCTAATCGGTGCCAACGGCGCGGGCAAGACGACGACGCTCCACGCGGTGTCGGGCCTGCTCAAGGCGGCGGGCGGCTCCATCGTATTTGACGGAACGGATATCACAAAAATTCCGGCGGAGCAGATCGTGAGCCGGGGTGTCATTCAAGTCCCGGAGGGACGGCAGGTATTCGCTAAGCTGACCATTGAAGAAAATCTTCGTTTAGGCGCGTATCTGCAAAAGGATAAGGCCAAGATCAAGGAAAACTATGAAAAAGCCATGACATTGTTCCCAATTTTGCGGGAACGGCGCAAACAGGCGGCGGGAACGCTGTCCGGCGGCGAGCAGCAAATGCTGGCCATCGGCCGGGCGCTGATGGGAAATCCCCGGCTGCTGCTGTTGGATGAGCCGTCCATGGGTCTGTCTCCGCTGATGACCCAGCAAGTGTTTGACGTATTGAGCGAGCTGAAGGCCGGAGGCATGACTATTTTGCTGGTGGAGCAAAACGCCTATGAGGCGCTGACCCTCTCCGACCGGGCATACATCATGGAAAGCGGCAATATCACTTTGGAAGGAAGGAGCAGTGAGCTGATCGATGACCCCCGGGTCAAAGATGCTTACCTGGGTGGAGACTTATGAGTGCCAGTTATTTTATTTCCCAATTGGTCAACGGTCTGCGCCTGGGCAGCGTGTATGCCATTGTGGCGGTGGGCTACTCCATCGTGTACGGCATTTTACGGCTCATCAACTTTGCCCACGGCGATATCATGACCATCGGCGTGTACATGATGCTCATGCTCATGACCACCATCGGGATGCCCCTTTGGGCGGTGGTCATCATTTCTGTGATCGTGAGCGTATTCGCGGGCGTTTTGATCGAGCGCCTGGCGTACCGGCCCCTGCGCAGCGCCAATGAGGAGGCGACGCTGATTTCCTCCCTGGCAGTATCGACACTGCTGCAAAATCTGCTGCAAATGATTTTCTCGCCCCAAAAGCGGGCGTTCCACCTGCCGGAATTTTTCAGTGTGCGGCATGATATTTTCGGCATCCAGCTGTCCACTATGAATCTTATGACCTTTGCGGCAGTAGCAGTGATCGTGATCGCGCTGACCTTTGTAGTGCAGAAGACCAAGATCGGCACCGCTATGCGGGCATGCTCCGAGAATCTGGACGCAGCCCGACTCATGGGCATTAACCCGAACAAGGTCATCGTATTCGCATTCGCGGTCGGCTCCGGTCTGGCGGCGCTGGCGGGACTGATGCTGGCGGGCGAGTATAAGACCATCGACCCACTGATGGGCTTTGTCCCCGGCCTGAAAGCGTTCTGCGCCGCGGTGGTCGGCGGCATCGGCAGCCTGTACGGCGCGGTGCTGGGCGGCCTGGTCATCGGCGTGGCGGAAATGCTGTTCGCGGGCTTGATGCCCACCAGCGTGACCGCTTACCGTGACGCTTTTGTGTTTGTTGTATTGATTCTGGTGCTTCTTGTACGGCCCAACGGTCTGCTGGGGCAGTCGGAAAGGGGGCGCAGCTGATGGAAAACACACGTTTGCGCGATTGTTCCCTGTTCCGCCTTGCGGTGTTTGTGATGCTGCCCGTATTGATCGTGCTGTATACCTGCAACAAAGGCAGCTACTACTCCGCCATGGCCTGCACCTTTGCCATCAACGTACTGCTGGCGGCCAGCCTGAACCTGGTCAACGGCTTTTCCGGCATGTTCTCCATGGGCCACGCGGCGTTTATGGCGGTAGGGGCGTATATTTCCGCGTTTTTGACCCTCAGCTCCACGCAGAAAGCCTCTATGCTGCCGGGATTGCCCCAATGGCTGGCCGATATTCAGATCCCGCTGCTTCCGGCCCTGCTGGTAGCCGGACTTGCCGCCGCGTTCGTGGCGGTGCTCATCGGCATCCCGGTCCTGCGCTTCAAGGGACATTACCTGTCGGTCGCTACCCTTGGCCTGATCGTGATCGTCCGGGCGGTGCTGGATAATTCCGACTCCGTGACCAACGGCCCCCGGGGCATTACGGGCCTGCCGAACCTGGCCACGCCCACGCTGATCTTCGCGGTGCTGATGGTGTCCCTGTTCATCATGTACCGGATCATCCGTTCGTCCTACGGCCGCGGCCTGATCGCCATGCGGGATGACGACGTGGCGGCCCAGAGCCTGGGCATCAACCTGACGTCCAAGAAAATCTCCATTTTCTGCATCAGCGCCTTTTTCGCGGGCGTGGCGGGCGCCATGTGGGGCCATAACCAAACGGTCATTTCCGGGCAGTTCTTCTACTTCAACATGAGTTTCAAAGTCGTGCAGATCTCCATCATCGGCGGCATGGCGTCCCTGTCCGGCGCCGCGGTGGGCGCGCTGTTCATGACCTTCGTGCCGGAACTGCTGATGCCCCTGGAAAGCGGCTTCAACCTGTTCGGCATGGCGGTACCCAGCCTGTACGGCATTTCTAACATCATCATGGCGGTGTTTTTGATCCTGGTTATCATCTTCCGCCGCCAGGGATTGCTGGGCAGCAGTGAAATTCTGCTGGAAAGCTGGTTCAGCGGCAGCACCTACACCAGCCTGTTCAAAAAATCCGAATACCAGGCATTAGGCGCGGCAATCCGGGGAAAATTTACCCGGAAGCAGAAATAAACCGAGCACTTCATCAGGCAACTGGTGTTTGCTATATACATCCAAAATTTAGGAGGAGCAGTATGAAAAACGTGAAAAGATTACTCGCACTTGTCCTGGCACTGACCATGGCGCTGACCCTGTGCGCCTGCGGGCCCAAGACCCCTGACAACGACAAGCAGGAAGAGAACAATACCCCCGCCGGCGATACCATCAAAGTCGGCGCGATGTTCAACATCACCGGCGGCCAGGCGTCCCTGGATGAGCCCAGCTACCGCGGCTTCAAGCTCTACTTTGACGAGCTGAACAAGGCCGGCGGCATCAACGGCCGTCAGATCGAGGTCGTGTCCTACGACGGCAAGACCGACCAGACCGTGTGCGCCAACAACACCAGCAAGCTCATCGACGTGGACAAAGTCGTTGCCATCAGCGGCCTGTCCGACTCCAACTACGCCTTTGCCGCGGGCAACGTAGCCCAGCAGGGCGGCGTTCCCTTCGTGTTCTCCGGCGCCACCACCCCCACCCTGAACGACATCGGCGATCAGGTGTTCCTGACCGCGTTCGGCGATGACATCTGCGCCTACGCCGCGGCGGACTACCTGACCGAAGAACTGAACATCACCAAGGTCTATATGCTGGTCGACCAGTCCATGGACTTCACCACCACTCTGGCCCGCTGCTTCCAAGAGCGTCTGGAGGCCAACGGCGGCGAGGTTGTGCTGACCGACAACTACATGAACAAGGACCCCGACTTCTCTGCCCAGATCGATCGTTATCTGGCTGATAACAAGGGCGCCGAGGCCATCTTCCTGTCCAGCGTTCCCGATGACGTGGGCGTGATTACCAAGCAGTTCCGTGACCGTGGTGTCAACGACCTGATGATTTCCGGCGATGGCGCTGACACGCCGCTGCTGTACGAAGTCGCCGGTGAGGCCGCAAAGGGCTTCCTGGTCTCCACCCACTGCTCTTTCGAGAATGAAGACCCCGCTGTGCAGGACTTCGTGAAGCTGTACACGGAGACCCAGGGCACCGCTCCCGAGAACGCCTTTGCTGCGCTGGGCTATGACGCCGCGCACATCATTGCCGCCGCCATTGAGGCCTGCGGTGACGATGTGACCGCCGCCAACGTCCGCGACAATCTGGAGGCCATCCAGAATCTGCGCCTGGTCACCGGCACCGTGTCCTACTCCGCCGGGAACCACATCCCCCAAAAGAGCGCGACCATCATCACCGTTGCTGATGACGGCTCGTTCAAGTTCGTCAAGGAGATCGGCTGAGCGATTAAATACGCAGGATGAGGCAGGAAAAGTGCCTCATCTTGTTCGTCTCAATAGAATTTATACGGAGGTAATTACCATGGCAAATCATGAATTGATGAAGCTCACTTCCCATCAGGTCAAGGAAGGCCATTACGACAAGGCCATTCTGGCCATCGGTTCCTGCGAGGCCCATGGTCCCCACCTGGCGTCCGGCACAGATACGCTGGTGTCCCACATGCTCTCCTGCCAGATCGCGGACCGGGTGAAGGGCCTGTTGGTCCTGCCACCCATCACCGTGGGATACAGCGCTCATTATGACACGTTCCCGTTTACCCTGACCCTGGGCTATGAGACCGTTACCCAGGTCATTTATGAGTACATTGAATCCTGCATCCGCAACGGCATCACGCATATTTTCCTGCTCAACGGCCACGACGGCAATATTGCACCCATTGAGATCGCGTCCCGCCGCATCAAGGAGAACTACCCAGAGGCCCGCATCGCGGCGTTGCCTGCCTGGTGGGTCACCGCCGGCGACCTGCTGCCCAAGGACACCTTTGAGGTGTGGGATGGCCTTGGCCACGCGGGCGAGGGCGAAAGCTCCATCGCGTACTATCTGTATCCCCAGTGGTGCGAGCCGGAATTGGCAAAGGGCTATGTTCCCGACAACCTGCCGGCGAACATCGATATCAAGTGGGATTTCTCCGAACTGACCAACACCGCCGCCACCGGCGACCCCACCAAAGCCACCGCCGAAAAGGGCGAAAAAATGGCCAAAGTTCTGGTGGATTGCATTGTGGAAGCCCTTGAGACCCTTGACAAAATGGGCTGGGACTACCGCACAAGCGCAATCAAATAAGATGCAAATCGAATGCAAAAAACACCGCCAACGGCGGTGTTTTTTGCTCTTTTTGCATCGGTTTCAGCGCCGTTTCGCCCCGGATCTTCGCAGCAGCGCTTCCATTTCTTGCACGCCCTGCCGCTGGGAACGGATGATTTGCTCCAGTACGGGGACGAGTTCGGGGCAAAGCTCGTATTGCAGGGCGGTTTCCGCCATGCGGATGGCGCCTTCGTGGTGAGGGATCATTTCCCGCATGAAATCTACGTCGATATGGTTGGTGTCTGGCGCGGCGGACATTTCTCGAAACATGGTTGACATAATATTCTCTATTCGGCGCTGGTATAAGGCTGTGTCCCGGGGCGAGTTTACGCAAATGCTGCATTGCGGGAGCATTTTTTTCATTTCGGAAATGCCCTGGGTCTGTTCGGAAATGATCCCCCGGGCAATTTTCCGCAACGCCGCGCCCGGCTCATACCACAGCAGGTTTTTTGACATCTCAATGGCGGCCCGGTGATGCGGGATCATTTGTACGATGAAGTTATGGGAGATGCTTTGGCTTAATTGGGCGCTGCACATTTCCCAGACCATTTCATCAAAAATTTGATAAAACCGGCTTAAATAGGCTTTTGCGTCCTCACTCAGCAAAGTTTCCAACGGTTCCCCTCCATTCTGCACCATATTATGCCGCCGGAGAGTGTGTTGTGCGGGGTAAAAAGCCGCCCGTTGCGATTCAATAAAAGGAATCCCCGGGAAATCAAAGATTTCCCGGGGATGGTGCGGGTATGGGGACTTGAACCCCAACGCCTTGCGGCACGAGAACCTAAATCTCGCATGTCTGCCAATTCCATCATACCCGCGTGAGTGCAATCATAGCACAAATCCGGGATTTCGTCAATTACAAGGCTTGACAAGTTGATAAATTGTGCTACAATGGTTGGGCAAATGCGAGGAAAAAGTCAATCAAAGACTGTCGGTCCTGAAGAGAGGGCGCGTTTTGGTGCGAGTGCCTGGCCGATGCTTTGAGCGCCGCTTTGGAGCAGCCCGCGAGGAGCGGGACGGGTCATTCCCGTTACACAATGGCATGAGATCACGTTTTTTGACGTGAATCAGGGTGGTACCGCGAGCATTGCTTCGTCCCTGTGTGGGGCGGGGCTTTTTTGTTTTTAGGAGGAATGAAAGAAATGGCACACAAAGCGTATGGTTTGAACGAACTGCGGGAAATGTTCCTGGCGTTTTTCGAGTCAAAAGGGCATCTGCGGCTGCCCAGCTTTTCGCTGATCCCGCAAAATGACCCGTCACTGCTTATCATCAATTCCGGCATGGCGCCTATGAAGCCCTACTTCACCGGGGAAGTGGAACCGCCCCGGCACCGGGTCTGCACCTGCCAGAAGTGCATCCGCACCGGCGATATTGAGAATATCGGCAAGACCGCCCGCCATGGCACCTATTTTGAAATGCTGGGCAATTTTTCGTTCGGCGACTACTTCAAGCACGAATCCCTGGCCTGGAGCTGGGAATTTTTGACCAGCCCGGAGTGGGTCGGTTTGGAGCCGGAACTGCTGTACCCCAGCGTGTATGAACACGACGACGAAGCCTATGATATCTGGATCAACGAGATCGGCGTGCCCAAAGAGCGGGTCGTGAAGCTGGGTAAGAGCGACAACTTCTGGGAGCATGGCTCCGGCCCGTGCGGCCCCTGCTCGGAGATCTACTACGATCGCGGCGTGGAAAAAGGCTGCGGCAAGCCGGACTGCGCGCCGGGCTGCGACTGCGATCGGTTTATGGAAGTCTGGAACAACGTGTTCTCCCAGTTCAACAACGATGGCGAGGGCAATTACACCGACCTGGTGCAAAAGAATATCGACACCGGCATGGGCCTGGAGCGTCTGGCCTGCGTGAGCCAGTGCGTGGATTCCCTGTTCGATGTGGATACCGTCATGAACATCACCAACAAGGTCTCCGAGATCACCGGGGCGACTTATGGGAAGTCCCACAAGATGGATGTGTCCCTGCGGGTCATCACCGACCATATCCGCTCCGCAACTTTCATGATTGGCGATGGTATCCTGCCGTCCAACGAGGGACGGGGCTATGTCCTGCGCCGTCTGCTGCGCCGGGCCGCCCGCCACGGCAAGCTGCTGGGCATGAATGAACCGTTCCTGTATAAGGTCTGCGACATGGTCATCCATGAAAACAAGGGCGCGTATCCCGACCTGGCGGACAAGCAGGACTATATCACCCGGGTCATCAAGGTGGAGGAAGAGAACTTCGCCAAGACCATCGACACGGGCCTGCGTATCCTGAATGAGCTGGTGGACAGCCACAAATCCAAAGGCGAGACGATGTTCTCCGGCGAGGACGCGTTCAAGCTGTACGACACCTATGGCTTCCCCCTGGACCTGACCCAAGATATTCTGGAAGAGCAGGGAATGACCGTGGATGAAGCGGCCTTTACCAAGCTCATGGAAGAACAGAAAGAGCGCGCCCGGGCTGCCCGGGGCGATATGTCCAACGCTTGGCAGGGCTTGGACCTGGGGCTGGACAATACCCCCACGGCGTTCACCGGGTATGACCATGAGGAGGACGGCGGAACCATTCTCGCGCTGGTCACAGGCGGCGAGGTCTCCGGCGTGCTGAAGGCCGGGGAAGAGGGCATTGTGGTGCTGGATCAGACCCCGTTTTACGCCGAAATGGGCGGTCAGACGGCCGACCGCGGCAGCATTGAAAAGGACGGCGCGGTGTTTGAAGTCACTGACGTGCAAAAGAACAAGGGCGGCAAATACCTGCACTATGGCAAGATGACTGCCGGGGAACTGAAAGTGGGCGACGGCGTTGTGTCCAAGCTGGACATGGAGCGCCGCAGCGCCATCATGCGCGCCCACAGCACCACGCATCTGCTGCAAAAGGCGCTGCGCTCTGTGCTGGGCGACCATGTGCAGCAGGCTGGGTCTCTGGTGGAGCCGGACCGCCTGCGCTTTGACTTCACGCATTTTGCGGCTATGACGTATGAAGAACGGCTGGCAGTAGAGCGGCTGGTGAACCTGTCCATTCTGCGGGGCTACGAGGTTTGCACGGAGGAACTGCCCATCGAGGAAGCGAAAAAGCGCGGCGCCATGATGCTGTTCGGCGAAAAGTACGGTGACACCGTGCGGGTGGTGGACATGGGCGGCTACTCCGTGGAGTTCTGCGGCGGCACCCATCTGGACAACACTGCCAAAGCCGGGCCGTTCCACATTGTGTCCGAGTTCTCCGTGGCGTCCGGCGTGCGGCGCATCGAGGCGACCACGGGACTTGCCACGCTGGAGGGCATCCGGGAAGTGGAAGAGCGCATCGCGGAGGCGGCTAACGCCATCAAGGCCAAGCCCGGCGAGATCGTGGCCCGGGTGGCGTCCCAGATCGAGGAGATCAAGGAACTGCACCGGGAGATCGAACAGCTCAAGGCCAAGGCGTTCGCCGGAGACGCGGAGCAGATTTTGTTCGCCGCCAAGACGGTGGGCGACCTGAAAGTCCTCACCGCCACGAAAAATGACATCGCCGTGGACGACCTGCGGAAGCTGGGCGACCTGCTGCGGGACAAGGCCCCTAACGTGGTGGCGGTCCTGGCGGGCGTGACCGGAGAGAAGATCAGCCTGCTGGCGGTGTGCGGCAAAGACGCTGTGGCCAAGGGCGTGAAGGCCGGGGAACTGGTGAAGAAAGTGTCCGCCATCTGCGGCGGCTCCGGCGGCGGCAAGCCCGATTCCGCCATGGGCGGCGGCAAGGACCTGCTGAAGCTGGACGACGCGCTGGCGGCGGTGGATGACTTCGTATCCGAGAAATTGGGTCTGTGAGAAAGGAGAAGCGACATGTCTGATTGCCTGTTTTGCAAGATCATCGCGGGGGAGATCCCCTCGACAAAAGTTTATGAGGACGAGACCGTGTACGCCTTCCGGGACATCGATCCCCAGACCCCGGTGCATGTCCTGGTCGTTCCCAAAACGCATATTGAGAGCGCCTCGGCTGTGACGGAGGAAAACAAAAACCTTGTGGCGGACTGCTTTGCCGCCATCGCCAAAATCGCCAAGGCCGAGGGGCTGGACAACGGCTACCGGGTGGTGACCAACGTGGGCGAAGACGGCGGACAAACCGTCCGGCACCTGCACTTTCACATCTTGGGCGGCGTGAAACTCAGCCCGAAAATCGTGTAAATCGAAAACTCCCGCTTATGCGGGAGTTTTTTTACAGGCATATTAACGCCGTATGGGTTCATATTCCACCTAAAATGCCGCCGATTGGTAGTGTTTTGGCGGTGATGGAAATGGAGTTCAGACGCATTGAAGATTTACGCGTTGACCATGATTTAACGCAAAGACAGGTTGCGGAGTACCTGCATATGCACTTGCAGGTCTACCGCCGTTATGAAAAAGGAATGCGGGAAATCCCCGTTTGGGCGGTGATTCAATTATCGCAGTTATATCAGTGCTCCACAGATTACATTTTAGGGCTTTCTGACAAAAAATAGAGATAGTTATGCTGTCGCATGGTCGCAAACCGTCGGTGAAATACTACTTAATGGTAGCATTTCGACGAGGTGAAACACCATGTATTTTCGGCGCTTGGAGGATTTGCGTACAGATCACGATTTGACGCAGATCAAAATAGCTGAGTATTTGAATATGGACCGGGAAGTCTACCGGCGCTATGAAAAAGGCATCCGGGAGATTCCCGTTTGGGCGGTCATCAAGCTGGCTGAGCTGTATCAGTGCTCCACGGATTACCTGCTGGGCCTGAAAGACGAGATGCAATGATCCGCCGTGTGGCTTGGGCCGCGCTGAGTTTTTCCGGTGCGGTGTTCGCGGCGCATTTTCTCCTGCCGGGCCCCTATTTGCCGCTTTGCGCGGGCATTTGCGTCCTTTTGTGTCTGCCCGCGCTGCTTTTGCGGGGCAAACACCGGGAACGGGCGGCTTTACTGTGCCTGTTTTTGTCGCTGGGCTTTTTGCGGTATTGGGCGCAAATGGAACTGGTCATCGCCCCGGCGGAGGCGTTCGCGGGGGAGACCCGGGTCATTACGGCCCGGGTGACGGATTATCCTGTGGTGAACGACGGGTACACCACCGTTTACGTCCGCTTAACGGATGAGACACTGCCGGACCGGGACGCTATGTTTTACAGTTACGATGGCGCTTGCGACGGTCTGCGCCCCGGCGACATTATCACCGGGGAAGCCCGGCTGCGTTCCGCGCTGCTGCGGATGGGGGAGCAAACGGACGTTTATACCTCGAAAGGGATTTCCATCCGGGGCTATTTTCAAGACGGTGTTACCCGGGAAGGGCGCTGGTGGGCATCGTTTATCTACGCGCCCAAGGAAGCGGCGCGGGCGTTCCAGACGGTCTTTGAAAAACAGTTTCCGGCCCGCACGGCGATGTTTTTGAAGGCGCTGAGCACCGGGGAAAAGTCCGACATTTACTTGGACCCGGAGGTGTATGTGTCTCTGTCAGCGGCGGGGATCATGCATGTGATCGCCATTTCCGGGATGCATGTGAGTTTGCTGCTTTCCGTGCTTTGCTGGGTATTTGGCAGCAGAAAAGGCATCTTTGCCAGTGTCGCCGCGGTGATATTTTTCTCCGCCATGACCGGCGGGTCTCCGTCAGTGACCCGGGCGGCGATGATGCTGATTGTGTATCAATTGGCGCCCATTTTACGCCGGGAGGCTGACGGCGTCACGACCTTGTCGGCTGCTCTGTTTGTACTGCTGATGGTCAATCCCTGCGCCGCGGGGTCTGTCAGCTTGCAGCTGAGTTTCGCGGCGATGGCGGGGCTGATGCTGCTTACGCCCCGGGTGTATGGGTGGCTGGACGGGAAGGTCCCGGCGAAAAGCGGAATTATAGGGCGCGTCCGGCGGGGCGTGCTGGTGTCTTTGTCCGCTACCATTGGGGCGGTTGCGTTTTCCACGCCTATTTCAGCGGCGCATTTTGGGTATGTGTCCATATACGGCGCGTTAACGAACGTTTTGGTGATGTATCTGGTGCCGGTGTGCTTTGTCGGCGGATTTTTGGGCGGAATGCTGGGACTGGTGTGTCCGCCGTTGGGGCAGTTGATGGGGGCGGCCTTGTCCGTCCCGGCGGAACTGATTTTGGCCATCGCGAAAGGAGTGTCGCGGCTGCCTTTGGCGGCGGTGTATCTGTCCGGCCCCGGCGTGGGCTGGTGGCTGCTGGACGTGTATGCGCTGTTTATTGTGACGTATCCGAGCAGAGGAAAGCGCCCGTACCGTCCGCTGGCCCCGCTTATGGTTTCGGCGCTGAGCCTGGTTGTGCTTACGGGCGTGGTGGCGGCACGATACCGGGAGGATACCACCATTGCCGCGGTGGATGTGGGCCAGGGGCAAAGCATTGTGTGTTTGAACGAACAGACTACTATGGTCATCGACTGCGGCGGAGATTTCAACGGCGCGGCGGGGGATCGGACCGGCGCGTATCTGCTGGGGCGCGGACGGAAAGTGATTGATCTGCTGGTGCTCACGCACTTGCATCAGGACCACGCCAACGGCGTGACCCGTTTGATGGCCCGGGTCCCGGTGAAGCGTCTGATTTTGCGGGAGAACGCTGATGACGACGGAGAACGGGACAAGATTCTGCAATATGCGGAACGATACGGCACGGAAGTAACGTTTTTGACGGAAACAGCGCAGTTCACGCTGGACCGGTTTGACTTGACGCTGTATCTGCCGCCGTATAAAGGCGAGAATCAAGCAATTGTGGTGCAGGTCAGTGTGGGGGCGTATGACGCGCTGGTGCTTGGGGATGTGAACAACACCACGGACAAGTGGCTGGCGCGGGAATTTGAATTGCCCGACGG
Organism: Oscillospiraceae bacterium; assembly: GCA_022800755.1. GTDB lineage: Bacteria > Bacillota > Clostridia > Oscillospirales > Oscillospiraceae > HGM13010. The sequence goes on from JAAWQX010000012.1 coordinate 32,250, forward strand.
GGAATTGATCGTGGTCGGGCATCACGGTGCGAAGACCTCTACCGGGGAAGTGCTGCTGGATGCGTTCACGCCGGAAACGGCGCTGATCTCCGTGGGCTATAACAATTACGGGCATCCCACGCCCGAGGTGCTGGAACGGCTTGCCGTTCGGAACATTACGGTACACCAGACCCGGGAAGAGGGAACTGTGGAGTTAAGGATCGACGAATATGGCAAAGAAAGAAAGTCTTGATTACGGAAAACTGAAAAAAACCCTCCAGGATGAGGGCTTGCAGCGGGTTTACCTGCTGTACGGGCCGGAGGAATACCTCCGGGAAGACTTCGCGGCGCTGCTGAAGCGCACCTGCCTGCCCAATGGGGAGGACGATTTCAGCTATAAGCGGCTCAACCAGGAGAATTTTTCCGTCCGGGCACTGGAAGACGCGGTGGAGGCCCTGCCGTTCCTCACAGAGCGCAGCTTTGTGGAAGTGCGGGGCGTGGACTTGAACCGTGTGGGGGAGAGCGACGGGGAGAAGCTCACCAAGCTCATGGCGGATATCCCGGATTATTGCACCCTTGTGTTCGTGCAGGAAGCGGGATTTGAGCCAGACGGGCGGAAGAAACTCATTAAGGCCATCAAGAAGTACGGTCAGGATGTGAACTTTACCGAGCAGCCCCAGACCAGCATCGTCAAGTGGGTGCGCCGGCGGTTCGCGGCCTACGGCAAGGACATCGGGCCGGAAACGGCGGTGTTTCTGGTGAGCTATTCCGGACATTTCATGCAGCAGTTGATCCCGGAAATCGAAAAGATCGCGGCCTACGCCCCCGGAGAGACCGTAACGGAAGCGGATGTTCGGGCGGTGGCGTCAAAGTCGGCGGAAACGGCGGTGTTTGAACTGTCCGACCGGCTGGCGGCCCGGGATTATGACGGCGCGGCGGCGGTGATGGGAGAGCTTTTGGGCCGGAAGGATACGGAGCCTATTATGCTGCTGGCGATGATCGGCAATCAGATGCGGAATATCTATGCCGCGAAATTGGCGGAGGTGGAACGGCGGGACGGCGCGTATTTGACGGATGTGACCGGGGTGCGGTATGATTTTTTGGTGCAAAAGCTGCGCAATCACGCAAAAAAATTCTCCACCGGCCGTTTGGAACGGGCCGTGGAGTTGTGTGCGGAAACGGATTGCCTGATGAAAAGCAGCGGCGCTGAAGACGAGGACCTGCTAAAAGAACTGCTTATCAAGCTGGCGTTCGACGAGGGCTGATATGGACAAGGTACGGGTCAGGGAAGTCATCGTAGTGGAGGGGAAGTATGATCTCAACACGCTGAAACAGGTGTTGGACGCGACGGTCATCACCACTGAGGGCTTCGGTATTTTTCATCAAAAAGACAAGCTGGACCTGATCGTCCGCATGGCGCAAAGCCGGGGCGTTATCATTCTGACAGATTCCGACGGAGCGGGGTTTGTGATCCGCAATCATCTGAAAGGCTGTTTGGACCCCGACTTGGTCAAGCATGCGTATATTCCGGATATTCCTGGCAAGGAACGGCGCAAGGCGCGCGCGTCCAAGGAGGGAAAGCTGGGGGTGGAGGGGATGCCGCCGGAAGTGCTGCTGGAGGCTTTGCGCCGGGCAGGGGCTACATTGGACGATGTGTCCCAGGACGCGGGAGGAAGAATCACAAAGGCTGATTTGTATGCGTTAGGGCTTTCCGGCAGACCGGACAGCGCACAGCGGAGAAAGGAACTGCTCCAGCGTCTGGAACTGCCGGAAAAGCTTTCACCCAACGCGATGCTGGATGTGTTGAATGTGATAGTCAGCAAGGAAGAATTATTTTCTATGTACCGGTGAAATGGTCTTCCGCGCAGGCGACGCCGATGATCCCAATCAGCAGCACCACCTGGGGAAGCTGGGTCATAGACTGTGCGATGCGGTAGATGCGGAGGTTGTCCAAGGTTACGGTATCTAACTCCAGCAACAGTACAAACCCACAAAACAGCAGAACGCAGGACAGGCACAGCGCCCGGGTGAAGATCCACCAGGACAGTTCGTGCATCCCTAAAAAGGCGTCCAGCATCCGCCGGGCAGTTGGTTTCATGGCAAACACCCCCGTACCATTGTACGCCGGACAGCCGCGCTGGGGCAAGACACAAATGATGGGCCAAACGGGAGAAAATCCCATTTGGCCCGTCTTTTTTTGTAACTATATATTGTGTTTTTCGGAAATTGATGGTACAATTTCCCTATCTATGCGTAAAGAGGAGGCGTTATCATGAAATGTCCGTTTTGCGCCCACGGAGAAAGCAAGGTCATTGATTCCCGCCCGGCAGACGAGGGAGTGTCCATTCGTCGGCGGAGAGAGTGTTTGAAATGCCAAAAGCGATTTACCACCTATGAGACCGTGGAGCGGATGCCGCTTGTGGTTGTGAAAAGGGACGGCAGCCGCCAGACCTTTGATCGGATCAAGCTCATCAACGGGATGCTCCGTGCCTGCGAAAAGCGCCCGGTGGCCTTGCAGGATATCGAAAAGATCGCGGACGATATCGAGCAGGAACTGATGGGAAAACTGGAGCATGAGATCAGCTCTGAGGAAGTGGGCAATCTGGTCATGGAACGGCTGAAGGACGTGGATCAAGTCGCCTATGTCCGGTTCGCGTCGGTGTACCGGCAGTTCAAGGATATCAACACCTTTATGGAAGAACTGTCAAAGCTTTTGGAAATTGGGCATTAAAAAACGCTTTTGATTGTGACGCATTCCATGGAAACAATGCTGTCGATGTGGTACTGCAATTTTTCACAGGCGTTCACCGCGCCTTCTCCGTCCTGCTCACTGATGGCGGAAAGGGCTTCGTAAAACGCGTCGGAGGTGCCGTCGATCTCTGAATGACGGATGAAAATGTGGGTATAGCCCTCATCGGAAAGCCAGATGTCAAGCCCGTCCCGCAAAGCCTGTTCGGCGCTGTCGTAATCACCGCGGCGGCAGCAGGTTTGGGCGGTGGTGACTTGGACGATGATGTCTTTTGCCAGGGCTTTGATGTGGAAGATATTGACCACTGACCCGGCAATTAGGGCCAGAATGATGGTTGTGGCGAAAAACTCCTTTTTCATGGCGCTACCTCCCGCATGGCGAGATAAATATTGCCAAGTTCGTCCACGCTGAACAGGTAGACGTCCTGGGCGGATTTGATTTTCCGGCTTTTCAGCTGCTGACGCAGCCAGGCCTCGTCCAGACCCAGCAGGGTGAGATTACCGCTGAGGATCCGGCCTTCGTTGATGATGATGGTGGGATAGCAGGCGGAAGGCGTGTCGATGCCAAGCTGCGCACAGGTGGGCGGCTGTTCCGAAGGGAAGAGGATCACGTTCAAAGCCCCGCTGGTCTCTAAAATGGCGTATTCGATGGTGGAAATATCCGTCACGCCCTGTTGGCGCAGTTCTTCATACAGTTCGTCCAGGGTGAAGCGGTTTTTCCGCATCTGCGCCTGATCAATGGTGCCCCGGTGGACCAGTACGCTGGGGGTGCCGCACAAAAGCTGCCGGAAGCGTACGCTTTTGGTGAAAGCGCCTGTGAGCAGAATCTCAAAGCACAGCAGCAGCACCAGCGGGATCAGTCCGTTGATGAGCGGGATGCCGATGTCCTGCAAGGGAATGGCGGCAAAGTCCGCAATCAGGACCGCTGTGACCAATTCGGAAATTTCCAGTTCCCCGATCTGTCGCTTGCCCATTATCCGCATGGAGAGCAGCAGCGCAAGGTAAATGATGAGCGTGCGGAGCGTAATGATCGCCAAAAAATCACCCTTTCCGGAGAGAATTGAGTATAGTATCTCCGAAAGTGTCCATAAAATACCATTGACTTGAAAATGGAGGTTTGAGTATGAAGTTTACCAAAATGCATGGCTGCGGCAATGACTATGTGTATATCGACACCACGACCCAGCGGGTGGAAGACCGTCCGGCGCTGGCGAAACGGGTCTCTGCCCGGCACTTCGGCATCGGCGCGGACGGGCTGATCTGCATTGATAAATCCGATGTTGCGGATTTCAAAATGGATATGTATAATGCCGACGGCTCCCAGGGAAAAATGTGCGGTAACGGTATCCGGTGTGTGGCAAAGTACGTCTATGACCGGGGCATGACCGACAAGACGGAACTGACTATTGAGACCGGCAGCGGCGTAAAAGCGCTGAAGCTCACGGTGGAAAACGGAAAAGTGAAGACTGTACGGGTGTGCATGGGCGCGCCGGAGTTCCGGCCGGAACTGATTCCTGTCCGGGCGGATGGAGAAAACTTCATCATGAAGCCCATCGAGGTGGGCGGCGTACACTGGGAAGCCACCTGCGTATCCATGGGCAACCCCCACGCGGTGGTGTTTGTGGACAACGTAGACTGGCTGGACCTGGCCCAGATCGGCCCCGGGTTTGAAAACCACCCCATGTTCCCCGAGCAGGTGAACACGGAGTTTGTCCAGGTGATCGACGACCACACTTTGAAAATGCGTGTCTGGGAGCGGGGCAGCGGCGAGACGCTGGCCTGCGGCTCCGGGTCCAGCGCGTCTCTGGCGGCGGCGGTGGTGTGCGGCAAGTCCGCGCCCAAAGTGAAAATGCTGCTCCGGGGCGGAGAACTGGAAATTGAGTGGGACCGCGCAGAAAATCTGATTTACATGACCGGCCCCGCCGTTACAGTGTTTGACGGCGAAATCGACGAATAAAATGGAGTGAGACGATGGCACACATCAATGAAAACTTTCAAAAACTCCCCGGCAGCTACCTGTTCGCGGAGATTGCCCGGCGCACAGCGGCCTATCAGGCGGCAAACCCGGATAAACAGCTAATCAAGCTGGGCATCGGGGATGTGACGCGGCCCCTGGCCCCGTCTGTCATCCAGGCGATGCACAAGGCCGTGGACGAGATGGGCAGCGCCGATACCTTCATGGGCTATGGTCCTTACGAGGGCTATGACTTTTTACGGCAGGATATTATCACCCACGACTACGCCCCCTATGGGGTCTCCTTGAGTAAGGACGAGATTTTTGTATCCGACGGCGCGAAGAGCGACTGCGGGAATATCGGGGATATTTTCTCCGTAAATAACGTGGTGGCGGTGTGCGACCCAGTGTATCCGGTGTACGTGGACGCCAACGCTATGGCGGGCCGGGCCGGGGACTATGACGGGGAGAAGTGGACGGAGCTGGTCTATATGCCCTGTACCGCGGAGAACGGCTTTTTCCCGGAACTTCCCGTGAAAGTGCCGGATATGATCTATCTTTGCTTTCCCAATAACCCCACAGGCATGGCGGCGACCAAAGCGCAGTTGAAGCTGTGGGTGGATTATGCCAACGAGCACGGCAGCGTGATTTTGTACGATTCCGCCTATGAGGCGTTCATCCGGGAGGATGGCATTCCCCACAGCATTTACGAGGTGCCGGGGGCCAAGACCTGCGCCATCGAGTTCCGCAGCTATTCCAAGACCGCCGGATTTACCGGCACCCGCTGCGCTTATACAGTCATTCCCAAGGAACTGAAAGTGAACGGCGTGTCCCTGGCGGAACTGTGGCTGCGGCGGCAGAGTACGAAGTACAACGGCTGCCCGTATATCATCCAGCGGGGCGCCCAGGCCATTTATACCGAGCAGGGCAAACGGGAAGTGAAGGCGGTCATCGACCATTATCTGGAAAATGCCCGCATCATCCGGGAAGGCCTCGCGGAAGCGGGCCTGACAGTCTACGGTGGTGTGAACTCGCCCTATGTCTGGGCCGCCACGCCGGACGGCATAGGGTCCTGGGAATTTTTCGACCGGTTGCTGCAACAGGGCAATGTAGTCACCACCCCCGGCGCGGGCTTCGGCCCCAGCGGGGAGGGTTATATTCGTTTGACTGGCTTCGGCGATACGGAACAGACAAAACAGGCAGTCAGCCGCATCAAGGCGATGCTGTAACGGAAAACTATTTTTTGGAGGCTTTTGAGTATGTCCAAATACTTCGGTACTGACGGATTCCGGGGTGAGGCCAATGTGGACTTGACCGTGGACCATGCGTTCAAGATTGGTAAATTTCTGGGCTGGTATTTCGGTAAGGAACACCGGGCGCAAATCGCCATCGGCAAGGATACCCGCCGCTCCAGTTATATGTATGAGTGCGCCCTGTCCGCAGGCATCACCGCCGCGGGCGGCGACGCGTACCTGCTCCATGTGACAACGACGCCCAGCGTGTCTTACATCGTCCGGGCTGATAATATGGACTGCGGCGTGATGATCTCCGCCAGTCATAACCCCTTTCACGACAACGGCATCAAGCTGATGAACGGTCACGGAGAGAAAATGGACGATGCCATGATCGCGGAGATTGAGCATTACCTGGACGGGGACATGGAGATCCCCTTGGTGACCGCGGAGAAGATCGGCCGCACCATCGACTATTCCTCCGGCCGGAACCGGTACATAGGCTATCTGATTTCCTTGGCGACCCATTCTTATAAAGATAAGCGCATCGGCCTGGACTGCGCCAACGGCAGCACCTGGCAGCTGGCAAAGAGCATTTTTGATGCATTGGGCGCGGAGACGTTTGTCATCAACAACGAGCCGGATGGCTTGAATATCAACGAGAACGCCGGCTCTACACACATTGAGTATTTGCAGAGGTTCGTGCTGGAAAAGCACCTGGACGTGGGCTTTGCCTTTGACGGCGACGGTGACCGCTGTTTGGCGGTGGACGAAAAGGGCGAAGTGGTGGACGGCGACGCCATCATGTATATCTGCGCCCGGCATATGTTTGAGCATGGCCGGCTGGGAGATACGAAAGTGGTTACCACGATCATGAGTAATATCGGGCTGTACAAGGCTCTGGACGAATTAGGCATCGGCTACGAAAAGACTGCCGTGGGCGACCGTTATGTGTATGAAAATATGCGGGACAACGGCAACCTGATCGGCGGAGAACAGTCCGGGCATATCATCTTCGGCAAGTACGCCAACACCGGCGACGGATTGCTGACAGCGATCAAAGTCATGCAGGTGATGCTGGATCGGAAGCTGCCGCTGTCGGCGTTGACCGCGCCGCTGACCATCTATCCCCAGCTTCTGAAAAATGTGGTGGTGGACGACAAGGACGGCACGCTGAACGACCCCAAAGTCCAGGCGGCCGCCGATGCGGTGACGGAAAGTCTCCACGGCGAGGGCCGCATCCTCCTGCGCAAAAGCGGGACGGAGCCGGTGCTGCGGGTGATGGTGGAAGCCACGACCCAGGCACTTTGCGAGGAAGAGGTAGATTCGGTCATCCAGGTGATGAAAGAGACCGGCCATTTGGTGAAGGTGAAGTAAATGGAAAAAGTGGTAAAGATCGAAGATTTGCTGGACTTGTCCAAAACCATCGCGTCGGACATCTTTGAAGGCAAGACCTACCCCTGGGAGGTCTTAGGGGACATCAGCGATTTTATTTACAAGCTTGGCGAGACGCTGCCTGCGGAGGAATTCCGCCATCCCGAAGAGGGCGTGTGGATCTCCCGGCGGGCCAAGGTGTTCCCCTCGGCCTACATCGGCGCGCCCTGCATCATCGACCACGGCGCGGAAGTGCGCCACTGTGCGTTCATTCGGGGCAGTGCCATCGTGGGGAAAAACGCGGTGGTGGGGAACTCTGTGGAATTGAAAAACGTCATTTTGTTCGACGGCGTGCAAACGCCCCACTATAATTATGTAGGCGATTCCATCCTGGGCTACAAAGCCCATATGGGAGCTGGGTCTATTACCTCCAACGTAAAAAGCGACAAAACGCTGGTGGTGGTCAAGGGCGATACGGAAATCGAGACGGGACGGAAAAAATTCGGTGCGGTGTTGGGCGACCATGTGGAGGTAGGGTGCAACAGCGTGTTGAATCCCGGCACTGTCGTGGGGCGTGAGTCCCATATTTACCCGGTCTCCAGCGTCCGGGGCGTTGTGCCGGAAAAGAGTATTTATAAAGATGCGGAGCGTATTGTGCCGGCACATGAATAAAAAGAAGTTCCCCCGTTGCAAATATCAGCAACGGGGGATATTTTACAGCAGACTTCTGTAATCTTCCGGCAGGGACACAGTGTCCGGCGGGAAAAACTCCTCCACCGGGAAGCGCACTCTGGAAAACAGGGTGCAGGGATCGTCGTCGGTGGAACCCTCGCACTCCTTATCCGGCATGCAGTAGTCATAAGCCGGGATGAGAAGCTGGGTATCCCGCTCCAGACGGATGATGGAAAACTGCCCCAGGGTGACATACAGCCGCTTGGCGGCGTCGCCCAGTACCAACTGCTCGCCGAAAACATTCAGGATGCTGTCGGGAATGGGACGCTGTTCGGCGTCGGTGGTCATCAGGCAGTCGGCATCCACAATCTTCATGGACAGGGCCACGGGATTCACAGAATCCACCACCGCGATGGGGGACGTGGCGCTGACAGGCAGCGCGGCGTCATCGGACGCGAAGGTCTTGACGCTGCCCTCGCTGCCGAAGAGCATCACCCGCTTGTCGAATACCGCGAGTCCCTGCACGGTGTTGCCGCCGGGGAAAGTCTCGCCGGTCACCCGGTAGAAGTAGGTCACGTCTACGGTATAGTAGCCGCGGTTGAAGCTCATTTCCTCAACGCTTACATTGGCGTACAGCAGCTGGGCGGCCTTGGGTCTCACGCTGAATGCACTCTCTATGTAAGATTGAGAGGAAACAGTGGGATAGACGCGCAGGTCTTCAATGCAGTCTTTATCCCTGCAGCTGTCAAAGATCTTTCTGGTCTGAATACAGACGGCCTCGCGGATGCGGGCGCTGTTTTCGACCGGACCGGGAACAACTCGGTCAGCCATATTTCATACCTCCTGAACTGTATTTGAAGGAACTTCATTACAGTGTATGCGCCGTTTTCCGTGGCGTGAAAAAGTTTTTTGGACAATTTCCGTAAAATGCGGTATAATCAAAGTACTATTTAAGGAAGGCGGGGGACGCGTGGACGAACTTGGGTTGATCCGGGAGCAACTGGACATTAAGATACTAATATTATATGTATTGGCCCGCCTGCCTGCGCCCATTGACCGGGATGCGTTGTCGCAGATCGTGTTTTGCGACGGCGGGGTGGATTATTTCAGCTTTTCCGCCTGCCTTGCGGATCTGGTGTCCACGGGGCATATCGCGGAGGACGGCGGCCGGTATGTCATCACAGACCGGGGCCGGGAGGACGGCACCGTGATGGAAAGCAGCCTCCCTGCGTCTGTACAGGCCCGGGCGGCGGAAGCCGTCAAGCCCGTGGCGGTATCCTTGGAGCGGGATACCCTGGTCCAGACGGGACACACAGTGAATGACGATGGTTGTCATCTGGAACTATCCTTGTCTGACGGGGAAGCGGAGCTTTTGCGGCTGTCGGCTTTGGTCGTCGATGAGCGTCAGGCCCGCCAAATTGAAAAAAACTTCCGTGCCCGGGGAGAGACATTATATATGGAAATCATAGAATTGATCAGCCGGGAATAAATGAGAAATGGAGCGCCTTCCTTATTCTATGAGGAGCGCTCCGTTTTTTACACCTCGATGTCGGCCGTCCAATATACTGGGTGTGGAGGTGCGATATGAATGAACTTGTAATCATGGCGCTGATCGCTACCCTGGGGACTTGGATGGTGACCGCTCTGGGCGCCGCGACCGTCGTGTTTTTTAAGACGCCCAACCCGAAATGATTAAACCTCATGCTGGGCTTTGCTTCCGGTGTGATAATTGCAGCCAGCTTCTGGTCTCTATTGCAGCCGGCCATTGAGCGGGCGGAGGTCATGCCCGGTCTGCCGGCCTATTTCGTGGCAACGGGAGGTTTCCTCTTCGGTGCGCTGTTCATGTGGGGATTGGACAAAGCGGTGACTTTTGCCGCAAGCAAGGCGAACAGTACGCAAGGGCAGCCCAACGAGCGGCTGAACCGTATTATCGATCACCTTGCATAACATACCGGAGGGGTTAGCGGTCGGTGTGGTCTTCGGCACCTTGGATGGTGGATATCCCCCGGAAGCATTGATGGGTGCAGTAACCATTGCTGTGGGCATCGGTTTGCAGAACTTCCCGGAAGGCGCAGCGGTGTCCGTCCCCCTGCGCCGGGAGGGGTATTCCCGAAAAAAGAGTTTCCTGCTGGGCCAGGCATCCGGTATGGTGGAGCCTATTGCCGGTGTCATTGGCGCGCTGCTGGTGGTGTATGTGGAGGCTATCCTGCCCTATGCCCTGGGGTTTGCGGCGGGTGCGATGATTCTGGTAGCGGTTCATGAACTCATTCCCGAGTGCCAGAGGAACCAGTCCACCCAGCCTTATTTCGCCACTATGGGCATCGTGTCCGGCTTTGCGGTCATGATGCTGCCGGACGTGATGCTGGGATAACAGACCTCCGTTCCGCTTGCAATGAGATCAGGGATGTGCTACAATAATATTATCATTTATTTCTATTTTACATGATTACTGGAGTGAGCGAATGTGAAAAGAATGGTAGCGTTTGTGTTGGTCCTGCTCATGCTGTCCGGACTTGCCGGATGCAGTGAAAAGGAGAAGGCCCCAACGTTTTCCGGGACGGAGTTGACAAAAGCGCAGTCCTACGCGTATGAAGCGATCCATAGGTATGAGATCGCCAAGGGCCTTTCTCTGCTTTCGGCGCAGGTGCTGTTCACGGAAGACATCAATAAGGCGATCCCCGACAATATCATTACAAAGGATTGGGATGCGGTGCAGGATACCCGGGCCATCGTGCTGGCAAAGTATGGGAAGTCGGAAGCACAGGCAGATGAGGCGGAAACATCAGATGACGGCGTGGCAAAAGAAGTTGAGCCGTCTCTGGTCATGGCCTTTTTCCTAAATGAGGAAAAAGAGACCGTGGCGGAGCTTCTGGTTTCCGGCTCAAACAGCGGAAGCAGTCAAAGCTCGGCGGCAGGGGCGGGACCTTCGGGTGTTTCGGAGGAATTCCTGTTGGTGGAAGGCTCTGGCGGCGTCAGCTATCTGCGTCGTATGTTGGCGGAAGCGGAGCTGCGTGCGGAAGCCTTTTTGACCGAGCACGCCGAGGAAGAGGCACTGGCTGCCTTTGCCGAGCAGATGGGATCCGTGGAAAAGACCATCGAGGCTCTGGGGAACGCGGAGGTGCTTCGTGCGACCGGGAACGACCCTACCTGTCTGGAATATTGGGAAGAACTCTGGCATTGCGCTTCGCTGCGGGAAGAGATCAAGCAGGTGGAGAGCCTCGAGTCCCTCAGCGGCAGCGAGCAGTTCCGCGCCGAGGAACTGCTGGACACGGACCTGGCCCGCTGGGGTCAGATGCGGGAACTTTGGGAGCTATATGCCGCCACGGCAAAGGAACTGGAGGAGTATGAAGCGGCCCACGGGGAAGAACTCGCGCCGGTACAGGAAGCGCAGGCGGTGTTTACTGCGGACGATTGGTGGGACGATGCGGAGTATTTGCGGCTGTGCCTTGGTTCCGAGGTCCTCAATCAGTATGATATTTTGCTGCGGCAGCAGCGTATCTATGAAACGAGCCTGACCGTCCTGCAAGACATCGGGACGGAACCGGATACCACCCTGCGGGAGCACATGGCCGCCAAACTCAATCGGGAAACGGAGGCCTTTTCCCAGTATTCCAACGCGATCAAGGTCTATATGCAGTGCGTGCTGAATCAGGAAAACTTTTTGACGGAAAACGCGGCGGAGCTTTCCGCTTATGAAGCTGCGGAAGCCGCCGCCCGGGAAGCCGCCGGTGAGAACTACGCGGAGGATATTGAGTACCTCAAGGTGGAGATCACCTATGAAGAGATGCTCAAACAGCGCTCTGCCCATGAAAGCGCTGTGAAAAATTCCAAGGAGGCGGCGGACGAGATCCGCACCGGGCTGGATGAGGAACTGGCCAAGCTGGATGAGAAGGAAGCCACGCGCCGGAACGAGCTTCTCGTGGCGGAGATGACGAAGCAGGTCAAAGAGTATCTGTCACAGGCACAGGAATCGGTTTCCGAATATGAAGCCGGCCCCGACCAGTGGGGCGACCTGCATCCGGACTTTGCGGCGTACCAGAACGAGCACCTGACCTATATCGTGGAAAAATCAAATTACATACCGAAAAAGAATTCCGATTCCGGAAACGGCGGTATGAAATATGATCCCAACGACAAAAACTACAGCAGCCATGACTATGACGGAGACGGAAAGCTCAGTGACAAAGAATTCCAGGATGCGTTCAATGACTATGTGGACAAGATTTTAGGGGAGTAAACCATATTTTGACGCAAAAGGCAGCAGGAAATCCCTGCTGCCTTTTTAAAGCGGAGAACGCAAAACGGCCCCGCCTTAAGCAGTGCCGTTTTGTTTCGGAGCGGAGTACGTTCCGATATGGAGCGGATGATGGGAGTCGAACCCACCTCTAAAGCTTGGGAAGCTTTCATTCTACCGATGAACTACATCCGCAAACTACTCAAACACTATACCACAGTTTTTCACAGATGGCAAGATTTTTTTATGCGGCCTCCGCTGACTGAGCGGAGGCCGCTTTTTTATGTACATCGTTTTCTTCGCCGTTGGGCGGGGAAATGGTAGATGATAAAAGCAATCAGTACCACGATAACAACAATGAGAGCTGTGGCACCGTAACTCATGGGGAAGAGGTAGCGGCCTTTCAAATAAGCGTGGTAGCCCAAAAGCGATGCAAATTGGCACAGAATGGGAACGAAAAAGAGCTTTGGAAAGGCTGCGGCAAATAACAAACTCAGCACATCCGCGCCGAAGAAATAGCGGTCATGCATATGGGGCAGCAGATAGGGGATGGCCACAGCGAACAGCAGCGCGGCGGTGAATACCACCTCGTCGTTGACGCTGCCGCGCTTTTTGTACAGCCACATGAGCACGGCGGCCAGGAACACGGCCGCGGCGGCGATGCCGAAAATGGACCAGAATTTTACGTTTCCGTCATGCAAAAAGAACGCGAACATGGACGGGGAATTGTAGTTCAGTCCGCTGCCTACGCTGCCGGTTTGACTGAGATATAAGGTCAAGGTATCCAGGAACGGCCGTCCCAGCAGTACCGCGGGCAGGACCAGAACCAGATAAGCTGCGGGGAAGATCAGCGCGTGCCACAGGGAAAATTTTCCCCGGTACCACAGTACGGCGATGACGGGCAGTAAAAATATTGCCTGCAACTTAAATCCAAAGGACACCGCGAAGCAGATCATGGATATGACCGGTTTGTCCCGCAACGCCAGCCACAGCGCCAATACCGCAAACGCGGTATAGATACTGTCACACTGTCCCCAATAGGCGCCGTTGAGCACCACTGTGGGCAAAAAGAGGATACCAAAAAACGCGAAAATGCGCTTTCCAATGTCCTGGGTAAACACGCTCACCAGCTTCATTCCGGCCCAGGCCAGAATCACATCGAAGAATATGGACAGCAGCTTGATCTGGTACAGCCCGTACATATCGGAATAGGAAAACAGCGACAAAAAGTACAGGTACGGTACATTATAATTCCCCACGGAGTATTTCAGGGCGAACACGCCGCCGTTGTCCCGGAAAAACTGGATCCAGGTGGACAGGAAGTTTTCATAGTCCAAAGTCACGTGGGGCAGGCACCAAACGCGCAGGCCCAAGGCCAGCACGGTCAATGTGGTACACAGCACGATATTTTTAGGCCGGTACATCAGGCCCGAAGCGGCCAGCAGGCAGATCGTGGCGACAAATATGAAAAAGCAGATGATCCATACGCGGTAATCCATAGGGTCACATCCTTGCGGTAAAGTAGGGGAAACAGCTCAAATTATGCGATTGCAATAAAAAATCGGCCGGGAATCTCTACACCCCGCCGAAATTAGTAAAAATTTACAAAATTCTTCTTGACATTTCAGTTACAAAAATGATAAAATGCCTTGCTATGTATCCTTGATGGGAAAACACTTTCCCCCCCCAGGATGCTTGTGAGGATATTTTACCACAAACCCGGTAAAATGCAATCCCCTATTCTGAATTGTAAACAACCCACCCGGGTGTTCACGACACATGAAAAGGAGTGTAGGACGATGCCACAGGATGTAATGTACGGCAAAACGCTGCGAAAGTCGTTTGCCCGCACGCAAGAGATCATGGACATGCCCAACCTGCTGGAGATCCAGAAGAACTCTTACAAATGGTTTTTGGAAGAGGGCCTTCATGAGGTGTTCCAGGATGTTGACTCGGTGACGGATTATTCCGGAAATCTGGAGCTGAGCTTTGTGGACTATTCCATGGAGGATAAGCCTAAGTACAGCGAGGCGGAATGCAAGGCGCGGGACGCCACGTATGCCGCGCCCTTGAAGGTCAACGTCCGGCTGCACAATAAGGAGACGGGCGAACTGAAGGAGCAGGAGATCTTCATGGGCGATTTCCCGCTGATGACGGAGGGCGGCACTTTTATCATCAACGGCGCGGAACGTGTCATCGTTTCCCAGGTGGTCAGAAGCCCCGGCGCGTATTTTGACAAGCGCGTGGATAAGACCCAGACCGCTACTTACGGCGCGACCCTCATTCCTTACCACGGCGCGTGGCTGGAGTTTGAGACGGACGCCAACAATATTTTCTATGTCCGCATCGACAAAAACCGCAAGATCCCCATTACACTCCTGCTCAAGGCCATGGGCAAGTACGATGAAAGCAAGTACGAGACCTGGCTGAGCTGCACCCCCAACCCGGAACTGGGGGCGACCAGCGATGAACAGCTGAAAGAACTGTTCATGGAAGATGAGTTGATCGTGAACACTCTGGATAAGGACACCATCAAGACCCGGGAAGACGCCCTGCTGGAAATTTACCGCAAGCTGCGTCCCGGCGATCCCCCGACGGTGGACAGTTCCGAGGCGCTGCTGGAGGGCTTGTTCTTTGACCGCCGGCGGTATGAATTGAGCCATGTGGGCCGGTATAAATTCAACAAGAAGCTGGCGCTGGCCTCCCGGCTGTCCGGCCATACCTTGGCCATGCCTGTGGCCGACCCGTTTACGGGCGAGATCGTGGCGGAAGCGGGCGAGCGTGTGACCCGGGAGCGCGCCGAGGAACTGGAAGCCATGGGCGTGACGGACGCGGTGGTGGAGACCGCCGAGGGTACGGCGCGTATTTTCACCAACGGTATGGTGGATATCGGCCTGTTCGTCGACCTGTCGGACGAGGAGCGGAAGTCTCTGGGCGTCCGGGAGCGGGTCCGGGCCATCGTGATGCGCCAGTTGGTGCAGCAGTACGAGGGCGACGCGCTGAAGCGGGCCATTCGTGAGAATATCGATATTCTCACGCCCAAGCATATCGTAGTGGACGATGTGTTTGCCTGCGTGAACTATCTGTGCGGGCTGCTGCATGGGATCGGGAACCCCGATGATATCGACCATCTGGGCAACCGCCGTGTGCGCAGCGTGGGCGAGCTGCTGCAAAATCAGTTCCGCATCGGATTTGCCCGGATGGAGCGTGTAATCCGGGAGCGCATGACCTTGCAGGACACGGATATTGTCACGCCCCAGTCTTTGATCAATATTCGTCCTGTGACGGCGGCGATCAAGGAATTTTTCGGTTCCAGCCCGCTGTCCCAGTTTATGGACCAGACCAATCCCCTGTCCGAGTTGACCCATAAGCGGCGTATGTCCGCCCTTGGTCCCGGCGGTCTGTCCCGTGAGCGCGCGTCGTTCGATGTGCGTGACGTGCATTACAGCCATTACGGCCGTATGTGCCCCATTGAGACCCCTGAAGGCCCGAACATCGGTCTGATTTCGTACCTGGCGTCTTATGCCCGGGTGAATGAGTACGGCTTTTTGGTGGCGCCCTATCGGAAAGTGGAGAAGGGGACTTGCCGGGTCACAGACGAGATCGAGTATATGACCGCCGATGTGGAGGATGATTACATCGTCGCCCAGGCGTCCGAGCCGATCGACGAGAACGGCTGTCTGAAAAACCAGCGTGTCACCTGCCGGCGGCGGGAAGAGATCGTGGAAGTAGACCGGGAAATGGTCGATTACATGGACGTGTCCCCCCGAATGATGATCTCCATCGCCACTGCGATGATCCCGTTTTTGGAAAACGACGACGCGAACCGCGCGCTGATGGGCGCGAACATGCAGCGTCAGGCCGTGCCGCTGATGGTGACGGAAGCGCCTATCGTGGCTACCGGCATTGAGCATAAGTGCGCCGTGGACTCCAACGTGGTCATTCTGGCGAAAGATAACGGCGTGGTGGAGCGGGTCTCCGGCACGGAGATCGTAGTGCGGTATGACAGCGTGGGGGAAGTGACCCACGAACTCATTAAATTCGCACGCAGCAACCAGTCCACCTGCATCAACCAGCGCCCCATCGTGGATGTGGGTGACCGGGTGGAAAAAGGCGACGTCATCGCGGACGGTATGTCTACTTCCAACGGCGAATTGGCCCTGGGCAAGAACATCCTGGTCGGCTTTATGACCTGGGAGGGCTACAACTACGAGGACGCGGTGCTGCTCAGCGAACGCGTTGTGATGGAGGATGTGTTTACCTCCATCCATATTGAAGAATACGAGTGCGCATCCCGGGATACCAAGCTGGGACCCGAGGAGATCACCCGGGACATCCCCGGCGTGGGCGATGACGCACTGAAATATCTGGACGAGCGGGGCATCATCTCCATTGGCGCCGAGGTGCGCAGCGGCGATATCCTGGTCGGCAAGGTCACGCCCAAGGGCGAGACGGATCTGACCCCGGAAGAGCGTCTTTTGCGCGCGATTTTCGGCGAAAAGGCCCGGGAAGTGCGCGATACGTCCCTGAAAGTGCCCCACGGCGAAAGCGGCATTGTGGTGGATGTAAAGGTATTTACCCGGGAGAACGGCGATGAGATGGGGCCGGGTGTGAACCAGGTGGTTCGTGTCTATATCGCACAGAAGCGGAAAATTTCCGTGGGCGATAAGATGGCCGGTCGCCACGGCAACAAGGGCGTTGTGTCCCGCATCCTGCCCCGGGAGGATATGCCGTATCTGCCCGACGGTACGCCGCTGGATATCGTTTTGAACCCCTTGGGTGTTCCGTCCCGTATGAATATCGGTCAGGTACTGGAGGTCCATTTGGGCTATGCGGCCCATGAAATGGGCTGGAAGGTGGCGACCCCCATCTTCAACGGCGCCAACGAGCAGACCATCCGCCAGACTTTGGTGGACGCGGGACTGCGCGAGGACGGTAAGAGCGTGCTGTATGACGGACGCACCGGCGAGAAGTTTGATAACGACGTGACCGTCGGATGGGTGTACTTCCTGAAACTCCACCATCTGGTAGACGATAAGATCCATGCCCGTTCCACCGGCCCGTACTCCCTGGTCACCCAGCAGCCGCTGGGCGGCAAGGCCCAGTTCGGCGGCCAGCGCTTCGGCGAAATGGAAGTCTGGGCGCTGGAGGCTTACGGCGCGGCTTACACCTTGCAGGAGATTTTGACGGTGAAGTCCGACGATACGACTGGACGTGTCCGGGCTTATGAGTCCATCGTCAAGGGACACAATATCCCCGAACCCGGTGTGCCGGAATCCTTTAAGGTTCTGGTGAAAGAATTGCAGGCGCTGAGCTTGGATGTGCGTGTGCTGGATAAGGACGGCAACGAGATCGAACTGAAAGACGATGAGGAAGATGAAGACCTCATCCCCAATTTCAGAGAAGAATATGCCACCTCCGACGAGGAGATCGAGGCCAACGGCTACTTCATCGAAGATACGCCGGAGGACGATTTCAGCGTAGAAGATGAAGACGACGGAGAGGAGGAATAAATATGGCTTATCAGCAGTTTGAGTCTATTCAAATTGGACTTGCGTCTCCCGAAATGATCCGGGAATGGTCTTACGGCGAAGTGAAAAAGCCCGAGACCATCAACTACCGTACCATCAAGCCTGAGCGGGACGGATTGTATTGTGAGCGCATTTTCGGGCCTACCAAGGACTGGGAATGTCACTGCGGTAAATATAAAAAGATTCGCTATAAGGGGAAAGTCTGCGACCGCTGCGGCGTGGAAGTCACTCGGGCTAAAGTGCGCCGTGAGCGTATGGGTCATATTGAACTGGCCGCTCCGGTGTCTCATATCTGGTATTTTAAGGGAATCCCCTCCCGCATGGGTCTGATTTTGGACTTGACCCCGAGGATTCTGGAAAAGGTGCTGTATTTTGGCTCTTATATTGTCACCGATCCCGGCGATACGCCGCTGCAGCGCTGCCAGCTGCTCAGCGAGCGGGAGTACCGGGATTACCGGGAAAAGTATGAAGATGATTTCCGGGCCGGCATGGGTGCGGAGGCGGTCAAGGCCTTGCTTGCGCAGATCGACTGCGAATCTCTGGCGGCGCAGCTGCGTGAGGAGTTGGCTACGGCATCCGGTCAGAAAAAGGCGAAGCTGGTCAAGCGGCTGGAGGTGGTAGAAGCCTTCCGCAACTCTGGACAGAAGCCTGAATGGATGATTATTGATGTGCTGCCGGTTCTGCCGGCGGAGCTTCGGCCTATGGTTCAGCTGGACGGCGGACGGTTTGCGACCTCTGACCTAAATGACCTGTATCGTCGGGTCATCAACCGCAATAACCGTCTGAAGCGCCTGATCGACTTGAGCGCACCGGATATTATCGTCCGCAACGAGAAACGGATGCTTCAAGAGGCGGTTGACGCATTGATCGATAACGGCCGCCGTGGCCGTGTGGTCACCGGCGCGAACTCCCGGGCGCTGAAATCCCTGTCTGACCTGCTCAAAGGTAAGCAGGGCCGTTTCCGGCAGAACCTGCTGGGCAAGCGCGTGGATTATTCCGGCCGCTCCGTTATTGTTGTCGGCCCGGAACTGAAGATCTATCAGTGCGGCGTGCCCAAGGAAATGGCCATCGAACTGTTCCGTCCGTTCGTCATGAAAAAGCTGGTGGAGGACGGCGTCGCAAATAACATCAAATCTGCCAAAAAAATGGTGGATAAACAGCGCACAGAGGTCTGGGATGCCCTTGATGTGGTGATTAAAGAGCATCCGGTGCTTTTGAACCGCGCACCGACGCTGCACCGTTTGGGTATCCAGGCGTTCGAGCCGGTGCTGGTGGAGGGCCGCGCGCTGAAGCTGCATCCGCTGGTTTGCACCGCGTTCAATGCGGACTTTGACGGCGACCAGATGGCGATTCATGTCCCGCTGAGTGCTGAGGCGCAGGCAGAGGCCCGTATTTTGATGCTTTCCGCCAACAACCTCCTGCGGCCGCAGGACGGTCATCCGGTCACAGTGCCGACCCAGGATATGATCTTGGGCGCGTACTACCTGACCATGGACCGCATCGGTAAGGCTGAGAAAGGCGCGGAAACGCTGTTTGTCACGGACCCCGGAGATACCGATTTGCCGGCCAATGAGCTGTGCGACGGCGACGAAATTTACGCGGCGAACCTGAAAGCGAAAAACGAGGGCAAGCGCCCCGCGGCGTATAAGTCCATTCTGCTGTATCGCGATTTTAATGAGGCCATCATGGCGTATCAGAACGGCGATGTAGGCCTGCACGCGCCGGTACGTGTCCGTGTACGCCGGGAAATCAATGGTGAAGTGCATCAGGGCACCATCCAGACCACGGTGGGTAAGATTATTTATAATGAGCCGATTCCCCAGGATTTGGGGTATGTGGACCGGAACCCGGAGACAAATCCCGACCATTTCCTGGATATGGAGATCGGTTTCACCGTGGGCAAGAAGCAGTTGGGCGATGTCATTGACCGCTGCATTAAGAAGTACGGCTTCACCATCAGCGCTGAGGTTCTGGACAGTGTGAAAGCTTTGGGCTACAAGTACTCCACCCGTGCGGCTATCACGATTTCCGTGGCGGATATGACCGTGCCTGACGCGAAGTATGAGATCATTTCCGCGACAGAGAAAAAGGTGCTGGACATCGAAAAGATGTACAAACGCGGCTTCATCACTGATGATGAGCGTTACCGTTTGGTCATTGCTGAGTGGGAGCAGGCTACTAATGATGTGGCCGACGCGCTGAAAGGCTGCCTGGAGGAATACAACCCCATCAACATCATGGCGACTTCCGGCGCCCGTGGTTCTATGGCGCAGATCCGTCAGCTGGCTGGTATGCGCGGTCTGCTGGCGAACACTTCCGGTCAGACCATCGAGATCCCCATTAAAGCTAACTACCGTGAAGGTTTGTCTGTTCTGGAATATTTCATTTCCTCCCGCGGCGCCCGTAAGGGCCTGGCCGATACGGCGCTGCGTACCGCGGACTCGGGTTATCTGACCCGCCGAATGGTGGACGTTTCTCAAGAAGTTATCATTCGGGAGAAAGACTGCGGAACTACTGAGGGAATTGTGGCCAGCACCGTGTATAACGAACACGGTCAGGTAGCGCAGACCTTTGGGCAGAGCATCCATGGTCGTTTCCCGGTGGAAGACGTTGTTGATCCCTCCACGGGTGAGGTGCTGTTTACCCGGGATTCCATGCTGATGGAGGCTGACGAGAAGCTCTTGACAGACCATGGTATTGAAGCGGTAAAAGTCCGCTCCGTCATGTGCTGCGAGGCGAAGAGCGGCGTGTGCGCGAAATGCTATGGTATCAATCTGGCGCTGGGCCGCCCTGTGAACGCAGGCGAAGCGGTGGGCGTTATTGCGGCGCAGTCCATCGGCGAACCAGGCACGCAGTTAACCATGCGTACGTTCCACACCGGCGGTGTCGCCGGCGGCGGCGGCGATGGTGATATCACCCAGGGTCTGCCCCGTGTTGAGGAATTGTTCGAGGCCCGCAAGCCCAAGAAGATGGCCACACTGGCAGAGATCAGCGGTAAAGTCACCATCGAGGAGACGAAAAAGCCCGCCATTTCCGCGGTCATCATCACCGCAGAGGACGGCGAGGTGGAGACCTACAACATCCCGCACACGTCTTTGATCGTTCACGACGGCGATACCGTTCAGAAAGGCGATGCATTGTCCGCTGGCGCCCTGTATCCCCGGGACGTTTTGCGTGTCCGCGGCACGGAGGCCTGCCAGAACTATATCATTCAGGAGATTCAGAAAGTTTACCGTCAGCAGGGCGTGGACATCAACGATAAGCATATCGAAGTCATTGTGCGCCAGATGATGCGTAAAGTGGAAGTCCAGGAATCCGGCGATACGAGCCTGCTCAGCGGCTCCACAGTGGATATCGGTGATTTGAAAGCGGCGAACCGTGAGATTGCGGCGCGTAACGCGGCAGGGGAGACCAACGACATGGGCGAACCCTTGCAGCCCGCCACCTATGAGCAGCTGCTCATGGGCATCACAAAAGCGTCCTTGGCTACGGAAAGCTGGATGTCTGCTGCCTCATTCCAGGAAACGACGAAAGTTCTGACTGACGCGGCTATCAAGGGCAAGGTGGATCACCTGACCGGACTAAAAGAAAATGTTATCATCGGTAAGTTGATTCCAGCGGGATCGGGGCTGACGGTATACCGTGATTTTGAGACCGAAAAGGATGAAACTATCACCGGCGACGCACAATATGTGGATTTGTCCGTCCTCGTAGGACGAAGCAATGCATTGTAAACCAACAATATAAACAAAAAACCATCCCTTACAGGGTGGTTTTTTGTTTATGATAGAGAGTAACATGAAAAATCTATGGCAAAACCTCACAAATTTTTTGCCGCAAAACGACAAAATTGACAGAACCCGCAATTTCTACTTGAAAAAGCCAGCGGTAGGTGGTATAGTATTAACGCTACCATGACATTTGTGGGCATATTGTTTGCAAATAAGTTACAAAATGGAATCAACATCCATGAAGGTAGTAATTATTTTTGTCATTCTGTGGCGATTAGCTTTTGCGATTGTCATGGTTGAGGATACAATTCCATATCAAAAATGTTGGAGATGAAAGCAATGTTTTTGGAACGATGTAAAAAGAAGAGTCCGGCGTGGAAGCCGATACTATGGCAGGAAGGAGGACAATGTGATGAGTTATAAAAAGGTTAATAAGTTTTTGTCACTTATTTTGGCCGTTGTAATGGTTGTGGGCTTATTTCCTCAAATGACGCTCACTGCCCATGCGGCGGCATCCACCTGGAACTTAGTGAATGGTGGAACATTTACCGCGACGAACGGAAATACATATAACATTTCCGGTACGATCAGCGGTAATAATGCTACGAATATTACCGTAGCGGACAATGCAACGGTCACGCTGGTTTTTACTGGTGATACGGTCATCAATAAGGCGGAAGCGACCGGGGCGAATGCCCGTCCGGCAATTTCGCTGGGGACCGGCGCGAATGTGACGATTCGGGTCAATCCCGGCGTGAACGTGACACTGCGCGGCAGTCATGCGGCGAATGGTGAAGGCGGTATCGCCAAAAATAATGGCGGTAATGGTGGTCAAGGCGGCTATGCGGGTATTTATGTACCGTATAATACAACGCTGTCGGTGTATGCGATTGGCAATTTGTATGCATACGGCGGTAATGCAGGAAATGGCGGCGCCAATCTAAATCCGACACTGATGACCTTTGCGGATGGTTTAAGTACAGGTTCCCCGAATGGCGCCGGTTCTGGTGGCGGCGGTGGTGCTGGTGCTGGCATTGGTGGTAACGGCGGTGGCGGCGGTGGCGGCGGTGCCGGTGTTATTTATGATTATATGAGTAGCATCCCGTTGAAAGGCGGTAAAGGAGGCGCAGCAGCTGCTGGTGCGGGTGCTGGCGGCAGTGGTGGCAATGGCGGCATTCGTAACCTTCAGCCGGCTACGGACGGTGCGAAGGGCGGAAACAATGCGGCCGGTAATGGCGGCGGTGCCGGTGGCCAGCGCGGCAGAAACATCAATTACTCTACGGACACCGGCGCCGAAGGCCACGCCGGCGGCGGTGGCGGCGGCGCAGGTGCAGGCGGATCTGCAGGCCGTATTTATGTGTATACCAATAATGTAACTGCGCAAGGCGGTGCTGGCGGCAATGGCGGCGACAATGTAGCATCGACCGGTTCCAGCGTTCACGGCGGTAGCGGCGGCGGCGGTTATCCGGCTGCTGGTATTGGCGGCGGCGGCGCAGGCGGCGGCGGTGGCGGTGGTTCTCATAACCCTGGCAACGGCGGTGGCGGTTACAGCGGCGGCGCGTCTGTTTTGAGTTATCAAGATGCGAACGGTGTTGCCACCGGCGGCCGAAACGGTAGCGATGGCGCCGGTGGCACGGGCATGCTGGGGTACGAAGTCAATAACGGCGGTAAGGGTTATAATAGCGACACCTATGGCGGCGGCGTTGGTGGTGTTCCGACGCCGGATACCCTTATCGATGGATCGTTGCGTTATGCTGGCGGTGGTTCCGGTGGTTCGGGCGGCGCAGGCGGTTCGGTACAGGGCGTTTATGTCCTGAATGGTGCGACGGGTACCTTTACCGACGGCGCGACGATTAAGGGACACACTACGGCGGGCTTCGGTTCCGGCGCGGGCTATGCGGCCAGCGGCACGGCGACTGCGTACAACGGTGTGCCGACTGTGAATAAAGCCGATGCATCCGTCACTTGGCACAACATCGGTACGTCCTCCCTGAACATTACGGCCGACGGCGTGTACTACGTGACGGGTTCGACTACAACGAATCAAATCACCGTAGCGGCGAACGTCACTGCGGGTATTTACCTAAAGAACGCGACCATTGATTTGCGTGCACAGACCGGAAAAAGTCCTATTCTGCTGAATAATGGTTCGAATGTTTCTCTGGAACTGATGGGTACCAGCTATGTATACGGTGGTCCTGCTGGCAACGGCAGTAATGGTATTCATGGCTCTGGCTCAGCTGGCGGTGTGAATGCGGTAGCTGGCGGCGTTGGCGCCGGTGCTGGCGTGTCGGTGCCGTCCGGTGCGGAGCTTCATGTTGAGGGTACAGGGATGCTGTACGCTTACGGTGGCGACGCAGGTGATGGCGGTAATGCGGATACTACGGGCGCTGGTGTTGCAGATATTATGAACACCGGCGGCGGTGGCGGCGGTGGTGCCGGCGCAGGTATTGGCGGCGTTGGCGGCAACGGCGGAAAGAGCGGCCATGGTATTACAGACGGTAACAGAACAAACCATAAAGGTGAAGCTGGTGGCGGCGGTGGCGTGGCTGGAACGATTACCATCAACGCAAATGTACGTGCCTATGGTGGCGGTGGCGGTAGTGCTGGTGCTGGCGGCCCTTCCAAACAGGCTAATTTAGTTTATGGCCAGCCTACTTTCGGTGGTAACGGCGGTGGCGGCGGCGGTTATCCGGCAGCCGGTATCGGCGGCGGCGGCGGCGGTGCCGGCGGTGGCGGTTCCGACGTTAACGGCGGTGGTCCGACCCACGGCGGCGGCGGTGGCGGCGGCTTCTCCGGCGGCGGCGGCGGTTGTTATGGTGAAAAACAGGATAAGCCGGCTGGCGGTACAAATGGTGCTGGTGGTAAGACCGTAGATACCTATGCTGCTGGCGGCGGCGGTGGCGGCTATTTTAGCGCGGGGCAGAGGGTGCCGATGTATAACGGTATGTCGTCTGACGGCGGTGCGATTTATGGTGGCGGCGGCCACTACAACGCAGAAGTTGACGGTGGTAATGGTGGTGCCGGTGGCGGCGGCGGAAGCATCACGATTGTAGACAGCACAAAAGTGGTTGCCTACAACGGCTCTAAGATTACCACGTCTACCAGCCAAGCACAGGCATATGCGCCTGCGAATGCGACGACGATCAGAACCCAGACACAGCAAGGTGTCGGCGCCGGTGCCGGTTATACGGAAACCAACGGCACAATCACTGTCATGGGGGCGCCGGGTACTCCTACGAGCGTTACGGCATCTATTGCCGGTACCTATGGCGAGAATGTCCTTCTGAAATGGAAAGCCCCCACCAATACCGGTGGGGCTGGTGTCGCCCTCACGGGCTACACCATAATTGGTTCTGGATTCGGCGTG
>JAAWQX010000026.1 GCA_022800755.1 Oscillospiraceae bacterium
TCTTTTGGCGCCAAAAGAAAAAGCCTTGCGGGGAAAAAGAAAAGCGCCGGGGGGATTCCGTTTTCCCCCCGGACCCCCTTGAAACGGCACAAGGGGCTCCCGCCCCTTGTGAATCCCCTGGGAAGTCGGACTACCGACAGAGGTGTTTGGGGTGGAATGTCAGTCCTCCGGGAATTCTACGACAAAACGCCGTGGAAACGTGCTCCACGCTTGTAGCGTCAACTCATGAAACCGTTTTGAAAATTCCTCCTCCATCGCTAACTCTTCCAACAGGCCCAGCACCACCGCTATGATGTACATGTTTTCATATATGTCTTCTGGCTTTAACGCTGGAATGTACATGTTTATTCCTCCTTCACAGTGGTTAACCACTGTTTTTATTATAGAGTGGTTAACCACTCGCTGTCAAGACCTTTTTTTCTGGTATAATAATTATATTAAAGGAAAAGAGGTACCTACCATGCCTGCAGGTGTGCACAAAAATCCGCAATATGGTTTGCGAACATCAAAAGAACTGCTCGACAAAATGAAATATATCGCCGCATACAACGGACATCCACTCAACAAGGAATTTGAAGAACTTATTATCCAACATGTTGCCGCGTGGGAAGCCTCCCATTGGCCCATTACCCAAGAAGACCTTAATAAATAATCTACCGCCCCTCATCCTCTTGTGATGCGGGGCGGTGCCTTTTCTCCGCCGACTACTTGTTTTTTCATACAAAAAATGGTATCCTAAAAAGAAACTCGTTCTGATAAGAGGTCGTGGACGGAATGAAATTGAAAAAACTCCTCAATATCATATTCGGCCGGTTGTTTATCTTCGGTCTCGCGATCCTGGTGCAGGTGGCGTGGCTGCTGCTGTCTTTGTACTCCCTGGGGGACGCTTCCATCGTGGTCAATATCTTCTTGACCCTGCTGAGCCTCCTGGTCGTCATTTATATCATCAATGGGCGGTCCAAGCCGGAGGTCAAACTCGCCTGGGTGGTGCCCATCCTCGCACTTCCCATCTTGGGCGGCGCTTTGTTCCTCATTTCCGGCGGCAAGGGGCCAAAACGGAAGCTCGCCCGCGTCATCGAGGCCCAGCACAGCCGCTTCGCCCCCGCCCTGCCGGACAGCGAGGCACAGCTCCGACAGTTGGGCGACCCGGACCTGGCGGGGCAAAGCCGCTATCTCGCCCGGAAGGATTTTCCCCTCTACGCCAACACCCAGTCCGATTATTACGCCCTGGGTGACGACGGCTTCCCGGTACTGATGGCGGAACTGGAAAAGGCGGAAAAGTTCATTTTTATGGAATACTTTATCATCCAGCCCGGGCAGATGTGGGATTCCATCCTTGACGTGCTGGTGCGGAAAGCCAAGCAGGGCGTGGATGTGCGGGTGCTGTATGACGACGTGGGCAGCGTGGGGAAGGTGCCGTACCACTACTGGAAAAAGCTGGAAGCCAAGGGCATCCAGGCCGCGACCTTTAACCCCTTTATCCCCTTTTATTCTACCGTCATGAATAACCGCGACCACCGTAAAATCACGGTCATTGACGGGAATGTGGCTTTCACCGGAGGCATCAATTTCGCTGACGAGTACATCAACGCTGTGGAGCGCTTCGGGCATTGGAAAGACAATATCATCCGGCTCACCGGGGACGGCGTTTTTGGGCTTACTCTGCTGTTTTTGGAGCAATGGAACGCCGTGCGGGGCGGCGGCGACGACCCGGAGCAGTTCCGGCCGTCTGTCCGTGTGGACGGGGACGGGTTCGTGCAGCCTTACGGCGATACGCCGCTGGATGACGAGTATCTGGGGGAAAATGTCTATCTGAACATCATCAACCAGGCCCGGGATTACGTCTATTTCATGACGCCTTACCTTATTATCGATACGGAGATCCAGACTGCGCTGTGCCTCGCCGCCAAGCGGGGGGTGGACGTGCGCATCATTACGCCGGGCATCCCGGATAAGAAAATGGTCTGGGACCTCACCCGCTCGTATTATCCTGAACTGCTCATGGCCGGGGTGCGGATCTATGAGTACACGCCGGGATTTCTGCACTCGAAAATCTGCGTGTGCGACGACAAGCTGGCTGTGGTGGGGACCATCAATCTGGATTACCGCAGCTTGTATCTCCATTTTGAAAACGCCTGCTTGTTCTTCGGCGGGAAGATCGTGGGACAGGTCAAGGACGATTTCCTGGAGACCCAGGGCAAGTCCGGACGCATCCGGGCCGCGGACGTGGAGCGGCGTACCCGGACGCGCACGCTCATTCATGATATCTATTACGCCATTTTGCGCCTGATCGCGCCGCTGCTGTAAGGAGTTTTATGAAGCAAAGCGAAGTCATTGAATACAAGGGCCTGCTGGCCGGGGCTGTGGAGGTCGGGAAGTATCTTCTGGCCGCCGGGGCGGAGGTCAGCCGGGTGGAAAATACCGTGGAGCGCATTATGTACGCTTACGGCGTGGTGGAGGTGGATGTGTTCGCCCTCCAGTCCTTTATTCTCGCTTCCGTGCGGCTGGCGGACGGCACCGAGTTTACCCGCACACGGCGCATCCTCTCTTCCGGCACTGACCTGCGGCGTATGGAGGAACTCAACGCCTTTTCCCGGCAGATCTGCGCCGAGCGGCCCTCCGCCATCCAGCTTCGGGACCGGCTGCTGGAAATCGTCGCGGAAAAGCCCAATGGGGCGCTCACTGCGCTGGGGTATGTGCTGTCCGTGTTCCCCCTGACCCTGTTTTTCGGCGGCTCCGTCCCCGACGCCCTCGCCGCTTCCGTCATTGCCCTGCTGTTTTTCGGCATCGACCGGTTTTTGCGGAATACCCAGTACAATTTGTTCGTATATACCCTGTTCGCGTCCTTTGTGGAGGGCAGTTTGGCCATTTTGTTCGTGCAGCTGGGGCTGGGAGAGCACGCGGATAAGATCATGATCGGCGATATTATGCTGCTGATCCCCGGGCTGTCCCTGTGCAACGCGGTGAAGGATATTCTGCATAAGGATAATCTCACCGGGCTGGGGCGGATGGTGGAGGCCATGATGGTCACGCTGTTCATCGCCTTTGGGTTTTACATCGCTTCCGTCGCTTTGGGGGGCGGGATGGTGAATTCCGACCTGCCGGAGCCCAGTCCGGCGGCACAGGTCATCACCTCCGCTGTGGGCTGCGTGGGGTTCGCGCTGTATTTCCTCGCCAAGCCCGATAAGCTGCCGCTGGCCTTTTTCGGCGGCGGGCTGGCCTGGGCGCTGTATCTGCTGGCCTACCGCTTCTATCCCAGCGTGTTCGCCGCCAACGCTGTGGCCGCCGCGGGAGTGTGTTTGTATTCCGAGTGCATGTCCCGGATCGTGAAGGCGCCGGCCAATGTGTTTATGATTACTTCGGTCATTCCCCTGCTGCCCGGCAGTTATCTGTACTACGCCATCGCCGGGCTGATGAGCCGGGATATGGCTCAATTTTACGACTACGGCGCACGGGCTTTGCATACTACCCTGGGCATCGAGGGTGGGTTCCTGGTGGCCTATTTCGCGTTTACAAGAGTGTGGAGCCTGTTGCTGCTCCTGAAAAAAAAGCGGGCTTGACGGCGCGATCACGCTGTCAGGCCCGCTCGACCTTTGGTTTCCCGCCCTGATTCCACCACCGGTCGCTTGCTTCATAGGGACGGGTGGGGTATCATTGGGAAAACGCAGGGAGGAACTGCTATGGAACAGGAGAAAATCGGGAGCTTGATCTCCCAGCTTCGGAAAGAAAAGCATCTGACGCAAAAGGAACTGGCGGCACAATTAAATGTGACGGACAAGGCCGTGAGCAAGTGGGAACGGGGGCTTTGCTATCCCGATATTTCCCTGCTGGCTCCGCTGGCTGACGCGTTGGGCATCAGCGTGGTCGAACTGCTTCAGGGAGAACGGGGCTGCCCGGACCAGGCGCCGGAACGCATCGCGGACAGCGCCATGGTCTACGCGGAAAAGGCCGTCGGGGAGAAAGCCCGCAGTCTGAGACGCTTCGCCGCGGCGGGGTTTACCGCGCTGCTGCTGCTTGGGGGTATCGTCTGCGCCGTTTGCAATATCGCCATCAGCCACACGCTGACCTGGGCATGGTATCCGATCTGCTCTATCGTGCTGGCCTGGTGCGTGGGCTATCCCGTTTTGCGGCGGGGGTGGCACGGCGTGGCTTGGGCGCTTTTTGCACTGAGTGTGCTGATTTTGCCGTATTTATATGTGCTGGAACGGCTGTGCGGCTATGCCGTTTTGCCCATCGGCGCGCCTATGGCTTTGCTGGGGCTGGGATTTTTGTGGGGGCTGTTCGCCGTGTGGCGGTGGGACGGGCGCAGACCATATCGTGCGGTGGGCTGGTCGTTTTTGCTGACCGCCGCTTTAAACCTCGCCGCAAATCTTGTCTTGAGCCGGCTGTTGGAGACCGCTGCCTTCGACCCTTGGAACCTGATGGAAACGGTCGCCTTGCTGGCTGGGGCTGTGGGCTGCTTTCAGTTTGATCGGATGCGGCGCTAAATCAGGAACACAAGGCACAAAAAGGACAAGCCGGACACCGCAGAACCGGTCATTAATTCCCAGAAACGGTGCTGCTTCTGCTCGATAGACGCCCACATCACCAGGGCGCACACGCCAAGGCCCGCCGGGATGTACCAGCCGCCCAGGAAGTAGCCCATGGCGACCAGCGGACCCGCGGTGGAACAGGCGTGGCCGCTGGCTTTGAAGTGCATCGCCTTGTTCAGAACCAAAAGCAGGACAATTGATATGACGTAAGTGCCCGTGATGACCTTGTACGGGCCGGTAGCCCGGGACGCCAGGCCGTAGGCAAAGGCCAGCAGGTAGCCCGCCGCGCTGAAATACATCGCGTATTTCCGCTGGGTCTCCCGGCCCTGGGTACGCAGCTTCGGCACCGCGGCGGTGAAGCCGTAGGACAGCAGCGGAACGACCGTCAGGCCCAGCATTACCATCACGTAGTCCAACAGCCCACGGTAGATGACCGTGTCCGACAGCCACAAAAGCGTCATAGCGCAGCCGCTGGTCAGCGCCGGCACTGTGATGACCCGAATCGTTTTCGCGAAATAATCCACCGCTTTCATAATACGCCTCCACGGTTTTTAAAAACTCTTTCATCTGGTTTTTAATACTATTTTATATCATTTTATTCCTTATATTCTTCCCTGTCAAGAAAAAATGCAAAAAAGTCCTTGACATTTCCCCAATGTGAGGGTTTATCCTGTCTGCAAGGAACCGGTTCCCATATTTTTTAGGAGGGATGTCATGCTTACCATCGGCGATTTTTCCAGGCTTTGCCGGGTGTCTCCCCGGACGCTGCGGCACTATGACGCCATGGGGCTGCTATGCCCGGAGACGGTCGGCGACAACGGCTACCGTTACTACCGGCAAGAGCAGTTGGCGGAGTTGGTGCGCATCCAGTGGCTCAAGGCATATGGGTTCTCCCTGGGGGAGATCGGCGCTTTGCTGGCGCTGGATGGGTCGGAATTGGCGTGGCGGCTGCGCCGTCAGGCCGACGCTTTGCGGCTGGAACTCGCCGCGCGGCAGGACCTGCTGCGCCGGATGGAGCAGGATATCCTCCGTATGGAGGGAACGCAAGCTATGAATGAAACCTATCATGTCGTTTTACTGGAAGACCCGGAACAGCGGGTATTCTCCATCCGCAAAACCCTGGGGGTGGCCCAGTTCCACGAGCTGTTCATTGAACTGCGCCGGGAGGCGGAGGCCCGGGGGCTGCGGCAGGCTGGACCCATCCAGGTGCTGTACCACGACCGGGAGTTCGACCCTGAGCGCACCGACGTGGAAGCCCAGATGGTGGTGGCTCAGGACGGCCCGGACGTGACCGTCAAGCCGCGGCTCACCTGCGCCGCCGTGCAGCACAACGGGCCGTATGAAACGCTCCATCTGGCCTATGCGGCGCTGTGTACCTGGATTGCGGAGCATCCGGAATACCGGGTATGCGGCCCGGCCATGGACCGGTATCTCAACGACCCCCATCATGCGCCGCCGGAAGCCTTGCAGACCGGGGTGATTTTCCCCGTGGAGCGGGTGCAATAAAAAACAGCGGCAGGGCTTACGCCCTGCCGCTGTGCGCGGTCGGTCAGTATTGCGGTCCGTTGTCTCCCGGCAGTTCCGGGGGCAAAGGCTGGGTGGGGTCATAGGTGCGGCCCTGAATCGCCTCGTGGTACAGGAAATAGGTGAAGCCTTTGTACATCTGCACATAAGCTGTCAGCGGCAGGCTCAAAAGTACGCCCAGGTAGCCGAACATGGACAATACCAGGTTCATCAGATACAGTCCGATGCTCCAGCCCAGGAAGCTGAGCATCAGGACAAAATACTCGCCCTTGCGCAGCTTCATGATCTGCTTGCTCAGGGTGATGCAGTCCAGAATGCCGACCTCCGGGCGGGTCAGCAGGAAGTACATGCCCTGGCTGTACCGGATTTCCAAAAGCACCAATATAACAATCATGGCAGCCCAGCAGACGAACATTCCAACGTATAATAGAGCCAGGCTGTTCATCGCTATCGAGATAAAGGTCAGCGCCAACATCGCCAGATAGGGAAGCATCATCCAGCCCAGTGTGAAAATGAACACCATAATGTTGTAGCCGATCACCCGGGGCAGCTTTGTCAGACCGTCCAGCAGGTTGCCGAAGCCGCCCTTGCGGGTGCGCACCGTCTCTACGTAGAACAAAATCAGGCCGGTGCTGATCATCAGAGCGGCCAAGCTCAGCAAAATCGTGATCAGCCAGCCGCCGAAGCCCGGCTGTGCCGACCCCAGAGCCGTGAAGTACGCTTCCAGAAATACGTCTGGGTCGCCGCCGGCGGAGTATCGCTCCATGGCGGCCATCAGCTGCGGCAGCACTTGTGCCAGTCCCGTGACCTGCATTTGCAGCAGGGTCAGGACGTTTTGCAGCGCAATCGCCGCAAGCACCACCAGCCAGGGGCTGGGGTTTTTCCCGCGCATGAACTGCTTCGCGGTGCGCTTCAATTCACCGCGGACCGGGGTAAAAACGCGTTCGTTCATTTCATCCATATCGATTCCTCCCTTTCCCTTTTTTACCAGTATAGCACCATTCTCCCGCCAGGGCAAGGGTGCAGAAATGGGAAAGCCCGGAAAATTGCCGCTTCTGCTGAAAAAAATTGTTGACAGATGCCGCATGGAGTGGTATGATACTTGAGCACCAAGCCCTATATGCGCGAGTGGTGGAATTGGCAGACTCGCTAGATTCAGGTTCTAGTGCTCACTCCGGGCGTGCGGGTTCAAGTCCCGCCTCGCGCACCATCGAGACCCCTTGAAACACAATGGTTTCAAGGGGTTTTTGCTATGTTGGGAGAGGTTTTCCCCTTATTTTTCCCCTTAAACACCCAGTCCGTTGATGTACTGCTGCATACGGCTTGCGCTGGCTTGCCGCATTCGCTGTGTCACATGGGCATAGGTGTCGAGCGTGAACGCCGCTGTGTGGTGTCCGAGGTTTTCCTGCACCGTCTTGATATCGTCTCCCGATTGCAGGGAAACAACGGCATATGAATGGCGCAAATCATGAAACCGGGCAGCCGGGCAGCCGATTTGACGGGCAATGCCCTTGAAGTATAGATACACTGTCTGAGATGATAAATTGTGTCCCAATTCGTTGGTGAAAACCAGTCCCGTTTCCTCCCACGCATCACCCGCAGCTTTGCGCCATTGCGCTTGCCGCTCCTTTTGCAATTGCAGAATCTCCATCACATAAGGCGGCGGCATCAGATAGCGGCTTTTCCCGTTCTTTGGCGATACCAGACTGTGAGAGCCGTCACTTCTCCGTTGGCGTATCAACTGCTTGTCGATGGTGACAACGCCTTTGCCGAAGTCGATGCAATCCCAAGTCAGCCCCAGAACTTCACCCTCTCGCATTCCCGTAAACAGCGTGACAATATACACATACTCGTACAAATTACCCTTGCAAGCCGTTAGAAACGCTTTGATTTGTTCATCGTCCAGCGGCTTGATTTCTTTTTTCTCCACCTTTGGCAGCTTACATTTTGAAGCGGGGTTCGTGCGAATATAGCCCAAGTCTACCGCCTGTTCCAGCGCCTTGTGGAGGACGCCGTGAATGTTGCGAATCGTCTTCGGCGACAATGCGGACTGCTTCTTGTCCCCGTCTTTCAAGCGGTTGTAGAACTGCTGAATGTCATGGGTGGTAAGGGCTTCCAGCTTCATAGCGCCAAATGCGGGCTTCAAGTGGGTGTCCACCGTTGTTTTGTAGGAATCCTGTGTCCGGGGCTTTACGGCTGTCAAATAGTCTTTTGCCCAAATGTCCAGCCATTCACCAACGGTCAGTTTGCACGGCTCATGGTATGTACCAGCGTCTAATGCGGCGGTCAGTTCCCGCATTTTTTGAGTGACTTCTTTCTGCGTCTTGCCGCTGACTGTGCGCTGCTTCTGCTTGCCCGTGCCGGGGTCATAACCGACGGTAACACGCCC
>JAAWQX010000013.1 GCA_022800755.1 Oscillospiraceae bacterium
CAATGATAAAGATATTTTTTCCTTTCCAGACATACCGGTTATCAACAATATAATCCCGCAGTATTTTAGGAATATTGCTATATTGTACTGGATAGCCCATTACGATTTCATTGTCATTTTTTATTCTCTCCAAAGCTTCACTATCTTCAATAGAAAATGAATTTTTACTGCAATCATATTCTTTCAAGAATTTGTCAACACAATATTTTGTGTTCCCTGTGCCGCTAAAATAAATTCCTGTCATGATATATCACCAACCTCTGATTCATCATTTTTATCTTAATATATCAAAGTGTCCATTGCAACGATGTTAGTGAAATCGACGAAGTTATAAATCATCAACACAAAAGGTAAAAGGGAGAAAACTTTTTATCGTTAAATTGCTCATTTGTAAGAAATTTGCCATTATAAAACATGGCGTAAGTTGTACACGGACTTGGCGCAGCTTGCGCCTGTTCCTTGGTCTCGATGTGAATTGCTTTGAATGGAATATTATGTTCCAAGGCGGTCTGTTCAATGATCGGTACGTATTTACCATTGAAAGGACACTGGCTTGTATAGTATAGAACATAGCCTTGTTCCTCAATATGCGGATGCTTTGCCGATCCCATAAATTGCGGGATCGCTGCGTCTTTGTCAAACGGGAGATACATTAGATTGATTCCGGCATCTGATACATCCGCAACTTGAAACCCTTTGTACAGCAAATGTTTAGGGTCAGACAAAAACGGCTTCTTTTTTGCGGAGGAAAGGACACAAAGCCCCGATTTCCCTTTTTCTTTGGAATCTTTGATACATGCGTTTAACAAATCATTTGAGTATCCATGTCCTTTCAAAGCGCCGGATACCCAGAAGCAGTCTATGTACATATAGTTTTCTGCGAGGATAGGGACCCGAGCGTTTTCCGCCGGGATATATTCAATGAAGCATTTTCCACGCTCGGTGCTTTTCAGAAACACAAGCCCATACTCAAAACATTGCATCATCCAATCTTTTTTAGACGAGACCTGAATATCTTTGTTATTGGATATCGCGCAGCAAATATGTTCCTGATCGATATTTTCTTTTGTCACTGTTATATATTCCAGCGTTGCGAATTCCTCCATAAATCGGGATTTGTCTTTCACATTATAGTACTTGTCCTGAACCGATTCAAGCCGGTTTTGTGAAATTGCCGGTGCGTTCAGCCGGCAATAAGGGGGCTTTTTGAATTATCTCTTCCTTTTTTGGAAGAAGTATGTTATACTGTCTAAGATTATGAAACTGCACTTGAAACAACCATAACGGAGGGAACAACATGGCTGAAAATTATATTACCCGCGTGGAAGAGGGCGGCAGCATCAACATTTCCGATGACGTGATCGCCACCATGGTCAAAACCGCTGTGAAAGAGGTGGAGAGTGTCTCCGGCCTTACAAGCACGGCCGGCCCCGCTGTGGCGGAGCTTTTGAGCAAAAAGTCCACGGCGAAGGGCATCAAGATCCAGTTTGACGAAGATGCCATTATCATTGACACGGCCATTCTGGTCAAATACGGCAGCAATGTGGTGAATGTAGCCAAAGCAGTGCAGGAGAATGTCACCAACGCGGTGCAGTCCATGACCGGGCTGGAGCAGGTGACGGTGAATGTCCATGTGTCCGGCGTGGCCTTTGAAAAGTAAGCCGATGGAAGGACGCATGTCGAGGACCGCGGCCAGGGAAGTGGCTGTGCGTCTATGTTATTCTGCGGAGTTGTCGGGGGACTGGTCTCCGGCGCGGGCGGTGGATTTTTTTGAATCGGAGTATTACGCCACGCTCTGCGGGGAGGATGACCTGTTTTGCAAAGAGCCGGACGCAGAGCAGTTGGCGTATATTGGAACACTGTTCGCCGCTGTGGCGGAGCACAAGGACGAAACAGACGGTTATATCGCCAAATATGCCAAGGGCTGGACGCTGCCCCGGATATCCAGAATATCGCTGGCTATTTTGCGCTGCGCTGTCTGTGAAATGCTGTATTTGAACGACGCAACATCCGCTGTCGCCATCAATGAAGCAGTAGAGATCGCCAAGCACTATGAGGAACCGGAAACGGTGAGCTTTATCAACGGTGTTTTGGGCAGCTTTGTCAGAGGAGAACTGGAAAATCCATGATGGAAACGATTTTTACAGTCAGTCAGTTGAATACAAGGATCGCTGGCCTGCTGGAAGCGGACCCGGTCCTGAGCGTTGTGTGTGTCCGGGGGGAATTGTCGAACTACAAGGTTTATCCCTCCGGCCACCATTATTTTACCCTGAAGGACGCGGAAAGCACCTTGAGCTGCGTGATGTTCAAGGGAAGCGCGTCGAAGCTGCGGTTCCGCCCCGAAAGCGGCATGAGCGTTCTGGTGTCTGGCCGGGTGCAGGTGTACCAGCGGGACGGGAAGTACCAGTTGTACGCCAGTCAGATCATTCCCGAAGGTACCGGCGACCTGCAAGTGGCGTTTGAGCAATTAAAAGCAAAACTGGGGGAAGAAGGCCTGTTCGATCCCGACCACAAAAAGCCGCTGCCGGAGGTGCCGGAACGCATCGCGGTGGTGACGTCCTCCGCCGGCGCGGCGGTCCATGACATCATCCGCATCCTGCGCCGCCGCTGGCCTATGTCGAAGGTGCTGCTGCTGCCCGTGCGTGTGCAGGGCGTGGAAGCCCCGCCGGAAATTGTAGGCGCCATTCGGTACTGCAATGCCCATGACATTGCGGACGTGATGATCGTCGGCCGGGGCGGCGGTTCGATCGAAGACCTGTGGGCGTTCAACGATGAGCGGGTGGCCCGGGCGATCTACGCATCTGACATCCCGGTCATTTCCGCTGTTGGGCATGAGCCGGACGTGACGATCTCCGACTACGTGGCGGATGCCCGGGCGTCTACACCGTCCAACGCGGCGGAGATCGCCGTGCCGGACCAAACGGAGGAGCGGGAAGCATTGCTCTCCGCACAGATCCGCCTGTCCCAAACGATGCAGCGGGCATTGGACCGGCGCAGGACGCAGCTGGAGGACCTGTCCAACCGCCGGGTGCTGACGACTCCCACGGCCTATATCGACAACAAGCGCTTGGAATTGGACCATGCCAGAACGGAGTTCACCGCCGCCTGCGAGCGGTATGTGACCGCCCGGCGCAGCCGGTTTGTGGAGCATGCGGCCAAGCTGGACACGCTCAGCCCGCTCAAGGTACTGGCCCGTGGCTATTCCTTTGTGAAAGACAGCGGGGACAAGCCCGTGAAATCCGTGGCGGATGTGTCCGTAGGGGATGCGATCCGTGTGCAATTGACCGGCGGTGAGCTTGCCTGCCGGGTGGAAGATAAGGTGGTATATGATGGCGAAAAAAATGACTTATGAACAGTCCGTGCAGCGGCTGGACGAGATCGTGCGCAGCATGGAAAAAGGCGACGCGCCTTTGGAAGAGGCGTTGAAGCTGTTTGAGGAAGGCAGCGCCCTGATCGCGGCCTGCGGCAAAATGCTGGACGAGGCGGAGCAGAAGGTGGTCAAACTGAAAAAAGGCCCCGACGGGGAACCCATTGAACTGCCCTTTGAGGAAGAAGCATGAGTGCGGAAGAACGTCTGCGCCGCTATGAGGCACAGTTCAAGCAGGATTTCCCAGAACAGTCCCTTTCGGCCTTTGAATTGCGCTTGCGGATGTATCAAGACTGGGTGGAAAGCACCCTCGCCGGGTATTTCCCGGACGGCCCGGTCCCTCACGAAACACTGCTCCGCTCCATGCGGTACAGCCTTCTGGCGGGCGGCAAGCGCCTGCGCCCGGTACTGGTACTGGAATTTTGCCGGGTGTGCGGGGGAGACGTGGAAAAAGCGCTCCCTGTGGCCTGCGGTGTGGAGATGCTGCACACCTACTCGCTCATCCATGACGACCTGCCCTGCATGGACAATGATGATCTGCGCCGGGGCAGGCCCACCAACCATAAGGTGTTCGGTGAATTCACCGCCACCCTTGCGGGCGATGCTTTGCAGGCGGAAGCCTTTGCTTCCGTATTGTCCGCGGACCTGCCGTCTGACCGTTTAGTACGCTGTGCCAGAATATTAGCCTCTGTTGCAGGACACAACGGCATCTGTGGCGGACAGCAGTTGGATATGGACGGAGAGGGAAAGCTGCTCACGGAAGCAGATTTGATGGAGATTCACGTCCGGAAGACCGCGGCGCTGATTCGCGGGGCTTGTCTCATGGGGGCCGCGGCAGCCGGAGGATCCCGGAAGCAGGAAACCGCCGCCATTACCTATGCTGACGCGCTTGGCCTGGCGTTTCAAATCCGGGATGATATTTTGGATGTGACCAGCACGGAAGAAGAATTGGGCAAGCCTATCGGCTCAGATGCGGAGCAAAGGAAAACGACTTTTATGACTCTATTCGGGGAACGAGCCTGTGAACAGCGGGTACTGGAACTGACCGAACAGGCAAAGAGCGCGGTATCCATTTTCCCGGATCACGCGTTTTTGTGTGACCTGGCAGACAGCCTGGCCATACGCAACCATTGACGAAAGGAGCGCGAGGCATGTACAGACCCTTGGCAGACGAACTGCGCCCTAAGACCTTAGACGACGTGGTGGGGCAAAAGCATATCCTGGGCCCGGACGGCCTTTTGCGAAGAATCGTTTCGTCTGGAAATATCCCCAATATGGTGTTTTACGGCCCGTCAGGCACAGGAAAAACCACCGTAGCCAGTATCATCGCAGCCCAGACCAACCGCACACTGCGAAAGCTCAACGCCACCACGGCGGGTATCGGGGACATCCGGCAAATCATCGCCGAGTTGGACACCATGCTTACCCCCGGCGGCGTACTGCTGTACCTGGACGAGATCCAGTATTTCAACAAAAAACAACAGCAATCGCTGCTGGAGTTCATCGAAGACGGGCGCATCACACTCATCGCATCCACCACGGAAAATCCATATTTCTACGTCTATAATGCCCTTTTGAGCCGAAGCACCGTATTTGAATTCAAGCAGGTGCCGGCGTCAGAAGTGGAAAAAGCGGTGGAACGGGCACTGCGGATCATGCAGGAACGCACGGAAAAGCCCGTGGAGATCGAACCCGGCGTAGCCCGCTATGTAGCCCAAAGCTGCGGGGGAGATGTGCGCAAATCCATGAACGCCGTGGAACTGCTTTTCTCCGCGGCCCGGGAAGAAGACGGAAAACTGCTTTTATCTTTGGATGATGCCAAAGCTGTGGCGCAAAAAAGCGCCATGCGCTATGACAAAGACGGTGACGACCACTTTGATATCCTCTCTGCTCTAATGAAATCCCTGCGGGGCTCCGACCCGGACGCGGCGCTGCACTATCTGGCCAGGTTCCTGGAAGCGGGGGACCTGCCCTCCGCCTGCCGGCGCATTTTGTGCTCTGCCTGCGAGGATGTGGGGGTAGCTTATCCGCAGATCATCCCCATCGTGAAGGCCTGCGTGGATAGCGCTTTGATGCTGGGACTGCCGGAAGCGAAGCTCCCGTTGTCGGACGCGGTAGTGCTCATTGCCACGGCGCCGAAGTCCAACAGCGCCTATATGGGCATCAACGCCGCCATGGCGGATATCCAGGCGGGCAAAACAGGCCCCATCCCCCGGCAACTGCAAAACGTCCACGCCGACGGCACAGGCTTCGAGCGGGAGCAGGGGTATCTCTATCCCCATGAGTATCCCGGCCATTGGGTAGCCCAGCAGTATCTGCCGGACGCCCTGTTGGGGACGCGTTACTATGACCCCGCCGAGAATAAGACCGAACAGGCCGCCGCCGAATACTGGCGTAAGATCAAGGAGGAAGCATAATGTACGAAGAGCATTCCGAGAAAAAGACGATCATCAACAAAACCGTGAAAAAGGGCCTGTCTTTCGGCAGCGCCCTGGCCATGGTCATCAGCTACACCACCTGGAAATCCGTTGGCTGGGCCATTGTCCACGGCCTGATGAGCTGGCTGTACGTGATTTATTTCATTTTACGGTATTGAGAGGTGCCACGCCATGCCTATGGACATTCAAGTGGGGGACATCCTCACCATGAAAAAACAGCATCCCTGCGGCAGCAATCAATGGACAGTGCTGCGCATCGGCGCTGATTTCAAGCTCCGCTGCCTCGGCTGCGGCCATGAGGTCATGGGGCCGAGGAGTAAATTTGAGAAAAATATAAAGGCTGTGACCCGGTAAAGGGCCACAGCCTTGTTTTATACATTACTCCTTTTCCCCAAACAGATGCATATAGTCATCATAGGAGCACATTTTGTCAATAATGGTGCCGTCATCCTGAATATCAATGATGCGGTTTGCCACAGTCTGGGTCAGCTGATGGTCATGGGAGGAGAAGATAATGTTGTAGGGGAACGCCTCCATGCCGTTGTTCAGCGCCGCGATGCTTTCCAAATCGAGATGGTTCGTAGGCTGGTCGAACAGCAGCACATTTGCTCCCGAGAGCATCATCTTCGAAAGCATACACCGCACTTTCTCACCGCCGGACAGGACTTTCACCTGCTTGTACACATCGTCGCCGGAGAACAGCATCCGCCCCAGGAAGGTGCGCAGATAGCTTTCCCGCTTGTCCTCGGAGAACTGGCGCATCCAGTCGATGAGGTCGTAGTCGCAGTTGTCGAAATACTCGCTGTTGTCCGTGGGGCAGTAAGTCTGAGTGGTTGAAACGCCCCACTTGATGCTGCCGGAATCCGGCTCTTCCTCGCCCATGAGAATTTTAAACAGCATGGTCACGGCCAGCTCATTGCGGCCGATGATGGCGATTTTGTCCTCTTTATTCATGATAAAACTGACATTATCCAGCAGTTTCACGCCGTCCACAGTCTTGCTCACTTCCGTGACGAACAGCCGGTCCTTGCCCGGCTCCCGCTCGGCTTTGAAGCCCACCCAGGGGTAGCGCCGGCTGGACGCGGGCATTTCCTCCACGGTCAGCTTGTCCAGCAGCTTCCGGCGGGAGGTCGCCTGCCGGGACTTGGACTTGTTGGCGGAGAACCGGCGGATAAAGGTCTGCAATTCCTCAATTTTCTGCTCCGCCTTTTTGTTCTGGTCCTTCATGAGCTTTTGCATCAGCTGGCTGGACTCGTACCAGAAATCGTAGTTACCGACGTACATTTTAATTTTTCCGTAGTCAATATCCACGATATGGGTGCAGACGTTGTTCAGGAAGTAGCGGTCATGGCTCACCACCAGCACGGTCCCCTCATAGTCCATGAGGAAGTCTTCCAGCCAGACAACAGACTGTAAATCCAGGTTGTTGGTTGGCTCGTCCAGGAGGATGATGTCGGGATTGCCGAACAGCGCCTGGGCCAGCAGGACCTTAAATTTCAGCCGGGGGTCCATATCGGCCATCAAGGTCTCGTGCATATCCGGGGAGATACCCAGCCCCTGCAACAGCTTGCTGGCGTCGGACTCTGCTTCCCAGCCGCCCAATTCCGCGTACGCTTCCTCCAACTCCGCAGCCCGCAGACCGTCCTCGTCGGTGAAATCCTCTTTCATGTAAATGGCGTCTTTTTCCTTGCCGCAGTCGTACAGCCGCTGGTTGCCCATAATAACGGTATCCATCACGGAATACTCGTCGTACATGAACTGGTTCTGCTTGAGAACGGACATACGCATTTTCGGATCGATATGCACGCCGCCGGAGGTGGGCTCCAGCTCGCCGGACAAGATTTTGATAAAGGTGGATTTCCCCGCACCGTTGGCGCCGATGATGCCGTAGCAGTTTCCACCGGTGAATTGCAGGTCCACCTTGGAAAACAGCACGGAGCCGCCGAATTGCATGGTTAGATTTTCTACTGTAATCATGTATTTCCTCCAAAAATGGGAACATAAAATTTTACGATTCAATATTATAGCATAATGAGGGCGGAAAATATAGTAAAATTTTTGTTTTTTGCAAAGAGAATGGGAACGGAAGCATCCATTCCCATTCTTTCTTATTTTCCGTACCGCACCATATCCCGGCTGATTTCTGCCAGAGAATGCGCGCCGCACATGGTCATTGTGTCGACCAATTCCGCGCCCAGCTTTTCTGCATAGACCCTGACGCCTTCTTTGCCGCCGCCGTAGACCATGGGGACGAAGGGCCGGCCAATCAATACGCCGTCAGCACCCAGGGCCAGGGCCTTGAAGATATCAGAACCGTTACGGATGCCCCCATCCACCAAAACGGTGAGGTCCTTGCCGACGGTGTCCGCGATCTCCGGCAGGACTTCCGCCGTGGACGGGCAGTTGCCCAGCACCCGGCCGCCGTGGTTGGACACGACGATGGCGCTCGCGCCGGCTTCCACGGCCTTGACCGCGCCTTTTACCGTCATGATCCCTTTGAGAATAAAGGGCATTTTGGCGTAGGAAATGATCTGCTTCAATTCCGAGACCGGCTTGCTTCCAGCGTTGGGATTCATAGCCTTCAGGAAGGGAAGCCCTGCGCCGTCAATGTCCATGGCGGCGGCGAAAATATCGGTCTGGTTCAAAATATCCAGCTTTTCCAGCACCGCCTCGATATTCCAGGGCTTGATGGTCGGAATGCCTATGCCGCCGATGGACTGCATCGTTTTCGCGGAAGCTTTCATGACTTCCGGGTCCACGCCGTCTCCGGTGAACGCGGCGATACCAGCTTCGGCGCACCCGGGAATGAGGATATCATTGTATTCCAAGTCGGAATACTCCCCGCCGTAGTGCATTTTCAGCGCGCCGATGGGCGCGGCGAAAAACGGATATTTAAACGTTCGGCCAAACAGGGAAAGGGTCGTATCTGGTGCCGAGTTTTCGCAAATGGTGTCCATTTCCACGAAAACATCCTGCCATTTGGCATAATTGCGCTGGGCAGTCTGTCCGGGAGGCTTGCAGCCGGGGCCGGGAACCCGGTTACCGCAGGCGCGGCCATCGCATACCGGGCAGACGGTGCAGTGCCCGTCGAAGATTTTCCGCGCGGTATCGCAGATTTCTTTGTATTCCATGGGGATTCCTCCTTTTTTGCTCATAGGAGCATCCTACCACAGATTTTGGGAGAATTCAACGCCTTACTGCATCCGCTTTACCATTTCCCGGCGCAGCCTGCCGATGGTACGCTTTTCCAGGCGGCTGATGTAGCTTTGGGAGATCCCCATGATCTGCGCCACTTCCTTTTGGGTGTACTCGTTGTGTCCGCCCAGGCCGAAGCGCAGTTCAATAATGGTCCGTTCCCGGTCAGACAGAGTGGCGATGGATTCCCGGAGCATCTGCCGGTCCGCATCATCCTCCAGCGGACGGCAGACCTCGTCCTCATCGGTGCCTAAAACATCGGACAACAGCAGTTCGTTGCCGTCCCAGTCGGTGTTCAGAGGCTCATCAAAACTAATCTCAGTTTTCTGATTGTTGGTTTTTCTTAGGTACATCAAAATCTCATTTTCGATGCACCGGGAGGCATAGGTAGCCAGTTTGATATTTTTATCGGCATTGAACGTGTTCACTGCCTTGATCAGCCCG
Source organism: Oscillospiraceae bacterium (assembly GCA_022800755.1). GTDB lineage: Bacteria > Bacillota > Clostridia > Oscillospirales > Oscillospiraceae > HGM13010. Next base: position 9,445 of record JAAWQX010000013.1, read on the forward strand.
ATGGTTCCCAGCGAGATAAGATCCTCCAGGCCGATGCCGGTGTTTTCAAAGCGCTTGGCGATGTACACCACCAGCCGGAGATTGTGTTCAATGAGCAACTGCTTGGCGTTGGTATCGCCTTGGCTCAGGCCACGTATGGCGACCTCTTCCTGTTCCTTGGCCAGCGGCGGCGGGAGTACGTCGCTGCCGCCGATGTAGTGAACAGACGGGAGTTTTCCGGCTCCCATGAGCAGTTTCCATCTCCATAGCCGGAGCTTGAGCATCAAAGTTTGAAACATATTGTACCTCCTAATAAATTCCCTGGTATTCTCCGTATGTACTGAATTGCGCGCCGGTCATGGCGATCAGTGTGTTGGACACTGGCTTTCCCCCGATGATAAGGGCATCCGGGCGGAATGCGGGGAGCAGCCCGGCACCGCCTACGCTGTTGTATGGGATCAGCCGTACCCGCCCTTGCAGTCCCGGCGCGCGGGAAAGGCATTCGATCACCGCGGCAGGATCACCGGATAGGTCTATATCCAGCCCATTGAACAAAGGCGCCAGATAGAGTTGTTGGCATACCAGTACGCTTTCATTGCTGATGGGGTCGAACAGGCTGTTCCCGGTATCCCGCAAAACGGAAAACTCCGCGGTTTTCCCGCAAAGCGTGACCTGTGCCGGTTTAACGTCTTGCGCTGCGGCGGGATCAAAACGACGGAACAGCGCGGAAATGACTACATAAGCCGCCGCGAAAGACAAAACCAGTACTTTCCAGTTCAACGGCAGATAGACCGTTTTTCCGGACAAGTCATACCCACCGAGCATGGATACCGCCCAAACCAGCCCGCCGAAGCCCGCGGAAACGAGAAAGAACACCACCGTACACCGTAGTAACTGCGTCTCTTTTCCAAATGAAATCAGACACATCACCACACCGACTGTCAGTTTGATGACCGGATGCAGCGCGAAGGTCCACTCCGGCAGCATGCACACACAGGCATAGCAGCCCCCTAGCGTCGCCGCCAGGGCAATGGGTACACGCCGGATCACAGCCGACGTGACTTTCCCGGAGCACAGGAGCGTAAAATAGTCAATGATGAAATTGATAAAAAAGAGCTGGTCAATGTAAATCGTTTCCATGAACTCATTATAAACTTTCCGCAAAGTGAAATTTGTCGTTTGCAATGTGGCGAATTTGTGGTAGAATAGGATAGAATTGTAAGAATGTAAGGAGGGGACGCTGTGGAAGCGGAAAAACCGATGTATGACCGGGTGTTGCTGAAGCTTTCCGGAGAGGCGCTGTCCGGCGAAAAGGGTACAGGGCTGGACTTTTTCGTGATGAAGGAAGTCTGTCTGGCCATCAAGCGCTGTGTGGATATGGGCGTGCAGGTAGGCATCGTAGTCGGCGGCGGCAATTTCTGGCGTGGCGTGAAAAACGGCGAGGGAAAAATGGAGCGCTCCCGGGCAGACCGTATGGGGATGCTGGCAACAGTAATGAATGCGCTGGCGCTGTGCGATGCGTTTGAGCAAAACGGCGTGGACGCGCGGGTGATGACGGCGGTGGCTATGCAGGGCTTTGGGGAACCGTTCTCTCGGGACCAGGCGGTGCGCTACCTGGAAGACGGCAAGGTAGTCATTTTCGGCTGTGGAACAGGCAGTCCCTATTTTACCACCGATACCGCGGGTGTTTTGCGGGCGTTGGAGATCGGCGCGAACGCCATTTTGCTGGCGAAGAACATCGACGGCGTGTATTCCGCTGACCCCAGCAAAGACCCCTCCGCGGTCAAATATGAGACGATCACCTATGATGAAATGCTGGCAAAGCATTTGGCGGTGATGGATACGGCGGCGACCTCCATGGCCATGGAGAACCGGCTCCCCATTGAGGTATTTGCCTTGAAGCAGCCGGAAAATATTGTGCAGGTGGTCTGCGGCAAAAAAATCGGGACGTCCGTGATTTTATAATACATTCAGGATTAACAGGAGGAATCGACATGTCAGAACTGAAGGAATACGAAGATAAAATGAAGCGCTCGCTGGATTTTCTCGCCCAGCAGTTTGCCACGGTCCGGGCCGGCCGCGCCAATGCCGGCGTTCTGGACCAGATTCAGGTGGACTATTACAGTTCACCAACCCCCATCCAGCAGGTAGCGTCCGTATCCAGCCCGGACCCCCGCACCTTGATGATCCAGCCTTGGGACGGCAGCATCCTGCGGGATATTGAGCGGGCGATCTTGGCGTCTGAGCTGGGCATCAACCCCCAAAACGACGGCAAGGTCATTCGCCTTGTATTTCCCCAGCTGACCGAGGAGCGCCGTAAGGAACTGGCCAAGCAGGTGAGAAAGTACGGCGAGGAATCCAAGGTGGCTGTGCGCAATATTCGCCGGGACGCCATGGATAAGTTCAAAAAACAGCAGAAGAATTCCGAGATCACGGAGGATGACTACAAGGGTCTGGAAAAGGACCTGCAGAAGCTGACGGACGACTACATCAAAAAAGTCGATGAGATGACGGATAAGAAAGAAAAAGAGCTCTTTGAGCTGTAATTGAGACCATGGGTTTGTTTTCAAGAAAAAAAACACGGCAGGCGGAGGAGGTCGATTTCTCGAACCTCCCCCGCCACATTGCCATTATATTGGACGGCAACGGCCGCTGGGCGCAAAAGCGGGGCCTGCCCCGTACGGCAGGTCATGCAGCCGGCGCGGAGACGTTCCGACGGGTGGCTACATACTGTAAGGACATCGGCTTGGAGTACCTGACGGTGTACGCCTTTTCCACAGAGAACTGGAAGCGTCCGCCTCAAGAGGTGGAGACTATCATGTCTCTTCTGGAAAAGTATTTGTATGAAGCCATTGAGCGCATGGAACGGGACAAGGTCAAAATGGAGTTCTTCGGGGATGTATCCGTGCTGTCCCCCAAACTGCGGGACCTGATTGCCCGTACCCGGGAGATTTCCAGGCATTATGAAGGCTGCCAGGTAAACATTTGTCTGAATTACGGCGGCAGGGACGAACTGCTGCGGGCGGTGCGGACCTATGCGGAGGCCTACAGAAACGATGCAGCGCCGGAATTGACGGAGGAAAATTTCTCGCGGTATCTTTATTCCGCTGGCATCCCAGACCCGGATTTGATGATCCGGCCCGGCGGGGAGCTGCGGCAGTCTAATTTCCTGCTGTGGCAAAGCGCGTATGCGGAGTGGTATTTCACAGATACCCTCTGGCCGGATTTTACAGATAGAGAGATAGACCGGGCCATTGCGGATTATCAGCACAGAGACCGCAGATTTGGAGGGATAAAGGTGTGAAAACGAGAGTTTTGGTAGGGGTCGTTGGGATCCCCGCGATCATATTGGTCATTTTATTTGCACCCATGTGGCTGTTTGGGATCCTGATCGGCGCGGTGGCGGCAGTCGCCGCATGGGAACTGCTGCGGTGCGTGGCACCGGATATGATCCAGCGGCAGGTCTGTTATGCTGCGGCTGGTGCGGTTTTGCTCCCGCTGTTCGCCGGCTTCGGCGCTGCCCCTCTGGGGGAACGCCTCGTATTGTGGGCGCTGGTGCTGGTCATGTTCTGTGAAGTGATGGTCACATTCCGTGAGGGAGTCCCCATGGACTTCACGCCTGTGCTGCAAGTGCTGTTCGCGGGCTTCATTCTGCCGATGCTGTTCGCGGCCCTGGTCCGGCTGGGCCTGCGGCATGAGCACGGCGCGATTTACCTGTTCATGCCCTTTGTTGCAGCGTTTTCCAGCGATTCAGGTGCCTATTTCGCCGGGCTTTATCTCGGAAAGCACAAGCTGGCGCCCAACTTGTCGCCGAAAAAGACCATTGAGGGCAGTATCGGCGGCTTTGTGGCGGCAATCGTCATTATGATCGTTTACGGTATGATGCTCCGGGCCTGCGGCTTCGCGGTGGATTTCCTCGTTATGGGAATCTACGGATTTTTCGGAAGTTTAGCCGGGCAGATTGGGGACTTGGCGTTTTCTGCCATTAAGCGTTTGCACAACATCAAGGATTACAGCAATATCATCCCTGGTCACGGCGGGATTTTGGACCGGTTTGACAGTGTTTTGTTCATTGCGCCCCTGTTTGAGCTGCTGCTCATGTGGGTGCCGGCGGCGGTGTGAGGCGGATTATGGTCAATGGAATTTCGATTCTAGGCTCCACTGGGTCTATCGGACGGCAAACGGTGGCAGCGGCAAAGCACTTGGGTGTCCCGGTGAAGGCCATTTCTGTGCAGAGCAATATCGAATTGGCGGAGCGCCAGGCCCGGGAACTGAACACCGAACTCGTGGCGGTCTATGATGAAGACGCGGCAAAAGCGCTTCGCCGGCGGCTTTGTGATACAAACATCCGGGTAGCCGGCGGGGAAGCGGGGCTGATCGAGGCGGCTGTGATCCCCTCAGCGGACTGCGTAGTAACGGCAGTTTCCGGTGCGGTGGGCTTGAAGCCTACGCTGGCGGCGATCGATACGGGCCGACGCATCGCGCTGGCGAATAAAGAGACGCTGGTGTGCGCCGGAACAATCGTTATGGCCCGGGCCGCGGAAAAAGGCGCGGAGATCGTGCCGGTGGATTCGGAACATTCCGCTATTTTTCAATGCCTGACCGGGCGGGAGCGGACAGAACTATATAGAATTCTGCTTACCGGTTCCGGTGGGCCATTCCGGGGGAAGCCTGTGTCGGAACTGCGGGATATCACCCCGGCCCAAGCGGTAAAGCACCCCAACTGGAGCATGGGCGCGAAAATCAGTGTGGACAGCGCGACCATGATGAACAAGGGCCTGGAGTTTATCGAGGCGATGTACCTGTTCGCGTGTACGCCGGATGAGATCCAGGTCATCATCCACCCGGAGAGCATCATACACTCTATGGTAGAACTGGTGGACGGCACCGTGATTGCTCAACTGGGCGTGCCAGATATGGGCCTGCCCATCCAATTGGCCCTTACCTGGCCGGAACGGGGCCCATCCATGTCCGAACGTTTGGACTTCGCGGCTTTGGGTAAACTGACCTTTGAAGCCCCGGACCTTGCAAAAGTGCCGTGTTTGGGCCTTGCCATGGACTGTGCCCGCCGGGGCGGCACCGCGACTGCTATTCTGAACGCGGCAAATGAAGTGGCGGTTGCGCTGTTTTTACAGGAAAAAATCGGGTTTACGCAGATCTATGACTGCGTGAGCAAGGCGCTGGACAGCATGGAGATCTGCTCCGATCCCAATCTGGAGGAGATTTTGGATGCGGACCGGCGCGCGCGTAATTTTGTCAGGGAGCATTTTGACTGATGTATATTCTCATTGCGATTCTTATTTTTGGAATTTTAGTGGCTGTTCATGAATTTGGGCACTTTATCACCGCGAAACTCTGCGGCGTGCGGGTGCTGGAATTTTCTATCGGTATGGGTCCCACACTGCTGAAAAAGCAGGGAGCGGAGACGCTGTATTCGCTCCGGGCGCTGCCCATCGGCGGCTTTTGCGCGATGGAGGAGGATGAAGCCTCCAGCGATCCCCGGGCGTTTCCGAATCAGTCGCTGCCGAAAAAACTGCTGATTTTGGTCGCCGGCGCGGGGATGAATTTCCTGATGGGCTTTGCGCTGATTTTGGCAGTATTTGCCGGAAGCGGCGCGCAGACCACGGAGATCACAGGATTTATGGAGGGCTGCCCCTACGAGAGCGAAACGGCGTTTCAGGTGGGGGATGAGATTTGGAAGATCGATGGTCACCGCGTTTATGTGACGGGGGATATCTCCACATTTTTGTCCCGGGGAACGGTCCACGACGTTATGGTCAAGCGCGGCGGGGAAAAGGTCACCTTGGAGGGCCTGCATATTGAACGCCTGGAATACCCGGGGCAGGCCCAGCCTATGTACGGGTTTGAACTTCAAGGGCAGGCAAAGGGTCTTGTGCAAAAAACGCAGCACGCCTGGTACCAGTCCTGCTATTTTGTCCGCATGGTGTGGATGAGTTTGGGAGACCTGATCTCCGGCACTTATGGCGTAAACGACCTCAGCGGTGTCGTTGGAATTGTGGGTATGATGAGTGATGTGGGCAAGCAGTCCGCGAGCGCATGGGCGGCGTTTATGAATCTGGCCTATCTGTCCGCGTTTATCGCCATCAACCTGGCGGTGATGAATCTGCTTCCCATTCCGGCGCTGGACGGCGGGCGTATCTTGTTTTTGCTGTTGCTTTGGCCTGTGGAAAAGATTCTAAAACGCCGGCCGGACCCCAAATATGAAGGCTATATCCACACCGCGGGATTGATGCTCCTCATGGGGTTGATGGTGTACGTAATGTTCAATGATGTAATGCGGATCGTGGGATGAAGATATGAAACGAACGGAAACGAAGCAAATCAATGTCGGCGGCGTGCCAGTGGGCGGGACTGCGCCCGTGGCGGTGCAGTCTATGTGCAACACCAAGACACAGGATGTAGATGGTACTTTGCGGCAGATCAGCGCCCTCGCGGCGGCGGGGTGCGACATTGTACGGCTGGCGGTGCCGGATATGGATGCCGCCCGGGCCATCAGCGATATTAAGGAGCGCTCGCCCCTGCCCATTGTGGTGGATATCCACTTTGACTACCGGTTGGCGTTGGAAGCCATTGACCGCGGCGCGGACAAAGTGCGGATCAATCCGGGAAATATCGGGGCTGCGGAAAATGTCCGGGCAGTGGCGGAGGTCTGCCGGCGCAGAAATATTCCCATTCGCATTGGGGTGAATGGGGGAAGCCTGGAAAAAAAGCTGTTGGAAAAGTATGGCTGCCCCACGCCCGAAGCTATGGTGGAGAGTGCCCGAAATGAGATCGCGCTGCTGCACAGGTTTGATTTTGACGATATTTGCCTATCTTTGAAAGCGTCCTCTGTTCCTCTGACTGTGGCGGCTTACCGCCTGGCGGCAGAGGAATTCGACTGCCCGCTGCATGTGGGAGTCACGGAGACGGGCACAGTGTACCAAGGCACAATCCTGTCCGCTGTGGGCATCGGCACGCTGCTGTGCGAAGATATAGGGAACACCATCCGCGTGTCCCTTACCGGCGACCCGGTGGAGGAAGTCCGCGCGGGGGTGTCTATTCTGAAAGCGGCGGGACTGCGCACCGGCGGGGTGCGCTTTATTTCCTGCCCCACCTGCGGCAGAACCGAGATCGATCTGATCTCACTGGCTCAGGAAGTGGAACACAGGGTGTCGGGGCTGGATCGGGACATTACCGTGGCGGTAATGGGCTGCGTTGTGAACGGCCCCGGAGAAGCCCGGGAGGCTGACTACGGCATTGCCGGCGGGAAAGACTGCGGGATGCTGTTCAAAAAAGGTGAGATCGTCGCGAAAGTGCCGGAGGACCGGCTGTGCGACGCACTGATGGAACTGATCGAAAAGGACGAATGATACATGGCAAGCGTACCGTTTTTAACGATATTTCCCGGCTGTGAAGCGATGGAAGACCTGTGCGGCGGGCTGGACAAGGCCTTTGTGCGGTCGGTGGAGGTGGAGGAACAGTCTCTGTCCATGACCATTTTCGCCGATTTCTCCCGGGCACCGGCCCAGGCGGAGCTCACGGCCGTGGAAGCCCGCATCACGGAAGATTACGGACTGTCCCGTGCCGTGATCCAGGCGAGTTTTCCAAAGGATACTGGGAAAAGCGCTGTGGATGAAGTGCTCATGGGACGAAAGACCCAGGCAAAGACGGTCACACCGATCGGCGAACTGACGGCGGATTCCGGCAATGTCACCATCACCGGCAGCATCTTTTTTGTGGATTCCCGGGATTTAGCGAAAAATAATGCCACCATTTTGACCTTTGACATTACGGATTACACAGGCTCTGTCCGCTGCACAAAGTTTCTGAAATCAGACGAAGAGAAGGTCATTCTCGGAAAACTCCGGGAGGGGGATTATGTCACTGTTTCCGGCAGCATGAGTTACAGCCGCTATGAAGAGGACATGACCCTGGAGCCGCGAAGCATCTGGCGGGCGCAGCGGCCCATGCGGCAGGATACCAGCGTTGAAAAGCATATCGAATTGCACTTACATACCCGCTTTTCCAATACCGATGCCTTGACGGATCCAAAAGCCGTCGTCAAACGTGCAGCCGATTGGGGGATGCCCGCTATTGCCGTGACGGATCACGGTGTGGTGCAGGCATTTCCCGACTTGTGGCACGCCGGGAAGGACTACGGCGTAAAGATCATTTACGGCGTAGAGGGCTATTTTGTGGACGACATGAACGTCAGACAGCCGGTTTGGGGCAAGAGGAGCAGCCTGCCGCTGGACAGCGAATTTATCGCTTTTGACATTGAGACCACCGGCTTGAGCGCCGCCAATGACCGCATGACGGAAATCGGCGCCGTGCTGTTTGAGGGAGATCAGATCAAGGATCATTTCCAATGCTTTGTCAATCCCCATATGCCGATCCCGCCAGAGATCAAAAAGCTCACGGGCATCACCGACGAGGACGTGAAAAACGCGCCGGATGAAGACGAAGCCATGCGTCGTTTTCTGGAGTTTGTCGGCGGACGCCCCATTATCGCCCACAACGCAGAATTTGACACGGGGTTCGTGCGCCAGGCTTGCATGCGTTCGGGGATAGAGTTTGACCCAACCATTATGGATACGTTGGTGCTGGCCCAATGTCTGATGCCGGATTTGAAGCGGTTTAAGCTGGATATCGTGTCTCACAAGCTGAAGCTGCCGGAATTCAATCACCACCGTGCCTATGACGACGCGGCTGTGGTCGCCCGCATCATGGGGAAATTCATCCCCATGCTCCAGGAACGGGGCGCGAAAACGGTGGATGATGTCAACGCCGCCGTGGCGGACCTGCACCGCCTGGATGTGGGAAAAACGCATCATATCTGTCTGCTGGCGAGGAATAAAGCAGGACTGAAAAATCTGTATAAAATCATTTCTGATTCACAGATCAAATATTACAACAAATCCCGCAAGCATCCTACCATGCCCAGAAGCCTGATCCAACGGTACCGTGAGGGTATTTTTATCGGGTCCGCCTGCGAGGCCGGGGAATTGTACGAGGCCGTTTTGCGGGGGAATCCGCCGGAGAAGCTGGAAAAGATCGCGTCGTTTTATGATTATCTGGAGATCATGCCGCTGTTCAATAACCGGTTCCTCATTGAAAACGGCACCGTGCGGGATGATGAAGACCTCAAGGAATTAAATCGCCGGATCATCGCGCTGGGCAAGAAACTGGACAAGCCGGTGGTGGCCACCTGTGATGTGCATTTTCTGGACCCGGAGGACGAAATTTATCGGAAAATTTTACTGGCTTCCAAGAAGTTCTCCGATGCGGATAAGCCGCTTCCCATCTATTTCCGCACCACGGACGAGGTGATGGCGGAGTTTGCGTATCTGGGAGAGGACCTTTGCCATGAAGTCGTGATCGACAATCCCAAAAAGATCGCTGACCAGGTGGAAGAATTTGAACTGCTGCCTAAGGACCTTTTTGCACCGAAGATTGAAAATTCCAAAGAGGAACTGGAACGTCTCGTCATGGAAAAGATGCACCGCATCTATGGAGAGAACCCTGACCCCATCGTGACGGACCGGGTCAATACGGAATTGCGTACTATTTTAGACCATGAGTACGACGTCATTTATATGTCGGCCCAAAAGCTGGTGCAAAATTCCATGGAGCACGGCTATCTGGTAGGTAGCCGCGGCAGTGTCGGTTCGTCATTGGTGGCGTACATGTCCGGCATCACGGAGGTAAACTCTTTGCCGCCCCACTATGTTTGCCCCAACTGCAAGCATACGGAGTTCATTACAGACGGTTCTTACGGCTGCGGCGCGGATATGCCGGATAAGGTCTGCGCGTGCGGCACGAAATATCGAAAAGATGGCTTTGATATCCCCTTTGAGACCTTTTTGGGCTTCCCCGGTAACGAAAAGACCCCGGATATCGACTTGAATTTCTCCGGAGAATATCAGGCCGACGCCCATAACTATACCCGGGAGCTGTTTGGAAGCGACCACGTGTTCAAGGCCGGAACCATCGGTACGCTGGCGGACAAAACGGCCTTCGGCATGGTAAAAAAGTACCTGGAGGAGCGGGGCATTACTGTAACGAAGGCGGAGGAAAACCGTCTGTCCAAAGGCTGTGTGGGTGTCAAGCGCACCACAGGGCAGCATCCCGGCGGTCTGGTCATTATCCCCCAGGACATGGAAGTGACGGACTTTTGTCCCATCCAGTGGGCCGCAGAGGACCCGGAATGCGGCATCATGACGACTCATTTTGAATACCATTGCATGGAAAATAACCTCTTAAAGCTGGACGAACTGGGCCATGATGACCCGACTATGATCCGAATGCTGGAGGATATGACCCACGTCAGTGCGCTGGACATTCAATTAGACGATCCAGAGACGATGGGCATTTTCCGTTCCCCAGAACCATTGGGGCTGCCGGATACGGATTCTGTTGTGGGGAAGACCGGTACGCTGGGTATTCCGGAATTCGGCACAGGCTTCACCCGGGGGATGCTGGTGGATACGCTCCCTACGCAGTTTGACACCTTGGTGCGCCTTGCGGGCCTGGCCCATGGCACGGACGTATGGAACGGCAATATCCACGATATTGTGGTCAGCGGAACGGCAACGGTCAATGAATGTGTTTGCTGCCGGGACGATATCATGATCTATCTCATTCAGCGGGGGATGGAGCCAAGCTTGGCGTTCAAGACGATGGAAGCCGTGCGCAAAGGCAAAGTCAAGAAAAGCGGCAGCTTTCCTGGGGACGCGGAAGCCATCATGAAAGATATGAAGGTCCCGGAGTGGTATATTGAATCCTGCCGGAAAATCGCTTATCTGTTCCCCAAGGCTCACGCGGTGGCCTATGTAATGATGGCGTTCCGCATCGCATGGTTCAAAGTTCATTATCCCTTGGCGTTTTATGCTGCGTACTTCTACCGCAGGAGCCAGAAAAACGCCTTTGACGCAGAACTCATGACCCAGGGTATTGACAAGGTGAAAGCGAAGATCAATGAACTGCGGAATAAGCAGACCTCTGCGACGGAGGATGATATCCTCACCACCTTGGAGGTCGTGTATGAGTTTTACCTCCGCGGCTTTTCCTTTGCGCCCATGAGCATCACAGACAGTGACGCGGTAAAGTTTACCATCGTGGGCGACCAGCAGCTGCGGGCACCGTTCGTCTCCATCGGTGGCTTGGGCGAGGCGGCGGCCTTTGACTTGGCGGCTGCCAGCACCAGCGGCCAGGCGTTTGTATCCGTGGAGGAACTCTCCTCCGCCTGCCCGAAGGTGTCCCAGACCCACTTGCAAGCGCTCAAGGACTTAGGCGCGTTGGGTGATTTGCCTGATACCAGCCAAATGACGCTGTTTTGACGAAAATCTCCGTACAGATCGTACGGAGATTTTTCTTGACAAGGCTTCTATGGTATGATATTCTCCTAACATACCAATGGTATGTTAGGAGCGGTGCTGATGACACGGAATAAACATCCGGAAGAAACCGTGAATTTAATATTGGATGTGGCATTCCGTTTGTTTATGGAAAAAGGCTATGAGCATACCACCATTCAAGATATCATCAATGGATTGGGCGGCTTGAGCAAAGGTGCCATATATCATCATTTCAAATCGAAAGAGGATATTCTCATCGCGGTTACGGACCGTATGACCAGCGAATCAAATCACTTGCTGCAAGAGATTCGAGACCGGACTGACTTGAATGGTCAAGAGAAGCTGAAAACGATTTTCAAGGAATCCATCCAGCGGCCGGTTCAGGCGGATATATTCCGGGCTGCGCCTAATTTCAGGCAAAATCCAAAGCTGTTGGTCAGTTTGCTGGAAGAAACGGTGACAGAAGCCGCTGCGGATTATGTTCTGCCGATCATCCGGCAGGGGATGGCAGACGGCACCATCCAGGCAGCGTACCCAGAGCAGTTGGCGGAACTCATTATGCTGGCTGCCAATGTCTGGCTGAACCCGATGATTTTTGACAGCACGGTGGAGGAAACCATCCGTAAATTCATGGTATTTCGGCAAATGACATTGAGCTTTGGGCTGGATATCGTAGATGATGAAATGCTGAAACGCTTGAAGGAATTGGCGGATATTTATCAGAAAAGCAAATAAGAACTGCCCAAACTAAGGCAGTTTTCTTTTGATAAATAACATACCGACGTTCGGTATGAAAGGAGTATATCAATGGACAGACAACTATTTACGAAAGACTTTATCCTTGTGGTGATCGGGCAGGTGATCTCTCTGTTTGGCAATGCGGCAGTCCGATTTGTTTTGCCGCTGTATTTGCTGAATGAGACCGGCTCATCCGCACTGTTTGGGACCGTAATGGCATGTGCGTTTATTCCGTCTGTTTTGCTGTCGCCGATTGGCGGTATTGTAGCGGACCGGGTCAATAAGCGCAACATTATGGTGGTTCTGGATTTTCTGACGGCGGGACTGATTTTATTATTCACCGCCAGAATACATACGGGGGACTTGATCGTTCATCTTACGGTAACGCTGATGTTGTTATACGGCATTGCCGGGGCATATCAACCGGCGGTCCAGTCCAGTATTCCGGCCCTGGTGGAGCAGGAGCAGTACATTGCTGCCAATTCCGTAATCAATACGGTGAACGCGGTATCGTCATTGATCGGTCCGGCGCTGGGCGGCGTGCTGTACAGTGCCTTTGGCTTGGGTCCGGTTTTGTGGGTATGTGTCGGATGCTTTTTTCTCTCCGCTGTCATGGAATTGTTTATTCACATCCCGCATACAAAGCAGAGCAATGCCGGAGGTATTTGGCGGACAGTGAAAAGCGATTTTTCGGATAGTTTGCGCTTTATCTGCCGGGAGCGGTCCGAAATCGGAAAGGCCATGCTGGTTTTATGCGGCATCAACCTGTTCCTATCCGCCATGATCGTCGTCGCGATACCATATTTGGTGACGGAGGTGCTGCCATTGAACAGCGCATGGGCGAACCGGCTGTGCGGCTTCGCGGAGAGCGCACTGGCTGCCGGTGGCCTTGTAGGCGGGATACTTGCGGGAGTGTTTGCCGGGCGGCTGACCATGCGGCGGACGGGGAATTTGTTGATTGTCTGCGCCCTGTGCGCGCTCCCCATGGGAACTGCGTTAGCGTTGGTTTCATCAGGCGTAGTAAATTACGCAGTCATAGTTCTATGCTGTTTTTTGATGATGGCCTGTTCCAGCATGTTCTCGGTCCGAATGATGGCGTTTGTGCAAAAAGAGACACCGCCGGTGCTGATCGGCAAGGTCATCTCTGTGATTATGACAGTCGCCATGTGCGCTCAGCCTTTGGGGAACGCCATGTATGGTGTTTTGTTTGAGCGGTGTTCCGGATTTGAATTCGTAGTAGTACAGTTTGCGGGACTAATATCTCTGCTTATCGCGGTCCCCGGAAGACGTCTGTTTACTAAATTAGAGTAATGAAAAAACCGCACCTAACCAGGTGCGGTTTTTATTAAATTCCCAGCTGCGTCCACAAACGATTATAAAGCTGCAAAATATTTTCCGGGAGGTTTTCATACAGTGTGCAACGCGCCAGCGTCTCTGGCGGGGTGGCGATGATCTCATACTGTTCCTGATCCAGTTCTTCGCCGTACTGTTCAAAGTAATAGTTCGGATATTCCTCCAGCGCGTCTTTATTAGGAGATGCGTAGTAGATAAAATCCATGTTGGCCAGATTCGCCTGGGTGGAAGCGATAAAATTGATCCATTCCATGGCCTCGTCTTTATGCTTGGCGGTGTTCAGAACACACATGGCATCCACGAACCAGTTGGAACCTTCCTCCGGGATGACAAACCGCAGGTCTTCGTTATTTTCCAGCATGGACACGTAATCGCCGGCGTAGTACATGGCGATGGCGGCGTTCCCGCCCTCCATCTTGCCATAGACTTCATCCATAACAAAGGCTTGATACACGCCCTGTTCTTTTGCGTCCGCCAAAAGCTGCCACGCCTGACGGATCTGAGTCTCGTCCGTGGTATTCAGATCATACCCAAGTTTCATCAAGGCCGCCCCCAGCGCGTCCCGGGAGTTGCGGATCATGAGCACTTGCCCGGCGTATTTTTCATCGAACATGGCGCTCCAACTGGTAATGGGAGCGTCTACCATGGATTCATTATAAATAATACCAAGCGTACCCCAGGTATACGGCACTGTGTACTTGTTTTCCGGGTCATAGCTCAGATGCTGGTACGCATCATCGATGTTGGTGAAATTGGGAATGGCGCTGTAATCCAGCTCCGCGAGCATATTTTCCGAAATAAGCCGCGCGATCATATAGTCCGACGGGACGATAACGTCAAAATCTCCCGCACCGGATTTCAGCAGGGCATAGAGTGTTTCATTGCTGTCCGTGGTCTGATAGTTGACTTTGATGCCCGTCTGGTTTTCAAAATCCTCAATGAGGCTTTCATCGATATATTCGCCCCAGCTGCAAATATTGACTACCCGGTCAGCGGCGCCGGAACGTCCGGTGAAAACCAAAACCCCAACAATCAGGCAAGCGGCCGCGCCTGCGGCAAATTTTTTAATAGGAGAGCGGCGCTCATCCAGTTCGACAGCGGCGGCTTTCGGCTTCTGCGCCTGCCGCGCATCGCGGACATTCACGACCACCAGCAGCACCAGCACCGTAATGAACAGCAGCGTGGACACCGCGTTGATGACTGGGCTGACGCGCCGTTTTGTCATGCCGTAAATGGTCATAGCCAAGGTGGAGGTGGAAGATCCAGCGGTGAAGTAGGAGATGATAAAATCGTCGATGCTCATGGTAAAGGCAATGAGCGCTCCGCTGACAATGCCGGGCTTGATCTCCGGCAACGCGACTTTCCAAAATGCCTGCATCCAGGTACAACCCAGATCCTGCGCCGCGTCGATGAGATTTTTGTCCATCTGCCGCAGCTTTGGGGAAACGGAGAGCAGCACATAGGGGATATTAAACGAGACATGCGCGATCAGAAGCGTTCCGAAGCCCATAGAAAGATACGGAAGGACGATTGCGCTCTGAGCACCGTTGGCCCAATCTGCGAAATCGTTCCAAAAGCTGAAGAATGCAACAAACAGCAAGCACAGGGAAACGCCGGTGACAATATCTGCGTTCATCATGGGGATATTGTTCACCGCTTCCAGCGGCGCGCGCATCCTACGGCGCATGGCGTAAAATCCGATGGCGGTAAAGGTACCTACTACGGTAGCAATCACAGTAGCCAGGATCGAGACCAGCAACGTAGTATACACGCTTTGCATAATCATGCGGTTATGGAACAGCTGTCCATACCACTCCAAGGAAAAGCCTTTCCAAACAGCGCTGCTGGTCCCGGCGTTGAACGAGAAGATAATGAGTATCACGATAGGCGCGTACAAAAACAGGAATACCAGCGCCATAAACACCCGGTTGAGGGCCTGTGTGGAACGCTTCATAAGATCACCGCCTGTTCCTCACCCTCACCAAAGCGGTTCATAAAAAGCATACAGACCACGACAATCACCATCATGACCAAGGAAATGGCCGCGCCCAAATGGGGATTATACGCGCCGCCCAAAAACTGCTGTTCGATCAGGTCGCCCAACATGAGTTTCGTACCGCCGCCCAGCATGGTGCTGATGGCGAATGTGGACACCGACGGAACAAACACCATCGTGATGCCGGATAGCACGCCGGGCAGGGACAGTGGAAAAATCACCCGGCGGAATACGTTTAGACTGCTGGCGCCCAAGTCCCGGGCGGCTTCCAGCAGGGAGTGGTCCAGTTTGCTGATCACGGAATAAATTGGCAGAATCATAAAAGGCAGATAGTTGTACACCATGCCCAGCACCACAGCGCCGGACGTGTCGATCATCTGAAAAAATGCGATCGGCTCATACAGCGCAGGGTCCGCCGCGAAATGCACAGCGATGCTGTTATACAAATCAATGACCCCGATGCGCTGAAACAACTGGTTGAGCAGCCCATTATTTTCCAAAATGGACATCCAGGAGTAGGTACGCAGCAGAAAGTTCATCCACATGGGCAGCATAATCAGCACCATGGCGATCTGCTGAAAGCGGGGTGTTTCCTTGGAAATGAAGTAGGCGATGGGATATCCCAGCAGCAGACAGATCGCCGTGGCGATCAAAGCCAGTTTAAATGACCGGGTAAAAACCACAGTATAAGCGCCCATCTGTGTGAAGTTTTCCAGTGTAAACCCACCGCCTTCCTCGGAAAAGGCGTAGATCACCACCATAATGATAGGCACTACCACAAACAGAGCCATCCAGATGACATAGGGAATGGAAAACCGGGCGAGTTTATTCTTCATCCCCGCTCTCCTCTTCTTCCAGCACAACGCTGGCATCATCCAGTTCGTCGTATTCTTCGGAGAAGGAAGAATAGTCGCCGAACATGCCGGAATACTCGCTTTTTGCCATAACATGGATGCCGTCGGGATCAATCTTAATGCCGATGCGGCTGCCCACAGGGGAGTGGTCCGTGGTCTGGATCAGCCACTTAAAGCCGCGGAAATCCACGATCATATCATACATCATGCCCTTGAAGGTTACACTGGTAACAGTACCGACCAGCTTGCCCTGCTCCGGCGGTACGATATCGATATCCTCCGGCCGGATGACCACGTCTACCGCCTCATCTACCGCGAAGCCTTTATCGAGACAGTCAAAGCGCCTGCCGTTGACCTCCACCTGGAAATCCGAGCGCATGTAGCCGTCCACGATATTACTTTCACCGATGAAATCTGCCACGAACGCGTTTTTCGGTTCATTATAAATATCTTCTGGCTTACCGATTTGTTGAATCCGGCCGGAATCCATGACCACGACGGTGTCGGACATAGCCAAGGCCTCTTCCTGGTCGTGGGTCACATATATAAAAGTAATCTCCATCTGCTGCTGTATACGCTTCAACTCCTGCTGCATATCCTTGCGCAAGCGCAGATCCAATGCGGCGAGAGGTTCATCCAGCAACAACACCTTCGGCCGGTTCACAAGGGCTCGGGCAATGGCGACCCGCTGCTGCTGCCCGCCGGACAAAGACGTGACGCTACGATGCTCGAAGCCCTTTAAAGAGACGACTTCCAGCATTTCCAGCACCCGCGTATCGATTTCTTTCCGGCTGAGCTTGGGACGGACCATCCGCAAGCCGAAAGCGATGTTGTCGTATACATCCAGATGGGGGAATAGTGCATATTTCTGGAAGACAGTGTTGACCTGCCGCTGGTGGGGCGGAAGATCGTTGATCCGCACGCCGTCAAACAGCACATCGCCATGGGTAGGCGTCAAGAATCCGCCGATGATTTTCAGCGTGGTGGTCTTTCCGCACCCGGATGGGCCGAGCAGGGTCAAAAATTCACTGTCATTGATGTAGAGATTGATGTCATGAAGTACCGTCTCGCCGTCGAATCTCATACCACAATCGACGAGACGAATGAGTTCTTTTGACATTATCCTCCTCCTCTCTTTGTATTACGATTAGAATAACATTTATAGATGAAAAGTCAACACAATTTTTCAATGAAAATACTTTTCCACAAAATCGATTTCATCCACGGAAAACGCCTTGCCGTCCAGATAGGACAGCACCCCGGCGTCGGACGTGAACCGGAACACCAGCCGGTAGGAATACAAGGCCTGTCCGCCGGTTTCTCCGAACTGCTTGTTTTTCCGCTCGCTGCCGTATTTTCCGTCGCCCAAAAGGGGCCAGCCGGCATCAGCCATCTGTGCCCGAATTTGGTGGGTCCGCCCGGTAAGCAGCTCACATTCTACCAAAGACAACCCATTCTTGCTTTGTAGGACCCGGTATTTCGTCTGGGACAGCTTCGCCCCCGGTTCCGGCTGATGCTTCACATAAACCTGATTTTTCTTGGCATCCTTAAAAATATACCCGACGAGCGTTCCCTCTGTCGGAACGGGCTTCCCGTGGACGATACAAAGATAATATTTTTCGATCTCCCGCTCCTTGATCTTCTCGTTCATGATCCGCAGGGCTTCCGCGTTTTTCGCGGCGATCACGATGCCGCCGGTGTTGCGGTCAATGCGGTTGCACAGGGCAGGGGCAAAGGAATGCTCTTCTTTGGGCCGCCATTCGCCCTTTTGATAGGCATACGCCTGAATATTTGCGATCAGGGTGTTATAATCCCACTGCCCGGCGCTGTGGCATAAAACGCCCGGCTTTTTATCCACCAGCAGGATATTGTCATCCTCATATATGATGTGCAATTTGGGCGTGGAAACTTTTAAATAAGAATTTTCCTCCCGGGGCCTTTCAAAAAACTCATCATTTATATATAATTGTAATGTATCTCCCAGGGCCAGACGGTAATCCCGCTTCGCGCCCTTGCCGTTGACCTTGATGCGTTTCAAGCGGATGTATTTCTGAAGCAGGGATTCCGGCAGCAGGGGCACAGCCTTTCCCACGAAGCGGTCCAGCCTCTGTCCGGCGTCATTTTTCTCTATGGTAAATTCTTTCAAAGTATTCGCCTCCGTGGCTCATATTATGTTTGAAAACTCCGTTTCTGTCAATGATATCTTTTGAATGGCCTGTCTATTGACTTTTACTGGAATTTGGGGTAAGATTCTATAAAAAATCACGGTTTTTCTGCGAAATGATGTTGACAATGGAAACTTATTCTATTATAATACTTGAGCGACTGTACGAGGTAGCGTTTTTATGAAGCTGAACCTGCGCAAGATTATTGAAGTGCCGGGCGGGCGGGTCCCGTTTTCCTGTGTGCTGTCAGCCAATGGATTGGAGCATCCGTCCATCGTAGCGTATGACGGCCCGCTGATTGCGGAAGGCGCGGTGGTGAATACCGCCGGAACGCTGACCATTGAAGGGGAAATCCGGGCGAAGTTCCGCTGTGTCTGTGACCGTTGCGGTATGCTGTTTGACCGGGAAAAAACGGTGACGGTAAATGCCGGCATCGCCGTGGACGAGTCGGAGGAGGACCTGTTCCAGATGGAAGAGGACGAGATCGACTTGGATGAGATTTTGTATACCTGCTTCGTACTGGATATGGATGCAAAGGTGCTGTGCCGCCCTGACTGCAAGGGCCTGTGCGCTGGCTGCGGGGCAAACCTCAATGAAGAGGCATGCACCTGCAAAAAGGAAATCGATCCAAGATGGGCTGTGCTTGAGCAGCTTTTGGATAAAACGGAGAATTGAGGCTGCTCAAAACAGCTACAAGGATTAGGAGGTGTCACAATGGCTGTCCCTAAAAGTAAAGTATCTCGTCAGAGAAGAGATAAAAGACGTTCTTCCCACTGGAAGCTGGAGGAACCCACTCTGGTAAAGTGCCCCAGCTGCGGCGCGTACAAGATGTCCCATCGTGTCTGCAAGGCCTGCGGCAAGTACAATGGCCGTACTGTGCTGAACGTTGAGTAAGAAAATGTAGCTTGAGAAGAAGGTCATTGGCCTTCTTCTTTTGCTTTATATCGCCGGAAAGGAGGCGCGCATGAGCCATACCGTCATCAAATCCATCGCTCCTCATAGCCCCATGCACCGCAAAGCCGCTCCGGGAGACCGCTTGGTATCCGTGAACGGCAATGCCATCATAGACGTGCTGGATTATATGTATTATACGTATGATGCCCGGCTCACAGTGGAATTGTGCGCCCCGGACGGCAGGACAAAGACCGTAAAGGTCCACAAGCGGGAGGGCGAGGACCTGGGGCTGGATTTTGAGGATTATCTCATGGACTGCCCCATGGAATGCACGAATAATTGTGTATTCTGCTTTGTGGACCAGATGCCCCCCGGAATGCGCAGTTCGCTGTACTTCAAGGATGATGATGCCCGTATGAGTTTTCTCACCGGCAGCTATATCACCCTGACGAACCTGACAGACCGGGAATTGCAGCGGGTGTGCGATTTAAAGATCAGCCCGGTGAATGTCTCTGTTCATACGACGGACCCGGCGCTTCGGGCGGACATGATGGGCAACCGCGCGGCGGCGGAGATCATGGAACGCATCCAGAAACTGGCGGATGCTGGGATCACGATGAATTGCCAGGTCGTGTGCTGTCCCGGATATAATGACGGGGAAAAGCTGTTGAATACGATCCATGACTTGGCGGCATTCTATCCCCATGTAGCCAGCGTGGCGGTGGTTCCGGTGGGCTTGACGAAATACCGCAGCGGTCTGGAACCGCTGAAGCCTTTTGACGCAGAGCATGCCAGCGATACCATCGACCTGGTAGAAGCTTTCGCGGCCCAATGCCAGGCATATTACGGCAGCCGGATCGCGTATTGTTCGGACGAATTTTATATCATGGCAGGCCGCGCTCTGCCGCCGGACGACTATTATGAGGATTACGCACAGTTGGACAACGGCGTAGGGATGCTGCGTCTTCTGAAAACGGAATTTGATGCGGCGCTGCTGTTGATCGACCCGGACGAGGGGGATGGCGAGCCGTTTTCTATTGCCACAGGCACCGCCGCCGGCCCATATATTCAAAAACTGTTAATGACAGCCATGGAAAAATGTGCTAACATAAAAGGACAGGTTTTTGAAATTAAAAATGATTTTTTCGGCCATAGCATCAATGTGGCGGGCTTGATTACGGCGCAGGACCTGCTTGTCCAGCTGAAAGGAAAGCCGCTGGGCAAGCGGCTGCTGCTCCCCCAGAACATGCTGCGCCACGGAGAGACCGTCTTTCTGGACGACCTCACCGTCGCAGACGTGGAACGGGAACTGGGTGTCCAGGTGGTATTGGTACCCCAGGACGGTGCGGAGCTCCTGTTTGCCATGCTCAATGAAAAAGACTAAAAGGAGGCGAATGGAATGTCAAAACCTCTTGTTGCCATCGTAGGCCGGCCCAACGTGGGCAAGTCTATGTTATTTAATAAGCTCATCAATAAGCGGGTGTCCATTGTGGAAGACACCCCCGGCGTCACCCGGGACCGCATCTACGAAGAATGCGACTGGAACGGCCGCACCTTTGACCTGGTAGACACCGGCGGCATCGAGCCAACAACGGATAACGAAATTTTGCTGTTCATGCGGGAACAGGCCCGCATTGCCATTGATTCTGCAGACGTGATCGTATTGGTCACGGACATTACCACTGGCGTTACTGCGGCGGACAAGGACGTTGCCAACATGCTGCTTCGTTCCAAAAAGCCCGTGGTCCTGGCTGTGAATAAAGCCGATTCCATCGGCACCGTGGACCCTACGCTGTACGAATTTTATTCCCTTGGCTGCGGGGACCCCATCCCCGTGTCCGCCGTTCACGGCCACGGCACCGGCGATTTGTTGGATGCCTGTATGGAGTATTTCCCGCCGGAGGACGAAAATGAGGAAGAGGACGACGCTATTCGCGTGGCCATCATCGGAAAGCCCAACGTGGGCAAATCCTCTTTAACCAACCTGATCCTTGGGCAGCAGCGGGTCATCGTAAGCGACGTAGCCGGCACGACCCGGGACGCGATCGATTCCCGGTTGGAAAACGAGTATGGGAAATATATTTTTATCGACACTGCCGGTATCCGTCGCCGTTCCCGGGTAGGTGACCGGGTGGAGAAATTCTCTGTCATGCGTGCCCAAATGGCGATTGAACGGGCGGACGTGTGCTTAATTATGATCGACGCCCGGGAAGGCGTCACAGAGCAGGATACCAAGATCGCCGGACTTGCCCATGAAGCGGGAAAAGCGTCCATCGTTGTGGTGAATAAATGGGACCTGATCGAAAAGGATTCCAAAACCATGGACAGTATGCGCAAGGACATCCAACGGGACCTGAGTTTCATGAGTTACGCGCCGATCCTGTTCATTTCCGCGCTCACCGGCCAGCGCACCAATCGGATTTTTGAGTTAGTAAACTTCGTGAATGACCAGAGTTCCATGCGCATCACCACCGGAATGCTGAACAATGTTCTTGCAGATGCCCAGGCCCGGGTACAGCCGCCTACGGACAAGGGCCGGCGCTTAAAGATCTATTATATGACCCAAACCGGCGTGAAACCGCCGAATTTTGTGATATTCTGCAACAATCGGGAGCTGTTTCACTTTTCCTACCAGCGCTATATTGAAAATCAGATTCGCGCAGTATTTGGCTTGGAAGGAACACCCATCCGAATGGTGATCCGGCAAAAGGGGGACAAAGAGGGATGATAACGCTTGCACTGGTGGCGACGGCGGTCGCGTCTTATTTGCTTGGCAGTATCAACGGAGCGATCATTGCTTCAGATCTTGTGTTTCATGACGATGTACGCAAATACGGCAGTCACAATGCGGGGTTGACGAATTTTTACCGGAATTATGGCGCCAGCGGCATGGCGATCGTACTGTTGATCGATATTGGAAAAACTGCGGTCGCAATCTATCTGGGACGGTTCCTCATGGGCTTTTTCGAGGCCGGGGATGTGGGGATGCTGTTTGCGGACCTTTGTTTGGTGTTGGGACACATGTTCCCGGTCTTTCACCAGTTCCGGGGCGGAAAAGGCGTTACCTGCGCCGGATTTGCGCTGTTTTTCATTGACTGGCGGATGGGTATTTTCTGTGCCATCATTTTTGTGGGCGTGATCGCGGCCACCCGCTATGTGTCCCTTGGGTCTATCATCACCGCGTTGGTATTTCCCATCGCCGTCTTGCTGACCCGGCACGGCTTCCTCTGCGCCGGTATCGCGCTGGTGATTTCCGTGCTGATCATTGTGAAGCACCACGAAAACATTATGCGGCTGATGAATCACCAAGAATCGAAGTTAGAGATCAAAAAGGACATCACCGACAAGTTTGATGAAACCTTTTGACGGAGGTATGTATGCTTGAACTGAAGAATATCTGCTTCACCGCCGAAGAAGATGGCGTTTGGAAGGAGATTTTGAAAAATATTTCATTGACCATTGATGAGCGTTTTGTCGCCATCACCGGCCCGAACGGCGGCGGAAAATCTACACTCATTAAAATTATCGCCGGTGTCATTACGCCGACCTCCGGGCAAATCATCCTGGACGGAGAAGACATTACCGGGCTTTCCATCACAGAGCGGGCGCACAAAGGCGTAAGCTACGCATTCCAGCAGCCTGTGCGCTTCAAAGGCATCACGGTCTATGACCTGATCCAGCTGGCGTCGGGCCGCCAGCTGAGCATTTCCGAGGCCTGCCAGTATCTGTCCGAGGTGGGTATGTGTGCAAGAGATTATGTAAACCGTGAAGTGAACGCGAGCCTGTCCGGCGGGGAACTGAAACGCATTGAGATCGCGACCATCCTGGCCCGTTCCACCAAACTGAGCCTGTTTGACGAGCCGGAAGCGGGCATTGACCTGTGGAGTTTCGGCAGTCTCATCAAGGTATTTGAGAACCTGTACGAAAAGATCCAGGGAAATATTATTATCATTTCTCATCAAGAGCGTATTTTGAATATGGCTGACCGGGTTATTGTTTTGGCTGGCGGAAAAGTCTCCGCGGATGGTAGTAGGGAAGCGGTACTGCCTACGCTGATGAATACCGGCGGACCCTGCGCCAAGCTGACAGAAGCGGAAGGGGGGACTTGCTGATGGACGCCATCGAAAAAATGCTGTTAAAGCAAACTGCCGACCTGGAGGGGATTCCCCACGGCGCGTACAATATCCGTGCCAACGGCGCGTTGGAAAGCCGCAGCACGACGGCGAATATCGACATCGTGACCAAAGAAGATAAGCCGGGTATTGACATCATCATCAAGCCGGGCACGAAAAACGAGAGTATGCACATCCCGGTTATCATTTCCAAGTCTGGATTGAAAGACCTGGTGTACAACGACTTTTACATCGGAGAAGACTGCGACGTGACCATCATCGCGGGCTGCGGCATCCACAACTGCGGCGATCAGGAATCCCGCCACGACGGCATCCACAGCTTTCATATCGGCAGAAATTCCAAGGTCAAATACATTGAAAAGCACTACGCCGCCGGCGATGGTACTGGCGGAAATATCATGAATCCCACGACCATCATCGAGTTGGAAGAGGGCGCCTACATGGAAATGGAGACGACCCAGATCAAAGGCATTGATTCCACCAAACGGGATACAAAGGCTGTCGTAGCCGCCGGCGCGACGCTGATCATCAAGGAAAAGCTCATGACCCACGGCACCCAGTTCGCGGAAACGAATTTTGTCGTGGATCTGAATGGCGAGGATTCGAGTACTAATGTGATTTCCCGCAGCGTAGCGAAAGACCAATCGAAGCAGATTTTCCTGGCGAAGATCAATGGAAACAACCGCTGCGCGGGGCATTCCGAGTGTGACGCGATCATCATGGACGAAGCCAGCGTGAGCGCGATCCCGGAAATCGTGGCGAATTCCGTGGAAGCCAGCCTGATCCACGAGGCGGCCATTGGCAAGATCGCCGGCGAACAGCTTACCAAACTCATGACGCTGGGGTTGACGGAAGCGGAAGCGGAAGAGCAAATCATCAACGGATTTTTAAAATAACAGGAGGCGGGGCACGATGGAAGAGCAGTTGCAATATCTCTTAGATCGTCTGGCACTGGAAGATCAAATCAAGCTGTATGCACATTTTCTGGATACCAAGCAGTTTGATAGAATGTTCGAGGTATTCGCCCCCGGCGCGTGGGTAGATTACACCACCACCGGCGGCGCGAAAGGTCCGGTGGAGGAGACGAAGGAATACCTAAAAGTAGGCCTTGCGCAGTTTCGTTCCCAGCACTTGGCCACAAACATCATGGCGGAGATTGCGGAGGACCGCAAGACCGCAAAAACGACCCATTTGCTCTTCAATCCCATGACTATGGATTTGAAAGGGAAAGATTATACTTTCTTTTGCGGACTGTTCTATGACTGCGAGTGGATCATGACAGAACAGGGCGTTTGGAAGGTCACCAAAATGGTGGAGCGGGACAGCTATATGTTCAGACCCCCGGTAGATAAACGCTAACTTTGTATCCTGGCTGCGAGGAAAATCAGATTTTTGAAAAAATTGAAAGATAATTCTTGACATTTTCTTTATAGTCTGCTATTATACTTCTCGCAGTCCAGACGTGGGGGTATAGCTCAGCTGGGAGAGCGCTTGAATGGCATTCAAGAGGTCAGCGGTTCGATCCCGCTTATCTCCACCACAAAAAGAGACATCCGGTGTGATGTCTCTTTTCTTTTTATCATTCATTCGTGAGGCGGTTATATGAAACTTGATCGTAACTTCTATCTCCGCTCCGGTCTGGAAGTAGCGCCGGAATTGATCGGAAAGCAGTTGGTTCACGTCACCCCGGAGGGGGCCACAAAAGGCATCATCGTTGAAGTGGAAGCCTATATGGGACACAGCGACGCCGCGGCACACTCGTATAAAGCCGACCGCTCCGGGCGCACAGCTGTCCAATATGGGCTGGGTGGTTTTTTATATCTGTTTACGGTCTATGGAATGCATCTTTGCACAAATATCGTCGTCAATCGCAAGGAACAGCCGGAAGCGATTTTGATTCGTGCGCTGGAGCCAACCGATGGAATCGAGTTGATGCAGCAGCGCAGAAATCAACAGAATATTCGGGCTCTATGCAACGGTCCCGGAAAACTGACACAGGCAATGGGCATCCAAAAGCACCATTACGGCGCTGACTTGTGCGGCGGCGAATTCTATATTGAGACGCTTGACGGTCCTGCTCCGCCGGTCGCGGCGACCAAACGCATCAATATCGATTACGCAGGAGAAGCAATAGATTACCTCTGGCGCTTTGTCTGGCGTGACAACCCGTATATCTCAGTCCCACCACGGAATTGAATCAAGGCAGCCACATATTTTGTGGCTGCCTTTTTACGAATTGAACAAAGAATCGGAATGAAATATGGCTATTATATTGTGCTTGCGTGATTGACACTTGCCATATTTTGTGGTATCCTTTTAACAAGTTGTAGAAGTTGCATGAATGCAATGGCGGTTTCACGGCGTGAATCGTGAAAAGTGTCGCATGTTGAGGCTTCTGCATTTGGTTCGTATTCATGGGCGCAGGCCTTGAATAAAATTTATAGGAGGATAGATACATGAAAAACATGAAAAGAATTATCGCGCTTCTCCTTGCGGTCGTCATGCTGTTTGCACTGGCAGCCTGCACGCCGAAGCAGGAGCAAAAGCCCGACGACGATCAGCAGCAGGGCGATGAGCCGAAGACCGTTAAGGTCGGCATCGCGGCTCCTGACGTGACGCATGGCTGGGTGGCCGGTGTTGCGTATTATGCGGAGAAGTACTGCAAGGATAATAACCTGGAGTATAAGATCACCACCTCCGCCGACGCTGCTGCTATGACTGCGAACCTCCAGGATCTGATGACCTGGGGCGCCACCGTGATCGTCTCTTGGCCCCAGTGGACCGGCATGGAGACCGCTCTTCAGGAAGTCATTGACGCGGGTATCCCCGTTGTGAACTTTGACGTTGACGTAAACTGCGAGGGCATTTACAAGGTCACCGGCGATAACTACGATATGGGCTATCAGTCTGCGAAGTATATTACCGAGATCGTGGGCGACGGCGCCAACATTGTTGTGATGGATGTTCCGTCCTCCGGCTCTGTATGCGAGCTGCGCAAGGAAGGCTTCTATGCCTACCTGAACGAAAACAACTACGACCAGACCAACATTTTTGAGGTCCAGCTGGATTCCTTTGCCCGTGATGACGGTCTGGCTGTTATGGCAGATATCCTGGAGCAGCATCCCCAGATCGACGCTGTGTTCTCCATGGATGACGAGACCTCTATCGGTTCCATCACCGCGATCACCGAGGCTGGCCGCACGGATATCAAGGCCATCACCGGCGGCGGCGGATGCCAGGAGTATTTCCGCATCATCGCTGATGAGCAGTTCAAAGACCTCGGACCTGCCAGCGCGCTGTACAGCCCCTCTATGGTTCAGGATGCCATTAAAACTGCCATTGATCTGATGAACGGCGGCACTGCCGATCCTGTCGTTGTGATCCCCACCACCATCGTGTCTTCCGCGAACGTGGCTGATTATCTGGACGAGAACAACACAGTTTACTAATACGGCAAAGAACTGAATTTGGACGGTGGGCTATGGCTTTGTAGCCATAGCCCACTTCTGCTATTCCCGTGATCCTTTGAAAAAGTGCCTGTTCCTTCGGTAGTTTTTTGTAGGATCACAATTTAACAGAAGTGGAAGTGATCGATTGAACCTGACAATGGATAAGATCTGCAAATCTTTCGGTGCCAACAATGTACTGCAAAGTGTGAATTTCAGTCTCGGTACCGGGGAGATTTGTGCCCTTTTAGGGGAAAACGGCGCGGGAAAGTCCACGCTGATGAACATTCTGGGCGGCGTTTTACCCGCGGACAGCGGTAGCATCAGCCTGGACGGAAAGCCTGTATCCTTTACCTCGCCGGTAGATTCCTTGGACGCCGGCATCGGCTTTATTCACCAGGAGCTGAACCTCATCAACGATCTGACGATTTATGAAAACATGTTCCTGACACATTTGCCGAAAAAAGGACTGTTTCTGGACGCGCGTACCATGCGAAGCAAGACCCAGGAACTCTTCAACAAAATGAGTATCGAGTTAGATCCCTCTACGATGGTGCGGGATCTGGACGCATCCTATAAACAGATCGTGGAGATTTGCCGGGCTTTGATGCAGGACGCGTCTGTGATTATCATGGACGAACCGACCACATCGTTGACCGAACCGGAGATCCAGCGGGTATTTACCATGATGCGCTCACTGAAGGAGCAGGGCGTGGGGATCATCTTTATCTCCCACAAACTGGGTGAGGTCATGGAGATTTGTGACCGGTATACGGTCCTTCGTGATGGAAACATGGTGGCATCCGGCAAGGTGAGCGAGACGGACCCGAAGCAGCTGGCGACCCATATGGTAGGTCATGAGGTGGTTACGGATACGGCCCAGAGGAAAACCGATTACGGCGAGGAAATGCTCCGGCTGGAGCATTTATCGGACGGTGTGAATTTTCATGATATCTCATTGTCTGTGCGCCGGGGAGAGGTCTTGGGGGTCACAGGGCTTCTGGGCGATGGACGCAGCGAATTGTTCCAGACTGTTTTTGGCGCGATGAATACCAAATATACCGGACAGATCTTTCTGGAAGGAAAGCCGGTACATATGAAAAACACCTATCAAGCCTTGGCGGCTGGCATCGCCTATCTGCCCCGGAACCGTAAGGAAAATGCGATTTTGAAGGATATGTCGATTTTGGACAATGGCTCCCTCGTTCATCTGCCCAAAATTCGCCGCGGCGTCTTGATCGATTTTGCCAAGCAGGAACGGCTGTTTGCCCAGCAGGAAGAGAGCCTGCGGATTAAAATGGGCGATAAATATGACCTGATTACCAGCCTTTCCGGCGGCAACCAGCAGAAAGTGGTTCTGGCCAAATGGCTGATGTCGGACCCCAAGGTGCTGATTTTGGACAATCCTACCCAGGGCGTAGATGTCGGCGCGAAAGAAGAGATCTACGCCATTATCCGCCGGCTTTCGGAGGAGGGCGTCGCCATCGTCGTTTTGTCCTCTGAGGCCCAGGAGATCATCCGCGTGTGCGACCGAAGCATTGTATTGTTCCACGGAAGAGAAGTGGGAGAGGTCACAGGCGAAGAGATGAACGAGCATACCATTATGTATCTTGCCACCGGCGGAAATCAGAATGAAAGTGAGCGTGCGTGATATGGAAACGAAAAAGACCGAACAACAGCGCCCGGGCATTGTGTCCTGGTTTCGGGACAACTGGGGAAACAACGCCTTATTCTCCACCATTTTTGCCCTTGTGGTCATGATATTGATTCAATGTGTCATCATGTACGCCAACGCGGGTTCGATTCCCGGTATGTTTGAGAAAATGGGAATGGCATGGCTGAATATCCTGCGCAACAACGCCTATCAAGGCGTTATCGCGCTGGGGATGTGCTTTATTATCATCAGCGGCGGCATCGATTTATCCGTAGGTTCCATGCTATGCGCGCTGGGCGCCATTTTGATGTATCTTGTCGCCCCCGGAACGGGCCTGCTGGCCAAGATCGGGCTGTCCGGCCCCTTTGCTTATGTGGTGGCTATTATCATCGTGATCGCTGCCGGCTATCTGTTTGGGCAGATTAATGGTACGCTGATCGCTTACGGAAAGCTTCCTCCGTTCATAGCGACGCTTGGCATGATGAAGATTTTCCGTTCTGTGACCCAACAGTTGACCAAGCACTTCAATCCTACCATCCCCAACGACTTCAAGCTGATTGCATCGTTGAAAATCGGCAACCAAGTCATTTTGCCGATCATTTACTGGGTGGTGATCGTGGTCATCATGCATATCATTTTCACCCGTACGGCTTTTGGCCGCCAGACCATCGCAATAGGCTCCAATGAGCGCGCTGCGAAACTTTCCGGCATCAATGTCAATAAAGTCAAGCGCAATATCTACGCGTTGGGCGGTGTGATGTGCGCCGTCGCCGCGGTGATTTACATTGCCCGTATCGGTTCTATGGACTTCGCCAACGCCGGCAACGGTTACGAAATGGACGCCATCGCCGCAGTCATCGTAGGCGGCACGGCGATGTCCGGCGGTCGCGGCAGTCTGGTGGGAGCGTTTTTCGGTATGCTTATCATCGGTGTGATGAATAACATCTTGAATACAGTCGGTGTACCAACTTTCCTGTGCGATGCGGTCAAGGGACTCATTATCATCTTCGCCGTTTTGGTGCAGAAGAAAGAAACGGCTTAATGATGGGGAGGCATAGAATATGATTCGAATTGGCATTATCGGATGCGGAAAGATTGCTCAGGTGCGCCATATCCCGGAATACGCGGAGAACCCGGATGCGCAGTTGTATGCCTTTTTCAGCCCCAACCGTGTCCGTGCGGAGGAACAGGCGGCCAAATACGGCGGCAAGGTCTATGACACGGCAGAAGCGCTTTTGGCGGACCCGGAGATCGACGCGGTATCGATCTGTGCGGCAAACTATGCCCACGCGGAGTTGACGCTTAAGGCGCTGGAAGCGGGGAAGCATGTCTTGTGTGAAAAGCCGATGGCTACAAATCTCGCTGACTGTGAGGCTATGGTGGCCTGCGCGAAGAAGAACGGAAAATTCCTCATGATTGGGCACAATCAGCGTCTTGCCAAGGCGCACTATACCGCGAAAAAACTCATAGATGATGGACTGATCGGCGATATCGTGACCTTCCGTACCGCTTTTGGACATGGCGGCCCGGAAACTTGGTCTATCAGTCCCGGAAAAAATGTATGGTTCTTCGATAAAAAACGCGCTTCCATGGGCGTAATGGCGGATTTGGGCGTACATAAAACGGACCTGATCCAATATTTGACCGGCCAGCGGGTCATTCGGACGACTGCCCGATTGGTGACGCTGGATAAGCGGGGCGAAGACGGCGAATTGATCGGCGTGGACGATAATGCGGTGTGTATCTACGAACTGTCCGGCGGCGCATTCGGTACCATGACGGCAAGCTGGACCTATTACGGTGCGGAAGACAATTCCACTGTCTTGTACGGCACAAAAGGTATTATGCGGATTTACGACGATCCTGCCCATTCCATCGTGGTAACGCTGTCGGACGGGACCGTGCGGAACTATGATGTTGAACAGATCCAGACCAACGATAATCAGACGAAATCCGGCGTGATCGACCTGTGGATCGACTGCCTGAAAAATAATACGCCGCCGGAGATTTCTGGTGAATCCGCATTGTACGCCATGCGTGCGGTATTTGCTTCCATCGAATCGTCAGAGACGGGGAAGGCCGTAGAGATCAAAGCCAATCAGTAAGAAAGGGAGCGGAAAACATGATGAAATTTGGATTGCTCACCGCCATTTTAGACGGTTGGAGTTTTGAAGAAGCGGTGGATACCACGGCGGAAATGGGCTTTGAGTGTCTGGAAGTGGCTTGTTGGCCTGCCGGTAAGGCCGAACGCCGCTATGCAGGCGTGTCTCATATCGACGCGGAGCGTGTTTTAGAGGATGATGCCTACGCGAAATATGTCAATGATTATGTGACGGGGAAAGGGATGTGCATCTCATCCCTCGCGTTTTATCCCAACACTATGGACGCGGATCTGGAAAAACGCGCCGCGGCCATCAGCCATCTGAAAGCCCTGATTCGTGCGTCTGAAAAGCTGGGCGTGGGGATGGTGACGACTTTTATTGGCCGGGATCAGAATAAAACCGTGGAAGAGAACATTGAATTGTTCAAGGAGATCTGGCCGACGATCATTCAATTGGCAGAGGACTGCGGTGTCAAAGTGGCAATTGAAAACTGCCCGATGCTGTTTGGCCCGGACCAATGGCCCGGCGGACAGAATCTCATGTGCACTCCGGCGATTTACCGCAGGCTGTTTGAACTGATCCCTTCTCCTAATTTTGGCTTGAATTTTGACCCCAGCCACTATGTCTGGCAGCACTTAGATTATCTGAAAACGATCTATGAGTTCAAAGACCGCATTTTCCATGTCCATTTCAAGGACATTAAGCTTTACCCTGAAAAGCTGGCAGAATGCGGCGTTTTGGCCTATCCGCTGGACTATATGTCCCCGAAGATCCCCGGTCTGGGCGATGTGGATTGGAGCGCATTCGTATCGGCGCTCAATGATATCCGCTATGACGGTTGCGCGGTGATTGAGGTGGAGGACAAAGCCTTTGAAAACTGTAGCGAGGATATTTTGAATTCTATCCGCCTATCCAAACGGTATCTGGACAATTTTATCATCTGACGGGGGAGATATCATGAAAAAACGCATCATTGCGGTGAACTCCAACTGTTACCACGGTTATCCCATCGAGGACGCTATTGCCGGGATCAAGGCAGCGGGCTTCAAATACATTGAGCTAACTGCGACCAAAGGGTGGACCGAACATGTTTTCCCGGATCAAAGCTTCGCGCGGCTGTTGGAAGTGCAGGACCTTTTAGAGGAAAGTGGGCTGATCCCCTTTGCTATGAGTGGGCATACCAACCTTATGGACACAAACCGCATTGGGGATTTTGTAAACAATATCCGGCTGGCGCACTTTTTCGGTTGTGAATATATCGTTTCTTCCATTGGGGAAGCCCATCTGGAGGATCAGGCGGTAGCATCAAATGAAGTGGTGGCAGAGCATATCAAAGGCCTGGTCCCGTATTTGGAAAAGTATGACATGAAGCTTGTTCTGGAAGTCCACGGCGACCACGGGACAGGGGCGGTTCTAAAAGAAATTTGCCAATTAGTGGGATCGGAGCGGGTCCTGATCAATTATGACACCGCGAACGCGATTTTTTACGGCGACGTGGATGTCCCGAAAGACTTTGCCGGCTGCATGGACAAAATCGGGTATGTGCACCTGAAAGAGAAATCCGGCGGACGCAAAGAATGGGATTTTCCGGCTTTGGGCAAGGGCTATGTGGAATTCCCGGAACTGTTCCGATTGATGGATGATGCGGAGAACCTTAGCCCCTATTCCATTGAGATCGAATTCACCGCGGACGGCGCAAAGGACTTAGATGAGATCAATCAAGCTGTCATGGATTCCGCGGCGTATCTGCGTGCCCAGGGCTTTGTGTTTTGAGGAAGCGGCTATGAAGACGATGAATATTGGCTTGGTAGGCGTGGGGGGCATGGGCAGCGTACATTACGCGAATTATCAGGAAATCAGCGGGTGCCGTGTAGTGGCCGTATGCGGCAGTTCCCAGCGTACACGGGACACGGCCGACGACTGGTGCGTTCCGTGCTACCCGACGATCACTGAAATGGTGCGCTGTGCCGACATTGATATTGTAGATATCTGCACGCCGACGTATCTGCACCATGACATGGTAATGGAGGCTCTATCCTGCGGGAAGCATACCATTTGTGAAAAACCCATCGCGCTGTCGCTGAGGGATGCCCGGGAAATGCTGGACACCGCTAAAAAGCATGGATGCCAGCTTTATATTGCCCAAGTGCTGCAATTTACCAAGGAAGTGCAGTTTTTGCGCCAGGCTATGGAAAGCGGGGAATATGGGAAACCGCTGGACGCGTATTTTGAGCGTTTGTCCGCCTGCCCCCAGTGGGCCATGGACGGCTGGCTGTTTGATGTGAATAAATCCGGGCTTTTGCCGTATGATCTTCACATCCATGATTTGGATATTATCGTCTCCCTATTCGGAAAGCCCGAAGGGTATACGTTTACATCCTGCCAGGGCGCGGACAAAAACTATCCGGAACAGTTTCGGATCAGCTATGATTACGGGGAGTTGCATGTAGGCGCTGAAGCAGCGTGGTTCAATGCCGATATCCCATGGACCGCCCGGTGGCGGGTCTATTTTGAAAACGGGATGCTCATAAACGACGGCAGCACGCTTACTGCCTACCAATTCGGCAAAGAACCGCACATATTTGATACCGCAGACGAAGTCATGGTCTCTACCGGCATCAATGTGCCGCCCTGCGGCTGGTATTACAACGAACTGACGCATTTTCTGGAATGCGCGCGGGAAAACAGGCCCAGCCCATATGTAACAGACGTGCAATTGCTCACCGTTATGGAGCTTTTAGAGGAGATTTCAGCCAAATGGAGAAAATAAAACAGTATTTTGACCGCATCGGCCTTGCGCTGCCGGATCCGATCGTCCCGAATTCGGAACTGCTCAAACAATTACAGTTTGCCCATTGTACTGCGGTGCCGTATGAAAACCTGGATATCCTGCGGAAAATTCCCTTGTCCCTGGACGAAGATGCACTGTTTGACAAGGTCGTTACCCAGGGCAAGGGCGGATTCTGCTTTGAACTCAACGGCTTGTTTGCATGGCTGCTGAAAGCGCTTGGTTATCAGGTCACAGAATACGCGGCCCGCTATCTCCGGGGGGAAAGCAGTATCCCGATGCGCCGTCATCGGGTGATGAAAGTGGAAGCCACAGACGGCGTGTGGATTTGTGACGTAGGCATCGGCGAAGTATGCCCCCGATATCCGATTCGCTTCGTGGAAGGGGAGGAACAGCCGCAGTTTGACGAATGCTACCGGCTGGACAAAGACCCGTTTCTGGGCTGGGTACTGATGGACTTGTACCATGGGCAATGGCGGCAGTTCTATTCCTTTACGGAAGAACCCCAACTGCCCGTTGATTACATCGCCCCCATGTTTTATTGCGAAAAGCACCCGGATTCTCCCTTTATCCATCAGGAAATGTTTTCCCTCAAAACGGCCCATGGCCGCATTACTCTGGATGGGCACTTGTATAAGGAATTTGAAGACGGCAGTGTGATGGCGAGGGAACTGTTTGACGAGGAATTGCCGGATGCTTACGGGAAATTCGGCCTGAAATATGAGGCTTAAAACATGAAATATTTTATCGATTTGCACCTGCATTTGGACGGTTCCTTGCCGCTGTCATGCATTTTTGAGTTGGCGAAGCTCAGCGGCGTGGACCTGCCCGCAAAGACACTCCCGGAACTGACCCCGTATTTGGTCGCGGACCCGAATTGCAGAGATTTAGCGGAATTTCTGGAGAAATTCCAGCTTCCCATTGCGCTGCTTCAGGAAGAGGCCAGTTTGGAACTGGCGGTTTATGAACTGCTCCGCACCATCAGCGGGCAAGGCGTCATTTATGCCGAGGTTCGTTTTGCGCCGGGGTCTCACTGCCAGAACGGGCTGACCCAGCATCAGGTCATGTCTGCCGCCATTCGGGGCTTGAAACGCGGCGTGGAAGATTTCCCGATCCAAGCCCAATTGATCGCTTGCGCGATGCGGGGAGCGCCTCCGGAGGTGAACAGGGAAACGGCGCGCGTTACCAAGGAATTCCTCGGAAACGGTGTGTGCTGCATGGACCTGGCTGGCGCGGAATCCCTGTTCCAGACGAAAGATTACAAAGAACTATTTGCTTATGCGCGTTCTCTGGATATCCCATTCATCATCCACGCCGGAGAAGCCGCCGGTCCTGACAGTGTCTGGACTGCCTTGGAATTTGGCGCCAAACGCATTGGCCACGGGATCTATTCCGTGAAAGACCCGGCGCTGGTAGAGCATCTGTGCGCACACCGCATCCCGCTGGAAGTGTGCGTGACCAGTAATGTGCAAATCAAAGAGATCGAGTGCGCGGCCCTCCATCCGGTGGGGGAATTGATCCAGTCCGGGGTTGCGGTGACGCTGAATACAGACAACATGACGATTTCCGGCACCACTGTGGCGGGGGAATTTGCGCTGGTGCAAAAAAACTTTGGGCTGACGGACGCCCAGTGTGATGAACTGTATTTGAACGCTGTGGAAGCGGCGTTTTTGAGCGAAGAGGATAAAGCGAAATTATGCGCAAGGCTTGCGGAATGAAAAAATCCCCGTGTTCATTGAATACGGGGATTTTCTGATTTGAAAGCTTCCATGCAATAAATTTCAAAAAACAGAAAATTAGGTGTTGACAAATCTCTCAAGCTGTGTATAATGAATGGTAACAACTCAATCCACATAAACCATTGATGCGGAAGTAAAGTCGTAAGCGCGCACACAGAGAGCATGGGGTAGCTGGGAACCATGTTGAAAGCGGGACGGCAAATGGGCCGCTGAGGGAAAGGCGAAAGCTCCGATGGAGTAGCCGGACCGTATGTCTGCGTTAAAGACGGGGATGTGATTGCATCCTGCTGAGTGCATGGCGTATGCCGTGAAAAAAGGTGGTACCGCAGAATTTTAGTTCTGTCCTTTGATAGGATAGGGCTATTTTTTTATCTCGTTTGTACCTGCCCGTGCCGATTCATGGCGGCACAGGTGGTGCGGAAATAAAACGAAACATCACAAACGATTTGATTTGGAGGTATAAAAATGAAAGCTATGAAAAAAATTCTTGCAGGAATGATGGCCTTGACTATGTCCCTGAGCCTGGCTGCGTGCAGCAGCAACGACAACAAGCAGCAGGATGTGAAGACCGATGTCGAGGGCGCAACCGTCTATAAAGTCGGCATCGTGCAGTATGTGAGCCACGCGTCGCTGGACCAGATCGTGGAAAATATTGAAAAACGGCTGGATGAGCGCGGCGCGGAGCTGGGCGTGACCTTTAACTACACAGGCTTCTATCAGAATGGAAACGGTGAAGGCGCTGTCATCGACCAGATCACCGCCAACCTGGTAGCCGACCAGGTGGACATTATTGTCCCCGTGGCCACACGGGCGGCGATCTCCGCTATGGTGGCCACGGAAGAAAATAATATCCCGGTTGTCTTCTCCGCCGTGTCTGATCCCGTAAGCTCCGGCTTGGTGTCTAGCATGGACGCTCCCGGCGCGAATGTTACCGGAACCTCCGATGCGCTGAACACCAACTCCATTATGGATCTGATTTTCGCGGTTGACCCTGACTGCGACTATGTGGGCCTGCTGTACGACATGGGACAGGATTCTTCCACCCAGCCCATCGCCGAAGCAAAAGCATATCTGGACGCTAAGAATATCAAGTACGTGGAAAAGACCGGAACCAACAGCGGCGAACTGATGCAGGCCGCGGAATCCCTGGTGGCCGAAGGTGTTGACGCGGTGTTTACCCCGACGGACAACACGGTCATGGACTCCGAATTGGCATTTTATGAGACCTTTGCCGATGCAAACATCCCCCATTACGGCGGAGCGGACTCTTTTGCGCTCAACGGCGCTTTCTGCGGCTACGGCGTGGATTACACGATTTTGGGACAGATGACCGCCGATATGATTGTAGATATTCTCGTGAACGGCGCGGAGCCCGCGGCGACTCCGGTCATGACATTTGACAACGGCATCGCCACGGTGAATACCGAGATCGCGTCCGCGATGGGGCTGGATTTGGAGCAGATCAAAGAGCAGATGGCCCCCTACTGCACCCAGGTCGCAGAAATCACCACGGCGGAGAGCTTCAAGTAATCAAACGCAGTCCGGGGGATCAGTACGCTGATTCCCCGGGCATTATGACGAGAGAGGGAACGATATGGGAAGTATCATCACATTGGGAACGATGCAGACCGCGGTGGAACTGGGACTGATTTATTCGCTGGTGGCTTTGGCACTATTTCTCAGCTATTCCATGCTGAACGTATGTGATTTGTCTACGGACGGCTGCTTTACCCTCGGCTGCGCGGTGGGTGCAACGGTCATGCTGGCGGGGCATCCGTTCCTGGCCATTTTCGCGGCCATGGGAGCAGGGGCGATATCCGGTTTTATTACCGCCCAGCTGCAAACAAGGTTTGGTATTGAGAGTATTTTGGCCGGCATCATCGTAAATACTGGTCTTTACACGATCAATATTTTCGCAATGGGTAACCGGGCGCAGGTCTCGGTGAATTCCGTAGAGACGGTGTTTACCAAGATGAAGGCGCTTTTGGACGGGACCCCCTTGGCGGATTACCATAAACTGATTGTGGGACTTCTCTTTGTCATGGCGGTGGCGATTCTTTTAGTATTGTTCCTGCGTACCCGTTTGGGCCTTTCCGTGCGGGCGACCGGCGACAATGTAGACATGGTCCGGGCATCTTCTATCAATCCTACCCGCACGATCACCGTGGGCCTGTGCTTGGCGAATGCCATCACAGGTATGGCCGGGTGCCTGCTGACGGGGCTGCAGAAATCCTGTGACATCAATTCCAACACCGGCATGGTCACCATCGCGCTGGCGTCTCTCATTATCGGCGAGACGCTGTGCAGGGGCAAAGGCGGCATTGGAAAACGTGTTGTGTTCGTTGTTATTGGTTCCTGCCTGTACCGGATCATCGTAGGCATCGCCATGCGGATGAATATGCCCGCTGTGGCGTTGAAGCTGGTGTCTGCCGTGATCGTCGCGGTAGCGATTGCCATGCCCCATATGAAGCAAAGCGTGTCTAACTACCGCAAAAACCGGGCCGCGATGCGCATAACCGATGAGGAAACGGAGGACGTGCCATGCTGACCTTAAAATGTATTTCTAAAACGTTCAATCCCGGAACCGCCAACGAAAAGCGGGCATTGAATGACTTGACACTTCGTTTGGACGACGGTGAATTCGTGACGATCATTGGCTCGAACGGCGCGGGGAAATCCACGATGTTCAACGCCATTTGCGGCACGTTTCCGATCGATTCCGGTGCCATTTTCCTGGATGGGAAAAATATTACCAACTTGCCGGACTACAAGCGGGCTTCCGTGATCGGCCGAGTATTCCAGGACCCTATGAAGGGTACCGCACCCAACATGACCATTGAGGAAAACCTCGCCCTTGCCTATGCGAAAGGGACCCGCGGACCGCTGGCTTTCGCTTTGAACAAAAAAGAATCCGCATTTCTCCGAGACAGTCTCGCGGAATTCGGCATGGGCTTGGAAGACCGCATGAAAACGAAGGTCGGCCTGCTCTCCGGCGGACAGCGGCAGGTAGTGACGCTACTGATGTGTACCATTGTCCCGCCGAAGCTCCTTTTGCTGGACGAACACACCGCGGCTCTGGACCCGGCCACCGCGCAAAAGGTCATGGAGATCACGAAACTTCTGGTAGAACGCCACCATCTCACGACAATGATGATCACCCATAACATGTCCGCCGCGCTCACCACCGGCACACGCACCATTATGATGGATGATGGCGAGATCCTCTTTGATATGTCCGGCGAGCAGCGGGCAAATATGACCCTGGACAGCCTGCTGGGGATGTACTCGGCGAAAAAGAATCAGGCGTTTGACACGGACCGGATGCTGATGCCGGATTGACAAAAAGCGAAAAATATGGTTTTATATTGGCATTACATCTATGGAGGCGTCAGCAATGTCAAAAATTGTTTTGATGACAGATTCCGCCAGCGATATTTCCGCAGAAAACGAGAAAGAATATGGCATTAAGATCATCTGTTTTCAGCATATATTCGGCGAAAACGTATATACCAGCCGTGTGGATTTCGATCATAAAAAATACTATGAAATGTTGGACGCGTTCGACGGCATTCCTTCGACTTCGCAGATTACAATGTTCCAGTTTCAGGAAATTTATGAGCAGGAATTCGCAGACGGCTGCACGGATTTGATTTATGTTTCTATCAATTCCAACGCGTCTGCGACCAACAGCAACGCCCATCAGGCGAAGCGGATGTTTTATGATGAGCACCCGGAAGCGGTCGGGAAAATGAATATTCATATCGTAGACAGCGGTACATACACTTGCGGCTATGGTTATGCCGTGGTGGAAGGCGCGAAAATGATCCGTAACGGCGCAAGCGCGGAAGAAGTCGTC
Source organism: Oscillospiraceae bacterium (assembly GCA_022800755.1). Classification (GTDB taxonomy): domain Bacteria; phylum Bacillota; class Clostridia; order Oscillospirales; family Oscillospiraceae; genus HGM13010. The sequence continues at coordinate 48,499 of JAAWQX010000013.1, forward strand.
AACTACATCAGCGATTGGTGTGAGCACAGCCGGGTCTATTTTGTCATGTATACCCTGAAGTACGCCGCGAAATCCGGCCGGATCAACGGCGCGGCGGCGTTTTTGGGGAATGCGCTGGGAATCAAGCCGCTGATGTTGCTGAAGGATAAATCCATCAATGACGTAGCCAAAATCCGCGGGGAAAAGAACATTTTGAAAACCATCCTCAGCCATACCATGCAGGATATGGACACACAAAAACCTTATTGCATCGTTTATGGTTCCGATTTTGAACTGGCGAAGGAAATGGCCGATGCTGCCGAACAAGCAGTTGGGTACCCGCCTGTGGACTTTTGTCCCATCGGAGCGGAGATCGCCGCCAATACCGGGCCGAAGCTTGTGGGCCTGATGTATTACGCTCATTAGACATTTTTGATTTTTATGAATAAACCGTCACCTCGGAGCAATACTAACTCCGAGGTGATTTTTAATGAGTCCGAAAGAATTACTCTATGTTGAAGACGCACTGGGCCATACTCAATTCCTGATGAATCAAGCGCGGGATGCTGCAAATACTCTGCAGGACCCGGTTTTGAAGCAACAGGCGCAGCAGATCGTGAACACCAATCAGCAGTTGTTCACAAAATTCTTGAATCTGGTGTAAGGAGGAGAAAAACATGGATGATAAATGCACAATGGAGAATATTCTCCTGACCACCAAGGGCGTGTGTGACCTGTACCTGCACGGCACCATCGAATCTTCCACCGCCAATGTGCACCAGACCTTTTCCGGTGCACTGAACGACACATTGTGTCTCCAGGATGCCATCTACAAGCAGATGGAGCAGCGTGGCTGGTATACCACTGACCAGGCGCAGCAGCAGAAGATCGACCAGGTGAAGCAGAAATTCACTGCCGCCAACGGCTGACAAAAAAAAGACAGGCCTTGCCTGTCTTTTTTACATATTAAAATAAATTGTCTGGCAGAGGAATGTCGGATTTCCTGACCTTATCCCACGAAAACAGAGGAACCAAATCAGCCGCCTTGATCGGAACAGGTTCCGGCAAAAGCCCGGCCAGATAAGCCAGTTTCCCGCACAGTTCTTCCGACGTATTGCGGGCCCGTAGCGCTTCCATATTCAAATCGCCGTCCCGTTTAGACATTTTCCGTCCCGCGTCTGCCACCAGCAGCGGCCCATGACAATATATGCAGGGCGCGTACCCAAGCTGCGTCATCAGCCAAATCTGCTTCGGCGTAGAGTCCAAAAGGTCTCTGGCCCGCACCACGCGCGTTACCCCCATCATTGCGTCATCAACGGACACCGCCAACTGATACGCGAACACACCGTCCGCGCGCCGAATGATAAAGTCGTCCCGCCCTGCGCAAAATGAGAATATCTGCGGCCCATAGTGACCGTCTATAAAGGAAATTTCCGCATTCGATACATGGACCTTTGTTGCCGGCAGACGATGGTTGCGCTCCATCAGCCGCCGGTTGGCGTCCGTCATCATCCGGCAGCCGCACCCGCTTTCCCGGTGGTCCCCCGGATGCGGAGCGGAAGCCGCCAAACGCTGGGCGCGGCTGCAATAGCAGGGATAAAGCACTCCCAAGTCTTGAAGCGTTTGAAATGCCTGCTCATACAGTGCCGTCCGCTGCCCCTGGGCAAATTCCGTTCCGCCGTCCGGCCGCCAGCCATCGTCCCAATCCAGTCCGAGCCACAGCAAGTCTTCCGCCATCAGCTTGGCATATTCCCGAAAGCTGCGGTCCGGGTCAAGATCCTCCAGGCGAAACAGCATCCGTCCGCCCAAACTGCGCACATCCAGCCAAGCCAGCAGGGAAGAGAGCATATTCCCCAAATGCAGCCGCCCGCTGGGACTTGGCGCAAAACGGCCTATGATTTTATTTCCGTTCATTTGAATCACCGGAAGAAGTATATCATAAAAATACCGATTTATCTGTCAAATCCTCTTAGAACCCTGATATATCAAGACTTCCCGCAGATTGAATGTTCAAACCTTATGTAATTTCCCTTGTTTTT
>JAAWQX010000014.1 GCA_022800755.1 Oscillospiraceae bacterium
GGCTGAGATATCTCAGCCCGCTTCTTGTTTTATGGGTCTTCCACGAATACCATATTCGCGAAGATCTTCTCCATGCGCTCATTGGGGAAGCGCTCGTCTACGAATTCCCAGAACCCGCTGTCCGCCGGATTCCCCGCGACCCGGTCGGTCCAGCGGTAAACGGACACACAGGTCACGGCGATATTCACGGCGAAAAACACCGTAAACGCCAGGGTGATGGCCTTGCCGGCTTTGTTGGGCAGCTTTAAGATCCATTTGGACATCCGGGGGTACAGGTCCTTGATCCACCATACGCCCAGCACGCCCCAGAACAGGGAATACAGCAGGCAGATGCGTCCGTTGAGATTGAACGGCACGCCGGTATAGTCCCAGCTTCGGGTACCGAGGAGCAGTTCCTGGCCCCAGGAGCACACATATTCCAGCGCGCTGCCTACGACGAAGCCGCCCAAAAAGGACAGCCATTTCCCCCGGTTCCGGTATTTGTACAGCGCCATGGTCAAAATGACCGCCCCCGCGCCGTACAGCAGGTTGAACGGTCCATAGACCAGCCCTGAGCGGCTTTCTAAATAGCCGTTTTTAATGAGACACCAGATCAGTTCCGACACGACCCCGGCAAAGCTGCCCACAAAGCATACCAGCAGCAGTTTATAGAGGTTGCTGCCCTGGGCGAAGTGGTGGGTGCTCTGCTCTTCCAGGTCAATCTCGGCGTTGGCCGGTGGGTTGGGCAGATACCATTTGCGCACTTTGCTGACGCGCAGATCCGTGAACCGGGCGCTTAACTCGTCTTCCGCTTCCCGGGTCTCCTGAAGTGCCCGCTTGAGATTGGCGGAGGTCCGCTTCAAACAACCGGCGGCGGTATGTACGGTGTGTGCCAATTCCGGCGTGGGGGTCTCGGCCCGGGCGAGGTCCTCGTAGTAATCCCGGCAGGCCTGCCGGGTATCGTCTACGGCGGAGAGCAGTTCCTCGCTGAGCCGCTCCAGCGCCTCTTGCTGCTCCGGAACAGTAAAAGTTTTTTTGGCCATGGGCATCCCTCCCTGCGGGTGTGATATCCGCCATGATACCACGTGCAGGGTCTCTTTACAAGCCCTGCGGCTTATGTTATATTGAAAGCATCATTTTTGCGGGAGGACAGGACAATGGAACGATTGCGGGGGAAATGTGTGCTGTTGGGCGTGACCGGGGGCATCGCCGCTTATAAAATGGCGGATACGGCGCACCTGCTGCGGAAAGAAGGCGCGGATGTCCATGTTATCATGACGGAAAATGCTGCGAAATTCATCACGCCGTTGACCTTTGAGATTCTCACCAACAATCGCTGTGTGATAGACACCTTTGCCCGGGATTTCAAATACGATGTGACCCATATTTCGATGGCGACTGCCGCCGATATTGTCCTGATCGCGCCTGCCACGGCGAACACCATCGCCAAGCTGGCCCATGGCGTGGCGGACAATATGCTGACCACGGTGGTTCTGGCGGCCAAATGCCCCAAGCTGGTGGCGCCGGCCATGAATACGGCCATGTTGGAAAATCCGATCACCCAAGACAATCTGGAAACGCTGAAAAAATACGGCTTTGAGATCATCGAACCGGATTCCGGCTTGTTGGCCTGCGGCGCCGTGGGCAGCGGAAAACTTCCGTCGCCGGAGACCCTGACGGACCGGGTGAGCCAAAGCCTGAAAGGATAGTAAAAAATAAATCGAAATCCAGCGCAGTGGGCTTGGTTTGGAAAAGGCAGAATCGTGAAGCGCAAAAAGCAAAAGGAAAAGGACTCCGCTGAAAGCGGAGTCCTTTTATGTTGGAGCGGAATGCATTCCGCCGTGGCGCAGCGGGTGGGATTCGAACCCACGTGCCGGAGTTACCGGCAAACTGATTTCGAGTCAGCCCCGTTATGACCACTTCGATACCGCTGCATAAAAACACCACGATTATAACAACCCCGCCGCTAAAATGCAAGAGCGGAAGCAATAAAAATTCATTAAAATTTAAAAAAGTGCTTGACTTTTTCTGTTTGCGTTTTATAATAGGGGTCAATTCAATACAGTTACGATAGAGGCGCGGCCGACATCAGTCAGCACTGTTTACACCGGAAGACACCGGGGTGCCAAAAGGGGAAGCCGCCGAGGGGCAATGCGTTTGTCTTGCGCGTTGTACCCGGGCGCAGGGAGAATATCTCTGCGACTGTCGCGAAAGCGGAGAGCTGTCTGTACTACGTTGGGAGTCATGTACTGCGTCTGCGCGGTCATGGCTTTTTTTATCGTCACTGTAAGAGAAAGAGGGATATGACATGAAGAAAAACAATCTCCATCGCGTCCTTTCCGTGCTGGCTGTGCTGGTGCTGGTCGTGGCACTGATGACCACTGCGGCGTTCGCCGCGTCTGAGGACGGCGGCGAGTCCGGTATGTACGGTACGTTCTGGGCGCTGGTGCCTCCCATCGTCGCCATCGCGTTGGCACTCATTACCAAAGAGGCGTACTCATCTTTGTTCGTGGGCATTTTGGTCGGCGCGCTGCTGCACTGCCGGTTCGCACCGGTGGCGACGCTGGACACCATTATCAATGATGGTCTGGTGACGGCCATCGCCGATAACGCCGGTATTTTCCTGTTCCTGGTCATCCTGGGCGCTATCGTGGCCTTGGTGAACGCCTCCGGCGGGTCCGCGGCGTTCGGACGCTGGGCGGAAAAGAACATCAAGTCCCGGGTGGGCGCTATGCTGGCGACCTTTGTACTGGGCGTGCTGATCTTCATTGACGACTACTTCAACTGCCTGACGGTGGGCAGCGTCATGCGTCCCGTGACCGACGGGCACAAGATCTCCCGGGTGAAGCTGGCCTATCTCATCGACGCCACTGCCGCTCCCGTTTGCATGATCGCGCCTGTGTCTTCCTGGGCCGCCGCCGTGTCCGGCGTGGCCGCGGATCTGGACACCGGGATTTCCGGCATCCAACTGTTTGTTCAGGCCATCCCCTATAACTTCTACTCCCTGCTGACCTTTGTGTTCATCATCGCGCTGGCTGTGATGAAGTTCGACTACGGCCCCATGAAGCTGCATGAGATGAACGCCATGCTCAACGGCGACCTGGGCCGGCTGGAGACGGAAGATACCGAAGCAGGCAATCCCAAGGGTAAGGTCGTTGACCTGATTTTGCCGGTGGTGGTGCTGATTGTGTTCTGCGTCATCGGCATGATCTATGTGGGTGGCTTCTGGGACGGCAACGCCGGCGATTTTATTGCGGCCTTTGGCGATACTGATGCGTTTGTGGCGCTGCCTTGGGGCTCCCTGATCGTTCTGGTACTCACCATCGCTTATGTGGTGGTCCGCCGCCTGATGACCTTTAAAGAGGCCATGGCCTGCATCCCTAAGGGCTTCATTGCCATGGTGCCGCCGATTATCATTTTGACCCTGGCGGTCAGCCTGAAGGCTATGACCAGCGCCCTGGGCGCGGCCGAGTTCGTCCACGATGTGATGCTGGGCGCTTCCCAGAGCCTGTACAGCCTGCTGCCCGCAGTGATCTTCATCGTGGCGTGCCTGCTGGCTTTTGCTTCCGGCACGAGCTGGGGTACTTTCGGTATCCTGATCCCCATCGTCATTGCGGTGTTTGAGCCGGGCAGCACCCTGCTGACCATCGGCATTTCCGCGTGCCTGGCTGGCGCTGTGTGCGGCGACCACTGCTCCCCCATTTCCGATACCACCATCATGGCTTCCGCCGGCGCCCAGTGCGACCACCTGAACCATGTGGCGACCCAGCTTCCCTACGCCATTACCGTGGCGGCGGTCAGCTTCGTCAGCTTCATCATTGCGGGCTTTGTGCAGAACGCCATCATCTGCCTGGTCATCGGCGCGGTGCTGATAATCGGCACCCTGTTCGTGCTCAAGAAACTCACCAACAAGCAGGAATTGGCGGAGTGATTTCCGCGCTTCAAAAAAGACCACCCGTTTGGGTGGTCTTTTTTGAAGCGGAATGAATATTAAATGAATAATGCGTAAGAATATTCATCCGCATATACGGCGGATGCTGAAAAATGTTTGGACACAAACTATATTTATGGGCAAAACAACAAGATTCGTTTGATTGCATAAATATTGATTGACATTCCGGGACGGCGTGCTATAATAGCAAACACAAACCACTTTGGAGTAAACGGAGGAACTTTCCCATGATCGATAAAAGTCAGATCAAAAAGGTCGTACTGGCCTATTCCGGCGGACTGGATACATCTATTATTATCCCCTGGCTGAAAGAGAATTACAACAACTGCGAGGTCATCGCCGTGTCCGGTAACGTGGGGCAGGCGGACGAGCTGGAGGGCCTGGAGGAAAAGGCCAAAAAGACCGGCGCGTCCAAGCTGTATGTGCTGGACCTGACGGAAGAGTATGTGGACGATTACATCATCCCCTGCCTGAAAGCCGGGGCGAAATACGAAGAGTACCTGCTGGGCACGTCCCATGCCCGCCCGGTCATCGCCAAAGGACTGGTGGACGTGGCCATCAAAGAGGGCGCGGACGCCATCTGCCACGGCTGCACCGGCAAGGGCAACGACCAGGTGCGTTTTGAGCTGGCCATCAAGCATTTTGCACCGGATATGCCCATCATCGCCCCCTGGCGGGAATGGGACATCAAGAGCCGGGAAGAGGAGATTGCTTACGCCGAAGCGCACAATGTACCGCTGAAGATCAACCGGGAGACCAACTACTCTAAGGACAAAAACCTGTGGCATTTGAGCCACGAGGGGCTGGACCTGGAGGATACTGGCAATGAGCCGCTGTACGAGAAGCCCGGCTTTTTGGAAATGGGCGTTTCTCCCATCATGGCGCCGGACAAACCGACTTATATTGAATTGGACTTTGTGCAGGGTGTTCCTGTGGCACTGGACGGCAAGAAAATGACCGCCAAGGAGATCATTTTGAAGCTCAACGAGTTGGGCGGGGCCAACGGCATCGGACTGCTGGACATCGTAGAAAACCGTCTGGTGGGCATGAAGTGCCGGGGCGTGTACGAGACCCCGGGCGGTGCGATTTTGTACGCGGCCCATGACTATCTGGAAACGGTCTGCCTGGACAAAATGACCCAGCACAAAAAAGCGGAGCTGGCCATCACCTTCGGTGAACTGGTGTACAACGGCCAGTGGTTCACCCCCCTGCGGGAGGCCCTGAGCGCCTTTGTGGACAAGACCCAGGAGGCCGTGAACGGCAAAGTGAAGCTGAAGCTGTACAAGGGCAACATCATCAAAGCCGGCGTGTGGAGCCCCAATTCCCTGTATTCCGAAGCCATCGCCACTTTCGGCGAGAGTGACTACAATCAAAAAGATGCGGAGGGCTTCATCAACCTCTACGGCCTGCCCATCAAGGTCAAGGCTATGGTAGACCAGGGCAAACTTTAAAATTAAATTAAGGGGCAGCGTGCTGCCCCTTAATTTAGATTTTTGCGGCCGACTGCGCGCACGCCGTTGGCGCACGCTTTCTGGCTGAGCGGTATTTTTTCGACAGCGAAGCCGCCGAAAAAATCAATTGAAATTTGTTTGCGCCGTTGGCGCAAATTCTGTGAAACTAATTGGAGATACGACGATATGGCAAAACTTTGGGGTGGGCGCTTTCAGAAGGATACCGACGCGCTGGTGAACGATTTCAACGAATCCATCAGCTTTGACCAGCGCCTATATCAGCAGGATATCGCGGGCAGTAAGGCCCACGCGGCGATGCTGGGGGAATGCGGCATCATTCCGAAAGAGGATGTGACCGCCATTCACGCCGGGCTGGATTCCATCCTGGCGGACATCGAGGCGGGGAAAGTGGAATTTTCCACGGACAACGAGGATATCCACATGAACATTGAGACGCTCCTCACCCAGCGCATCGGGGCCGCGGGCAAGCGTTTGCATACTGCCCGCAGCCGGAACGACCAGGTGGCGTTGGACTTCCGTATGTACGTCCGGGAGGAGATCGGAGCAGTCGTTTCGGAGATTTTAGATCTGCAAACGGCGCTGACGGAGCAGGCGGCGAAGTATCAGGACGCAGTGATGCCGGGCTATACCCATCTCCAGCGGGCCCAGCCTATCACCTTCGCCCAGCACCTCATGGCCTACGCCAACATGCTGTGCCGGGACGTGACCCGTCTGGAGGACTGCAAAGCCCGGATGAACGAATGCCCGCTGGGCTCCGGCGCTCTGGCGGGGACCACTTACCCCATCGACCGGCACATGACCGCCGCCGCCCTGGGCTTTGACGGCCCCATGAGCAACAGTCTGGACGGCGTGTCCGACCGGGACTACGCTCTGGAACTCATGAGCGCGCTTTCTATTTTAATGATGCACCTGTCCCGGTTTTCCGAAGAAATCATTCTCTGGTGCAGCTGGGAATTCAAGTATATCGAGCTGGACGACGCGTATTCCACGGGCAGTTCCATCATGCCCCAGAAGAAAAACCCGGACATTGCGGAACTGGTCCGGGGCAAAACGGGCCGGGTCTACGGCGATTTGATGGCCCTGCTCACGACCATGAAGGGCCTGCCCCTGGCCTATAATAAGGACATGCAGGAGGACAAAGAGCCGGTGTTCGACGCCATCGACACGGCGCTTGTGTGCCTGCCGGTGTTCACCGGGATGATCCGCACCATGACCGTCCTGCCGGAAAATATGCGGGCCGCGGCGAACAAGGGTTTCATCAACGCCACCGACTGCGCCGACTATCTGACCAAGCAGGGCGTGCCTTTCCGGGACGCGTACACCACCGTGGGCAAGCTGGTGATTTATTGCACGGAAACGGGCAAGACCCTGGAGGAATTGACCCTGGAGGAATTGGTGAAAGTTGACAAACATTTCGGCCCCGACGTTTTTGTTGCACTGAACATGGAAAATTGCGCCGGGATGCGGCGTAGTTATGGAGGGCCTGCCAAGGAAGAGACTACCCGCCAGATTGAGGCCATCCGAAAATTTATTGCCCAGCGGAGGACGAAATGAAGCCAAAAGTATACATAGACGGAAAAGACGGCACCACCGGATTGCAGATTTATGACCGGCTGGCTGCCCGGAGCGATCTTGAACTGCTCCTGATCGACGAGGAAAAGCGCAAGGACAACGCCGAACGGGCGAAGCTGATGAACGCGGCGGACATTGTGTTTTTGTGCCTGCCCGACGCGGCGGCCATCGAGGCCGTGACGCTGGTGACTAACCCCAACACCCGCGTCATCGACGCGTCCACCGCCCACCGCACGGCGGAGGGCTGGACCTACGGCTACCCGGAATTGAGCAAGCAGCAGCGCGCCGCCATCCAGACCGCCAAGCGGGTGGCGAACCCCGGCTGCCACGCCACGGGCTTTATCAGCACCGTCGCCCCCCTGGTGCGCATGGGCGTCGTCCCGGCGGACCTGCCCCTGTGCGCTTACTCCCTCACGGGCTATTCCGGCGGAGGAAAGAAGCTCATCGCGGAATATGAGGACGAAAACCGTGACCCCCGGCATGATTCCCACCGCATTTACGGCACCAATTTGCAGCATAAACACCTGCCGGAAATGATGAAAATCTGCGGCCTGACGGTCCCCCCGGTGTTCAGCCCCATTTTGGGGGATTTTTACAACGGCATGGCGACTACGGTCATGCTGCATAACGCGCAGCTAACGGGAACCCCCGGCGGCGAGGAAATCCGTGACCGCCTGGCGGAATATTACCGGGACGAATACTTCGTCACCGTCGCCCCCTTCGGCGGGGACGAGCCGGTCATTTACGCCGACACCAACGCCGACACCAACCGCCTGCGCATCCTGGTCACGGGCAGCGAGGGCCGTACCACGGTCACGGCGCTGTTTGATAATTTGGGCAAGGGCGCGTCCGGCGCGGCGGTGCAGAATATGAACATCATGCTGGGCCTGGACGAGAAAACCGGCCTGATCTGAGGGAAGAGAATGAAAGAGATTTCAAGCGGCGTTTGCGCGCCGAAGGGATACAAAGCCGCGGGCGTACACTGCGGCATCCGCAAAAATCAGAGCAAAAAGGACCTGGCCCTGATCGTCAGCGAGACCCGGGCGGCCGCTGCGGCAGTGTACACCTGCAATCTGGTGAAAAGTGCGCCCATCAAGGTTACGAAGGCGAATTTGTCCGACGGCTATGCCCAGGCGGTCATCTGCAATTCCGGCATCGCCAACACCTGCCGGGCCGAGGGTGTGGAAATGGCCCAGCGCATGTGCGAACTGGTGGAACAGGCCGCAGGCGTCCCCGCCGGGGACGTGATCGTTGGCTCCACCGGCGTCATCGGCGCGCCGTTGCCCATCGAGTGCATCGAAGCGGGGATGCCTGCCCTGGTGTCCGCCCTGGGCGACCACAGCGCCGACGCGGAAGCGGCCATCATGACCACCGACACGGTGCCCAAGGAATTCGCCGTGGAATTTGAGGCGGACGGTATGGTTTGCCGTATGGGCGGCATCGCCAAAGGCAGCGGCATGATCCACCCCAACATGGCCACGATGCTGGTATTCATCACGACGGACTGCGCCATTACCCCGGAACTGCTGCAAAAAAGCCTGTCCTCCAACGTGAAAACGACGTTTAACATGGTATCCGTAGACGGCGACACCTCCACCAACGACATGGTCTCCGTCATGGCCAACGGCATGGCCGGAAACCCGCCCATCACCGGGCCGGGCGCGGACTACGACGCGTTCGACACAGCGCTGAACGCGGTGATGACCGCGCTGTGCAAAATGATCGCCGCCGATGGCGAGGGCGCGTCCAAGTTCCTGGAATGCGTCGTGTCCGGCGCAGATACCTACGAAGCCGCGGCGCTGTCCGCAAAAAGCGTGATCTGTTCGTCGCTGTTCAAGGCCGCCATGTTCGGTGCGGACGCGAACTGGGGCCGCGCCCTGTGCGCCATCGGATACAGCGGCGCGGACGTGGACGTGGAGCAGGTGCGCATGTCGTTCAAATCCGCCGCCGGAGAGATTTTGGTGTGCGACCACGGCATCGGCGTAGACTTCGACGAAGAGAAAGCAAAAAAGATTCTGACCGAAAAAGAAATCCAAATCCTGATCTCTGTCGGTCCTGGCTCCCACACTGCCACCGCCTGGGGCTGTGATTTAACCTACGACTACGTAAAAATCAACGGCGATTATCGCAGCTAAAAAGACCAACAGTTTCGCCCGCCTTTCCAAAGGCGGCAGGTTCCAAGGGCAGCGCCCTTGGTCGCCCGCCGCAGCGGGCGAAACCCTCATTAAAAAGAAAGCGCAGGAGAGCGCGAGAACCCTCGCTGGGGGTTCTCGCCCGCCGCTTGCGGCGGCATCACAGAGGTGACAAACATGAACATCCCCCACGAATCCCGCGCCCAGGTGCTGGTAGAAGCCCTACCCTACATCCAGCACTATTACGGCAAGATCATCGTGGTCAAATACGGCGGCAATGCCATGATCAGCCCCGACCTGCAAAAAGCGGTGATGGACGACATTGTCCTGCTGTCCCTGATCGGCATCAAGGTCGTACTGGTCCACGGCGGCGGCCCGGAGATCTCGGAAATGCTCAAACGGGTCGGCAAAGAAAGCATATTCGTAGACGGTCTGCGGGTTACGGACAAAGAGACCGCTGAACTGGTACAAATGGTCCTGGCGGGCAAGGTGAATAAGAACCTGGTGAACCTGCTGGAAAACACCGGCGGCAAGGCCATTGGGCTGTCCGGCATGGACGGGCATATGATCGAAGCGAGGGTCCAGGACGAGCGCCTGGGCTTTGTGGGCGAGATCACGAACGTGAACACTGCGCCCATCACAGACCTGCTGGACAAGGGGTATATCCCCGTGGTGTCCACGGTGGGCTGCGACCGGGAGAATAATGTGTATAACATCAACGCCGACACTGCTGCGGCCCGAATCGCGGGGGAGTTGAAGGCGGAGAATCTGATTTTGATGACGGATATTGCCGGGGTGCTGCGGGATAAGGATGACCCGGGCACGCTGATCCCCCATATTCTGGTGAGCGAGACGCCGCAGTTGATGAGCGAGGGTATTATTCAGGGCGGCATGATCCCGAAGATGGATTGCTGCGTGGCGGCGATCCGGCGGGGCGTGAAGCAGGCTTGTATTATTGACGGGCGGGTGCCGCATTCGATTCTGATTGAGACGCTTACCAATGCTGGTATTGGTACGATGCTGACGCTTTGATGCGGCTTTGCCGCATCTGGGGAAACCTCCGGCGGGGGTTTCCCCAGACCCTTTCCTGCGCTTTTGGGGGATAGGGTTTCGCTTCCTGCGGGAAGCGACCAAGGGCGCCGCCCTTGGAACCTGCCACCTTTTGAAAAGGTGGACGAAACTTTCAGTTAGGGGCGTTGTTTTATGACCAACAAAGACATTATTGCCATGGGCGACGAGGCTGTGATGCCCACCTATGGGCGTTTTCAGGTGGCCTTTGAGAAGGGACAGGGCGCGACTTTGTACGACTTTGACGGTAAGGCGTACATCGATTTCGCGTCGGGCATCGGCGTGAACAGCCTGGGGTACGGCTATCAGCCCTGGGTGGACGCTGTGAGCAAGCAGGCCGCCACGCTCCAGCATGTGTCCAACCTGTACTACACCGGACCCATGGCCCAGGTGGCGAAGACCCTCACCGCCCGCACGGGGATGGCAAACGTCTTTTTCGCCAACGGCGGCGGCGAATCCAACGAGGGCATGATCAAGCTGGCCCGGAAGTACAGCTTTGACAAATACGGTCAGGGCCGCAGCACCATTGTCACCCTGCGCCAGTCTTTTCACGGCCGCACCATCTCCACCCTGGCAGCCACGGGGCAGGACGTGTTCCACAACTACTTTTTCCCCTTTACCGAGGGCTTCAAGTACGCCGTGGCCAACGATTTGGACAGCGTGAAAACTGCCTGCACCGGGGACGTATGCGCCGTGATGATGGAGCTCATCCAGGGCGAGGGCGGCGTGCTGCCGCTGGACAAGGACTTTGTGCAGTCGGTAGCGGCGTTCTGCGCGGAGCGCGATCTTCTTCTGCTCATTGACGAGGTGCAGACCGGCGTGGGACGCACGGGCAGTCTGTTCTGCTTCCAGCAGTACGGCATCCGGCCGGACGTGGTGAGCTTTGCCAAGGGCATCGCCGGTGGACTGCCCTTCGGCGGCATCATGGCCAATGAGAAGTGCAAATCCGTCCTCGGCCCCGGCACCCACGCCACCACATTCGGCGGCAATCCCGTCGCCGCCGCCGGCGCCTGCGTGGTGCTGGATACGTTAGATGACGCGTTTTTGGCATCTGTGAACGAAAAAGGGGCGTATATCCGCCGAAAAGTGGAGGAAATGCGCCTGCCGGTGGTGCAAAGCGTCCGGGGCATGGGCCTGATGGTGGGTATCGGGGTCACATGCAGCCATAAAGACGCGGTGGGCAAGATGCTGCAAAGCGGACTGCTGGCCCTGACCGCTGGGAGCGATACAGTGCGTTTGCTGCCGCCGCTGAATATCTCCTACGAGGAGATTGACGCGGGACTTGCTGTGCTGAAAACCGTACTGGAGGGGATGACATGAACCGGCAGCGGCATTTTCTCACTCTGCTGGACCACACGGAGGAGGAACTCCAGGAACTGCTCAACATGGCGGATCAGCTCAAGTACGAGCAGAAAAACGGCATCGCCCATCCGCATCTCAAGGGCAAAACATTGGGCTTGATTTTTGGGGAACTGTCTACCCGGACGCGGGTGTCTTTTGAGGTCGGGATGTACCAATTGGGCGGTATGGCGCTGTTTTTATCCGCCCGAGATTTGCAAATGGACCGGGGCGAGCCGATGCAGGACACGGCCCGGGTCTTGGGGGGCTATCTGGACGGCATGATGATCCGCACCCAGGAGCAAAGCGCAGTAGAGGTATTGGCGGAGTTCGCCGGGGTCCCGGTCATTAACGGCATGACGGCGTTTGCCCACCCCTGCCAGGTGCTTGCGGATTTGATGATCATTCGGGAGTATAAGCGCACGTTTAAGGGCAAGAAGCTGTGCTTTATCGGACCGGGAAGCAATGTGGCTGATTCTCTCATCGTAGGCGCGCTGAAAGTTGGCATGGAGGTCGCTGTAGCGTGTCCCGATGGTTTTGAGCCGGATGAAAGGGTTCTGACTTGGGCGGAAACTGCGGACGGATTTTCCCTTACAAATGACCCGCTGACGGCAATTTCGGGCGCCGACGCAGTATACGCGGGGCAGTGGGACGCCTTTTTCCAAAAAATTCCCGCGGAAACCAGAAAAAAAGTCTTTCCAAATTATCAGGTTAATGGTATACTATTGCGAAATGCGAAGCCGGACGCTATCGTCCTGCACAGCCTCCCGGCCCGCCGGGGGGAGGAGATCACCGCGGAGGTGTTCGAGGAACACGCCGGGGAGATCTTTGCCCAGGCCGAAAATCGGCTCCATGGGCAAAAAGCCGTATTGCTGAAACTGCTGGGCGGTCAATAACCGTCCGGCGGCGCCGGCTGCGGCAAAAAAATTTTACCTATTTTCAGGGAAGCGAACCATCAGACAAGGTCATACGATTGAACGAAACAACGGGAAAAGGAGAGCCTGCATGGAAAAAGCCTATTTGATCCTGGAGACCGGGGAGGTCTTTGAGGGAAGACCCTTCGGTGCGGCCGGGGAAAGCATCGGCGAGCTGGTGTTCACCACCGGGGTGGTGGGATATGTGGAAAGCCTCACGGACCCCAGCTATTACGGGCAGACGCTGATGTTCACGTTTCCGCAGATCGGAAACTACGGTATCATCCCACTGGATTCCGAGAGCGGGAAGTGCCATGTAAAAGGCGTGGTGGTCCATGACCACTGCGAAGCGCCCTCCAATTTCCGCTGCCAGGGCACGCTGGACGCGTTTTTGAAAGCCCAGGGCGTGCCAGGTATCTGCGGGGTGGATACCCGGCGGCTGACGCAAATCGTCCGGGAGCACGGCGTGATGAACGCCATCATCACCGAAAAGGTGCCGGAAAATATGCTGGACCAGTTGAAAAACTACAAGGTCTCCGGCGCGGTGGAGGCCACGGCCATCACCGAACCCCAAGTATTGCTGCCGGAAGGTGAAGTCAAGCGCCATGTGGCGCTGATGGACTACGGCGCGAAAAAGAGCATCGCGGACCATCTGCTGGGCGCGGGCTGCAAAGTGACCATTTTGCCCTACAACGCCACGGCGGAGGACGTTTTGAATCTCCGGCCCGACGGCGTGATGCTGTCCAACGGCCCAGGCGACCCGGCGGATAACCCGGACTGCATCGCCCAGATCAAGCGGCTCATCGGCAAACTGCCCATGTTCGGCATCTGCCTGGGGCACCAGTTGCTGGCTCTGGCGGCGGGGGCGGAGACGACCAAGCTGAAATACGGACACCGGGGCGCCAACCAGCCGGTGCGCTGCGTCAAGACTGGCCGCAGCTACATCACCAGCCAGAACCACGGCTACGCGGTGCTCAGCGAGGGCTTGGACAAGGTCGGCGGCGTGCTGAGCTACGTGAATTTGAACGACAACACCTGCGAGGGGATCGACTACCCGGACCTGGGGGCCTTTTCCATGCAGTTCCACCCGGAGGCCCATGGCGGGCCGCGGGATATGGAGTCCGCGTTCGACCGGTTTATGAAGATGATGGGAGGAAATGACTAATGCCGAGAGATATGAGTATCAAAAAAGTCCTGATGATCGGCTCCGGCCCCATCGTCATCGGACAGGCCGCGGAATTCGATTACGCCGGCACCCAGGCTTGCCGGGTCTTGAAAGAAGCCGGCGTGGAGGTAGTGCTGGTCAATTCCAACCCCGCCACCATTATGACAGACAAGTCCATGGCGGACGCCATTTATCTGGAGCCACTCACGGCCCAGACCGTCATGCGTATCATTGAAAAAGAGAAGCCGGATGCCATGCTGGCAGGCCTTGGAGGACAAACGGGTCTTACCATCGCCATGCAGCTTGGCAAATCCGGCTTTTTGAAAGCGCATAATGTGCGGCTTTTGGGTACCGGACTGGATGCTATTGACAAGGCTGAGGATCGGCAGCTGTTTAAAGAGGCCATGGAGCGTATTGGGCAGCCCATCATCCCCTCGGAAATCGCCAACGATGTGGACACCGCTGTGCAGATCGCCCGGGATATCGGCTACCCGGTTATTGTGCGTCCGGCGTTCACTTTGGGCGGCGCCGGCGGCGGCGTGGCGTATACAGAGGAAGAACTGCGCACCATTGCGTTTACCGGGCTGGATTTGTCTCCCATCACACAGATCTTGGTGGAGCGGTACATCGCCGGATGGAAAGAGATCGAATTTGAGGTCATGCGGGACAAGGTAGGCAACGTCATCGCCATTTGCTCTATGGAGAACTTTGACCCCGTGGGTGTGCATACGGGCGATTCCATCGTGGTCGCCCCGGCGCTGACCTTGGCGGACGCGGAATATCAAATGCTCCGCACGGCAGCGCTGGACATCATCACGGAAATGGGCATTGAGGGCGGCTGCAACTGCCAGTTTGCATTGAATCCCGACAGCTTTGAATACGCAGTCATTGAGGTCAATCCCCGCGTGTCCCGCAGCTCTGCGCTGGCGTCGAAAGCCACAGGCTACCCCATCGCTAAGGTTACGGCGAAAATCGCATTAGGATACACACTGGACGAGATCAAAAACGACGTAACAGGCCAGACTACGGCCTGTTTTGAGCCGACGGTGGACTACATCGTGGCGAAAGTTCCGAAATGGCCGTTTGATAAATTCTCCTCGGCTTCCCGCAAACTGGGGACACAGATGAAAGCCACCGGCGAGGTCATGGCCATCGCGCCCAGCTTTGAAATGGCCATCATGAAAGCGGTCCGGGGCGCGGAAATTGGGCTGGATACCCTCAATCGTACGCCCACCGGCGGCAAGCCCCTGGAAGAACGCCTGAAGCGGGTGAATGACCTGCGGCTGTTCACCATTTTTGAGGCTCTGAAAACTGGCTGGACGGTGGACGCTATCCACGAGATCACGAAAATCGACGAATGGTTTATTTCCAAGCTGAAAAATCTGGCGGATTTCGAGCAGTGCATTGAGAATAAGGGCGCGTTGTCCGCCGAGGAGTACCGCCGTGGCAAACGGTACGGCTACACCGACGCGGCGCTGAAGCGCATTTCCGGCGCGGCGGAGATGCCCCACGAGGACGCGGTGTATAAAATGGTGGACACCTGCGCCGCCGAGTTCGCCGCGGCCACGCCGTACTTCTACTCCGCCTACGCGGACTACTGCGATTCCCGGAGCTTCGCCAAATCCGGCCGCCCGGTGGTCATGGTCCTGGGGTCCGGCCCCATCCGCATCGGGCAGGGCATCGAGTTTGACTACTCCTCTGTCCACTGCGTCAAGACCCTGAAATCCTTGGGCTACGACGTGGTCATCGTGAACAACAACCCCGAGACCGTCTCCACGGACTACGACACCGCCGACCGGCTGTACTTCGAGCCATTGTGCCCGGAGGACGTGATGAACATCATCAAGGCGGAATCCCCGGTGGGGGTGGTGGTGGCCTTCGGCGGACAGACAGCCATCAAACTGACGAAATTCCTGGACGACAACGGCGTGAAAATCCTCGGCACCTCCGCCGAGGGCATCGACACCGCCGAGGACCGGGAGCGGTTCGACGCGCTGCTGGAGGAATTCAACATCAAGCGGCCCAAAGGCATGGGCGTGAACACCCTGGAGGAAGCCATCGAAGCGGCGGAGACGCTTGGCTATCCCGTCCTCCTGCGCCCCAGCTACGTCATCGGCGGGCAGAACATGATGATCGTCCACGACCGGGAAGCGGTGAAGCAGTACATGACCGTCATCCTCTCCGGCGGAATCGACAACCCCGTGCTGGTGGACAAGTACATGCCCGGCACGGAACTGGAAGTAGACGTGATCTCCGACGGCGAGAACGTGCTCATCCCCGGCATCATGGAGCACGTAGAGCGGGCGGGCGTCCACTCCGGCGACTCTATCGCGGTCTACCCGCCCTATAACCTCACGGACAAGATGCAAGATACCATCGTGGACTGCTCCACCAAGCTGGCCCTGTCCCTGGGGACCAAAGGGCTGGTGAACATCCAGTACCTCATCTACGACAACGAACTGTACGTCATCGAGGTCAACCCCCGGGCGTCCCGCACGGTGCCGTACATCAGCAAGGTCACGGGGGTCCCCATGGTGGACCTGGCCTCCAAGGTCATGCTGGGGCAGAACCTTATGGACCTGGGCTACGGCTCCGGGCTGTACAAAACGCCCCCGTATTTCACGGTCAAAGTTCCGGTGTTCTCTTTTGAGAAACTCACCGATGCCAACTCTATTCTTGGCCCGGAAATGAAATCCACCGGCGAAGTACTGGGCATCGGCAAGACCACAGCGGAGGCGCTGTTCAAGGGCCTGACTGCCGCGGGCATCCGGGGCATCCCCAAGCACGGCGGGGTTCTGCTGAGCGTGGACGACCACGATTACCTGGAGATCCTCGACCTGGCGAAGAAGTTCTACGACTTGGGCATCCGGCTGTACGCCACCACCGGCACGGCGGAGATGATCCGCACATTGGACATCGAAGTCACGTCCGTTCCCGGCATCAGCGAGTCGGACGAGCTGTTTGACCTGATGGAATCCGGCAAGATCCGCTGTATCGTGTACACCGGCGCGCTGGTGGACTCCACCCTGGGCGACTACATGGCTCTGCACCGCTTCGCCCTACGGCACGACATTCCCTGCCTGACCAGCCTGGACACGGCGAACATCTACGCCGACGTGATCGCCAGCCGCTTTACCGAGCACAACACGGAACTGGTGAACATCAACGACATGCGTACCGAGCGTCAGAAGCTGATGTTCTCCAAAATGACCAGTTCCGGCAACGACTATATCTTCATCGACAACCGGGACGGCAGCGTGCCCACGCCGGAATCCCTGTGCGCCAGCCTGTGCGACCGGCACACGGGGGTCGGAGCCCACGGCCTGATTCTCATTGAGAATTCCGACATTGCCGACGCGAAAATGCGCATTTTCAACCAGAACGGCCTGGAAGGGGTCCTGCTGGGCAACTCGATCCGTTCCGCGGCGAAGTTCCTGTACGACAACGGAATCGTGAAGAAAGAGGACATGACCATTGAGACGAAATACGCGGTCAAGCCGGTGCATCTGTACATTTCCGGCGGCAAAGTGACCTCCGTCACGGTGGACATGGGCAAGGCGAAGTTCCGCCCGGGCGATATCCCCATGCTGGTCACGGGCGAGCGGGTGGTGGGCTACCCCGTCGGCCGGTTCAGCACGACGTGCCTGGCGCTGGACACGCCCCACTGCGTGATTTTTGTAGACCGCGTGGACAACAAGGACTTGCAGACCATTGCGGAGGAGATCGAGGCGTGCATTGAGTTCCCGGAGCCGATGAACGTGGAGTTGGTGCGGGTCATCAACCCGTACACTTTGCGCATCCGCACCTGGGAAATCGACAACGGCGAGACCCGGGCCTGCGGCGCGGGGGCCTGCGCGGCGGTAGCCGCGGCGGTGGAAAGCGGCCTGTGCAAAAAGGACACGGACATCACCGTGAAGCTGCGGGGCGGCGATTTGGTGGTCAATTACAATGACGACCGCATTCTGCTGTCCGGGGACACGAATCTGGTGTACGTAGGCGAATTGGAAATTTAAATCAAAACTCCCCCGTCACTTGGCGGGGGAGTTTTCCTGAAAATGCTCGCAGGGCGTGTCTAAAGCCTGCCGCTTTTTCACGCGCAAAGCGATGCAGTGGCCGCAGTTGATTGGGTCGTAATGCTTGCCGTGTTTTCGATAATGCTGGATGAAATGAACGCAGTCTACGCAAGTTTTTTCTTGCATGTGAATCACCTTTCCTCAAATGGTGCTCAAAATGAGCACTGTCTATAACTTGATTATAGTGTACAATTTGTGCATTGTCAAGTGCAAGTTATGGGAGGACGATTATGTTTCACAAGCGTTTGAATGAAACGAGAAAAAATGCAGGAATTACAGCCCAGCAAATGGCAGACTGGCTTGGAATAGAATTGCGCTCATACCGCAATTATGAAAGCGGAGACAGAGAACCGTCCTTTGCAATGCTGGTCAAAATAGCCAACAAGCTGAACGTTTCTACGGACTACCTATTAGGCCGAACAGACGCGCCATAACATACAGAACAGCCCCAGACATTGTCTGGGGCTGTTCTGCTGGTTTATTATGAAGGAGGCGTAAAATCAAATTCAAAGCACCCGCTTGGCGCCTACATAATGGCTGACATAATAGGATGTGTTCAAATTGGTAATGATGACCTTCCCCGCGCCGGAGGAAGAATGGATAAACTGTCCATCGCCCACGTACATCCCTACATGGCCCACAGACTGGCTGGAACTGGAGAAGAACACCAGGTCGCCGGGCTGCAAGTCACTTTTGGCTATGCTCGTACCATTATATGTATATTGCTGCGCCGCTGTGCGTTCCAATTTCACATCGTGCTGGTTGAACACATACTGGATATAGCCGGAGCAGTCGAAGCCGTTGGTGGTGGTGCCGCCGTAGATGTAGCGGGTGTCCAGCAGTTCTTTCGCGGTGTTGATGATGGCGGTGGCCCCGTTGTCTGCGGAAAGCGCGTCGCCATCGGCGAGGACGGTCATGTAATCGGCGCTGACATAGCCCGTCTGGCCGCCGTATTTGACCTGATACCAGTTGCCGGATACGCCGATGATATCCATTGTTGCCCCGGCGTTGAACCCGCCGAGGACCGCGGCGTTGGTACTGGGCGCGGACCGCAGCCGCACGCTGTTGCCCTGCACGGTGCCCTTGCCAAATGCGGCGGATAAGGCCTCACTGAATTTCAAGTACTGGGAGGACATATAGCCCTTCACGCCGTTGTAGATGACCTCATACCAACCGGCGCCGTTGTCCGCCGTGACGATGACAGGCTCGCTTTGATAGCCGGTGGTGATGATTTCGGAATCGGTACCCGGGCCGCTTCTGAGGCGAACACCGGTTGAAAGTGTCGCGCCGCCGAGATTCATGGCCTGTGCCGGCGCGGCAGCCACAGACGCCGCCAGGATACCGGTCAAACATATGCTGAGGAGTTGCTTTTTCATACGTAATTTTGTAAAACCCTCTGGCTTCACATACCTCGCTTTCAGATTTACAAGATTATTGTTTCATCATTTTTTATATGCCGCAAAGCGGCGGGGGAGGACGCGAAATAAAGTTATTTCGTCGTCAAGGCCCGCTCCAGCCAGATTGCTGCCAGATCCATGGCGGCGTACAAGCTGTCTTTCTCGCTCTTTTTCACGATACGGTCCCGGCTTTTCACGTCCGGGTCGGTCAATTGCAGCTGCACGGACACCTTCGTGGCCACGTCCATGTCGCCCACCTTTTTCGTGTCCATGATTTGCAGCTGTACGATATATTCGTCGGACATATCTCCGAAATAGATCAGGTTATCCTTTCTCCGAAGCGGATGCCCCTTGTACTCCAGCTGATTATCCTTTGTAGCCATAATATGTACCTCCACTTGCTTTGTCACCAAATTGTAACACTATTGTTTGATTCTGTCAACCTTATTTTTAGGGGAATATCCGAAGATTTTCAAAAAATCCATACTTTTTCCCATGATTTTCCGGAACATACTGGGGATTTTCCCATAAAAACAGCACCCGCACGGCGTTTGTGCGGGTGCTGTTAAATATTTACAAACTGTTAACTTTCCAAAATTTACTGCTCTAATCCACTGCCGGCAAGTTGGGATCGGCCCAAGGATCATTGACCGGAGGCGTCGGCGTCGACGGCGGCGGGGTGGGGGTAGGTTCCGGCGTGGTTGAGGGTTCGGCGGAGGGGGTCGGCGTGGGCGTCGGCTCCACGTCGTCTTCCTTGCTGCCGAAGATGCCGGTGGGCTTTTGATAGCTGCCGGTGGGCAGTTCCTTATACTCCAGCCCCTTGTTTACGGTGATATTGTTCATGACCGCTTTCCAGATATCCAGCGCCGGGTTGCCGGAGAAGGACATGGTTTGGTTCTCGTCGTAGCCGGTCCACACCGCGGCGGTGTAGTAGGGCGTGAAGCCCGCGAAATAACGGTTTTTGTTATTGGAAGCTGTGCCGGTCTTGCCGGCGGAGGGCATATTGTTCAGCCGCGCCGCACCGGCGATGCCGCCGGTGACGTTGTTGCGCAGCAGGGCGACCATGTTGTTGGCCGTGGCTGTGGAGAACGCCTGCACAGTCTCCGGGCTGTTATCCAGTACGACGCTGCCGGTGGGGTCCACTACCTTGGTATAGGTGCGGCTGTAAGTAAAGGTACCCTCGTTCATGAACGCACAATACGCCTGGGTCATTTCCCGGACGGTAACGCCGTAGTGCATGTCACCCAGCGCCATGGCGACATAGTCCGCATCCTCGGGGATGAGACTGGTGAAGCCCAGCCGGGTAGTGACGAAGTCGTAGGCGGTCTGGGGGGTGAGCTTATCGATGATCTGCGCCGCCGCGGTATTCTTGGACTGGGCCAGAGCGTATTGAATGGTGATCCAGCCATCATAGCGGTCAGGGGTATTATGAGGGTACCAGCTGGTGCCGCTGAGTTTGATATCCGCGGAATCGTTGATCTCCGTGGAGGAAGTAATCAAGCCGTATTCCATGGCCGGGCCATAGGACGCCAGCGGCTTGAACGCGGACCCGGGGGTACGCAGGGCGCCGGTGGCGCGATTGAGGATAAAGTTGGCTTCTTTCACACCCGTGCCGCCGGACATGGCCACGACCTCGCCTGTGGTCGGTTCCATGACCATAATGGCGGATTGAAGCTGCGGAATGCTTCCGTCCTGATTGGCGGAGGGCTGGCGGTAGGCCTTAGGCAGACCGTCCACGTTGGTATATACGTCGTCCACGGCCTTTTGCACCTTGGGGTCATAGCAGGAATAGATTTGATAACCGCCTTCGGTGAGCATGTCCCAGGCGGTGTCCCGGTTCACGCCCTTTTGGGCCATCAAGTCTTGCAGTACGTCCTCAATGACAGTCTCTTCGTAGTAGCTGTAAATGTACTGTTCTGTCACGCTGCTTTCGGAGCGGACGAACTTAAGCTGCTCGTTGATCGCTTCCACATACTCGTCGTGACTGATATACCCCTGGTCGTACATTTCCCATAGGATGGTCTCCTGCCGCTCTTTGTTATTGGCGACGCTGACAAAGGGGTCGTACCGGCTGGGGTTATTGGTGATGCCTGCGATGCTGGCGCACTCCGCCAGGGAGCATTCGGAAATGCTCTTGCCGAAATAGGTCTGGGCCGCGGCCTCCACACCGTAGCAGTTGCGGCCGAAGAACACAGCGTTGAGGTAGTATTCAATGAGTTCGTCTTTATCGTACTTTTTTTCCAAATCCAAGGCGCGGAAAATCTCCATCAGCTTGCGCTGGACGGTGATGTCGTCCTCCTGGGTGAGGTTCTTGATGAGCTGCTGGGTGATCGTGGACCCGCCGAAATCGTTGCGCATGGTCAGGAACATATTGGCAAAAGCGCCCACCGTGCGGTACCAGTCCACACCTTTGTGGTCATAAAACCGTCGGTCCTCAATGGCCACGATGGCACGCTGCATATTGACGGGGATTTCCCCCAGGTCCTTCCAGACCCGGAATTTGGTACCCTGGATCATGCAAAGCTCTTTCCATTCCTCGGTGGGGTCCTCTGCGTCCTCATCGTGATACAGAATGGTGGTGCTGCGTTCCAGGGTGAAGTCTGTTAAGGTCAGATCGACTTCGTCCATGAGGGTGGATTTCACGTAATATGCGAAAATGCACATGAACATCAATCCGGTCAGGAGGATGATGAGTACCAGCGTCATAATGAACTTCATCACGCCGCCCACAGACAGTCCCACAGCGTGGGCCGTGCCGCCCGCTATTTTTTTGGCTTTTTCGTTCGCCATAGGTTTGCCCTTTCCTTTTTGATAGGTTAGACGATATACCTAAACAGTATACCACATCTTTCCAAAAATGTTAAGCCCCCGCAAAAAATTTACAAATCCCGTCTAACACGCGGCCCATTGCGGAATACTAATGGTGCCGAATCCCGCGGCGTGCGCGGGGCGGATAGGAGGGATACGATGCAATTAAAACTGAAATTGTCTGTGCTGTCTGTTTTGACGCTGTGCGCGCTGCTGACGTCAGTGGCGGCCATCCGGTCGTTTGCCCTGGTAAAGAACCAGAACGCGGTACAGCCGCCGCCGGTGGCACAGCAGTATACGGACTACGCCGGGGCAGAGTACGTTTTGAAGGAAGCCGACGGCTATGTGGCGGTGTTCTCCGCCCGGGGACAAGCCCTGGTGGAGAAAACGAACATCCCCGTCAAAAACCTCCGGGCCGCCGACCGGGCGCTGTTGGAAGCCGGCATCACCGCCGCCGACCGGCAGGCGCTGCTGGAACTGCTGGAAGATATCGGGTCGTGATGTAGAAATTTCGCGGTGTATTTTGGCGGAAATTCCCCGGTTGATTTCTGTGCGCGCATGGTATACAATACAGGCAGAACAGAATACAAGGAGAATCCTGTATGGAAGAATACGAAAGCGAACTCATCACCATCACCGACGAGGATGGCACAGTCCACGAATTAGAGATTTTGGGGAACATGGACTACAACGGCAAGACCTATTACCTGTTCGTGCCCGCCAATATCGATGAACTGGACGTGGATGACCCGGACTACGGCTATATCATTCTGGAAGCCATCATGGAAGGCGAGGACGAGGTCTTCCTGTCCATCGAGGATGATGATGAACTGCAAGAAGTCTACGAACTGTTCATGAGCCTCATGGAAGACGAGGACTTCGACCCCGAAGCCGAATAAGCTTCGCAGAATTTTGCCGCATCAGCGGCAAAACAAAGTCAAATCATTTTTTGTGCGGCTTTGCCGTGCAAAAAATACTTCTCGCGTAAGGAGTGTGCCCGCAGGGCGCGCGAGTGAAGCGTGATTTCATCGAAAAAATCAAAGATTTTTTCGATTTGGTTCCTGCGCTGTGCGTGGATTTTTGGCCCTCTTAAACCCACATTTCTAATAAGGAATGCCATATTCCGCGGTGAATTGCAGGCCTCCCGGCCGTGTCCTGAGCACGGTTGGACGTTGGAAGCAGAGAAGCCGCGGAGAGGCGATCCACCTGCCGAGTCGTGCAGGTTATAATTGGGCCCCACGGCAGGGCGGGAATTTTCTTAAAATAAAGGCTGTCATTGACAGCCTTTATTTTATTGTTTGCACTTCGTTCGCGCGCCCTACGGGCACACTCACTTCGCGAGAAGTATTTTTTGTCCGGCGGAGCCGGGCAAAAAATGATTTGAAATTGTTTCGCGACGTTGCCGCGAATTCTACGAAGTGAAGGCCGCGGCGGCGAGGGCGCGGCTAAGGGCCATGGTGTCTGTGACGAAATCGGGGGTGGTGTAAACGCGCTTGAGCGTCACGGGGGTGTTTGGCCTGGCGCCGGTCATGGCTTGGGTGGCCATGCGCTCGTCGTAGATGGTACCTGCCAGTCCGGGGTCGTCCACGGTGCCGATGCGCTCGTCCCCGGCATAGACCGCGTACAGGGCGGCTACGCCGTCGTAGGCTTCCAGCATGGTCCGGGAGAGGGCGTCGCCGTCTACGGGGGTGTATCGGGCGCACAGCACGGGGAGTACGCGAAATGGCGGCGCTTCCTCCACCCGGCAGATTTCTTCCGCGGCCCGCTCCGCAGCGGCGGCGCTTTGCCGGACAATGGCGGGGTCATATACCCCTGGCAGCAGTTCGCCCCGGATCTCTACCTGATTGCCCACTCGGAACATCAGCCCCATCAGCAGCAGCGCGGAAAGCATACATAAAATGCCTCGTTTCATAGACACACCCTCCGGTCAAATTGGTCTTGTCCCGATGATACGACCCGACGCCGCCGGGGTCAAGAGATTCGACAAAGGTTCCCAAAACAAGACACGTCCCGGAGGACATACCCCCGTAGCCAGCGGCATAGAGTGTAGAGAATCAGACCTTTCAAGGGGGACATGACTATGGCATATGAGGAAAAAATGCGGATGCCGGCCAAGGCGCACCACATTATTATGGAGGAACGCAGCAAGCTGTCCATCACAGGCGTGGAGGACGTAGCCAGCTTCGACGAGGATGAGATCGTCATGCGCACCAGCCAGGGGGACCTGATCGTCCGGGGCAGCGGGCTGCACATCGGCAAGCTGACGCTGGATTCCGGGGAAGTGGCCATTGACGGGCTGGTGACGGAACTGTGCTACGAGGAGACCAGCCACGGCGGAAGCCTGTGGTCCAGACTGTTCGGCTGATATGAACCTGCCGCTGACATTACAATTGTACCAAGCGGCGGTCTCTTTGGGGACCGGGGCGGTGATCGGCCTGGTGTATGACCTGCTGCGGGCTTACCGCCGGAACAAAAAGCGGGGCGTCAGCCATGGGGCCGACGCCCTGTTTTGGGGATTGGCCTGCGTGCTGCTGTTTTTCCTGGGGATGCGTTTCGGAGATGGCCAGCTTCGCATTTTCATGGCGGTGTGCGCGCTGCTGGGCAGCATTGCGTATCTGCTGATTTTCAGCCCGGTCATCCTTCCGCTGCTGTGCCGGGGACTGGAAATTTTGGTGAAAATTTGGGTAATTTTGGTCAGACCTCTGAAAACAGCCTGGAGGAAAGCAAAAAAATTTGCAAAAATACAAAAAAATATCTTCCCAAAAATGCAACATTGGTTTACAATAAAAGGTAATCATGGGGATTTGCCGCAATCGCGGGACCCGAATGCCGAGGGAAGGGGGGCGGACGCCTATGCGGTTCAAAAAAGCGGGCTTTCTGACGAAACTGCTGATCCTGCTCATGGTGGTGTACGCGGTGTACAACATCGTAAGCGTGCGGTCAAACATCGTCGAGGCGCAGCAGAACCTGACGTCCCTGACCCAACAGGTGGAAGACGCCCGGCAGGAAAACGCGCAGTTAGGGTACGAGATCGAGCACAAGGACGATCCCGAGACCATTGAGCAGATCGCCAGAGCGAAGCTGGGGCTGGTAAAGCCGGGAGAAAAAATTTTCTACGACATCAGCCACTGAGAAAGAGAATCATTCACAAAAGAGCGCAGGGGGGATCAAAGGTTTCATGCAGTTGGAAGTTGGGGAAATATTTGAAGGAAAAGTGACCGGCATTACAAAATTTGGCGCCTTTGTGGCCATGCCGGATGGGAGAAATGGCCTTGTGCACATTTCTGAGATCGCGAACACCTATGTCAACGAGGTTAGCGACTTTGTAAAAGAGGGCGAGACCGTCAAGGTGAAAGTCATCGGCATCGGTGACGGGGGAAAGGTGAACCTTTCCATCAAGCAGACGCTGCCGCCCCCGCCGCCCCGCCAGAGCCGTCCCAGGCCTGCGGAGGGCAGCGAGCGTCCGCCCATGCGGCGCAGCGGTCCGCCGCGGGGTGAGCAGCGCGGACGGGTGGCCGGCCCCACCGGAGATGTGAGCTTTGAGGATAAGCTCAAGCAGTTCATGCAGGAGTCGGACAGCCGCATCGCGGATAATAAAAGGTACGCCGACCACCGTTCCAAACGGCGCAAATAAAAAACAAAGATGCCAGTCCGTTGGGCTGGCATCTGCTTATGGAGGCTTTTATGGATCAACAGCAGTTTTTGGACGCGTTATGCGGCTTGATGGCCATTGAAAGCGTGGCTATGACGGACCCGACTCTGGAAATGCCCTACGGCAGCGGCCCGGCCAAGGCGCTGGATTATGTGCTGGACCTGTGCGGAAAATTGGGCATCCGCACGGTGAATCGGGACGGTAAGACTGCCTGGGCTGAGATCGGCGCGGGGGAGGAAATCGTAGGGATCTTGGGCCACTTGGATGTTGTACCCGTGGGCGAGGGTTGGTCCCATGACCCCAAGGGCGAGGTCTGCGGCGACCGGCTGTATGGCCGGGGAGCCATCGACGACAAAGGCCCGACTCTGGCGGCCCTGTTTGCCATGAAAGACGTGCAGGACGCGGGCGTACCCCTGAAGCGCCGGATACGGCTGATTTTCGGCCAGAGCGAGGAGACCAGCCGCTGGGATGACATGGAATGGTACAAAGCCCACGAGGAACTGCCGGTGTTCGGCTTCACACCCGACGCGGATTTCCCGGCCTTGTGCGGGGAAAAGGGCATCTTGAATTTTGAGTTGTCCATCCCGCTGGCGGAAAGCGGCCTGCTGTCCATTCAGGGGGGCGAAGCGATGAACATGGTCCCGGCCCAGTGTACCGCGGCGTTTCCGGAAAGCGACGGCCCCACGGCCATTGTCACAACGGGCGCGTCTGCCCACGCCAGCACGCCAGAAAAAGGCGAGAACGCCATCAGCGCTATGATGGACGCGTTGATCCGTCGAGGCGTACAAAGCCCGCTGGTGGACTTCTATCAAGCCCACATCGGCTACGACCTCCACGGCGAGCGCCTGGGCTGCGCCTTTTCCGACGAGGAAAGCGGGCAATTGACCGTGAATGTCGGCTTGGCCCGCACAGAGGAAGCGCGCATTGTGCTGTCGCTGGACATCCGCAACCCGGTCACATTTACCCGGCAGCAGGTGCAAAGCGCCTTGGAAACAGCCTGCGCGCCTTACGGCATCACGGTGGAATGCGTCAAAGACATGCCGCCGGTCTACATGGACAAAAACGGCAAGGTCATCCAAGCCATGATGGAAGTCTACCGCTCCGTGACTGGGGACGATTCCCCGCCGAAGGTCATCGGCGGCGGCACCTACGCCCGGGCGATGCCGGGGATCGTGGCGTTCGGCCCCATGCGGCCCGGCCGGGAATGCACCGAGCACGAAAAGGACGAATATATCCTCCTGGACGACCTGTTCCAGGCCCAGGAGATCTACCGCCGTACGATAGAAGTCCTGGCGAATTTAGATTAAAAAATCCCCCTGACAGCGATTGTCAGGGGATTTTTTTCTTATGGCTTTGAAACTACGGGTTTTCCGTCTTGATCCAGCAGCGGAGTAAAGCCCGACGCATTTCCGTCTCTATGGAACAGGTAGTGTATGCCTGTTTCCAGGTCCACCCAGATTTCCATTACTTCCATTACGCCTTGGCGGTATACTTTCTGAAAACGGTCCATTCTATTGTCACTCCTTTGAGAAAAACGCCACGCCCACCGCGCCGGGACCTACGTGGGTGCCGATGACGCTGCCGATGGCGGTGACGGGCAGGGTGTCCGTGTGGTCCCGCCAGAGATGGGCGCTGTCGGCGATGTACTTTTGCAAAGTCGTGTCGCTCATGCCGGTGAAGCCTAGGACGTAGGGCATGGAAAAGTCCACGCCGCCGTGCTGTTCGATGAGCTCGGTGAGCAGGTTATTGGCTTTCTTGGAGCCTCGGGCCTTGCCGATGACCTCCACTTCGCCGTCTTGCACCGCGACCACGGGCTTGATGCCCAGCAGCGTCCCGGCAAAGGCCGTCACCGACGACACCCGGCCGCCCTGCTTCAGGTATTCCAGGGTGTCTACCGCGGCGATGACCCGGATACGCTCCCGGGCCTGTTCCAGTTCTGCTACCAGGGCCGGGGCGTCCAGCCCGCTGTCACGCAGGCGCAGGGCGTAGCGGATGAGCAACTGCTCACCCATGGTCACGTTCCGGCTGTCCACCACGAACACCTTTCCGGGATAGTCCGCCGCGGCGATCATGGCGCTTTGGCAGGTGCCGGACAGCTTTGAGGACAAAGCGATGACGATGACGGTGTCTCCATTTGCCGTGAGCCGGGCGAAGGCTTCGCTGTAATCATTGGGCGAAAGCTGGGCGGTGGTGGGCAGAGCGTCGGTCTCCACGAGTTTTTCGTAGAATTCCCGGCTGGAGATATCTAACTGGTCCCGGTAGACTTTGCCTTCCCACTCGATGGTCAAGGGCAGAAAGCACAGCCCCAGGGCTTGGGCTTCCTGATGGTCAAAGTCCGACGCGGAATCGATCACAAATTGAATTGCCATTATTTTAAGTTCCTTTTCCGAATTTACTGTCCCAGGTCCGGTCGTGAACGTCCGGGTCGCCGGCCATGCCTATGACCTTGTGTTCCCGAAGCCGGGCTATGTCCTGTTCCGTATAGCCGCATTCCCGCAAAACGGCGAGGGTGTCCGCGCCCACGGGCCGGGCGGGCTGTGTGTCCGATGGGCCGGCGCCGAACTGCACGGGGCTGCGTACCAAGCGCACATCCGTTCCGCTGTGTTCGTAATGTACAGGCTGCAAAAGGTCCGCGCCGATGGCGACCTCGTCCGTGATGACCTCCCGAAAGGTCTGGCACAGGTCATGGGAGATATCCAGGTCGATCAAAAGTGGGTCCCAATGGGAGTAGGGCTTTTGCAGAAAAGCCTGCCGCACCATCTGATACAGGTCCTCGTGGACGGGCAGAGCGTTGTTGAGCTGGTCGGTCTTGCGCACCAGCGCTTCGTCAAAGCCCAGCCCCCGGGCCAGCTTGGGCCAGTCCTTTTCCCAGTTGCCGGTGTTCAGGGTGAACCAGCGGCCGTCGCAGTCCTGGTAGTTCTGAGTCAGCAGCAGCCGGGCGCTGCGGGGCTTGGGGTAAACGTCGTTGTACGGCTCCTGGGCGAAGGTCACGGGAAACACTTCCGACCACATACCTGCCCCGTAAAGGCTGGCGGTGACGAACTCGCCCTCCCCGGTGCGCAGGGCCTTGACGTAGGCGGCGATGACGCCCATGGCCAGATATGTACCGGTGGGAATATCCCCGATTCCGGTATATGCCTCCGTGGGCGGCTGCTCTTTGGGCAGGGTGGCGCAGTTCAGCCCGGTGCGGGAGTAGAACGCCGTGTTGTCAAAGCCTGCCCGGCCGGCGAAAGGCCCGTGGGTGCCGTAGCCGGTGACGTTGGCGTAGATGATGCGGGGGTATTTTGCGTGGATACTCTCCCAATCCAGACCGGACCGCTGCGCTTGTTCCTTGCGCATGTTGCATACGAATACATCCGCCTTTGCCAGCAGGCGGTGGAGGATCTCCAGACCCTCGGGGGTGCGGGTCTCCACGCAGATCTGGCGCTTATTGCCGTTGACCGTGTCGTAAAACGGATTATCGCCGTTCCTCACGCCGATGAGCTGCCGGGCCACATAGCGCACGGAATCGCCGATATGCGGTTCAATGCGGATGACCTCCGCGCCGTACTCGCCCAAAAGCTTCGCGCAGGTAGGTCCGGCCACGAAAGTGGACAGGTCCACCACCCGCATTCCTTCCAGAAAGTTCAGTTTCGCCATGGTTCCGGTCTCCTTTTTTTCAAGTTTGCACCAGTATAGCACAAGTTCGGTGAAAAGGGAACAGACGAATCTTAGGGGTCTTTTCCTGTTTCTATCATGGTTTCCAACTGCTTGATCTGTTCCGCGATCATGGTCAGCGTGCGATAAAACACCTCCAAATCTGTTTCCGGGATATCCCGGCTGACAAAGTGGTTGAGGGCCAGCAAAATCTCATCCATCTCCCTGGTGGTCTCCACACCCAGGGGGGTGAGCAGGTAGCGGCGCTTGTAGGCACCTCCGTTCTCCCGGCAGGCGTAGCCTTTTTCCTCCAACTCCCGCAATACCCTGGATACCTGCGCTTTGTCCATCATTTCCAGGTCCGACAGTTCCCCTTGGGTCAGCCCCTCGGGATGCTCTGCCAGGCGGCACAGGCAGTTGGTGTGGGCGGCGGACAGGCCGTACCGTTCCATTTTCAGCATCTTCATGGCTTGAATGGATTTCATGATGCCGGTGATAAGCCCGGTGAATACGATAAAGCGGCTTTTTTCCATGTTACACTCCCAAAAGATTTGTGACAGCATATCATCAATTTGTTGAGTTGTCAACAATTTTATTCTGTTATGGATTTTTCGTTGCGGTCAAGTGAAAAAAATGCTATACTAAATACATTACTGAATTAGAAATGAGAGATGGTATGAAAAAGCTTCCCGTTTTGTGTTTGACGCTGGCACTGCTGCTGGGACTGTCCGCCTGCGGCGAGGAGGAACAGGACTCTGTGATCGATCTGGTGCAGGGGAATCTGGACGCGGTGTATATAGGTGTGGCGGACGACAGTTATAAGGAACTCACCGGGCAGACGGCGGAGGACTGTGCCGACGCCTATCGGAACAACCTGGAGCGCGAGGCGCGGTTTTTCCTGGACTATTACGGATACAGCGGCGAGGGCCTGGAGGATGAAACGCTGCGGCAGGTAGAGCTGCTGTATGAGGACTTGTATCAAAAAGCGGTGTATACCGTCGGACCGTCGGCGCGGCTGGACGACAAGACCCAGGCGGTGAAGGTGGAAGTGTCGCCGCTGGACCTGTTCCGGCTGGCGGCAGAGGATACGGAACTGCGGGAGGAGCTGTTCGCGCCCATCCGGCAGAAGTATTACTGGATGAATTTTGAGCGCACGGACTGGTCAGACCCGGACCTTTACAGCCGAAGCCCCTACTACGCTCAGTGCCGGGCAGATAGCGTCGCCGCGCTGGTGAGTTTGTGCCGGGCGCATCTGGACGAGGTATCGGCCGGGGACCCACAGACGGTGGTGGTACAGGTATACTGGCATGACTACGGCTATTGGGCCATCAATGACGTGGATTGGCGCACGGTGGACGGGCTGATGATCGAATATCCGTAAGCAAAGCCCTGCCCCAAGACCGGGGGCGGGGGTTTCCGCAACTACGGGTTGCTTGCGGAAGAGAATCTTTGGGGTATACTGTACTTGAGGTGATTCAAATGACAACAACAACCACAACAACGACGACCACGACCACCACGACCGGACCGGCGGTGATTTTGCGGACCCTGCGGGAAAAGCGGGAACTGACCCAAGACGAACTGGCGGAGCGGGTGTTTGTCTCCCGGCAGGCGGTGTCCCGCTGGGAAAACGGCGAGACGGTGCCGGGGGTGGAGACCCTGAAGCTGCTGTCTAAGGTGTTCGACGTTTCCATCAATACTCTGCTGGGCACGCCCCGGAAGCTGGTGTGCCAATGCTGCGGGATGCCCCTGGAAGACGACGCACTGCTCAGCCGGGAAGCGGACGGGGCGATCAATGAGGACTACTGTAAGTGGTGTTACGCGGATGGAGCGTTTGCCTATCCCACGATGGATTCCCTGATCGACTATCTCAGCAAGGCTTTTTCCTCGGAACAATGGCCGGAGGACGCCGCCCGGGCGTACTACGCCGAAGCCTTGCCGAAGCTGAAGCATTGGGCGGAACATTAAAATGAAATGACCCGATATCTCTCTGACAGATATCGGGTCATTTCTTCTGGATGGGATCGTTCATTGGAATCCTCCTCCTTCCATATTCAATTGTCCTCCCGTTCGTTCGCTGCTGTTTCCTGCGTCGGGTCCTTGACAGAATCGCTTGTTCCATCTTATTTCATACTTGACCCCGGTTTCCTGCGCTGTTGATCGGGTGTTTACATACGGTTTCTGATTGGTTCCGGTACATGTTTGGCATGTCCGGATCTGCTCATTTCATCGGACTGTACCTCCAATTTCCTGTATGTAAAAGAGGTTTTCCTTGATGGACAGTTCCTGTATTCCGCGTCCGGCAGGTCTGTGCCGAAGTTTCCGCCGCGTCCGGTTTTTGTTTGCTTCGTTCAAGTTTCCCTCTGTCTGATTGTATGATAGCATATCATCAGAGATTTGTCAACAGCTTTTTGTGGTTATTTTATAAAAAAATTTTGGAATCTGGTTTTTGTTTGTTGGAAATATACAGTACAACTTCCAAATGTATTTTGTGGCGTGTGCCGAATGAAGCGGGGAAATGCAAGTTCGCCGCGGCGAATATGCAGGAATCCTGCTTGCAGAGCCCATTCACGGGGACAAACTGTGCCGCGGGGCGGCGTAAAAAATACGATTCACTGAACATTTTGCGTGAATTCCCTGCAATTCTTTTGAAGAAAGGTCGTTAATTCGTAATATTTGCAAGTTTTCCTGCGGCCTGACGTGGCTTTTGTCAGAAAATACCGAATGAAATCTATGGAGAATGCCGATTGCAGGAACATAGTATGTAGTGGTATAATGCTTCATTATGGCAAACCGGGGGATACCCCGGCCATTGAGAAAGGTGTGTTTGAGAGAAAATGGAACAAACTAAGAAAAAAGACCGTCTGGCATTATGGATTTTTGTCGCTATGCTGGCGGGCATCGTGTTCGGCTATATCATGTGGCATGTAGGCCAGGCCGCCGCCGTCACCGCGTACATCAAGCCTTGGGGCACCATCTTCGTCAACCTGTTGAAGTTTATTGTCGTGCCGGTGGTGCTCATCTCCATCGTATGCGGCATGATCTCCATGGACGACGTGAAAAAGGTCGGCAGCGTGGGCTGGAAAACCGTGGTGTATTATATGGTGACCACCCTGATCGCCATTATCATCGGCCTGGTCGTGGCGAACCTGTTCAAGGGCGCGTTCCCCATTTTGGAGACCTCCGGGCTGGAGTATGAAGCAAAATCCTCCAACTTCATGGACACCATCGTGAACATCTTCCCGTCCAACATGTGGAGCGCCTTTGTCAGCGCGAACATGCTGCAAGTCATTGTCATCGCATTGCTGTTCGGCGCGGGCATCCTGGTGGCGGGCGACAAGGCCATCCACGCCAAGAGCCTGATTGAAAGCCTGAACGAGGTCGTCATGGCGGTGATGATGTTCATCATCAAGCTGACCCCAATCGGCGTGTTCTGCCTGATGGCCGATACCGTGGCCGTGAACGGTCCGCAGATCGTCGGGTCGCTGCTCATCGTGCTGGCTGTGGCGTACCTGGGCTACATCATCCACCTGCTGGTGGTTTACTCCGTGGCGGTGAAGACCATGGGCGGCCTGAGCCCCCTGCAGTTCTTCATGGGCATGATCCCCGCCATGATCTTCGCGTTCACCTCCACGTCCTCTGTGGCGACCCTGCCGCTGAACAAGGAGTGCTCCGAGAAGCTGGGCGCGGATAAGGACGTAGCGTCCTTCGTGCTGCCCTTGGGCGCGACGATCAACATGGACGGCACGGCGATTTACATGGGCGTGACCAGCCTGTTCATTGCCACTTGCTACGGCATTGACCTGACCATCGGCAACATGCTGTCCATCGTCCTGACGGCGACGCTGGCTTCCATCGGCACGGCGGGCGTGTCCGGCGCGGGCATGATTATGCTGGCGATGGTGCTGCAAAGCGTAGGCATCCCCGTGGAGGGCATCGCGCTGATCGTGGGCGTCGACAAGCTGTTCGACATGGGCCGCACCACGCTGAACATCGTGGGCGACGCGTCCTGCGCCATTGTGGTCTCCAACTGGGAGCGCAAAAAGCAGGAGCGCCTGACGGCAAAGAAATAAGGCACAACGAAAATCCCCCGGGCCATCGGTCCGGGGGTTATTTTATTCAGATTTCGGCCGCTTGGCGGATACCCCGATCTCGCCGGGGAACAGATTGTAAAACGTGGTAAGAACTGCACCCGGTAGGGCGCAGCCCAACTGCGCCAGGACCTCGCCGCCGAACTCGAAGCCGTGGAGCGACATGGTTTCCGCCAAGATGCGGGTGCCTCGCAGCTTCTCCGCCCGGTATGCCGCCAGACGCTCATGGAGCGCCTCCGGAAGCTGGGCTTTTACTGCGTTGTACGCTTCTTCCGCTGCGGCCATGGCCGTTTCGCAGGCCTTGGTCCGCCAGCCTGACAGGTGCGCCTGCCAGAAGTCCGACACGGAAAAGCCCGGCACCAGCGCCGACTGGAGCGCCGCCGCCAGACCTCCGGCCCACAGCCGGTCCAGCACAACGCTTTCCAGCTCGCTCAGGGCGACCATCAGCGCGGAATAGGCGTGCATTTGGGGCTGGTCCAGCAACCCCCGGTGGAAAGCCAGACGCTCGATGGCTTCCTCATGTTCGGTGTAGCGAATGGACGATGTCTGCGTTTCCTCCTGAACGTCCTCGGTAACTGCGGCCATGCACTCTTCGTAGTTAAAGACGGGCCGAACCCGCCAGTAGTCTTCCCGGCCTGGATTCATTCTGATTCCTCCTGTGTGTATTCTCCGCGGCCGGCCCGGAAGGCGAAATAGAGGGGTCCTTACCTGGGCCGGCGTTGGAGAAAAACAGAAAAACACCGTGCAGGCATGAAAATGCCCCACACAGTGTTTCACCATCATACACACAAAGGCTCACAGAAAAAAGGATTGCAGAGCAAATCAAAATCCTGTATAATGCGATTTGGGTGCAGGTTATCCTGTTGCGTGGGCGCGTGCTCGCCTGCGTAGGCTATGAGAGGTTGCCTCCTCTCATAGCTGCCTATGGGTTTTCTGTTTTTCCCATAGTTATTGGTTATCTTATTATATAACTAATTTTGAATATTTTCAAGATATATTTATAATATAATTAAAATATATAAAATATTTTTTCTGTACATATAATAATATTTAAGGTGATGTGTATGGAAAAGAATAAGATTAAAATTTCCAAAAAGGGCGATGACGGATATAAAGTAATTTCTATCCGAATTAAAGAAAAAACGCTTGAATTCATTGAAGATATATCTGCGCAATCTAATCGTTCAAGAAATGAAGTTATCAATATTCTTTTGGAAAATGCGGTAAAAGAAACGGAAATTGAAGATGAACCGTAGGGCGGGTTTCGAACCCGTCCTTTCTTTGATTCTTACCCTGGCCATGGGGAGCGCCAACTCCCCATGGCTGCCGTTTTATCTTGTTTTTCCCATGATTATTGTAATGCATCTGGTAGCAGATGCTTTTTTCTTATTATACCGCATATGCACGCAATAGTAAAGTCAAAAAATAGTTCAAATTTTAGTTTTATTTTTGTTGTGTTTATAAAATTTATTTTTTGGAATATAATATTGAATTATAAAGGAGGGGTCATATGTTTGAAGTCAAAAAACCAGAGATGGTAAACCGGACATTCCGTATGCCTCTCGACTTAATTAAACGACTTGAAGTTGTTGCACAAGGAAAAGGTGTTTCTCTAAATAATTTAGTTCGACAATGTTGTGAATATGCTTTGGAAAATCTAAATGACAAAAAATAAGGGCGGGTTTTGAACCTGCCCTTTCTTTTTTATATGTTTAATTATCTTGCTGCGGCAATGCAACCCTTTTCTCTTTGTCAGCAAAGAGAAAAGTCTTGCGGGGAAAAGAGAAACTGCCGGGGGGATTCCGTTTTCCCCCCGGACCCCCTTGAAACGGCACATGGGGGCTACCGCCCCCCTGGACCCCCCTGGGAAGTCGGACTACCGACAGGAAAATCGACTGACTGTAACTGGACTTTGCAGGGTTTCCAAAGGGCGGTAGCCCTTTGGTCGTTGAGGGGTCTGGGGGCAAGGCGAAAGCCCCCAGGACTTTTCTTTGCGGCTCCACCGCGTTTCTTTTGGTCACAAAAGAAATGGGGTGGAATATCCTGCACCCCAATCCACTTGACAACCCAACTCAATCGTGTATAATATAACCAGAGAAAGGCGCTGCCGATAAGCGGTTAGCCTAAGTATATGGGAAACTCAAAAAATGAGAAACCGTCACTTGGCCGAGTGGCGGTTTCTGCTTTTTACACGAATGGTCACAGTCCAATACAGGATGTGAAACGTCAATGTAATCGGCATAGGCTCACCCCCTTTCGGGAGATGTGCTAACCGCCTACCGTATATGGCAACGCCCTGCCCCATTGCGGGGCAGGGCTATTTTACCTTATATAGAAGTTTTTGTCAAATTTACAGGGTTCTATCACCGCAGCCGCTTATCGCTTTTCACGGTCAGCCGTGTGCCTACCGTCTGAAAAATCTGCACAATCAAAATCAGGAACAATACCGCCACTACCATGGTGAGGTATTTATAACGGTAATACCCGTAATTGATGGCGATCATGCCCAGCCCGCCGCCGCCGATGATGCCGCTCATGGCGGAATAGCCCAGCACGGTGGTAATCGCTACGGTGAAGTTGGAGATCAGGGACGGCACGCTCTCCGGGAGCATGACCTTCCAAACGATTTGAAATGGGGTCGCGCCCATGGATTGGGCCGCCTCGATGATATCGGGATTCACTTCCCGCAGGCTGCCTTCCACCAGGCGCGCCACAAAGGGGAACGCCGCTACCACCAGCGGTACGATGCTCGCCACAGTGCCTACCGAGGTGCCTATAATCAGCCGGGACAGCGGGAATGCCATAATCATCAAAATCAAAAACGGAATGGACCGCAGAAGATTGATGACGATGTTGATGATGTGCATCAGCGGCTTCGGCAGCGGGCGCACGCCGTTTTCGTCGCCGGACACCAGCAGCACGCCCAGGGGCAGGCCGATGACCGTGGCCAGCACCGTGGCCAGCACGGTGACGTACACCGTTTCCCAAATACCGAAGGGAATTTCCGTTTTCAGCACGTCCAGCGCCTGCTGGACGGATTCCGGGGAAAATAACTTGTCAAACACCGCTCACACCTCCTCTGCCAGAACGCCCGGCACGCTTTGCAGGTAATCGATGACCTGCCGCACCTGCTCTTTCCCGCCGGGGACCGCCAGGAGCATACTGCCGTAGGCCTTGCCCTCGATGCCCCGGGTGGACGCGGCGAGGATGCTCACCAAAATGCCCTTGTCCTGGGCCATGGTGGCGATGAGGGGCTTGCCCGCGGCGTCCGCGCCGTTGAAGACCACCCGGACCCGCTGTTCCACCGTTGGGTCGGACACCAGTTCGTCTGCGCCGGTGGGGAACACCAGACGCTTGGCGGCGCTGGACTTGGGGCTGGAAAACACCGTGCCCACCGCGCCCATTTCCGCGACCTCGCCGCCATCCAGAATGGCGACGTGCTGGCAGATCTCCTCCACCACGCTCATTTGGTGGGTGATGATGACCACCGTGATGCCCAGCTTTTGATTGATGTCCCGGATCAGCTCCAAAATGGCGTGGGTGGTGTTGGGGTCCAGGGCGGAGGTGGCTTCGTCGCACAGCAGGACCTTCGGGTCTGTCGCCAGGGCGCGGGCGATGGCGACCCGCTGCTGCTGTCCGCCGGAAAGCTGGGAGGGATAGGCGTTTGCCTTATCTGGCAGGCCGACGAGCGCTAAAAGCTCCATGGCCCGCTGTTTCGCCTCTTGGGGCTTCACGCCGGACAGTTCCATGGGGAAGCATACATTTTTCAGGCAGGTGCGCTGCTGCAAAAGATTGAAATGCTGGAAAATCATGGTGATGTTCCGCCGTTCTGCCCGCAGCTCCTTTTCGCTCATGGCGCCCAGGTCTTTCCCGTCGATGATGACCTGCCCGGAGGTGGGGCGCTCCAGCATATTGATGCACCGCACCAGCGTGCTTTTTCCCGCGCCGGACATACCGATGATGCCGAAGATGTCCCCGTCCTCAATGGTGAGGGTAATATCTTTCAGCGCCTCCACATCCCCGTCGGCGGAGGGAAAGGTTTTGTACAGATGTTTGATCTCTATCATAAAAGCCTCGCAGAGTTCGGCTTCGCAGAGCCGAAGAAATTTAAATTATTTTTGGGGCAGCAGGGTGTCCAAGCTGGTCTGTTTGCCGCCGTACAGGCCCATCGGTTCCACATGGATGCCGGCGACGCTGACGATGTGGGTGCCGTTTTCAGCGTTGAAGTCCTCCAGATAGGGCAGGTGCTGGAAATAATTGGCGAATACGTCGCCGCTTTCCACTACGCTGTTGGGCTGGACGTAATCGGTGAATTCTTTGATCTCCAGGGTCACGTCCTTGGCGGCCAGGATCTCTTTTGCCACGGCCAGGATCTCTGCGTGAGGCGCAGGAGAGGCGGCTACGGTGATGGTGGTGCCGGCCAATGCGTCATAATCCACAGAAGTGTCATAGCCGTCGGTGGTGGTCTCCACAGCGGTGACGACCGCACCGTCATACTTCTCCGCGATGTAGTCGGCGACCTGCTGGCTTTCCAGCGCGGCGGCCAGGGCTTTGGCTTCGTCGGAGTTCTCGTTGCCCTCTTTCACACACAGGATGTTCACGTACGCCGAGGCGCTGCCCTCCATGGCCAAGGAATCGGCCGTGGGGTTGATGCCGGCTTCAATGGCGTAGTTGGAGTTGATGATGCCGTAGTCCACGTCCTTAAGGACGTTGGGGATCTGCGCGGCTTCTACCTCTTTGAACTCAATGTTGTGGGGATTTTCGGTAATGTCCCGCACGGTAGCGGTGATGCCGGCGTTGGGGTCCAGCTTGATATAGCCGAGGGTATCCAGCAGCAGCAGGGCGCGGGCCTCGTTGGTGGTGTCGTTGGGAACGGCGATGGTCAGGGAAGCGGAATCGCTTTTCGGGCCGCAGGCGGCCAGGGTGAGCAGGCAGGCCAGGCTCAATGCCAGGGCCAGGATTTTTGTAACAGTCTTTTTCATGATAATGTCTCCTTTTGGATTTGATGAATCGTTGATGCTTATGTATGATACTGCCACGGCATTCGTTCGTCGCGGAATTTAGTGGTGATGAGCAGTTGTCTGATATCCATAGAGAACTTCCTTTCTGTGGGGCGTGAAAAAAGCGGGAGGCCCGAGGGCTTCCCGCTTGAAGTCGTTGTCAGGGTCTTTTGACCGCCTGGAACTCAGCTCACAAGAAAGCACATCGGAAAATGGGCGCGGCAACGCATGCACATGCTGCACATGCACATTTCCATCATGTTCATCATGGCGGTCGCGTTTGCTTTCACGATGCGGTCTCCTTTTTGTAGCATTTTTGGATATTATAGCGCCGGGGCGGTTTCCTGTCAAGCCCTTTTCCAAATTTGGAAGGGTCGGGCAGGGGAAAGCGGTTGCGATTCTGCGGGGGTTGTGTTATACTTATCAAATACAGAATTGGGGTAATGTGTATGTCTGGTAAACAATGGGAAATTCCATACCGTCCGATCACCGCGGAGGAATTCACGGGGACGCATCCGCCTTTATTGGAGGCGGTGCTTGCGTTGCGCGGGATCACCCCGGCGGACGCGGAGGCGTTTTTGCACCCGGACATCACCTGTCTGGACGACCCCATGAAGCTGCGGGATATGCCCGCGGCGGTGGAACGGATTCAACGGGCCATCGACGCCCATGAAAAAATCGCCGTTTACGGGGACTACGATGTGGACGGTATCACCTCATTGAGCCTTTTGGTCCACTACCTGCGGTCCCGGGGCGTTGATTGTCTGGGGTACATCCCTGACCGACTGGAGGAGGGCTACGGCGTGAACCTCCGGGCCATTGACCAGTTCAAGGAAGCGGGCGTGACGCTCATCGTGACGGTGGACTGCGGGATCACCGCGGCCCAGGAGGTGGAGTACGCCCGGGAATTGGGGATCGACATGGTCATCACCGACCATCATGAATGCCGGGGCTTTCAGCTTCCCAACGCTGTGGCGGTGGTGAATCCCAAGCGGGAGGACTGCGCCTACGGCTACGACGGCTTTGCCGGCTGCGGCGTTGCGTTTAAGCTGGTGTGCGCCCTGTCCGGGGATACGCCGGAAATGCTCCGGCGGTATGCCGATTTGGTGGCTATGGGGACAGTGGCGGATATGATGCCACTAGTGGGGGAAAACCGGTTTCTGGTTCACACGGGGCTGACCAAGCTGATTCATTCCCCCCGTCCGGGTCTGGCCTCACTGATCCGTAAGGCCACTTCTCCCGGGAAGAAGCTGACCGCATCCAGTATCAGCTTTTCCCTGGCGCCCCGCATCAACGCGGCGGGAAGGCTGGGCCAGTCGGATTTCGCCGTGAAGCTGATGATGACCGAGGACGCCCGGGAAGCGGAGGATACGGCACAGACCTTGTGCGATTTGAATGTCCATCGGCAAAACCTGGAGCAGGAGATTTGGAACGAGGCCGTGGAAATGGTAGAAAGCCAGCCGGCGGGGGTCCCGTTGGTACTGGCCAGCGAGCACTGGCATAAGGGGATCGTAGGAATTACCGCGTCCCGGCTGGCGGAAAAATACAATGTGCCGTCCATCATGATCTGTCTGGACGGAGAAGAGGGGAAAGGTTCCTGCCGCAGCTACGGCGATTTTGACCTGTTTGCGGCGCTGGCGGCCTGTTCAGAGCACCTGAAGGGCTTCGGCGGACACGCGCTGGCGGCCGGGCTCACCGTGAGCAGGCCCAAACTGGAGGCGTTCCGAAAGGCGCTGCGGGAATACTACCTGCGTACGCCGAAAAAGGAACAGCCCCATTTGGTATGTGAATTGCACATCGGGGACGCGAAATTGCTCACCCCCGCGTGTGTGGAGGCGCTTGAATACATGGAGCCTTACGGCAGCGGCAACGCCAAGCCGCTGATGTGCATTACCGGTGCGGTGCTGGAAAGCATCATCCCCATCGGCGGCGGGAAACACCTGCGGCTGAAGCTGCGCCGGGGGGGAGAGGTATTTGACTGTGTGTATTTCGCCCACAGCGCCAGCGAATTGAACCTGTCCGTTGGTGACCGGGTGGACGCGGCGTTTTCGCCCCAAATGAACCATTACCGGGACCAGCATACGGTGCAGCTTCTCATCAGCGACCTGCGGCCCACGGACGACCTGCCGATTTGCCGCCGGCTGCTGGAGGGAGAGCCTCCGGCACCCATTGAGCGGGCGGAATTAGTGCCCAGCCGCAAAGAATTGGGAATCGTGTGGAGGAAGCTGGAAGCGGCGCAAAACCTGGAATTTACGCCGGAAGAGCTGATCGAGCAGGCCCCTGCGGGGGTGCCGCCGGCGAAATACTGTGTATGCCTGCGCGTGTTCTGGGAGGTTGGGCTGTCCCGGTCCAGCCTGGAAAACGGACGATATAAAGTGCAAGTCCTCCCCCGCCCGGCGGATGCGCCCAAGGCGGATTTGGACAGTTCGGAATTTTTACGGTTTTTGAAGCAGTCCTAAAAACGCGCCCCCAGGGCGCATTACGCCCGCAAACGAAACGCCGACCCACCCAATTCACTTTTAGCGAATTGGAACCGCGGTTTGCGGCTGAGAGGAGAAATCACGGAATGTACAAGCATTCGCGCTTACGCGAATGGGAGGAAATGAAGTGCATTTCGACGAGAAAAAGGAAGTGACGACATGTCAGAAGCAGGTCTTGCGGCCAATAAGATTGAGGTGGACCCGGAGCAGGCGGTTTTGGAGACCATGCCCATGTATGAGGCGCTGGAGCAGAAGCTGCGGGACTCGAACATCCCGGCGGATCTGGGGAAAGTGCGCAAAGCCTATGAATTTGCCGCCCGGGCCCACGCGGGGCAGCGGCGGAAAAACGGCGACCCGTACGTGACCCACTGCATTTCCGCGTCTGAGATAACGGTGGATATGGGGCTGGACGAGGATTCCATCGTCGCTGCGCTGCTGCATGACACCATTGAGGATACCTCCGTGACCCACGAGCGCTTGGCCAAGGAGTTCGGCTCCACCGTGGCGGACCTGGTTGAGGGTGTCACGAAGCTGACCCGGGTGCAGCTTGTGAGCAAGGAAGACGCCCAGATGGAGAGCCTGCGGAAAATGCTCATGGCTATGAGCAAGGACATCCGGGTCATCCTCATCAAAATGGCCGACCGGCTGCACAATATGCGTACCATGCAGTACCAGAGCGAGGAGAAACAGCGCAGCAAGTCTCTGGAGACCATGGAAATTTACGCGCCCATCGCCCACCGTTTGGGCATCCAGAAGGTGAAATGGGAGCTGGAGGATCTGTCCCTGCGCTATCTGGACCCGGTAGGCTATGGGGAGATCGAGGACAATCTCCAAGGCCGTATGAGCGAACTGGAAGCGTTCATGGACGGCATGCAGCAAAAAATACTGACCAGCTTGGAACGGGAAGGCATCCACGCCACTGTTTACGGGCGCATCAAGCATATTTACAGCATCTATCGCAAAATGTACGCCCAACACACCAATCTGAACGGCATTTTCGATTTGTGCGCGTTCCGGGTCATCGTGGACGACATTGGGGACTGCTATAACGTCCTGGGCACCATGCATTATATTTTCAAGCCCCTGCCCGGGCGGTTCAAGGACTATATCTCCACGCCGAAGCCCAATATGTATCAATCCCTGCACACAACAGTCATTGGGTCCGAGGGCATCCCTTTTGAAATCCAGATCCGCACTTGGGAAATGCACCAGATCGCGGAATACGGCATCGCGGCCCACTGGAAGTATAAATCCGGGGAAAAGGGCGTGAAAGTCGGGGACGAGGAAAAATTCGCCTGGGTGCGCTCTTTGCTGGAGACCCAGCAGGAATCCGACGACCAGGATTTTTTCCATAACCTGAAGGTCGATATGTTCGATGACGAGGTATACGTGTTCTCTCCCAAGGGAGACGTTATCACCCTGCCCGCCGGAGCGACGCCCATTGATTTCGCCTACGCCATCCATTCTGGCGTGGGCAACCGTATGGTAGGCGCATCGGTGAACGGGCGCATCGTCACCTTTGATTATCAACTGCAAAATGGCGATATCGTGGAGGTGCGCACCTCCAATTCCGCCCCAGGCCCCAGCCGGGACTGGCTGCAATTGGCGAAAAGCTCTTCTGCCCGGACCAAGATCAAACAGTGGTTCAAAAAGGAAAAGCGGGAGGAAAATATCCTCCGTGGCCGGGAAATGTTCGACGCGGAGCTCAAACGCGCGGGTATCCCTTTGAACGCGGTGCTGGACGAAGAGGTACTGCCCATGGTGCTCAAGCGGGTATCCTTTGAGAACCTGGACGATATGTACGCCGCCATCGGCTA
Organism: Oscillospiraceae bacterium; assembly: GCA_022800755.1. Taxonomy (GTDB): domain Bacteria; phylum Bacillota; class Clostridia; order Oscillospirales; family Oscillospiraceae; genus HGM13010. Next base: position 42,547 of record JAAWQX010000014.1, read on the forward strand.
CGGCGGTGTGACCGCCACACGCACGGTCAACCGCATCAAGGATGTGATCCAGCGCAATCAGAAAACCATCGCGCCGACAAAGAATTTTATCGACAAGATCAACGAGCAGGCGGAAAAACGCGCCGCCCAGCCCGACCGGCGCAAGCCTATCAACGGCATTCTGGTAGAGGGTCTGGATAACTGCCTGGTGAAGTTCTCCAAGTGCTGCACGCCGGTGCCGGGGGACGACATCATCGGCTTCATCACCCGGGGCGCGGGGATTTCCGTTCACCGGAAAGACTGCGCCAACTATCAAAAGCAGCTTGCCAACGGCGACCCGAAAGACGCGGGCCGCTGGATCAAAGTAGAGTGGGCGGAAGGCCCGGCGGACCGCTTCTTTACGTCCCTGAACGTGGAGGGGGAAAACCGCGTGGGCCTGCTGCTGGACGTGGCCAGCGTGCTGTCTTCCCTGGGCGTGAACGTGTTGTCCGTCCAGACCACCACTAAGGGCGACGAGGCCAACATTGCGGTGGGCATGGAAGTCAAGGACGCCGCGGAACTGAAGCTGGTGACCAGCCGGCTGAAGGGCATCCGGGGCGTGAAAAATGTATCAAGGACGGGCATGGCATGAGAGCAGTCGTAACACGGGTAAAAAGCGCGTCAGTGACCATTAACGGCACGGTAAAAGGCCAGATCGGCACCGGATTTCTGGTGCTTTTGGGCGTGCATCAGGACGATACCGCCGCGGAAGCGAAGAAAATCGCGGATAAAATCTGCGGATTGCGTGTTTTCGAGGACGAAAACGGCAAAATGAACGTGAACCCCACGGACGCCGGGGCGGAACTGCTCATCATCAGCCAGTTCACCCTGTTTGCGGACTGCAAATCCCGCCGCCCGGGCTTCACCGCCGCGGCCCGGCCGGATACGGCCATCCCGCTGTACGAGCTGGTCATTCAGGAGTGCCGGGACCGGGGTTTCACCGTGCAAACCGGCGAGTTCGGCGCGGATATGCAGGTGGCGTCGGTGAACGACGGTCCCGTCACGATTCTGTTAGATACCAATGAACTTTAATCTTTATGCGCTGCTGAACGCTTTCGCTGCACCCAAAAACCGGCGCAGGGCAAAACGCAATCAAAAACTTTGGAGGTTTGACCATATGCTAATCAAATCCATGGCAGTGGGCTTCATCGGCACCAACTGCTACATCCTCACCGACGAAACGACGCTGAAATGCGCCGTGATCGACCCCGGCGGAGATTCCAACATGATCCTGAACTATCTGGAGGAGAACAAACTGGACTGCGTAGCGATCTTCCTGACTCACGGCCACATGGACCACACCATGGGGGTGGAGGGCGTGCAGAAAGAGACCGGCGCGCCTGTATACCTCCACCAGAAGGACTACGACCCCAAGCCTGCCGGCGGCATGTTCGGCATGAGCCACAAATTTACCCCCACCGGCGAGTGCCGGCTGTACGGCGAGGGGGACGTGATCCCCGTGGGGAATTTGCAGGTGAAGGTGCTGGACACCCCGGGCCATACCCCCGGCGGCGTGACACTGGTGTGTGAAAACGCCATGTTCACCGGGGACACCCTGTTCCGGGAGAGCTGCGGCCGGGTAGACCTGGAGGGCGGCAGCGCGCCGGACATTCTTGCGTCCTTAAAGCGCCTGGCGGAACTGCCCGGGGACTACGAGGTGTACCCCGGCCACATGGACCCCACCAGCCTTGCCCAGGAGCGCGTGTACAACCCCTATGTTCGCGCGGCCTTGAGCGGCATGACGGATTTCTAAACGGAAACAATAAAAAGGCGCCTGACCTTTTAGGTCAGGCGCCTTTTTGTCGCGCAATCAGCCGTTGACGGTCTGCTTCGCGGCGATCTTCACACCGGGGCCCATGGTGGACGCGGTGACGCAGCTTTTGATGTAAGTGCCTTTGGCGGAGGCGGGCTTCGCCTTGATGATGGCGTTGATGAGCGCGTCGTAGTTCTCGAACAGCTTCTCAGCGCCGAAGCTCACCTTGCCGATGGGGCAGTGGATGATGTTGGTCTTATCCAGGCGGTACTCGATCTTACCGGCCTTGGACTCCTGCACAGCCTGCACGATGTTGGGGGTGACGGTGCCGGCCTTGGGAGAGGGCATCAAGCCCTTGGGGCCGAGGACCTTACCGAGACGGCCGACGGTACCCATCATATCGGGGGTAGCGATGACCACGTCGAATTCGAACCAGTTTTCTTTCTGGATCTTCTCTACCAGATCCATGCCGCCGGCGTAATCCGCGCCGGCATTGAGCGCGTCCTGCACCTTATCTTCCTTGCAGAACACCAGCACACGGGCGGTCTTGCCGGTGCCGTGGGGCAGCACGATGGCGCCGCGGACCTGCTGATCGGCGTGACGGCCGTCAACACCCAGACGGACGTGGAGCTCTACGGTCTCGTCGAACTTGGCCTTGGAGGCCTTGCACACGATATCGAACGCCTCTTGGGCGGGATACTGTGCCTGTCTATCAAAAAGCTTTGCGCTTTCTTTGTAATTTTTACCTCTGAACAATGTTGTTTCCTCCTATTAATGTGGTTTGCGGAAGTTGATTCCTCCCACGTTCGGGGCCTTACTCCCCGACGATGACGCCCATGCTGCGGCAGGTGCCGGCGATCATGCTCATGGCGGACTCGATGTCCGTGCAGTTCAGGTCGGGCATTTTCTGCTCAGCGATCTTGCGGACATCTTCCTTACTGATGGTCGCGACCTTATCACGCTGGGGCACGCCGGAAGCGGTCTCGATGCCGCAGGCCTTTTTAATGAGCAGCGCGGCAGGAGGGGTCTTTGTGATAAAGGAAAAGCTGCGGTCGGAGTACACGGTGATGACCACGGGGATCATCATACCCATATCGTTCTTGGTACGCTCGTTAAATTCCTTGGTGAACTGGCCGATATTGATGCCGTACTGACCAAGGGCAGGACCCACAGGGGGAGCCGGAGTAGCCTTGCCCGCGGGGACCTGGAATCTGATATATCCAACTACTTTCTGTGCCATATTACAAGCCTCTTTCTACTTAATCTTTGATGGTCTCTACCTGGTCCAGCTCCAGGTCCACCGGGGTCTCCCGGCCGAACATGGACACCACGACGCTGACGCGGTTTTTCTCCGCTTCCAGCTCTTCTACCGTGCCGTTGAAGCCGGCAAGGGGGCCATCTGTGATCTTCACCGTGTCGCCCACGGCGAAGCCCACTACGATCTCCCGGCGCTCCACGCCCAAGGCGAGGATCTCTTCATCCGTCAGGGGGATCGCCTTTCCGTCAGAGCCGACGAAGCCCGTGGCGCCGCGTACATTACGCACCAGGTGCCAGCTGTCGTCGGTGAGGATCATCTTGACCAGGACGTAACCGGGGAATACTTTCCGCTCGATCTCTTTCGGTCCGTTGTCCGTGACCTCTGTGACGGTCTCCAGCGGGATATTGACCTCTTGAATGAGATCCTGCATCCGCCGGTTTTCCGCGGCCTTTACAATAGCGGCCGCCACTGCGTTTTCATAACCGGAGTATGTGTGTACCACATACCACTTTGCTTCTTCCGCCATGTTACCCTACCAAGGTAATGAGCGCTTTCACGCCCATCTGCGCGATCTGGTCGAAGCCCCAGACGGCTACGGAGGAAATCAGCATCATGCCCAGGGCGATGCCCGTGTTTTTCACGGTCTGGCTCTTTGTGGGCCAGATGACCTTCTTCAGTTCCGCCTTCATCTCCTTGAACCACTTCTTGACCTTACCGGTTCTGGAGACTTCTTCGCCTTTCTTGACAGCCTGGGTAGTAGAGGAAGCGGGCGCGGACTTTTTCACGGCCTGCTTTTTGGGCTGGGAAGGAGCACCGGCTTGTTTCTGTTCATCAGCCATGTTTCGTTACTTCCTTTCTTGAAAGACTTACTTCGTCTCGCTGTGGAGCGTATGCTTGCGGCAGAACCGGCAATACTTTTTCAGTTCAAGACGATCAGATGTGTTCTTCTTGTTCTTCATGGTATCGTAGTTGCGCTGCTTGCAGTCGTTGCATCTCAGAGTGATCTTCACTCTCGCACCTGCTTTTGCCATAAATGCGGCACCTCCTTATTGAATTTGCTCCGCTTGGGAGCAGTTGCCTCCCTGTACATTAGAATTACAAATGGGCGCAAAAATATGACCCATCTGCTGACAGGTAAAGTCATTCTACCACAGCCCGTCCCATGGGTCAATAGTTTTTTTCACCGAAAACACGCCTTTTTTCGCGGTTTTTGGGGATTTCTCTCTGGGAAAAAATGTCTATGGCGATTGTCAATTCCGATTCCCGGTGCTATAATAGAAACGATCATAATTTTCAGGAGACCCATCATGACTTACAATGAAGCGCTGGACTACATCAGCAGCGTTGCCTGGCAGGGGTCCAGACCCGGCCTTACGCGGATTGCCGCGCTGATGGGCGGGCTGGGGAATGTCCAGAATGATTTAAAATATATCCACATCGCCGGGACCAACGGCAAGGGCAGTGTTTCCGCGCTGCTGTCCGGCGTGCTCACGGCGGCGGGGTACCGCACGGGGCTGTATACCTCGCCGTATATTACCCGGTTCAACGAGCGGATGCAGGTCAACGGCGTGCCCATCGAAGATGACGCACTGGCGGCGGTGGTGGAACAGCTTCAGCCTGTGGCTGACGCCATGGAGGACAAACCCACAGAGTTTGAACTCATCACCGCGGCGGCTTTTTTGTGGTTTGCCCAGGAAAAATGCGATATTGTAGTGCTGGAAACCGGGCTTGGCGGCCGCTTGGACGCGACGAACCTGATTCCCGCGGACGAATGTGCCGTCATTACGAACATCGGACTGGACCACACAGAGTATCTGGGGGACAGCATCGCACAAATTGCGTGGGAGAAGGCATGTATCATCAAGCCCGGCGCGCCGGTAGTGGCTTACGACAGTGGGGAAGCTGCCTTGAATGTCATTCGGGAAATGGCCGCGAAGCAGGGCGGAAGCCTGTCTGTGGCGGCGTTCGCGGACATTGTATCCATCAAAGACGGTTTGGACGGACAGACCTTCCGCTATCAAAACGGCCCGGAACTATCCATGGCACTGTTGGGGGAGCACCAGCTTTGCAACGCATCCGTTGTGCTGGAGATCGTTGCGGTCCTGCGGACACGGGGCTGGGAGATTTCCGACGAGGCGCTGAAAGCGGGCTTCGCGGCGACCCGGTGGCCCGCCCGGTTTGAGGTCGTCAGCCGGGATCCCATCGCCATTGTGGACGGCGCCCATAATCCCCAAGGGATGGCGAGCCTGTGCGCGGGGATTCGGCACTACCTGCCGGGTCGGCGTGTGGTGTGTCTGGTGGGGGTGCTGGCGGATAAGGAATGGCGGCCTATGATGGATATGCTCAAGGAAGTGGCGGTAGATTTTGTTGTGGTAGAGCCGGATTCCCCTCGGGCGCTGAAAGCCACCGAGCTTGCGGCGTACCTGTCCGACCGGGACCACTGGGTGGCGGTAGCAGATACTGTCGCTACCGGCGCAGCGGGAGCGGAGTTCCGGGCGAACTTCATGAACGGCGTGGTGGTGGCCTGTGGGTCGCTTTATATGATGGCCGAGGTGCGGAAGTATTTTGAGGTGCAGTCATGAGAGCCATGGCTATTGACTACGGCGACCGGCGCATTGGGCTGGCGGTGTCCGATGAGCGGCAGATTTTGGTGGGCGACGCCTGGACCATCCACGGCGGGAACATGGAGAAAGCCGCGAAACGTATCGCGGAGGAAGCGACGGGCCGGAACGTGGGTATCCTTATTTTGGGTCTGCCCAAGAATATGGACGGTACCGAGGGTGAACGTGCGGCCCTAAGCCGGGAATTCGCCCAGATGCTCACAGACGAAACCGGTCTGGAAGTGCGCTTCTGGGACGAGCGGCGCTCTTCCATTGAGGCTCACGCCGTCCTGCACGCCAACGGCCGTAAGGAAAAGGACCACCGCAAAAACGTAGACGCGGTGGCGGCGTCTTTGATGTTAGAAGGCTATTTACGAAGCCTTTAAATGATATGAAGGAGGAACAAAAAATGGTAAACTTTGATTTCGGCGCGGGCGGCTTCGCCCGGGCGGTGGCGGTGCGGCTGAAGCCCGGTACCGACCTGCTGGAGGGTCTCACCCAGGTGTGCAAGAAAAATAACATCCAAAACGGCGTGATCGTCAGCGCTCTGGGCAGCCTGTCCAAGGCCTACCTGTGCAACCCTACCGAGGTAGACACCAAAGCGGGCTACGGTTACGGCGAGCCGACTTTCATCGATGGCCCCCTGGAGTTGCTGGGCGCGTCCGGCGTGGTGTGCCACGACCTGGACGGCAGCGTGAACCTGCATGTCCACGTGACCATCAGCAACAAGCAGGCGGAGTGCTTCGGCGGCCACCTGGCCCCAGGCACTACGGTGCTGCTTACCACCGATGCGGTGATCGCGGAGCTGAGCGGCATCGAGATGGAGCGCAAAATGGACCCGGACCTGGACGTTCCCATCCTGACCCCCAGAACGAAGTAATAAAAAAGGCTTTGCGGAAGTCTCCGCAAAGCCTTTTTATTTGGGTCAGCCCTCGTAAAACCGCTGATTTTCCAGCAGCCGGGCGTCCCCCGGCGCGAGCCGGAGTGCCTGCTGCCCATACTCGGCTGCCGCGGCCCGGTCGCCCAGACGATAACTGGCCAGAGCTGCCAGGTCGTAGGGCAGCGGCCCCCAGCTGTCGCCCTCGCTGATATAGGTGGCGGGGCGGGACTGGATTTCCAAAGCGTGCCGGGCGGCGTACAGCACGCCGGGCCAGTCTTCCCGCCGGTAGCAAAACTGTGCCAGCGCCAGCCACGGTTCCCGCAGCCACGGGGCTTCCCCACAGGCCCGGAGCAGGTATTGCTGGGCCTCCCGGTCATTTCCCATGGCCTCGTAAGCTTGGGCGATGTAGCGCATGGACGCGCACCGTTCATCTGCCCATTGTGCGCTGGGTAGGGCCAAATGGCGCTTGAGCATGGACACACAATCTGCCCAGCGGCTGTAGTATAGGTACTCCCGGCCCAAATAATGGGTATTGCGGTCATTTTCGGGATTTTCCTGTACCGCCAGTTCTAACAGCGGCAGGTATTGTGCCCGGGATTTGGTCACGTCTGCGTGGTGGTCCAGTTGAACGCCCTGGGCGAATACTACCTTCGGCCGGCCGGGTTCGGTGTAGGCGAGCACCTCGTGGACGGGATTGACCCAGGTGAAGCCCCGCCGGGCATGGATTTTTTCCCGGTAGAACACAAAGCCTTCGCTGCCGTCGGGGTTGAAGTTCCAGGTATAGCGGAAATTTGCCTGCTGGGTCCCCGGGACCCAAGCTCGTTCCAGCGCTGCCCTCCAGCCGGGGCGGAACACTTCGTCGATATCCGTGGATACGCAGATATCCACATCCTCTGGTACCAACTCCAATGCCTGATTCCGAGCCACATCAAAGCGCCATGGGGAAATGACCTGGGTCTCCACCGTGACCCCCCGAGCTTGAAACCGGGCAACCGTGTCGTCCGTGGACCCGGTGTCCAGGACGTAAATGGCGTCCGCCTCGGACATGGCGTCCACCCAGGCGTCCACGAATTTCGATTCGTTCTTACTGATGGCGTAAACTGCGATGTTCAAAGCAGACCCCTCCTGATTTTATGTACAGCCCGGTTGCCCGGGCTGTTTTGGTTAGGTTGCGATCACGCCGGCCGCTCGCAGGGAGGCAAGCAGTTCGTTGATTTTGTCTACAATTTCCGTCGTTCCGGCACCGTCCGGGATATCTGCTACCGCTGTTCCCGGCGTCAGTGCACCCGCAGGGCCGGTAGGCCCGGTAGGTCCAGCAGGGCCAGCCGCACCGGCGGCGCCCGTCGCACCGGCAGCACCCGCAGGCCCGGTAGGTCCAGTGGGGCCGGCAGGGCCAGCGGCACCGGCGGCGCCCGTCGCACCGGCA
>JAAWQX010000015.1 GCA_022800755.1 Oscillospiraceae bacterium
CCAAGCCAGCTGGCTTGGGCGTTTTTTCTGCTTCGGTTTACTGGATGATGGTGACCTCGTAGCCCGCATCCACCACGGCGGCGCGGAGGGTATCGTCTGTGACGGACGTGTCCACGGTGCACACGGCGTTTTTGTTTTCCAGAGACACCTGGGCAGTTACGCCGGGAAGCTTGTTCAGTGCGTCGGTCACGTGCTTGACGCAGTGCTGACACATCATGCCTTCAATGTTGATAGTTTTTGTCATGTTACTTGTCTCCTTTGTTTCGGATATTTGTAATATTTGGGGCGTCCGGGCCATGGCGGGTTTGTGCCAGCGCAGGCGCAGGGCGTTGGTGACGACGAAAAACGAGGAAAAGCTCATAGCCAGCGCACCCAGCATGGGGCTGAGGGACAGTTGAAAGGCCGGATACAGCGCGCCCGCGGCGATGGGAATGCCAATGCAGTTATAGAAAAACGCCCAGAACAAATTCTGCTTGATATTGCGCATGGTGGCCCGGGACAGGTGCAAGGCGTTCACCGCGTCGGCGATGCTGCTTTGGGTGAGGATCACATCGGCTGATTCCATGGCGATGTCCGTCCCCGCGCCGATGGCAACGCCCACATCTGCTCGCATCAGCGCTGGTGCGTCGTTGATGCCGTCGCCTACCATAGCGACTTTTTTGCCGGAATTCATCAATTCTCGGATTTTGGCTTCCTTTTCGTCCGGGAGGACTCCGGCCAGCACGGTATCGATACCGGTCTTTCGTCCGATGGCCCGGGCGGTGACTTCGTTGTCCCCGGTGAGAAGGACGACCTCCACGCCGTCGTCTTTCAACTTGGCAATAGCGTCGGCGCTGTCGGGTTTGACCTCGTCGGCGCAGCAGATGACGCCCAGCGGCGCGCCGTCGGCGGCGAAATAGAGGACCGTCTTGCCATCCTGGGCGGCGGCATCGTAAGCGGTATCAAAGGATACATTCAGCTGCTCCATATACCGGCGGTTGCCGGCGTAAACCGTCTTGCCGTTGATGGTGCCGGAGATCCCCATTCCGGGTGTGGCGGCGAAATCGGTGACATCCTGAAAGCTGGTCAAACCGTTGGACTTGGCGTAATCCACCACCGCTAAAGACAGCGGATGCTCGCTGGCGTGCTCCAGTGCGGCAGCCAGGGGCAGGAGGTCGCCGGAAAGGTCATGGAAATCCGTGACTTCCGGTGCGCCCTTGGTGACGGTGCCGGTCTTATCCAGCACCATGACATTGGTATGGGCTAATCCTTCCAGTGCCTCAGCGGACTTGAACAGCACGCCCAGGTCCGCGCCTTTGCCAGTGCCCACCATGATCGCCGTGGGCGTAGCCAGCCCCAAAGCGCAGGGGCAGGAAATGACCAGCACCGCGATAGCCCGGGACAAGGCAAAGCCAAAGCTCTGTCCGGCGAACAGCCAGACCCCGGCGGTGATGACCGCAATAGCAATGACCACCGGGACGAACACGGCGCAGACCTTGTCAGCCAACCGGGCGATGGGGGCTTTTGACCCCGCCGCGTCCTCCACCAAAGCGATGATTTTTGCCAAGGTAGTTTCGCCGCCCACCTGGGTGGCCTCAAAGGTAAAATACCCGGACTTGTTCACCGTAGCGCCGATGACCTTGTCGCCGGGGAGCTTTTCCGCGGGGACAGACTCGCCGGTGATGGCAGATTCGTCAATGGCGCCGCTGCCGCTGAGGACAACGCCGTCCACCGGCAGGGCCTCGCCGGAGCGCACCACGACAATGTCGCCCACCCGCACATCTTCGGCGGGGATCGTGACCTCTGCGCCGTTCCGGAGGACGCAGGCAGTCTTAGGCGTAAGGTCCATGAGTTTTTGCAGCGCGTCCTTGGTCTTGCCCTTGCTGCGCTCTTCCATGTACTTGCCCACGGTGATGAGGGTCAAAATCGTGCCGGCAGACTCAAAGTATAGTCCATCCATATGGACCATGGCCGCCTCCATATTCCCGTGGCCCAAAGCGGCGGCCATGGCGAAGGTGGAATACAGGCTGTACACGATCGCCGCGCCCGCGCCCAGGGCGATGAGTGCGTCCATACTGGGAGCCAAGACTTTCATGGACTTAAAGCCATTGACAAAGTACCCACGGCCCATGAATACGATGGGCACCGTGAGCAAAAGCTCCGCGATGGCAACGACCATCATATTCTCCATACCGGCGAGAAAGCCCGGCAGCGGCAGACCGAGCATCCCGCCCATGCCGATATACATTAAAACAATCAGAAACCCGGCGGAAGCGATGATGCGGTGCTTGACCTCCCCGGCGTGGGCCTGTTCTGCCTGCCCCGCCGACGGAACCGCCGCCGTACCAGGCAGGCTGGCGCCATATCCGGCGTTTTCCACCGCGTGAATAATGCCCTCCGGCGAGGTCGCGCCCTCGTCATAGGACACGGTCATGGAATTGGTCAGCAGGTTCACCGCGCAGGCCGTCACGCCGGGGACCTTATCCACGGCCTTTTGCACATGGGCCTGACAAGCCGCGCAGGTCATGCCGGTCACGTCAAATTTTTGGGTAATGGACTCCATAAAAAGCACCTCCTGGCGCATTTGGTTTAGTTTGCTCGGTTTTGATCGTGTTTATTGATTGTGTTTATGGAATGTAACGATTGGAATTTTCCGCTATCCTGTGCTATAATCGTCGCGGGAGGCGGGGAAATGAAAAAAAACGACCATGTAAAAGGCGCGTTGTGCATTTTATGCTCCGCACTGTGCTTTGGCTGTATGTCCGCCTGTGTACGGCTGGCAGGAGACTTGCCTACGATTGAAAAGGCGTTTTTCCGCAATTTTGTGGCGGCGCTGGTAGCGGCGTTCATCGTTTGCTGGGACCGTCTGCCCCTGCGGGTGGACCGGGAAAATCGGCTGTATGTAGCGCTGCGCTGCGTGTTCGGCACCTGCGGGCTGCTGTTTAATTTCTATGCCATCGACCGGCTGAACTTGGCAGACGCGAATATGCTCAACAAACTCTCGCCCTTTTTCGCCATCATCTTTTCATATTTTGTGCTGAAAGAGCGGGTAAAGCCCATTCAGGCGGTGGCGGTGATGGGCGCTTTTTGCGGCGCGCTGCTGATCATCAAGCCCGGTGGAAGCTTACAGTCTTTCCCGGCGCTGTTGGGCTTTTTCGGCGGCATGGGCGCCGGTATGGCCTATACCTGCGTGCGGAAAGCGTCCATGGGCGGCGTAGCCGGCCCGGTGATCGTGCTGTATTTTTCCGTGTTTTCCTGCTTGTTCACCATGCCGTTTTCCCTCATGAACTTTGTTGTCCCGACGGTGCGGCAGATCGTCATGCTGCTGCTGTGCGGCGCGTTCAGCGCTGGAGGGCAATTCGCCATTACGGCGGCGTATGGCTTCGCCCCGGCGAAAGAGATTTCCGTATTTGATTATTCCCAGGTGATCTTCAGCGCGATCATCGGCTTTTTCCTGTTTGAACAGGTGCCGGACGTGCTGAGCTTTCTGGGCTATGTTCTGATTATTTCCATGGGGGTCATGAATTTTCTGTATAATAAAAAGCAGTCAGAAAACACTTGAACTGTCATTCATATATAACCACAATTATTGACATTTGTCAAGAACCCGGAGGAAAAATTTTTCCTCCGGGTCTCATTTTATTTCTTTTTCAGTTTTTTCAGCTTTTCCTCCGCCTCGGGATAGCCCTGGTCGGCGGCCTTTTCGTACCAGTAAGCGGCTTTTTTCTTGTCCCGCTGGAACAAGCCGCCGCTGGCGTAGTGCTCGCCCAAGGCGAACATGGCGGGGGCATACCCACCCTCTGCGGCCTGGGTGAAGTAATCCACGGCCTTGGAGACGTCCTTTTGCACGCCTAAACCGTCCCGGTAGCACTCGCCCAGCAGGTGTATCGCCCGCTCGTAATTCCGCTGGGCCGCGGCGGTGAACCAGCGGACGGCCTCTTTGTAGTCCTGCTTGGTGCCGATGCCCTCGTAGTAGCAAAAGCCCAGGTTGCATTGGGCGGTGAGATTGCCCTGTTCGGCGGCCATGCGGTAGTATTTCACGGCCTCGCTTTTGTCGGTGGCCAGGGTCAACTCGCCCATTTCATAGCTGTACCCCAGCAAGCACAGGGCCGGAGCGTATTCCATTTCCGCGGAACGCCGGAGCATCGCCAGCGCCTTGCTCTCATCTTTCGGCAGGCCCTCGCCGTCCCGGCTGCAAATGCAAAGGTGATACAGCGCCCGGGCGTTATCCTGTTCGGCGGCCCGCTGGAACCACTCTACGGCCTGGGCCAGATCCTTTTCCACGCCGATGCCCTGGAGGTAGCAGAAGCCCAAATTGCACTGGGCGGTGGGGTAGCCCCGCTCCGCCGCCTGCTGATACCAGACGGTGGCTTCCTGTTTGTCCATCGCCACGCCCCGGCCCATTTCATAGCACAGGCCCAGATCGTTCATGGCGGGGACATACCCTGCATCCGCGGCCTGGCGGTACAATTCCGCGGCTTTCCCGTCGTCCTGGGGCACGCCTTCGCCGTTTTGATAGCAGTCGCCCAGCAGGTCCATCGCCCGGGACATCCCCTGGTCCGCCGCCTGTTGGAGCCAATGCACGGCCGCCGCCGCGTCCTGCTGGACGCCGATGCCCTGCAAATAGCAGTACCCCAGGTTGCACTGGGCGGTGGCGTAGCCCAGCTCCCCGGCGCGCTGATAGTACTCCGTGGCCCGTTTCGGGTCCCGGGGCACGCCCCGGCCCATTTCATAGCACAAGCCCAAATCGTTGATGGCCGGGGGATAATCCTGCTCCGCGGCCCGGCGGTAGCAGTCCGCGGCCTTTTCCTCGTCCATGGAAATGCCCTCGCCGGCCTGATAGCAGTCGCCCAGCAGGCTCAAGGCCCGGGGCAGGTCCTGCTCGGCGGCCTTTTGGAACCAATACACCGCTTTTTCCAGGTTCACGTCCACGCCGATGCCCCGGTAATAGCAAAAGCCCAGATTGCACTGACCGTAAGGATGCCCGCCCTGGGCGGCTTTCTCGTACCAGACCGTGGCCTCGTGTTTATCCATTTCCACGCCCCGGCCCAGTTCGTAGCACAATCCCAGGTCGGTTTGGGAGGGCGGATAATCCTGCTCGGCGGCCCGGCGGTAGTACTCCACCGCCTTGACGTCGTCCTGGGGTAAGCCGTCGCCGTTTTGACAGCAGTCGCCCAAGATCCCCAGCGCCCGGGGCATATCCTGCTCCGCGGCCTTTTGCAGCCATTCCACCGCCTTGGCGAAATCCACGTCCACGCCGATGCCCCGGAGGTAGCAGTACCCCAGATTGCACTGCCCGTAGGGATAGCCGGCGTTACCGGACTTTTCATACCACTCCGTGGCGGTTTTCAGGTCCATTTCCACGCCCCGGCCCATTTCATAGCACAGCCCCAGACTGCACATGGCGGGGGGATAGTCCTGTTCCGCCGCCTGACGCAGCAGGGTAAAGGCCCGGTCATCGTCCCGGCTGACGCCGATGCCCTCTTGCAGATTGATGCCCAGTATGTACAAGGCCCGGGAGAAATTCTGGGCCACGGCCTTTTCCAGCCATTCGGTGGCCTTTTTCGGGTCTTCCTCCACGCCCTCGCCGTTGAGATAGCACACCGCTAAATCCGTCTGGGCCGGGGGATAGCCGGCCTCGGCGGACTTACGGTACAGCTCGATGGCCCGGGACATATTCTCCGCGGTACCCCGGCCGTTTTCACAGCACTCGCCCAAAATGCACTGGCCCCGGGGCCAATCCTGGGCTGCGGAGTGCTCGAACCATTCCACCGCTTTTTCAAAATTCAATTCCACGCCGATGCCGTTTAAATAGCACACGCCCAGGTTACACATGGCGGGGGCATAACCCTGGTCCGCCGCGGCGCGGTACAGGGCCACGGCCTGCTGTTTGTCCTCTTCCACGCCGTCGCCGCCCTCGTAGCACTCGCCCAGAATGCACTGGGCTCTGGCCCAATCCTGATCCGCGGCCTTTTCCAGCCACTCTACGGCCTGGTCGATGTCCCGCTCCACGCCGATGGCGCTGAGGTAGCACACCGCCAGATTGCACTGTCCCGGCGCGTACCCCGCCTGGGCGGCCTGGAAGTACCAATCCGCGGCCACAGGCGGGTCTTTCGGCACGCCCAGGCCGTGCTCATAGCACAGCCCCATGCTCACCATGGCCTCTGGGTAATCCATTTCCGCGGCTTCCCGGAACAGTTCCGCGGCCCGCACCTCGTCCTTATCCACGCCGAAACCCATCTGGTAGCACCGGCCGAGGGCGTCCAAGCCCCGGGGGTCGCTCTCATCGGCGCTCATGGAAAACCAGTGGAACGCCTGTTTTTCGTCCTTATCCACGCCCTCGCCGTCGGCGTACCGGCTGGCCAGGTCGTAATACGCGGAGGTATCGCCGCTCTCGGCGCTTTCCAGCAGTACCTGGAAGCTCTCCCGGTCTCGCTGCACACCCTCCACCGCTTTCATGATTGCGTGGGTATCCACAAATACAATGTTCTGATCTTCCCCTTCCGGATGATTCAAATGCTCTTGATCTGCTGCCATTTTATGGTCCCTCCCATGTCGCGGACATTTTCTTGTCCCGTCGCTCATATACATTCTATAAACCACAGGGCAAAGGTATCACATGGTTGGATTGTATAACAAAATTCATCCGTTGGCAAGCGGTTGCGGCAAGATTCCCCACAACCGGGTCCATTGATAAAAAAATATCCGCGATTTCCATGAAAAACTGTTTGATTTTCACATAATCTGTGATACAATGTAATCTGATGAGATTTGTCGATAATGCAAAAGGGACGGCAAATTTCGATACTTGTATGGAGGTACATATTATGGCTCACAAGATTGACAAAGAAGTCTGTGTCGGCTGCGGTTCCTGCAAGGATGCCTGCCCCATGGACGCCATCAAGGCTGACGGCGACAAGTTCATGGTTGACGCTGATGTCTGCGTGGATTGCGGCGCCTGCGAGGGTGCTTGCCCCACCGGTGCGATCAAGTAAGACCGCTGTGGGATAGAAAGCCCCGCACCCGGAAAGGGCGCAGGGCTTTCGTCCGCAAAAGTACCCCAAACCTCGTCCGCAGCGCGGACGGCTCCGGCAAAACAGAGACTACCCGTGCAATTGCGGAGCAATTGCCAAGGCGGGTTTTGCCGGAAGGAGGAAAAATCACGAAGCGGAAAGAGCGCGAGGCAGGCGCGCAGCGCGGGCCGAACGCTTTGGAGCGGCGTGCATTTTGACGTAGTGGTAAAATGTCTGTACCAGAACGTCCTGTTTTGGAGTGCGGGACGCTCCGGCATTTTCCAGGCATATAACATATGCGCATCACTAAACCGAAGAAAGAGGTATTGTATCATGGAGATGAAAGATTCCAAGTTGTTCAGCCCCCTGAAGGTTGGCAAAACCACGCTGCAAAACCGCATCGGTCTGGCTCCTATGAGCATGGACTACGAGGCGGCGGACGGCACTGTCCCCAAGAAACTGGCAGACATTTTTGTCCGCCGTGCGGAAGGCGGCTGTGGCTTCGTCGTGATCGACGCTGTCACGGTTGACCACAAATACTGGTACATCGGCCGCACCACTGCGCTGGACCGTGACGAGCTGGTCCCCCAGTTCGCGGCTTTTGCAAAGCGCGTGTCCGACACCGGTTCCACCCTGGTGCCCCAGATCGTGCATCCCGGTCCCGAGTCCATCTGCGGCTACCGCGGCATCGCACCCCTGGGCCCCTCCACCAACAAGAACGCCAACGGCCATGTCTCCCGCCCCATCTCCATCGATGAGATCCAGAACATCGTGAAGCAGTACGGCGCGGCGGCCCGCCGTGTGGAAGAAGCCGGCTGCGGCGGCATGGGGCTGCACACCGCGCACGCGTACATGCTGCCCGGTTCGTTCCTGTCCTCCCTGCGCAATAAGCGTATGGACGAGTACGGCGGAACGCTGGACAACCGTGCCCGTTTGATCCTGGAAGTCATTCGCGAGTGCCGCAAGAACCTCAGCCCCGATTTCCCCATTTTCCTGCGCGTATCCGGCAGCGAGCGCGTTGAGGGCGGCAACACCCTGAACGATATGCTGTACCTGGCGCCCAAGTTTGAGGAAGCCGGCGTGAACCTGCTGGAAGTCTCCGGCGGCACGCAGTATGAGCAGCTGGAAAGCATCCTGCCCAGCCACGGCAAGCAGATCGGCATGAACGTGTACGAGGCTTCCGAAATTAAAAAGGTCGTGAACATCCCCGTTTACGCCGTGGGCAAGATCAACGATGTGCGCTACGCGGCAGACATCGTGGAGCGCGGTTTGGTAGACGGCGTATCCATGGGCCGTCCCCTGCTGGCCGATCCCGACCTGCCCAACAAGGCCAAGGCCGGCCTGCTGGACGATATCGTCCCCTGCGGCTCCTGCGACGGTTCCTGCGTCACCCGCAGCTCCGCATCTCCCCAGTGCAAGTGCCACATCAACCCGCTGGTTGGTAAGGAATACGACTACCCTGAAATCGACAAGCCCGCGGCCAAGAGCAAGAAGGTCCTGGTCATCGGCGCCGGCCCTGGCGGTATGTACACCGCGATGACCGCCGCCCGCCGCGGACATAAGGTCACTGTCTGGGAAAAGGACGGCCTGATCGGCGGCCAGCTGAACCTGGCGGTCCGCTCTCCCGGCAAGCAGGAGATGTGCAAGTGGCTGATGTACCTGAACCTCCAGTGCAAGAAGCTGGGCGTGAACATCGAGTTCAACAAGGAAGCCACCGTGGCCGACGTCAAGGCCTTCGCGCCCGACGCCGTGATCTGCGCTACCGGCGCCAAGCCGCTGGTCCCGCCCATCAAGGGCACCGCGGATTACCCCGTGCTCACCGCGCATGACTTCCTGCGCGGCGATCTGGTCATCAACTCCGGCAAGGTCTGCATCCTGGGCGGCGGCGAAGTCGCCTGCGAGACGGCCGAGACCATCCTGATGGACGCACGTCCCAACCTGATGATGGCTACCGCCGGCCAGAAGGAGACCTCCATCGGCGATATCGATATCACCATCATCGAGATGGCTCCCAAAGTCCTGAACGGCGTTTGCATCCCCAACCGTGCTCCCCTGATGCGCGCTCTGGATCACAGCAATGTTCATATCAACGTGAACACCAAGGTCCTGGAAGTGACCGACCACTCCGTCAAAGTGCAGCGCAAGAACGCCGCCGGCGAGTGGGATCAGGAAGAGTGGCTGGAAGGCTTCGACTACGTTCTGTTCGGTCTGGGCGCCCGGAACTACGATCCGCTGTCCGCTGAGCTGAAGGAATTCGTCCCCGAAGTGTACGTCATCGGCGACGCCATCAAGGCGCGTCAGTCCTCCGACGCTATGCACGAGGGCTTCGAGATCGCTTATAACCTGTAAAGAGTAAAATAAAAAGTTCCCCCGGTTTACCGGGGGAACTTTTTATTTTAGGGGATGCGCTGCGCTTTGCGGGAAGCAGTTGTTTTACTGCCGGACCCGTTCGCCGGCGAATTTCATCATAGCGGTGAGAGCGAAGGGGCAGTCGTAGCTGCGGGCCGCGCCGGAGAGGAAGGCCATCTGACGTTGGGCGCGTTCAGCCAGCGCAGGGTCGGGGTCGTCCTTTTGCAGCTTCAGCAGGACGTACAGCGCCACGGCGTTGCCCGACGGGTACGCGCCGTCCCAGACCTCCTTGGGCCGCACGGGGAGGTGCTTGTCGTCATCAGTGCAGTAGAAATATCCACCCTCGCTGGGGTCGGCGAACAATTCCTCTACGGTATCCATCACATCTCGGGCAGCCCGGGCATACTCCGGCCCGCAGCCGGAATCGGCCAGTTCTGTCAGTGCCCAGGCGTAGTAGACGTAGTCTTCCAGACACCCGGCGAATTTGGCTTCCCCGGACTGCCAGCGCAGCAGCAGCCGGCCTCGGCGGGTGAGTGCGTCCCGGATGAATTCCTCCGCTTCCATGGCGGCGTTGAGGTACTTTTCTTTGCCGAACACCCGCCCAGCCTTTGCCAGCGCCGCGATCATCATGCCGTTCCAGGCGGTGAGGATCTTTTCGTCCCGGGAAAGACGGCTTCGCTCCAGCCGGAAGCGGTAAATATCGGCCCGCAGATCGCTCATCAATTCGCTGTCTTCCTCAGGGGAATCCTCACCGATGAGGTTGGGGATGTTCCGGCCCTCAAAATTGCCCGGATGGGTGATGCGGTAGTGCAAACAAAAGACTTGTGCGTCGTTTTTGCCCAGAACGCTTTCCACTTCGTCGGGGGTGAGGGCGTAATACTTTCCCTCCTCGCCGTCGCTGTCGGCGTTCTGGCTGGAGAAAAAGCCCCCGGTAGGACTGCCCAGTTCCCGGATGACGTAGTCCGCGGAGCGCTCGGCGGCGATGCGGTACAGGGCGTTTCCGGTGCGGGCGTAAGCCTCGGCGTAGGTGTACACCAGCATGGCGTTGTCATAGAGCATTTTCTCAAAATGCGGGACTTGCCAGCGGGCGTCGGTGGAATAGCGGCAAAAGCCGCCGCCGATGTGGTCGAAAATGCCGCCCCGGTACATGCAAGTGAGTGTCAGTTCTGCCATATGCAGGGCCAGTTCGTCGCCGGTATAACGGTGGTATTCCAGCAAAAACAGCAGATTTTGCGGTGACGGGAATTTCGGTGCTTCCCCAAAGCCGCCGAACTCCCGGTCAAAGCTGCTGCGAAGCCGCTGGAACTGGTTTTCCCACAGGCGCGCCGTGGGCTGGGTAGGATGCACGCTGTGGGCGAGCCGTTCCATGCGGTCGGTGACGATGGCGGCGGTCTTTTCATAGGACGCCTTGTTCTGGTGCCAGCCCATGGCCACATTCGCCAGCAGGCTGGACATACGGTCCCGGGGCAGGTAGGTAAAGGCGAAAAAGGGCTTGCCGTCGGGGGTCGCCAGCACGTTCAGGGGCCAGCCGCCCCGTCCGGTGAGCAGCTGGCAGGCGTTCATATACACCGTGTCCACCGCGGGATGTTCCTCTTTGTCCACCTTGATGCAAACAAAAAATCGGTTGGCCACGGCGGCGAAATCCGGGTTGGAAAAGGATTCGTCCGCTACCACGTGGCACCAGTGGCAGGCGGAATAGCCGATGCTGATAAAAACCGGCTTATTTTCCCGCTGGGCAATCTCGAAAGCCTCGCTGCACCAGGGATACCAGTTGACAGGGTTGTCCTTGTGCATTTGCAGATAGGGCGAGCGTTCGGCAGAAAGTTTGTTACTCAAAATGTTCTTCCTCCAATGCTGGATTATTTAAAATCGTACCATCCGGGGCGAAGCGGGAGCCGTGGCAGGGGCAGTCCCAGGTGCCCTCGGCGGGATTCCATTCCAGGCGGCAGCCCATGTGGGTACACCGCCGGCCTTGCAGCAGGCCTTTGGTAAGGCTCTTGACCGCGTGGCCCATCTCGTTCATGAGATTCCCCACGCTGCCCTTGATGCTCCGGCTGGGGTCGAATAGCGCCGCGTAGGGATTGGGGTCGCCTAAAATCAGGTCGGTGAGCAGCCGCGCCGCCACCATAGACGTGCTCATACCCCACTTCCGAAAACCCGTAGCCACGAACCAGTCCGGCGCGCTGGGGGCGTATGGCCCGATATAGGGCACGTTGTCGATGGTCACGCAGTCCTGTGCCGACCACCGCCGTACCACCCGGGATTGCGGCCAAAGGGTCTTGGCGTGGGCCTCCAGGGTCTCATAGGGGCGCCCGGGGTCCTCCCCGGTGCGGTGGCTGCCGCCGCCCAGCAGGAGATACGGCCCCGCCGTGCGGAAGCTCAGCCCGTCCGGGTCGATGCCCAAATACACGCCATCGGGCAAAAACGCGTTTTCCAGAGCGATGACGTAGCTGCGCTCCTGATGCAGCCGGGCGAAGTACCAGCCCGGGAGGTTGACAAAGGGGTAGTGCGCCGCGAAGACCACACTCCGGGCGGCGACGGTGCCGCCGGGGGTATACAGCAGGGTGCGGCCGTTTGCCCGGCGGAGCTTGTCTACGGGGGAGTGCTCGTAAACCGGCAGGTCCCGGCCCAGGGCATAGAGGAATTCCAGCGGCTGAAACCGGGCCTGGTTGTCAAAACGCAGGGCCGCGGTGACGGGGACAGGCAGTTCCGTTTTCCGGGTGAGGGCGCAGGGGATGCCGGCCTGCTTGGCGGCGAGGTATTCCAGTTGCAGCTGGTGCCCGGTGCCGTTGGTGTAGAGGTACGCCGGGCACCGGGTAAAGCCGCAGTCTGTGGGCAGAGTGCGGATGATGGCCTCGTATTGGTCGATGGCCTCCAGATTGGCCTTGGCGTACAGTCGCGCGACGGCGGGGCCGCGGTTTTGGGCGAGGGTGTGGTAAATGAGATCATGCTGGGCGGTGATTTTGGCGGTGGTGCGCCCGGTCTCCCCGGCGCCGATGTGATGCTTTTCCAGCACCACCACATTCACGCCCGCGTCCCGCAGAAACCGCGCCGTGAGGATACCCGCCAGCCCGCCGCCGATGACGGCCACATCGCATTGAATGTTATGTTCCAGCGCCGGACGGGCCGCGGGATGGACCGAGTCCGTCCAGACCGAGGGCTGAGTCGTCATAAGCGTTCCCCCTGAACTTGTAATCAGCCATAGTCTGCCCGTGGGTGGAAATTTTATACAAAAGAAAAAAGCGGCCGTTCAGCCGCTTTTCTTGTGATTCCAATATTCAGTAAGCCCCAAACAAAGCAGGCTGCCCAGCCAATAAGCCAGCAGGTCCCAGGGGTCGGACACAGACCGTGCCAAATACAGCGGGGTGACGAACTCCCAGAACGCCCCCACACCCAGCGCCAGCGCCGAGACCGAAAGCACGCCCCGGATGGGCCGGATGCGGGGGTCGTGGGTGTTCCCCCAGCAAAGCAGGGCGTTGGCGACGCATAAAATCAGCGCCCCGGCCAGCACGTCGGCGAAATACCACGCCCGCAGGGTGTGCAGCGCCGTGCCGGTGTCCAGCCCCAGCGTCGCCCGGTTGAGCAGATACAGCGCCGCGATCCCCGGCATGGGCGCGAGCCACCGGCGCATCACAGAAACGACAGCAGCACCACCGCCGCCACAATGCCCACGACTACCGCCAGCACCGTGCCGCCAAAGCCGAGGGACTGCTTTTCCGGCTGGGCCGGGGGCGGCAGTTCCATTGTGTCGGGCTTTGCGAGGAGCGTATCATCGTCTTCTCCGTCGTCCAGCACGATGGACATCCGAAAAGTATCCCGGGGCATATGGCTGGCGACCCACTGCACCTCGGTATCGTAAAGCCCCCGGCGCAGCACGATCTGGGTACCGTACTCCCGGAGCTGCTCTACGTACATATGGGCATACTCCTCGTTGACGCCGCAGTATTTCACGAAAGCCCGTTCCGCTCGCTTTCCGTCCTCTTCATCGATGACCAGCTTGGATTGCCGCAAAATCAGCGCATATTTGGGACCTTTGGGTCCCACGGTGTGCATATACCCGCAGGTCAGGCACAAATTTCCCTGAAAAAGCCGTCCGCAGCAGGGGCAGACCGCCGGGGCGTGGTCCGTGTCCGCTGCCTCTGCCTCCGCCGTCCCGTCCTCTGCCGGGGCGATGCCCAGCAGGGTGTCAGCGGATACGCCCAGCACTTGGCACAGCCTGGCGACGGTCAGCGCGTCGGGCACAGCCTGGCCGCTTTCCCATTTGCTCACGGCCTGCCGGGTCACACCCACCAGCGCGCCGAGTTGTTCTTGGGTCAGACCCGCGGCTTTCCGCACGGCGGCGATGCTTTCATATAATTCCATAGTTGCACCCTCTTTCTGTGTAATTATCTTACCCAAAACCGGCGAAAATGGCAAGCAACAACTTGCGGAAACCTGTCAACTGTCCGTTGACAGCACGAAAAAAGCGGCCTGCGGCCGCCTTTTTCTCTTAAATCGTGACAGGTTCTTTTTTCCGTTCGGCCTGTTCCGTTTCCGCAGCCAGATTCGCCCGGGCATTGGCCAGCATGAGCTTCAGGCGGTTTTCCTGATTCACCTTGGGGCTGCTGGCGTCGTAGTCGATGGCCACGATGTTCACATCCGGATGGTGCTCCTTGATGGGCTTCATCATGCCCTTGCCGCAGATGTGGTTGGGCAGACAGCCGAAAGGCTGGGTACAAACGATGTTTTTGCACCCGGATTCGATGAGTTCCAGCATCTCGCTGGTGAGCAGCCAGCCCTCGCCCATTTTCGCGCCGATGCCCAGATAGCCCTCCGCCAGGGTAAGGGTGTGCTCAAAATCGGTCATGGCCTCGAATCGCCCGTCCTTGCGGAGAATGTCGATCATGTCGTTTTTCTTTTTGCACAGGTACTTGAACGCCGCTTTTGATGCCAGGTGCATTTTGTAGTTCCGCCCGTAGAGCTTATAGTCCATGATGTTGTTGTACACGCAGTACAGCATAAAGTCCATCAGCCCCGGCACAACGGCCTCCGCACCCTCGTCCACGAGAAACTGCTCCAGGTTGTTGTTGCCCAGCGGGGAATATTTCACGAAAATTTCCCCCACCACGCCGACCTTCACGGCATTGCGTTTTTGCATCGGGATGCGGGCGAAATCGTCGATCATACGCTGGTAATTCGCTTTTACGGCGCTGTAACGAATTTTCTGCCCCTTGCCCAATTCCTTGCCCAGCCGGGCGGTCCACTTGTCCGCCAGCCGCTGGGCCGCGCCCTTTTCGATCTCGTAGGGCCGCACCTGGTTCACCAGGGACATGAGCAGGTCGCCGTAGAATACGGCGTACATCATCCCCCGCAGCATGGGCAGGCTCAGCTGGAAGCCTGGGTGCTTTTCGATGCCGGCAAGGGAAAAGGAAATGACCGGGATATGCCCGTAACCCGCCTTGTTCAGCGCCTTGCGCAGCAGGGAGATGTAATTCGACGCCCGGCAGCCGCCGCCGGTCTGGAACTGGATGAGCGCGAGCTTATCCGGGTCGTATTTGCCGGAATTGATCGCGTCCATGAACTGCCCGATGACCAGAATCGCCGGGTAACAGGTGTCATTATGCACGTATTTCAGGCCCGTTTCGGGGATCTCCGGGCCGCTTTTTTCCAGCAGTTCCAGGTGGTAGCCGAAAGTTTCCATATACGCGATGATCATTTTAAAATGCATGGGCAGCATGGTCGGCACCAAAATGGTATGGGTGTCGATCATTTCCTTGGTAAACGGTACATATTCCAGTTGTTCGTCTTTCATGCTTTCGCCTCCCGTTCCTCCAGCGCGCCCAGCAGACTGCGCAGGCGGATCTTCACCGCACCGAGATTGGTGATCTCGTCGATTTTGATTTGAGTGTACAGCTTGCCGCCCTGCTCCAGAATGGCGCGGACCTCGTCGGTGGTGATGGCGTCCACACCGCAGCCGAAGCTGACCAGCTGCACCAGCTCCGTGTCCGGGTGCTCCGCGGCGTACCGGGCCGCCCGGTAAAGCCGGGCGTGGTAGGTCCACTGGTTGAGCACGTGCACCTTCTGCGGCTGGGCCAGATGGCAGACGCTGTCCTCGCTGACCACCACAAAGCCAAGCTGGTTCGCCAGCTTATCAATGCCGTGGCCGATTTCCGGGTCGATATGGTAGGGCCGCCCGGCCAGAATCATGATGCGTTTGCCGTTTCTCCGGGCGAATTCCAGCGCCGCCTCGCCGGTGTTGCGGATGGCGGCCATATGGGTCTCGTAGGCGGCGAAGCCCTTGTCTACGGCCCGCTTGACTTCCCGCTTGGTGAGGGTGTTGTCGAATTTGGATAGGTAGTGGTATAGGGTGTGGGCCAGTTGCTTGGGGGTGTCCACGCTGAGATAGGGGTACCAGAACTGCACCTGGCTGAGACTGTCCATATTCCCCGCCAGCAGTTCGGCGTAATAAGCGACCACCGGGCAGTTGTAGTGATTGTCCCCGGCGTGCTCGTCGATGTTGTAGCTCAGGCAGGGATAGAAAATCGTGTCGCAGCCCTGCTCGATGAGTTCCTCGATGTGTCCGTGCATGATCTTCGCTGGGTAGCAGGCGGTGTCCGACGGGATGGAGAACTGCCCTTTTTCGTAAGTCCGCCGGGTGGACAGGCCGGACAAAACCACCTCGTAGCCCAGTTCCGTGAACAGCGCGTGCCACAGGGGGGCCAGCTCGTACATCCCCAGCGCCAGCGGCAGACCCAGCTTGCCCCGTTCACCGGGGATGGGGGTCAGCTTCATGAGCGCGTCCCGCTTGATTTGATGGAGGTTCGGCAGTTCCTCGGCCTTGCCGCCTACCATTTTTTGGCATTGGTTGCCGGAAATGAACTTCCGTCCGTCGGCAAAGGTATTGATGGTCAAATGGCAATGGTTCCCGCAGCCCTGGCACACAGATTGGGTGGACGTATGGGTAAAGTTTTTCAGCTCGTCCAGGGAAAGGATGCGGCTTTCCGAAAAGCGCATGGCGTGGAGCGCCGCGCCGTAAGCGCCCATCAGTCCCGCGATGGCCGGACGGATGACCGGCGCGCCCAACTCCAGTTCAAAGGCCCGGAGCACCGCGTCATTCAAAAACGTGCCGCCCTGGACCACGATGTGCTCGCCTAATTCCTGGGCGGAGTTGGCCCGGATGACCTTGTACAGCGCGTTTTTCACCACGGAAACAGACAGGCCCGCGGAAATATCCTCCACGGTGGCGCCGTCCTTTTGACTTTGCTTCACGGAGGAGTTCATAAACACCGTGCACCGGGAGCCGAGATTCACCGGGGCTTTGGCGTGCAGGCCCTTTTCCGCGAAGGTTTGTACCCCGTAGCCCATGGACTTTGCGAAGGTCTCGATAAACGACCCGCAGCCGGAGGAACAGGCCTCGTTGAGCATGATGGAATCGATCGCGCCGTTCCTGATTTTAAAGCACTTGATGTCCTGCCCGCCGATGTCCAGAATGAAATCCACGTCGGGCTGGAAATATTTCGCCGCGGTATAGTGGGCGATGGTCTCCACCACGCCCTCATCCACGCCGAACGCGTGGCAGATAAGCTCCTCGCCGTAGCCCGTGGCGGCGCTGCCGCAGATTTGGATGCGGCCTGAGCAGCGGGTCAGAATTTCCTCCAGCTGCGCCCGGACGATCTCCACCGGGTTGCCTTGGTTGGAACTATAATAGGTGTACAGTAGCTTTTTGTCTTCGGAAATAAGCGCCAGCTTCGTGGTCGTCGAGCCGCAGTCGATGCCCAGATATGCCTTGCCGGCGTAGCTGTCCATATCCCGGGACGGCACCACGGCGGCCTTATGCCGGGTGGCGAAAGCCTCGTAATCCGCCTGGGTGTCGAACAAAGGCGGCATACGGTCATCGCTGGGGGCCATGCGGGTCACGGAATCGATGAGGCAGTCCAGCAGGGAATCATAGGTGAATTCTTCCCCGCCGTCCACGCCGTACAGCGCCGCACCCAGGGCAACGGCGAAGCGCCCGTATTCCGGGAACAGCGCCGTTTCCTCCGTAAGGCGCAGGGTATCCACAAAGCGCTCCCGCAATCCCCGGCAGTAGTACAGCGGCCCGCCCAGGAACATGACCTTGCCCTCGATCTTCCGGCCCTGGGCCAATCCCGCGATGGTCTGGTTTACCACTGCCTGATAAATGCTGGCTGCCACGTCGGACTTATTCGCACCCTGATTCAAAAGCGGCTGGATGTCCGTTTTCGCGAACACTCCGCACCGGGATGCAATCGGATACAGCCGTGTGTGCTCCAGGCTGGCCGCGTCCATTTCCTCTACGGTCATGTTCAAAAGCACGGCCATCTGGTCGATAAATGCCCCCGTGCCGCCGGCGCAGGTGCCGTTCATGCGCTCATCGGTGCCGCCTTTGAAGAAGATGACCTTCGCGTCCTCGCCGCCCAGCTCAATGACCACGCTGGTGTCCGGCTCCAATACCCGGATGACCTCCCCGGTGGCGTAGACCTCCTGGACAAAGGGGATGCCGGCAGCCTGGGCCAGTCCCAAACCCGCAGAGCCGGAAATGGACGCGAAAAAGCGCCGTCCCTCCAAAAGATGACGGATATCTTGCAGCATTTCCGTGGTCTTCTGCCGGACCTGGGAGAAATGCCGCTCATATTTTTCGTAAATGACCTCCCCGTCGTCAATAAGCACCAGTTTCGCGGTCGTTGAGCCGATATCGATGCCCAGAGACAGGGAATGTTCCAATTTCGGTGCGTTCGTGATCTTCATATGTACCGCCTGTCGAATGTTGTCGTTTTCTCTAAAAGACGATTATAACGAAATGACAGAAAAATTTCAATGGAAATTGTATGAATATCATATTAAGGTATCTCTGGCTATTTTTATGCAAAAAGACAAGACCGCATTCCTATTGGAATGCGGTCTTGCGGAATTTACAGATTTTGCTGCCGGGTCCAGACCTCCATAGCCAGCCGGGGCAGTACCCGGCCGAACAGGCCCTGGGCTTTGATGCTCGCGCCGTGGATGGATACGTCCTTGCCCTTGCGCATATCCCGGATGGCGGTGCGTACCACGTCCCGGGGGTTCCAGATGCGGCTGTAATAGGGGATCTGGGCGTATTGGTTCGCCCGGTCAAAAAATTCTGTGTCCACCCAGCAGGGGCATACGGCCATGGCCCGGATGCCGCGGTCCCGCAATTCCAGGTTCAGCGCCTGGGTAAAGCTGCGCACAAAAGCTTTTGTGGCGGCGTAAATGTTCAAAAACGGGATGGGCTGCATAGACGCGATAGAGGCGAACTCGTAAATTTCCCCGCCCTCGTTCATGTACGGCAGGGTCACGTGGGTCATAGCCACCAGAGCCTTACAGTTCAGGTCGATCATATTGAGCTGCTCATCCAGCGGCAGATCCGCGAAGTTGCCGAACAGCCCGAAGCCCGCGGCGTTGACCAGGGTCTTGACGTCCGGCTGATGCTCTGCCAGCAGCTTGGCGTATTCCGCCACGCTCC
This sequence comes from Oscillospiraceae bacterium, assembly GCA_022800755.1. Classification (GTDB taxonomy): domain Bacteria; phylum Bacillota; class Clostridia; order Oscillospirales; family Oscillospiraceae; genus HGM13010. Next base: position 18,823 of record JAAWQX010000015.1, read on the forward strand.
CGTCCGCCGTCAGGTCCAACGGGACGGGCCGCACCTTGGCCCGCAAAGCCCCGGTCAGGCTCAAAAGCCGGTCGCCCCGGCGGGCGATGACCCAAATCTCGTCGTATTTCCGCAGCCGGTCCAGCTGCACGGCGCATTCCCGTCCCATACCGGATGACGCGCCTGTAATGACCGCGATCTTCATATCTGCTCCTGTTCCGTCAGACCCAATAGCTGGGCCAAGACCTGTTCATTTTCCCCCGCCGCGGCCTCCAGCCGTGGGGCGAGTTCGGACAACCGCGCCGCGTACTCCGCCCGGTTTTGCAAAAGCCCGGTCAATACAGTCTGCCCGGTTTCCGCGGAAAAATCCGCCGGTGTGCCGCAGCTTGGCATACCAAGAAGCTCCAGATAGGACTGCACCTTGGGGTCATAGACCAGCCCCATCACCGGCACCCGCTCTTTGGCGGCGAAGATGACCGTATGCAGCCGCATACTGAACACCGCGTCGCACAAAGCGATCACGCCCATCATCGTCTCCGGCTCGCCGGGGGAGGCAAAGGTATAGGACCGGGCGGTCATGCGGGCGCGGATGTCTTCGGTCACGGCCCTGTCGTCGGGGGTCTGCATGATGATGAATAGCACCGTATGGGTCTGGGCGGCCTTGTCGCAGAACGCGGCGAGTTCGTCCAGCCGCCCGGCGATGTGGGCGGATTGGCGCATAGACACCGCCAAAATGGGCTGATCCAGCGGAATTTGCTCGTCCAGCAGCCGTTTTTTTGCCTGCTCCGGCGGGATGCCGTTCAGGGTAAACACCGGGTCGGCAGTGACAGTCATGCGGGGATGGTCCACCCCCATGGCCTGAAGCTCCGCCAGGGAATCGCCGTCCCGCAGGGTGATCGCGTCCGCCCGGGACACCACATCCCGCACCCGCCTGCGGTTGGTGGGCTTCGTCACGGGACCGATGCCGTTTGCGTAGAGCATCACGGGTTTGTTGTAATGTAGGGCCGTGCGGATGACGAAGAGGTAATACAAAATGGAGCGGGTGCTGGTGCGGTCCTGCAGCAGGCTCCCGCCGCCGGAAATGAGCAGGTCGGCCTGCCGGATGGCCCGGCGCACCTGCCCCACACTGAAGCGCTTCACGGCGTTCACGCCGTACTCCGCCAGGGTGCTTTCCGGGGAATTGGACAAGGCCACCAGTTCAACGTCTCCGCTGAGCCGGGCAAGCCGGCGGCGGATGGAAAGCAAAATAGCGTCGTCCCCCAGGTTATGATAGCCGTAATACCCGGAAATGACAGCGGTGCGCTTGCGCCACACCTGACGATAGACAGAAAGCGCGTCTTCAGTCATGCGGGCCACGGAATAGTGGTCGAAAATGACCTGCCGGTTGTATGCCCCCTGCTGTTTCCAAGTCTCCGGCCCGGCGGACAACAGCGCGTCCGCGTCCGCCAGCAAGGATTCCGGGGTACACATAGGCAGACCCCGGCAGCAGAAATTGCCCAGCTTGGCTTCCTCCAGCTTATCGGGGGTGAAAATGCTGTGATACCCCTCGTTTCCGGCGATGATGACAGGCTTCGCCGCCGCCATAGCCTCCAGCGCCGCCCGGGAAACGCCCACAAACACGTCTCCGGCGGCGACGATCTCATTGATATCCGTCCGCGCGCCGGGGAGGTGCAGCAGTGGATACCCCGCCGCCTGATTGGCCGCGTCCGCTTGGGCTTTCAGTTCGTCGTACACATCGCCGCCTCCGGCGATGAGCACCCGCAGCCCCGGATGGCGCTTCGCCAGTTCCGGCGCCGCGGCGATGAGGTGCCGGGCGGCCAAAGCGCGGCTGTCGTCCAGACGGCTGACGCAGCAGACGCAGACCGCGTCCGCCGGGATGCCCAGTTCCGCCCGGACCGCCTGCCCGGAGACCGCCGGGGAGAATTTCTCCGTGTCGATGCCGTTGATGGTGACCGTGACCCGGTCGCCGGGGATCTGGTAATTATCCCAGAGATAGTCTTTAATGTCGTCGGACACGGCGATGGTGCGCTGTCCCCAGTTGGTGAGGAAGCGCAGCGCGCCTCCGGCGTCAAACACCCAATGGGCGGTGGTGACGAAGGGGAATTTCATAAGCCGGTGCAAAATACCGCACAAAAAGCCGGGGATCCGGGCGTGGGCATGGACCACGTCCGGCCGCTCCGCTTTGATGATGCGGCGCAGAGCGAACAGGGACTTCAGCATCGGCACGGGGGAGCGGCGGTGCATGGGCGCGTGAAAACAGCGCACCCCCGCCTGGGTGAGTTCTTCCTCATACACGCCCCCGTTGGACACCACGATCACGTCATAACCCCAGCGGCGCAGCTGCTTGCTCAGTTCCACGATATGGGTCTCCGCCCCGCCGATATCCAACCCCATGGTGGCCATGAGGATGGTGCGTTTTTGTTCCATATCCGCCGCCTCAGAGGATGTCCCAGATTAGGCCGGTAAAGGAGCGGTAGCGGGTGTTCATGGTGTGCTCCGCGCCCACCTGGATCTGATAGGTGCGGTTCACCAGCCGCTCCCGGCGGTCATTGACGGTGCCCTCGGCTTCCACGGTGATGTATAGATCGTAGCGATCGTCGATGGTGCCCCATTCGCAGGTGCCGTCGGGCAGGGGGATCTCTTTCAGGGCGGGTTCGGCGTTCACTTCCGTGACGGTGCCGATGGCGTTGCCGCTGTCGGAATCATACAGCACGTCCCCGGGCCGCACGCTGTCCACCGTGGAGGCTTTCCCCGCGGGGATCTGCACCACATAGCGGATTACGTCGTGATTCGCGGCACCGGTGTGCTCCGCGGCGGTGAATTTATACATCGCGCCCGCGGCCAGCAGCACCAGAAGCAGGCAGACCAGCGCGTCGATCCAATTGAAATGATAAGCTTTTTTCATCATGCGTCCCCCCGATCAATGGCAATGACATAGCCGGTGCCGGCGTAGCACGGGCCGGCCAGATAGACCTTGGTGCCCACTGTGATTTGATAACCGCTTTCTGCGGTGAGCGCGGTGCCGCCGGTGAGCATATTGGCCTGGATGGTGAGCAGAATGTTGTCATACCGGTCCAGCACGGCGTTTTTCACGGTCAGGTTTTCCTCGTCCGCGACCTGCACGGTGTAAGGCTGCACCTCGTGGGACACCACAGTGCCGATGTCGTAATTCCGGGCACTGTCCCGGATGGCGTCGCCGGGCTGGATGAGGTCCGCGGCGCCCTTGGGCACCTGCACGAGTTCCACGGTGAATTCCGTGGGCACCGTCGTCGGCGCGGCCACTTTCACGTCCTTGGGCTTCAAAAGCATAAACACCGCAGCCGCCGCCACGATGACCGCCGCCACGATGACGATATCGAAAACGCTGATTTTCAGCTTCTTTTGTTCTTCCATCATTAACCCTCCAATGCTTTGTCGTACACCGCTTCCACGTTCCGGGCAAAAATCTCCCCGGTGAAGCGTTCCCGGTAGATTTCCGCCGCCCGGGTCTTCATATGGGCGAACAGCGCGGGGTCATCCATGATCCCGGCGATGCGCTCCGCCATAGCGGCGCTGTCCCGGCTGGGGAAGAGGAAACCGGATTCCCCTTCGTCCACCATCCAGGGATTGCCGCCGTAGTCGCTGGCCACCACGGGGATGCCCAGGCTGAACGCCTCGATCATCGCCAGACTGGAAGCCTCTGTGCCGTAGGACGCATTCAGCTGCAAGTCGAGAATACTCAAAATCGGCGCCACATTCCGCACGAACCCGGCGAAAATTACCTGCTGGTCCAGCGCCAGTTCCTTTGCCTTAGCCCGCACGGTCTGCTCGAAGCTGCCCTCCCCGGCGATGATAAGTTTCACCGGGCGGCCCTGGTCCGCCAGCCGTTTCACGGCGTCCAAAATATAAAGATGCCCCTTATAATCCTCGATCCGGGCCATGATGCCCAGCACAAAGTCCCCCGGCCGAATGCCGTATTGCGCCCGCAGCGCCTCACATTCTGCGTTGCTTGCCCGATTCACGGCCTCCACGCCGTTCATCATGACCGTGATGAGCGCCGGATCGATGCCGCCGTCGGTGAGGTTTTCCTTGCAGGCCTCGCTCACGGCGATGATACGGTCGGCATAGTGCTCGTTGAGGGTCTTGTTGACGAAGCGTCCGGGATTCTTTTTGATGCGCTCCGGCACGGGAAACGCCGAGTGCCGGGTGTAAACGATCTTTGCCCCGGTGCCTTTTGCGGCGACGCGCCCGGACATGGCCCCGTGGGTATGCACGATCTGGGGCCGTTCGGCCTTGATGACTTTTTTCAGTGCCCGGACAGCCTGCACGGAAAAGGACTTGTCCCCCATGCCAGGGACCTCGATGACCGGGGTATCCAGCTTGAGCACTTCCGGCTTAAGCTGGCTGCCCTCGGGCAAAACGACTTTCACCTCATACCGGGAACGGTCGTAATATTTCAGAAAATTGATGAGACAGCGCCCCGCGCCGCCGATGTTGGTATCGCTGATGATATTCAGCACCTTTGTCATGCCGCGTCCTCCTCTCTGAGCTTGGTAAACAGCAGATAAATGCCCAAAAATCCCCAGAACAGGAGCATTACCCGGTAATTGTAAAAGGTATAGTCGAACATGCTTTGAATGGCGAAACCTGCGATGGCGGCGATGCCGGCGGTCTGGAACATGCGGTGTTCCTTGTTGGTCTCCCGGCTGACCGCGGCGCACAGGGTGCGGAAGCCGGAAAACACCGTGATGACCAGCAACGCCACGCCGCAAACGCCCGTATCCGCCATGGTTTGCAGCAGCAGGTTATGGGCGTGGGGGGCGGAAATAGTGCCCAGGGAATAGGCGGGGTACAGCACATTGAACGCCGCCTGCCCAGGCCCTACGCCGCAGAACCAGTAGTCCTTCAGCATGGCCACGGTGCCCTGCCAGATATACACCCGGTAGGATGTGGACGTATCCGTCATATCCCCGATGCTCATGAGCCGCTGCATGATGGAATCCGGCAGGACAAACGGTGCGGCGATGATGGCGAGGACCCCCACCAGCAAAAACCGCCGGTCGTACATCACCATAAAGATCGCGGCGGCGAGACAAATGCCCAGCCAGCAGCCCCGGGAAAAGGTCATTACCATGCACAGCATCATGATCCCGAAGCACCCGGCCCAGAAAATGCGCTGAACCCAGGTCTTTGCGGAGAACAAAAAGCCCACGCACAGGGGAATGACCAGCAGGAAATACTCCCCCAGCACATTGGGGTTGCCCAGAGTGGAGTATACCCGGAAGCCCGCGCCGAAGTAATCGCTATCCAGCCAGGCCCCGTGCCACTGGTTGGGGGCGAAGTACTGGTAAAACCCGTACAGCGCCACCGCCACGCCCATGAGCACCAGCAAAGCGGACAGGGTCTTGAGCTGCTTATAAGACCCCACGCTGTTGGTCAGTGCGATGAAAAACAACGCAAACGCACAGAACATGGCCGATATGGGCAGGCTCGCCCCCGGGGTCACGGAGGTAAACGCCGCGAACACGTACACGAAGGCGAAGCAGTACACGAACTTATTCACCGGGAAGTAGACCAGTTCCTGTTCCCGGTTGCACCCAAAGGTCAGCACCAGGGAGCAAAATGCCACCAGCACCAGTGCCAGTACCGCCATCGTGGGCAGCACCGGAGCCAAAAGCACCGCCAGTCCCGACCAGATGACCGGCTTACGGAACATGCTGTGGGTAGTCACCTTGTCCAGCCGCAGCAGGTGGAACAGCTTGAACAGCAGCCCCTGAACGCCCCGGAACAGCCGGTAAAAAAGACTGTTCCCGCTCCGGGCCTGTCCATCCGGCTGATGCAAAAACCAGTGGATGACAGGGCTTTGCTTCCACTGCCGGGAAAACCATCCGGCGATGGAGGCGATGATATGATAGATCAGGCTTTTTTGAATGCTGCCGAGGATCACGCCATAGTTCATACAAGCCCTCCTTTTTCCATATGATAACCAATTTATCATACCAGAAAAGCCGCGGTTTGTAAATCGTTGGAAATGTAAACATTTACGAAACAAGGGCGGGGAAGTTCCCCGCCCTGATTCAGTATTTTGTGATGGGCAGGTCCTCGTCGTCCGTGCCCTTTTCGATTTTGACAATTTTCGCGTCATAGCCGTAGCGGTCGTTCACCTGGATATGCACGGTGTCGCCCACCTTATGCCCCAGCAGCGCACCGCCCACGGGGGATTCCTTGCTGATGAGCCCCTCCAGGGGATTTTGCCGCAGGGTGGTGACGATGCGGAACACGGCTTCCTCGTTTTCGTCTTCCATGAACACGGTGACGGTGTCGAACAAGCCGATCTCATCCGCGGCGGAATCGGTGCCGATGACCACCGCGGTGGCGATCATGCGTTCCAGATAGCGGATGCGGCTGTCGTTGTGGTTTTTCTCCCGCTTGGCGGCCTTGTACTCGAAGTTTTCCGACAGGTCCCCGAAGCCCCGGGCGACTTTCACTTCCTCGATCAGCTGCGGGCGCAGGACATTCCGCCGGTGCTCCAGTTCCTCCTGCATTTTCTGGATATCGATTTTTGTCAGCTCGTCGTGCATGGCTCAGTATCCCAGCTCCTCGTTAATGATGACTACCTCGCAGGTCTTTACGCCGGTGAGCTTCCGGTAGAACACGCTCAGACCCCGGCAGATACGCTCCGGGCTGTCGCAGTCGTAGCACTTCATTTCCGCCGACAGCGCGCAGGGCGTCTTCCGATCCAGCCGTTTGGCGTTCAGGGGTGCGGCGATATTCCGGGCACGCCACAGGGCGCTTTCGTAGTCCGGCGCGATCTTGTTCACGCCGATGATGATGTACACGGCCTCCCGGCCATATTCGGCGGCGGCGATGCGGTTGCCCGTGCCGTCGATATTGATGATTTCCCCGGTCTCCGCCACGCCGTTGGCGCTGCACAGGTACACCTGCGCCCGGGCGGACACGTCATTGGCGTCGGGGGAGGTCTTTTTCCAGTGCCAGGACACCTGGTTGCCCGGGGTCAGCGCCTCGAACAGGCCCAGTGTCTCAACGGTCTTGCTCCCGCCGATGCCCACGGTCTTGCCCTGGATTTTTTCTGTCAGCGCCTTGACCGCTTCCGCCCCGGTCTCGTAATAGGACACGTCAAACCCGTGTTTTTTCAGATTTTCCGTCAGTTTCTCGATGTTTGGCATGATGATTCCTCCTTATTCAAATAGTTCAGGGTACGCCAGCGGCAAAACCAATTCCGTCAGCCGGTTTTCCTGGTCGAAGCCCCAATAGCTGTTATAAATGCCGGAACCCAGCCCCACGCTGAAAATGGGGACCTGATCGTCCGTGCCAGGAATGGTCCACATGGCGAAGCCGGACGCTTCCACCAGGGGCAGCAACTCGTCATGGATGAGGTCCTGCCCGGGATGGGTGTCGTAGTAGCGGTTCAGATAGGCGGCGAAGGGCAGCTCCGTCACCTCGTCCACGCAGCACACCACGCCGGTCTCAACGCTCACGCCGGGGTAGACCATAGGGTCGTCGGCCTGCCATGCCTTCATGCCCAGGGGCATGGCAATCTCATGGCGCACGGTGAGGGCGTCGGAAAACTTGATCTTCACGCCGCTGATGACCCGCCCGGTCATTTTCGTATTCAGCACCGCGGCGAATACGGGATATTTCCCCGGCGTGACAGCGCGCTCCGTGGGGTTTGCCATATTGGACCCCAAATAGCACGGGTCGCACAGCAGCGGCCGCTGTCCGGCCAGGTCCATGTCGCCCACTTTCACCAGCTTGGTCTTTTTTGTCTCCACGAACAGCCCGCTGAGCACGCCCGGTTCCACCCGCAGCTTCTGGCAGCGGTTGAGATTCTGCTGCCGGGCGCTGATAAAATTGCGCCGCAGGGCCTCCTCGTCAGCGCCGTTCTTTTTCCTGAATCTGTCAAAAATACTCATAGCAATTCCTCCAATGTTCGCAGGATGTCCGCGCCATGCCGGGCTACGACCGCGGCGGCCGCCCGGTTCGCCATTCCCAGGGCCGCGTCCAGCGCCATGCCCTGATACAAACAGCCCAGCAGCATCCCCGCGTGGGTATCGCCCGCGCCGATGGTATCCGCCACCGCCGCCGGGACCGCCGGGACCCGCAGCACGTCCCCGTCCGCCGTACGGCACAGGCAGCCGTTGCCGCCCAGGGTGATGACCACGGTATTCCCGGTACGGCCCGCCAGCCGGTTTGCAGCGTCGTCCGGCGTATCCGTCCCGGACAAAATCAACGCTTCATCCGCACTCAGATGCAGTATCGGCCCCAGAGCCAGAATCCGGTCCTGCCGGGCTTTGTCCAGCAGCACGCCTTGGGGACCCGGCGCGTAAAACACCGCCGTTTCCCGGTGCGATTCCAGCCAGTTCAGCATGTCCGCCCCGGTAGGCTCCTGCAATTCCATGCCGCACACATACGCCATGGTGAACCGCCCGGGCAAGGCATCGAGCATCTCCCGGGTGACCCGGTATTCCGCGCCCCGCACGGACAAAAAGGTCCGCTCGCCGCCGGATTCCACCAGACAGTAGCAGCAGCCGTTGTCCCGGTCCGCCCGCTTGGGGACGGGCAGCCCCCAGCGGGAAAATTCCCCGGCGACCAAATCGCCGTAAGCCCCCGTCCCCACCGGGGAGAGGAACACCGGCGCCGCCCCGGACAGCCGCGCCGCCCGGTACACGTTCCAGCCGCACCCGCCGATGGAAAAGGTCTGGCTGAACGACTGGATATCCTCGCCGGTTTTGGGCAGGCGGTCAATGGGGATAATAACGTCCACGCAGGTGGATCCGATAATGAGCAAATCGTCCATAACGCGCTCCAATGAGTTGATAGTGGTATTATACCCTGTTTTTCCCAAGGAAACAAGAAAGAATTACGCCTTCCGCTTGACATACCTCGCAATTCTATGTATAATATACATAGAGAAACAAGGTATCCGGGGGAGGTGGCCGCATGACACGGGAGGAATACTGGCAGGCGGTATCCGCGGAACTGAAAAACCTGTTAGACGGCGAAAAGAAAAGTGTCCGCCGGGAGCTGGACGGACACATAGAAGACTGCATGGAGGCCCTGTCCGCCCGGGACTACACGCCCCAGGAAGCGGAAGCCCGCGCGGTGGCGGTCATGGGCGACCCGGCGGAAACGGGCAGGGCGATCAACGCGCAGTACTCGATGTTCTGGCTGTATTTCGGCTGGATCGCGGCGGTGCTGGCGGCGTTTGTGGCCTATTACTGCATCTGTTGCGGGATCACTGCCATCGGCGGGATAGGTTCACGAAGCGACGAAGCATTCCACGCACATTATGCGGACTATTATGATTACAACACAAGTGCGTACCCGGAAACCTTTTACCCCGTAGACATGGAAATGCAGATCGGAAACGAAGTTATCACCTGCAAGGAAGCGGGGCTTTTCTGGCAGGACACGGAGCATTACTATGAAGAGGGCTGGGCGGTGGTGCTGCGGTTCATGCAGTATGACCGGCGCCCATGGGCCTATACCAACCAGTATTTGAATCAGAACATGGAATTTCGCTCCGGGCGGTATACGCCGGAGAACCACAAGAATGCGTTAAATTTCGCATTCATTACCAATTCCTATCGCAACAGTTGGGTGATCTATTTCCATGTATATGTGCCGGTGGAACCGGGAGAACCGTACGTCCACGTCAGCTGTGATCACCTGGGACAGCACGGAGAACTGGACGTCCCGCTGGAGTGGGAGGGGGTGCTGGAATGAAAAAGCGAAAACCGACCCGAAAGCGAAAAGCCCTGCGGAATTGTATCATTTTGCTGGTTCTGCTTGTGATTGCCAACCAAACCTTTCTTTACCTGTTCCCGTGGCAGGTGCGTCAACGGTCTCAGAACCTCTACGAAACCGGGGAGACCCACGTGATCTGGCAAGAGCTGAAGATGGAAAACCGGCATTTGAACTACTTCGCTGTCAGCGAGAACGAAAACGCGGTATTGTTCACCCACACGTGGCTGACATTGGAAGGCTGGGTCGGCGGCAGCGCCCTGCTGGACTGCACGGCTGACCCTGGCCCGTGGCATGTCATGGAAAACGGCTGGGAATTAGACGACGGGCAATACCGGTACATCCTGTTTGGCAGGATCGACGACCCGGCGGCGCAGACCGTGACGGCCCTGGTGGGATTCACGGAACGAATCGACGACCCATATCACTGGGCCCCCGCAGACGGCGCGAAGACCCTCACCGCCGGTCGGGGGGAATGGCTTACCCAAAATGGGCGGAAGTATGTACTTTTGCAAACGGAATTGCCCATGCCGGGCTCCTGGGACAGGGTCGGCACGATGTCCAGGGTAACACTATTTGACAAAGACGGCCGGATCATAGACACCGTTTACGACCCCTACGGCTGAAAAGGAGGCATCCATGAAAAAGAAAACCATCGACCACACGCAGCTTTTACTGCTGACCCTGCTCAGCGGCGGGGATATGTACGGCTATCAAATGATTACAGAGCTGTCCCGCCGGTCGGACCGGACCTTTGAAATGAAAGAGGGGACCTTGTACCCGGTCCTGCACGCCCTGGAGCGGGAGGGCTATGTAAAAGCCTACGAACAGGAAGCGCCCTCAGGCCGGAAGCGGAAATACTACCACCTGACCCGCAAGGGCCAGGGCCTGCTCAAAACGGAGACGGAAGCGTGGGAGCGTTACGCGGATGGCATCAACACGGTACTGCGCTCGGCCCAGCCGAACCGGGCATAAAAAAACCGGACACCATAGGGTGTCCGGTTTTTGCGTTGTTCGGATTTACTGCCCGTCCAGTTCCTTGACCTGAAGCATCACCAACGCCTGGGTAGCGCCCCGATGCCCCTTTTCATTGGCGGCCCGGTACCATTGCCGGGCTTGGGCGAGGTCGACGGCAACGCCCTGCCCCTCCTCATACATCTGCCCCAGCCGGAACATAGCGTCCACATGGCCTTGCTCTGCCGCGGCGGTGAACCATTTCACGGCTTTTTCGAGGTCCTGTTCCACGCCGATGCCGTTGGCGCACATATCCGCGTAAGCGTACCGCGCGTCAGCGTGGTGCCGCCGTGCGGCGCGATAGAAAAAGTCTGCGGCTTTGGGAAGGTCCTGATCCACGCCCATGCCTTCGGTATAGAACACGCCCAGGTTGAACAGCGCCTCTGCGTTGCCCAGGTCCGCGGCCATTTGCAGCCATTTGGCAGCTTCTACGCAATCATTTTTCGCGTAGTAGTATCCGCCCACGGCGAGCTGCGCCTGCACATGGCCCAGCTTCGCGGCGATTTTGAAATACTCAATAGCGGTCTCGTTGCTTTGCTGCACGCCGTCGCCGTTTTTGTAAGCGAGTCCCTTGGCGAAAGCCTCGTCAGCGCTGCGCTCGTCGTCGTCCCGGAAGTCGTTGGGGTCGGGATGCTCAACAGCGGGTTCCGGTTGGGGCGCGGGTGCAGCGGTCTGTACCGGTGCGGCGCTCCCAGTGGAGCCGAAACCGCCCTCGCCCCGCTGGGTATCGCTCAGATCGTCCACGGGGGTGAACAGCGGCACGCCGTAGGGCATGAACAGCATCTGCGCGATACGTTCGCCCGGTTCCACGGTCTGCTGGACTTTCCCGTGGTTGAGCAGGCTGACAAAAATCTCCCCCCGGTAATCCGGGTCGATGACGGCGACCTTATTGCTGGGGGCCAGTCCGCGCTTGGACGCCATGCCGGAGCGGGCAAAGATCAGCCCCGCCACGCCCAGTGGAATTTCCATGGCCAGCCCCGTGGGAATGAGCACCGTCTCCCCGGGGTAGATGGTCACAGGCGCGGCGATGCAGGCGCACAGGTCAAAGCCCGCGGCTCCGGGAGTACCCTGGGTGGGAATGACGGCACTGGGGTTCGTTCTTTTGATGTTGATGTTAAAATCCGGCATAGTGTAGTCTCCTAAAATTTTTTATTTTCACCAGTTCGTTTCATAGGGGTAAAATGCCGTCGTCAAAGCTTCGATTGCCCCGGCGTCCGGTACGAAATACGACCCGCCGTTGATATACTGGGGCGCACCGGGCAGCGTCTGGGTATTGAGCTGGGCGATATCGCATTGCAGCAGCGCCCGGATGAGCCAGATGCAGTTGCCGGGGGAGAGGTCAGTCGTCATGTCCTTATACACCGTCCCGGCGGCGATAGGCGCTTTGATGATGAGCCAGGGGTCCAGCCACTGGTCCAGAGCGGCTTGCAGGAATTCCCGCTGGACGTTCACCCGTTCCAGGTCGGCCATGGCGTAGCCGGAGCGGTAGCGCATGAGCTGCACGGCTTTTTCCCCGTTGAGCTTCTGGTAGCCCTGCTCCAGATGGATGTACAAATCCTGCGCCGGGTCCTCGTAGTCCATGTCCATGGGGACGTAGAACTTCACCCCGCCGAAGGTATCCACAATGTCTTCAAACACATTGAAATTCACCAGCACGTAACCGTCCGGGATGATGCCCAGGAGAGAGGACACCTCGTGTCTGAGCCACTGCATCCCCTCTTCCCCACCGCCGCCGGCCGCGCAGGCGGAGTTCAGCTTGGGCGGATTATAGCCCTCGGTATACGTATCCCGGGGCAAACTCAGCAGGGTGACGGTGTGTTCCTTGTCATTGATGGACAGCAGCATCATGGTATCCGTACGCATCCCGCCCTCGTCGGTGCCGGCCAGGAGAATATTGCAGATGCCGTTGCGTTTGTCTGTCGTGTCCACATCGGCTTCCGGCATTCCCGCGATCAAGGCGCAATAGGCGACGAACAGCACCACCGCCAGCAGCAGGCCGCAAATCGTCTTGCGAATAAAATGGTGTTTTTTTCGCTGTTTTGGTTCTCTTGCCATGATGATTCTCCATAGGATAGAAGTAGCTTGTCTCATTGTATCACAGTTTCCCGCAAACGGCAATGAAAATCACAGAAAGCGGCGGAAGCGGGGGTATTTTGCGCCGAAAACAAGAAATTCCCGAAAAAATACATAAAAAAGCAAAAAGTTTCGGAGAAAAATGAGGGTCTGTCCTTTACTTTTTGAGAAATGTGTATTAGAATTTTGTCGAATGTCATCGACGGCAGCTTGCCGCCGAAAACGATATGGGAGGAAAAACAATGGCGAAGAAGAAAAAAGTCTTCAAAACGATGGACGGCAACGAGGCCGCCGCGTACGTGTCTTACGCGTTCACGGAAGTCGCGACCATCTATCCCATCACGCCCTCCAGCCCCATGGCAGACCATGTGGACGAGTGGGCGGCAAACGGCAAAAAGAATCTGTTCGGCCAGCCGGTAAAGCTCATGGAGCTCCAGGCTGAATCCGGTGCGGCGGGCGCGATGCACGGCGCGTTGGAGACCGGTTCGCTTACCAGCACTTATACAGCGTCCCAGGGCTTGCTGCTGATGATCCCGCCCATGTACCGCATGGCGGGTTCCATGCTCCCGGGCGTGATGCACGTATCCGCCCGTACCGTGGGTACCCACTCCGTTTCCATTTTCGGCGACCATTCCGACGTGATGGCCTGCCGTCAGACGGGCTTTGCCCAGCTTTGCTCCGGCAGTGTGCAGGAGTGCATGGACCTGGCAGCCGTGGCACATCTGTCCGCCATCAAAGGCAGCATCCCGTTCCAGCATTTCTTTGACGGCTTCCGCACGTCCCACGAACTGCAGAAGATCGAGGTGCTGGACTACGAGGACCTGGGCGCCATGCTGGATTGGGACGCGGTGCAAAAGTTCAAAGACCACGCGCTGAGCACCGAACACCCCACCATCCGCTCTACCCTGCAAAATCCAGACACCTTTTTCCAGTCCCGCGAGGCGTGCAACACCGCGTATAACGCCCTGCCGGAGATCGTAGAAGATTACATGAAGCAGGTGAACAAAGTCACCGGCAAGAAGTACCAGCTGTTCAATTACTACGGCCATCCCCAGGCGACCCGTGTGGTCATCGCCATGGGCAGCGTGTGCGAGACGCTGATGGAAGTCGTCGACTACCTCATGGAGCGGGGCGAAAAGGTCGGCATGATCCAGGTACACCTGTACCGTCCGTTCAGCCTGAAGCACTTCCTGAAGGCCATCCCCGCCACGGCGAAGACCATCACCGTGCTGGACCGCACCAAGGAGCCGGGCGCGCTGGGCGAGCCGCTGTACGAGGACGTGTGCACCGTCATTGCCGAGAGCAAGCTGGCCGGCAAGGTCAAACTGCTGGCGGGCCGCTACGGCCTGAGCTCCAAGGACACTACCCCCGCCCAGATGAAAGCCGTGTTCGACAACATGAAGACCGGCAAGAAGAACCACTTCACCGTGGGCATCAACGACGACGTGACCTTTACATCCCTGCCCCTGGGCGAGAACATCGTCACCGCGGGCAAGAGCATCATTTCCTGCAAATTCTGGGGCCTGGGTTCCGACGGCACGGTCGGCGCGAACAAGAACTCCATTAAGATCATCGGCGACAACACCAACCAGTACGCCCAGGCGTATTTTGAGTACGATTCTAAAAAATCCGGCGGTGTGACCAAGAGCCACCTGCGCTTTGGACACGAGCCGATCCACAGCACATACTACGTGACCATGGCGGACTTCGTTGCCTGCCACAAGCAGTCTTACATCAAGACCTTTGATATCGTCAGCGAGATCAAAGAGGGCGGCACGTTCCTGCTGAACACCAACTGGAAGGGCAAGGAACTGGAAGAGCACCTGCCCAACAAGGTCAAACGCATCATCGCCCAGCGGAACATCAAGTTCTACACCATCGACGCGACCGAGATTGCCACGGAATTGGGTCTGGGCAACCGCACCAACACCGTACTGCAATCGGCGTTCTTCAAGCTGTCCGGCATCATGCCTATCGAAAAAGCTGTGGGCTATATGAAGGACGCTATTGTAAAGAGCTACTCCAAGAAAGGCCAGAAGGTCGTGGACATGAACTGCGCGGCCGTGGACAAGGGCGTGGACGCCATTGTGGAGATCGAAGTCCCCGCGTCCTGGAAGAAGCTCAAGGACGAAAAAGTGGTCGTGGATAAGACCCTGCCCAAGTACATCCGGGAGATTCAGATCCCCGTGAACAACCAGGCAGGCGATACCCTGCCGGTGTCCGTATTCATGCCCTACGCCGACGGCGTGACCCCGGTGGAGACCTCCAAGTACGAAAAGCGCGGCATCGCCACGGATGTGCCGAAATGGATCCCGGAAAACTGCATCGGCTGCAACCAGTGTGCGCTGGTGTGCCCCCACGCGGCGATCCGTCCGTTCCTGTTTACCGCGGCCGAAGCAAAGAAAGCGCCCAAATCCTGCGAGACGAAACCGGCCATGGGCAAGGGCATGGAGAAGTACAGCTACCGAATCCAGGTAGACCCGCTGGACTGCCAGGGTTGCGGCTCCTGCGCCAACGTCTGCCCGGCAAAGAACAAAGCGCTTGTCATGGAACCGCTGGAGACCCAGCTGGACGAGCAGGCCAACTGGGATCACTGCTTGGCGCTGAGCGAAAAGGCCAACCCCATGGACAAATTCACCATCAAGGGCAGCCAGTTCGAGCGGCCTTTGTATGAGTTCAACGGCTCCTGCGCCGGCTGCGGCGAAGCGCCGTACATGAAGCTGATGACCCAGCTGTTCGGCGACCGTATGTACATTGCCGACGCCACGGGCTGCACCTATGTTGTGGGTTCCTCCACCCCGGCGTTCCCCTACGCGGTGAACTCCCAGGGACACGGACCTGCGCCCTCTAACTCCCTGTTTGAGAACAACGCGGAGTACTCCCTGGGTATGTGCCTGAGCGTAGAGCAGATGCGCAACCAAATGAAGATGCACGCCGAAGCGGCTGCTGCGTCTACTAAGGACGACAAGCTGAAAAAGGCTATCAAGGCCTGGTTGAAAGACGGCGACAACGGTGATAAGACCCGCAAGGTATCCGATGCGTTGAAAGACGCACTGAAAGCCACCAAGGACAAAAGCGCCGACGTGGTATTCCTGAAAAAGAACACCGATGCCCTGCCGAAGAAGTCCATGTGGATGTATGGCGGCGACGGCTGGGCCTATGATATCGGCTACGGCGGACTGGACCACGTGCTGGCCTCCGGCCTGGACGTAAACGTCCTGGTCGTGGATACAGAGGTCTACTCCAATACCGGCGGCCAGGCATCCAAGGCGACCCAGATCGGCGCGGTGGCGCAGTTTGCCAACGCAGGCAAGGCCACGGCGAAGAAGGACCTTGGCTCCATCGCCATGACCTACGGCAATATCTACGTTGCTCAGGTAGCCATGGGTGCGAATCCCAACCAGCTCATCACAGCACTGAAAGAGGCTGAGGCCCACAAAGGCCCGTCCCTCATCATCGCTTACGCGCCCTGCATCAACCACGGCATTTCCAACGGCATGGGCATCGCCCAGACCGAAGAGAAGATGGCGGTGGAGTGCGGCTACTGGCCCCTGTGGCGCTACATCCCCGAACTGGTCGAGGCCGGCGAGAACCCCTTCAAACTGGACAGCAAGGCCCCTAACGGCAAGCTGCGTGAGTTCATGATGGGCGAGACCCGGTTCTCATCCCTGACCCGCACTTTCCCGGAGACGGCGGAGCGCCTGTTTGCGGAAGCGGAAGTCCAGTGCGAGAAGCGGTACGAGAAGTATAAGAAGTTAGCCGAAAAGTGAGCGCCCAAATCGCTGTAGGCAATTTGACCGGTTCGAATTTTGTTCCGCAGGAACTTGTCGGACATTCCCGGAATGTAAAGAATGGCGCAAACGAAAGTGATTTATCCCTCCGGTCATTGACCGGAGGGATTTTTTTGTGCTACAATGCCACCAACACGGAAAGGAGGCCCCCGTTATGCCCCGCTATCAATGGAACCCCTGGCATGGCTGCCATAAATGCAGCCCGGGGTGTCTCAACTGCTACGTATTTTACTGCGACGGCAAGCGCCAAAAAGACGCGGATATGGTCACTCGCTCCAAAACGAACTTCAACCTACCCCTGAAAAAAGACCGTGCGGGAAATTTGAAGATTCCCCCCGGCACCGAACTGGCTACGGGCTTCACCACGGACTTTTTCATTGAGGAAGCAGACCTCTGGCGACCAGAAGCCTGGGATATCATCCGCTGCCGCCCG
Source organism: Oscillospiraceae bacterium (assembly GCA_022800755.1). Taxonomy (GTDB): domain Bacteria; phylum Bacillota; class Clostridia; order Oscillospirales; family Oscillospiraceae; genus HGM13010. The sequence continues at coordinate 35,857 of JAAWQX010000015.1, forward strand.
GACGTACGATTCCTGATCCCTACCAAGCGCCCGGCGCGCATCCGGGAACACCTTCCGCCGGACTGGGGCGACGGCTGGGAGAACATCGCTATTGCAGTGACGGCGGAGTGCCAAGCCAAGGCCGATGAGCGCTTGCCCATCCTGCTCAATTTGCCCATCAAGCATAAATTCGTCTTCGTAGCGCCGATTTTAGAGGACGTATCCCTATCGGAATACCTGTCCACCGGGAAGATCGAGCAAGTCAGCGTAGGCGGGGAATCCTACGCCGGCGCCCGCACCTGCGATTTCGACTGGGTGCGGCACATTTACGAGGACTGCGTCCGTTTCGGTGTGGCCTTCGACTTCCACCAGACCGGGTCGAATTTCGTCAAAGACGGCCGGCGGTACAAAATTCGCCACCACGACGAATACGGTCAGGCGAAAAAGGGCATGGCATATTTGAAAAAACTGTGATATACTGGAGCGGTTATGAAACAACGACTGAAAACCCTGCTGAACACCTCCATGTTCCGCTTCCTGCTGGTAGGCTGCGTGAACACGCTGGTGGGCGCCTGCATCATGTTCGGGCTGTACAACCTGGCCCACTGGAGCTATTGGGCTGCGTCCGCGGCGAATTACACACTCACCAGCATTTTAAGCTATTTTCTGAACAAATACTTCACGTTCCGCAGCAAAACCAGGTCATTTGCGGAAGTTCTGCGCTTTATCGCGAACATCGCCATATGCTACCTCATCGCCTACGGCGCGGCGAAGCCTTTGGTACGGTTGCTGCTGTCGGACGCGGGGGAGGCCCTGCGGGACAACGTATCCATGCTCGCGGGTATGGTCTTGTTCACCTGTTGCAACTACATCGGACAGAGATTTTTCGCATTCAAGAAGGATTGAAACACTATGCTGACACTCTACGCGGTGGTACCCTGCTATAACGAAGAAGCGGCCCTGCCGGACTCGGCGGAGAAACTCCAGGAGAAATGGTGGAACCTGATGGCCGCGGGCCGCATCACCCCCAACAGCCGCATCACATTGGTGGACGACGGCTCCACAGACAGCACCTGGAGCATCATCCAAACGCTGTGCGCGGGGGAAAACAGCCTATTCTGCGCGGTGAAGCTCAGCCGGAACCGGGGCCACCAGGCGGCGCTGCTGGCGGGCCTGCAAGCGTCCATGAACGCCTGCGACGCCTGCGTGTCCCTGGACGCGGACCTGCAAGACGACATTGAAGTCATCGACCGTTTTATCGAGGAATACGAAGCCGGGTGCGACATCGTCTACGGCGTGCGGGAGGACCGGTCCTCGGATTCTTTCGCCAAGCGCTTCACGGCGCAAAGCTATTACAAGGTCCTGCGCGCCTTGGGCGTAGACGTGATCTTCGACCACGCGGACTACCGCCTCATGTCTCGTCGGGCGCTCCACGCCTTGAGCCGCTATGAGGAAACGAACCTGTTTCTCCGGGGCATCATCCCGGAGCTGGGCTTCCCCAGCGCTCAGGTGAAATATACCCGCCAGCCCCGGCAGGCGGGGGAGAGCAAGTACACGCTGAAAAAGATGCTGTCCCTGGCCTTTGACGGCATCACGAGCTTTTCCGTGCGCCCCATCCGCCTGCTGTCGGTGCTGGGGATTTTGACGGTGCTGGTATCCATCGCCATGGCGGTGTACACACTGGTGCGGCACTTCACGGGCAACACCGTGTCCGGCTGGCCGTCGCTGATGATCTCCATCTGGTTTTTAGGCGGGCTGAACCTGCTGGCCCTGGGCCTGGTGGGGGAATACATCGGCCGCATCTACGGCGAAGTGAAGCAGCGGCCCCGGTACATTGTGGAACAGACCATCGGGAACGTGTCCCGGTATGAATGAGGTGCGCGTATGCTGTCAGTCATCATCCCTGCCTATAACGAGGCGGAGAACATCAACCCCGCGGCGGAAGCCATCGGAAGCGTGCTCCGGGCCGCGGGCATCGGCTACGAGCTGATATTCGTCAACGACGGCTCCACGGACGCAAGCTGGGAATCCATCACCCGCCTCAGCGAGCAGGACCCGGCGGTGCGGGGCCTGTGCTTTTCCCGGAACTTCGGCAAGGAAGCGGCGATTTTCGCGGGCATCTCCGCCGCGGAGGGGGACTGCTGTGTGGTCATCGACTGCGACCTGCAGCACCCGCCGGAAAAAATCGTGGACATGTACCGATTGTGGGAGCAGGGCTTCGAGGTCATTGAGGGCGTAAAAGCCCACCGGGGCAAGGAAACGGCGGGCTACGGCCTGGCGGCCCGGCTTTTTTATAAGCTCATCAGCAGATCCACGGGCATGGACCTGATGAACGCGTCAGACTTCCGCCTGCTGGACCGCAAAGCCATGGACAGTCTGCTCACCATGGGGGAGCAGCACGCGTTTTTCCGCGCCCTGTCCAGCTGGATCGGCTTCCGCACGGCGACGGTGGAGTTCGACGTATGTGAGCGCAACGCCGGGGAGACCAAATGGACGACCCGCGCCCTGGTGCGCTACGCCCTGACGAACATCACGTCTTTCACCTCCGCGCCCATGCAGCTTATCACGGTGATGGGCGTCATCACCCTGATCGTATCGATCATCATGGGCGTAGTCGCCCTGTACCAGAAATTTTCCGGCGTCGCCCTGGGCGGCTTCACCACGGTCATCATTTTGCAGCTATTCACCGGCAGTCTCGTCATGATGAGCCTGGGCATCATCGGTCACTACCTGGCGAAAATTTACGACGAGCTGAAAGCCCGCCCCCGGTACATCATATCCGCATCTTGCGGCAAGAGACAGGAGGACAAGCCATGAAGCTGCCGGAAACCAAGTCCGCCCGCTGGGGCGTCATCGCCGGCTTAGCCGCCGTCGCCGCGGCCTTTTACGCCCTGAACGTGCTCACCTGCCTGTACGCCGACGACTATTCCTACACCTACACTTTTGCGGTCACAGAGGGCAAATACCGCATTTCCAACCTGTACGAACTGTACCTCTCCCAGCGCAACCACTACCTGGTCATGAACGGCCGCACGGTGGTGCACACCCTGGCACAGCTATTCCTGATGTGGGGCAAACCCATCTTCAATGTGCTGAATACAATCGCATTTGTGGGGCTTGGCTGCCTGATATACCGGAGCGGAAGCCCAAAAAGTGGGGAACTCCGCCCGGCCCAGCTCTTTTTTGTGTTTGGCCTGCTGTGGGTGGTGACCCCGGCCTTCGGCGAGAGCTTTTTGTGGCTGGTGGGTTCGTGCAACTACCTGTTCGGCATCCTGTTCATCCTGCTGGCCCTCCTCCCGGTGACCGCCGCCCTGGACGACGGTTTCGCCCCCATGTCCGGCTGGAAAACGCCCCTGTATTTCCTCCTATGCATCCTGGCGGGCTGGACGAACGAGAACAATTCCGTCGCCCTTGTGGTGATTTTCCTGTGCTGCATCCTCTGGCTGCTGGTGACGAAGCAGAAGATCCCCGCCTGGCTTTGGGCGGGACTGGCGGGCAGCGTCATCGGCTGTCTGCTCTTGTTGCTGTCCCCCGGCGAGGCCACGCGCCTTGCCAACAGCGGCGGCTTCGGCGGCCTTGGTGTATGGCTGCGGCGCTTTGTGAGCATCACCGGACGATTGCTGGTTTATCTGGGCTTGGAACTGGGCCTCATCGCGCTATTTTTCCTCAAGGGCCTGTTCAGCAAGCGCCCGGTAAAAGCCCTGCTGAAGTCCGGCATTTTCTTCCTCGCAGGCCTTGCCAGCACCTATTCCATGATCCTGTCCCCCCAATTTCCCACCCGCACCTGGAGCGGCCCGGTGATATTTTTTGCCATCGTATTGGTGTCCCTGTGGCGCTGGGTGGAGCCGGAACCGGACAGAACCCACCGTGGCCTGACCATCGCGGTCTCTGTCCTGGCGATTTTGGCGGTGGCGGCCACCTACGTCCGCGCGGCCCAGGACCTGAACGAGACCCGCCACGCTGTACAGCTTCGTGAGGCCCACATCGCCGAGGAATTGTCCGCCGGACGCCGGGACGTGACCTTATCCCCCATCCACGGCGAAACCAAGTGGAACTGCTACCAGAAATACGACGACCTAAATGACGACCCCACCCAATGGCCCAACACAGCCTACGCCATGTACTACGGGCTGGACAGCGTGTCAAAAACGAAATAAAAAACGCTCCCCAGGGGAGCGTTTTTTTATTTGTCAGCCTTAGCCGCCTCGAACTGCGCGGCGATGAACCGCCCCAGCAGCCGGTTCATATTTTTTCGCCGGGCCTTATCATATCCGGCCACGGTCTTACGCATCACCGCCAAATACTTCAGCCCCCCGTCGCCAAGTTCCGTCAGAGTCTTGGCCCCGGTAGATTCCAGCACTTCAAACAGGTCCGTGATGAGGGTCTGCCGTTCCCCGGCGGTCATGGAATCGAACCACAGCCGCATAGCCGCGTCGGAGTGCTCCCCGAAGGCGGAGCGCTCCGTGAGGTAGACATAGTGGTCCCGCTCCACATCCCAGGAAAAGGGGTCATGCTGCAGCAGCCCGGTTTGGGCGGAGCGGATGATTTTATAGTTCTCATCATGGGTCAGCAGCATCCCCACCAGAGATGACTGCGGCACAAAGGTGATGCACCGGTCCCGCAGTTCCCGGTATTCGGAACTTTCCAGCATTTCCCGGGAAAACCCCGGCCCGTCGTTGCTGTACGCCCGGATGACCCGCTGCCGCACGGTAGGTTCGGCGTGGACCACAGACCAGATGGCCAGGTTCCCACCCTTGGAATGCCCGCCGGTGCGGATACCGCCGGGGAACTGCCGGGCCACCTGATTGAGATACGCCGCGGCCCGGTCCTGGGCGGGGACATGGGACATAAAGGTCATGTTAAAATCCTCTTTCCAGCCCACGATGGTGTCGTCGGTCCCCCGGAACGCGGCGAACAGCGACCCGTCGGACAGCCGGAAGCTCAAGGCGGCGAACTGCATTTCCCGCTGTTCGTCGATGGTATTTTCAAAGGCGAACAATTCCGCGTCAGCGAACCGGGGGCAATCCGCGGCCTGCCGGGCCAATTCCAGCGTATCATCGGGAATGATGGCCCCGAAGCGCTTGCTTTTTTCCGGTGTTTTGTTGAACCGCGCCATCGCGTCGTGAAACGTCACGGTCCCCAGCTCGCCCGGCGCCGGCACGATGCCCGCCAGGTCCAGAAACGCGCACATGGACAAGATGACGCTATCCACTTCATTAAAAGGCGCATGGGCGAGGGTCAGATCCCCCCGCCAGCGCAGATAATCATTGATGGTGTTGATTTTTTTCATACGCTCACTCACCCGCAGTTTTTTTATAGCATATCCCAAGGCGGAAAAAGAAACAAGACGGAAATTGTAAACAAAATATGCAGACTGCGTCTTGTGTGTCCGGGAAAATGATGCTACAATGGCTATGTATTATAATATTGTTAGGAGATGCTATATGAGACAAACAAAATGCGTATGCGTCCTGCTTCTGGCACTGCTGCTGTTAGTGACCCTGCTGCCCGGCGGTGTTTTGGCAAATGAGAGCACCACCACCGGACATTATGCGGCTAAGGACCTGGGTGCGAACACGGAAATTTATGCAGTGATGGATACTGCTGGCAGCGATTATCCCTATTATGGTGCGAAATGGGAGCCGAAAGGCGGCGTATGGTACGGCCGCACGGCCCAGGGCGGTTCTCTGGGCGGCAGCAAGTACGGCCTGGTGAACGGCGACGTGCTGGCGAACGAAAGCATAGTGTCCTATTATTATGGCTTGAGCAACGAGTATTCCCTGGAATACTGGTCTTATATCTACGGTTCCGCCCTGGCGGACGGCAAGCACGCGTTCCTGGTCTATATGAACTTCGACAACGAAGGCTCCGACTGCGCCGCTATCACCGCCGGCAGCTACGACGCGAAGCTGACGGAGACTTTCCAGTACCTGAACACTATGAGCTTCCCGGTCTTTGTGCGGATTGGCGGCGAAATGAACGTATGGGACAACGCTGCGTCTGCGGCGGACTACATCGCGGCATACCGGCACATTGCGGGTCTGGCCCGGGATTACGCGCCCAATGCGGCGCTGATTTTCGCCCCGAACTACTCCAGCGCCTACCAGGTAGACATGGACACGTTCTATCCCGGGGACAGCTACGTGGATTGGGTGGGCACCTCCCTGTACTATAACCGTTACCACCACAGCGGCGACACCGCCCGGGACGAATTCTACGGCGTAGGCAAATACGGCGACGCGCTGCTGAACGTCCAGCAGACGGTGAACCTGGCAAAGCTGCACAACAAACCTGTGTTCATCACCGAGGGCGGATCCAGCAACAAATTCGGCGACACGGACAACTCTTCCTGGGCCGCGGACCGGATGCAGCGGGCTTACGCCTATCTGCCCATGGTCTACCCCCAGATCAAAGCCATGGTGAGCAGCGACTACGGCATCGAGTGGGAGAAGACCGATTACAGCTTCACGAAAAACCCGGTGGTGAGCGCGGCATACAACACCGCGGTGGAGAACAACCCCGCTCTGGTCAGCAACATCCATGACACGGGCAAATATTACACGAAATTCTCCACCCTCACCGGCAATCTGGACGGCACTATTCAACTGGCGGCCTACACCCAGTCCGACGCGAAGCCCTCCGCCACCTGGACGGTAGACGGCAAAGTGATCGCCACGCCCACGGACTACCCCTACGCCTGCACCCTGAACGCGGGCGAGCTGTCCTCCGGCAAGCACACCGTCGAGGTCAAGTTCTCCAACGGTGAGAGCAAGTCCTACACGTTCCAGACCAAGACCTACACCGCGAACCCCACCAACGACAAGCTGTACGTCAACGGCGAGGAGCAGACCCCGTCCATCTACAAGATCAACGACAGCAACTACTTCAAGATCCGCGACATTGCCGCCCTGCTCAACGGCAGCGGCAAGCAGTTCGAGGTAGGCTTTGACGCGTCCACGGGCAGCGTCACGGCCACTTCCGGCCAGGCCTACACCATGACCGGCACGGAACTCACCGGCGGCGGCAGCACCAAGGCCCAGCCGGCAAACCCCTCCGGCAGCACGATCTACGTCAACGGCCAAAAGCTGGACCTGACCGTGTACAACATCGACGGCTTCAACTACTTCAAGCTCCGTGACCTGGGCCAGGCGCTGGACTTCTACGTAGGCTATGAAGCCGGCGTGGGCATGACCATTTCCGGCGACAAAGGCTACGAAAAATAAGAAAATCCAAAGCACCCCGGCAGCGAATTTGCTGCCGGGGTTTCATATTTGGATTGTTTTATACATAAAATCGTGCTATACTGTCTGGGTAAATCTGGCAACACCGATTCAGAAAGGCGCGCGTATGGACCTGATCGAATTACTGAAAGTCATATTACTGGGCATCGTGGAGGGCGTCACGGAATGGCTGCCCATCAGCAGCACGGGGCACATGCTCCTGCTGGATGACCTCATTGCCCTGCAAATGAGCGAAGCGTTCAAGGAAATGTTTTTTGTGGTGATCCAGCTTGGCGCGATCCTGGCGGTGGTAGCGGTATTCTGGGACCAGATGTGGCCGTTCCGCTTCCGACAAAAGCCGGTGATCCAAAAGGACATTTTCTCCATGTGGTTCAAAGTCGTGGTCGGCTGCATCCCGGCGGGCGTGCTGGGGATTTTGTTTGACGACTGGCTGGAAGCCCATTTCGGCACCCCTTACACCATCGCGGCAATGCTGATTCTCTACGGTATGCTGTTCATTTTAGTGGAAAACTGGAACAAGCGCCACACCCCCCGCATGGAAACGCTGTCGCAAATTGACTACAAAACTGCCCTCATCATCGGCTTTTTCCAAGCCCTGGCCATGATCCCCGGCACGTCCCGCTCCGGCGCGACGATCATCGGCGCGCTGCTGCTGGGGGTTTCCCGCACGGCGGCGGCGGAGTTCACCTTTTTCCTGGCGGTGCCCACGATGCTGGGCGCGAGCCTGGTAAAGCTGGTGAAATTCGGCCTGGGCTTCACCACTTGGGAGGTATTCATCCTGATGACCGGCGTGGTGGTCGCCTACCTGGTGAGCGTAGCGTCCATCCAATTCTTAATGAACTATGTCCGTAAGCACGATTTTAAGGTGTTCGGCTATTACCGCATCGTCCTTGGCGTCATCGTGATATTCTACACGATCCTGCGCCATTGAAAATAAAATCAGCCCCCGCTCAACAGAGCGGGGGCAAATTTTATGCCAGCGTCGGACTTATGATATCCCAAACCTCGTCCACCGTCAGCCCATAAATACTGTACTCCACCCCAGTCCCATCGGGATACAGCACGTGGAATTGATAAGAATCGGCCTTCGCCTCTTTCCGTCCGCAAATCACATCCAGCGTCACATCCTCCGCCCGGAACGTGGGGAAACACAGCGTATCCACCATTTCAAACGGCAGTTCCTCGCCCCAAACATCCCCACTGTGCAGCCGCAGGTCCCAGGTCTCGGCTGCGCTGATATCCACAGGCGTGTACATTCCGGACGCGCTGCCCTCCGGCCTGTTGATATACAGATGCACCCTGTCCTGCCCCCGGCGCCACCAGACCACCAGATGATTGTCGATGCCCTCCTGATACACCAGCTTCCCGCCGAACTCCCCGAAGCCCTCGGGCAAAGCCTCCGGCAGATACGCCGCGAAATCCGCTTCTTTCAGCGCCTCGCCGTAATCATCGAACCACACCGCGCGAAATTCCGGCACATCTTCCAACTGCGACACAGCCTCCAAAGACACCCCGCCATTGACCACATACCAGATAAACATGGTACTGTCGGAAGATTCCTCGATGCTCTTAAACTGCGCCCGCACGCCGATATCCCCGGCGAGAAACGCGCTGTTGTAGTGATATTCCTTCACCCCGTCGCCGTTAGAATCGTAATGCGCGCCCCAGCTTCGCACGTCCACGCCGTTGACCTCCGTCACCGCGCCGTCGCCGCCGGCGATGCAAGTGGGCGGGATCTCCCCCGGCGCGAGTTCAATGTAGGCTTCGTCCCCGTTTTCCGCGGCGACGCGCAAGGACACCAGCCACAAAGCGCCGTACCCATCGTAAATCGCCTGCCCCCGGACACTCGCGTCCTGCCCCCAAACGCCGGGAAGCACAAGATTCGGGGACTCCAGCACCTCTTCCAACTGATGGGGCAGCAGCTCCACCGTAATAGCCCCATCCGGCAGGGCAATGTCTGCGGCCATATCGCCGTTTTTCAAGTTCGGATAGGGGATATCCGGCAGTTCGGTCGGGTCCCCGCAATGATCGCCCAGCACGCCCATCTGGCTCAAAATGTCCACGGCATCGTTGGAACTTTCCGGCACCCTTGCCGTCCAGCGCCAGACCCCCAGTCCCACGATGACCGCGGCGCAAGCCGCCATGGCCGCGTACCGCTGCCACTGCCCGGCCCGTTTCGGCGGGTCCAACACCAGCAGCCGCTCATGCAGCCCCTCCGACACCGCCTGCCGGTCCATATATTTTGAATAATATTTCATAGTTCCTCCTCCGTGAGCAGCGTCCGCAGGCGTGCCCTGGCCCGGGACATCCGTGACCGCACGGTCCCCTCGGCCTCGCCCAAGATTTGCGCGATCTCCGCGGTCTTGTAGCCCTCGTAGTAGTGCAGATGAATGACCGTCCGTTCTTTCACGGGCAAAGCCATCAACTCTTCCAGCTCCCGCCGCTCGTCCACAGACGCCATAGTGAAAGCCTCATCCAGCGGCACGGTTTTCCGCCGCCACGCGGCCCGCAGCCGGTTTTTGCACCCATTGACCAAAACCCGCATCAGCCATCTGCGCTCATGCTCCGGCCCATCCAGCGCCGGACGCTTCTCCAAAAATTTCAAAAACGCTTCCTGCACCGCGTCTTCCGCCTCCACGCCGTCGGCCAAGATCGCCAACGCCGCGCGGTACAGCCGATTTTCATTCTCAAACACGACCCGTTCCCAGTCCACCGGCCGGTTGGTCCCGGAACCCATGGCATCACCGCCTCTCACTAAACATACGAATCAAAGCCCCAAAATGTTGCACCGGAAAAAATTTCCCCCGCATCCTCGTTCGGAAAAAGAGCCAACAAAAAAGGAATTCGCAAAGCGAATTCCCAATCGGCGGTTTCCGAACGAAAAAGGAGGGGCGCGCCCATCCTAACAGCGGCCTTCTGGCCGCCGGCGCGAGTGCGCCGTCAAATTCTCCGCAGGCGAATTTCCGCAGGGCGGATTCATTCCGCCCGTCGCGATCCAATAAAAAGGGGACCCCACGAAATCAAAGATTTCGTGGGGTGGTGCCGGTGACCGGGCTTGAACCGGTACGGTGTTGCCACCGAGGGATTTTAAGTCCCTTGCGTCTGCCAATTCCGCCACACCGGCGCAGCAACCATATTACCACTTGCCCGCGCCCCTGTCAAGAACGCAAAGAGAGAATCAGTACATATTGAATCGAGGAGCAGTTCATGATAAAATAAACCGAACGACATTGAAAAGGAGACAAATATGGCGCAGACAGCATGGATTTTTTCGTATAAGCTCAGGAAAAACGTAAGCGAGGAACAGTTTATCGAACGGACCCAAAAGCTGCACGATGAAGTCATTTCCAAGGCGAAGGGCTTCATATCCTGGGACCACTATCTGCAAAACGATACCTGGACGGACTTTGTCCTGTGGGAAACGGAAGAGGACGCGAACAACGCCACGACCATAGGCCAGGGAAAAGAAGTCACGGAAGACTTCTATGCCTGCATCCGGATGCAAACCTGCAGATCACTGATCTCACGCTTGGTAAAACGATATTGAGCAAAAACGGCGGGCCTCGGCCCGCCGTTTTTAATCAGTCATTCCCCTCATACCGGGACAAAAACTGCTTGGTCCGTTCCTCCCGGGGATGTTCAATGACCTGCCGGGCGGGACCCTGCTCCACAATGACGCCGCCGTCCATAAAAATGACCTCATCCGCCACGTCCCGGGCGAAAGCCATCTCATGGGTGACGATTACCATGGTCGTCTTCTGCTCCGCCAGAGAGCGGATGACCTTCAGCACCTCGCCGGTCAATTCCGGGTCCAGCGCGGAAGTCGGCTCGTCGAAGCACAGGATATCCGGCCGCATAGCCAGAGCCCGTGCGATGGCGACCCGCTGCTGCTGCCCGCCGGAAAGCTGATGGGGATAATGCGCGGCCCGGTCGGAAAGCCCCATTTGCGCCAGCAGCGCCCGTGCGTTTTCCTCGATCTCCTGGAAGATCTGCCGTTTATTCTGCTTAAAATCTGGCCGTTCCTTTGCCAAAAGCTGATTCGCCAGCATGACATTTTGCAGGGCGGTATACTGGGGAAAGAGGTTAAAATTCTGAAACACCAACCCAAAATGCAGCCGTTTTTTCCGAATATCCTTTTCCGACTGCGTCGCCGGGTCCGCCGCGTCGAACAGCAGCTCGTCCCGCACGGAAATAGAGCCGTTGTCCGGCGTCTCCAAAAAGTTCAGACAGCGCAGCAGCGTAGTCTTCCCAGACCCGGAGGACCCGATGATCGCCAGCGCGTTGCCCTCATCCAGGGAAAAGCTGATATCCGTAAGCACCTGTGTCGCGCCGAAGTGCTTTTCAATGTGCCGTACATCCAAAATCGCCATAAAACCGCCCCCTTACTGAAAATAGTCCAGCTTCCGCTCGACCCAGCCGAACAGCAAGGTCAAGCCGCCGTTGAACACGAGAAAATACACGCCGGTGAAAAACAGCGGCCAGACCAGCCCGGAGTACCCATGAGACCCTTTCATAAACGCTACACCGGCCCAAATGACCTCCTGCAAGGAGATAATGCGGGCGATGGAAGTATCCTTAACCAGCGTAATGATCTCATTGGACATGGGCGGAACGATTCGCTTGATCATCTGCAGCAAAGTGATTTTGAAGAAGATCTGGGGCTTTGTCATGCCCAGCACCAACCCGGCTTCCTGCTGACCGGACGGCACGCTCTGGATGCCGCCCCGGAAGATTTCCGAGAAATAGCAGGCATAGTTGACGACAAACGTCACGGCGGCGGCCATAAACCGCCCGGTCTCGCCGCTGGGCCAGGGACTTCCGCTGTCCAGGACAAACCCGGGGATAAAAAACACGATATACAATTGCAGCAGCAGCGGCGTTCCCCGGATGACCCAAACCACGGTCCGGGTGAGCCAGCGCAGGGGCGTAAAGCGGCTCATGGAGCCGAATGAAATGATAAGCCCCAGGGGCAGCGCGCCGATGAGGGTCACGGCGAAGAGCTTCAGGGTCTGCAAAAACCCGGAATTCAGCGCGCCGATGACGGTCAAAAACATATGTATCCCACCTTGTTAAACGAGTGAAAAGCAGAGGGCTTTGGTTGCCCTCTGCTTTTATGTAATAAGCCTCGCAGAGTTTCGCTCCGCAGAGCGAAATAAAATCAAATCCATTTTTTCGGCAGCTTTGCCGCCGAAAAAATACTGCTCGCGGAGAGCGTGTGTCCGCAGGACGCGCGAACGCAGCGCATCCCCTGGCAAAGAAAGCCTTCGGCTTTCTTTGCCAGCAACATTACTGCTCGACGATAGCCGCCTGGATGCCGTAAGTCTCGGCAATTTCCATCATGGTGCCGTCGGCGTAAGATGCGGCGAAGAACTCATTGAGCGCCGCGGCGAGATTGGAGCCCTTGCGGAAGCCCACGCCGTACTGCTCGCCCTCTTCGGCGTTCAGGGTGACGGTGTAAGTCAGATCGGCATAGCTGGTGCCCTCGCCGACCATAGCGCCGGCCATGAGGGAATCGATGACAGCGGCGTCAGAGGTACCGGACTTGACCTCCAGCAGGGCGGTGGCCTGGTCCACGACCTCGTTAAAGTTCGCGCCCAGCTTCTCGACCTCGGCCTTACCGAAAGAGCCGGACTCCACGGCAAAGGTCAGTTTCTTGACGCTGTCGATATCCTGATACTGGTCCGCCACCGCCGCGGGGACGATGACCACCTGCGCGTTGTTGCAGTAAGCGTTAGAGCACTCCATAGCGCTCTTGACTTCGTCGGTGAGGGTCATGCCGTTCCAGACCACGTCGATGGTCTTACCCTCCAGCTCCATGACCTTGCTGTCCCAATCGATGATCTGGAACTCGGCGGTCACGCCCAGGCTCTCAGCAAAAGCCTTGGCCATATCCGCGTCGAAGCCGATCCACTCGCCGTCGGCGGTCTGATAATCCATCGGCTCGAACTCGGTGATACCCACGACCAGCGTGCCTTTATCCTGCACATAGGCCAGATCGGTCTGGGTGTTATCGTCAGTTTTCGGTGTTTCATTGCACGCCGCCAGCGCCAGGCACATGACAACAGCCAGGAGCAAAGCGACCCATTTTTTCAACTTGTTCATTTTCAAATCCTCCAAAAATAGAAAGCGCTTCTTTCACGCAACAGCAGTTTAGCATACTAATGCGGTAATGTAAAGAGCTTTTTTGCGAAATTTTTTAGTGCGGAGGAATTCCACCCCATTTCTTTTGAGACCAAAAGAAACGCGGTGGAGCCGCAAAGAAAAGTCCTGGGGGGCTTTTAATCGCGCGCGTTTCTGCGGAAACGCGATTATCCCGGCAAAGCCGGGACGCGATTTATAGGGGAACCCCCGGTTCCCCTATATACCCCTCCCGCTCTCCGAGGGGAATTTTTCAAGTTTTCGGCAAACGCCCCCTGCCTGTAGTGCGACTTCCCAGAGGGGTCCAGGGGGGCGGTAGCCCCCATGCGTCGTTTCAAGGGGGTCCGGGGGGAAAACGAAATCCCCCCGGCACTTTTCTTTTTCCCCGCAAGGCTTTTTCTTTTGGTGCCAAAAGAAAAAGGGTTGCAT
>JAAWQX010000016.1 GCA_022800755.1 Oscillospiraceae bacterium
GGCTGAGATATCTCAGCCCGCTTCTTGTTGGGAAATTTGTTGCAGCTTATCCTGCGCCGCGCATCAAGCGGACGCTCCAAACGAATAGAAAAAGGAGATGGTAGGAAGATAGAACGATTCGTCGCTGCAGATTCATACATTCCAGAGACCTCTTGCGCCCCTGTGAGTGCTATCATACCGCAATCGTCGAAGATTGTCAATACTTTATCGATAATATTTTAACATTTTTTGAAAAATAGGAGAGCGGCCCGGGGTTCCGGTCCGCTCTCTGTTTATTCCGCCGCCATAGCCTGTTCCAGCGCGTCGAAAAATCCCCGGGGCGCGACGGTGTAGTGTTCCAGGAACTCTTCCACGATCTCCTGGGGCAGTATCTCCCCGCCCACGACACATTTCACCACGTCCGTGCCCTCGTAGGTCACGTATTCCAAAATCTTCAACGGCTGGGTGTCCTCCAGCTGTGTCGCAGTTTTCGTGGGGTCCTGATAGACTTCCACCCGGTATGCGGGTGCCTGCCCCGCCGGGGCCGCGGCTTCTCCGTCGCCCCAGTCCTCCGCGCACAAAAAGCCGTTCAGTTCCTCCCGGCTCAGCCCCTCCAGCGTCACCGGTTCCCGCTGTCCGCTCAAGTCGGTGATCTCCACGCGGCACAGCTTCAGCGGCTCCCCGTCGGAGACCCCACAGCCCGCAAGCCCCAGCACCAGCGCGGCCAGCAGGACAAATACGCTTAACTTTTTCATAGGCTCACTCCAAATTCAGCCGTTTTTCCAGAATCTGCCGGGTAACAAAGAAGAACAGCGCCGTCAGCAGGGCGTACCCCACGGAAAACGCCAGTTCCGAGACCACAACCACCTGCGTGCCGCTCATACCCGACACGATACGGTCCAGGAAGTTCCAGGTGCCGTCCCAGTCGACATTGAACAAAATAATATTCGACAGGGTACTCTGCACCATCACCACTCCGATGTAAGCCACCACGGCCCAGCCCACCCGGTGCTTTTTTGCCAGATGCCCCAGCGCCATGGCCATATAGATGCGGTACAGCTCCGCCGCCGTACCCGCTACGCACAGCACAATGCCCCAAAGAATGATCATGGCCGAATCCAGCGGGGATACCCGGAGCATCTCTCCGAACTCCCGGAAAAAGTCGCGGAAGTCCATCCAGGACGCACCCGCCGTCGCCACGATGAAAATCACCGCCACGCACACCACGCCGGTAATGAGCATCATCACCACCGCCACAAGGCCCTTGGCGTTGATGAGCGCACCGCTTTTCACCGGGAGGGTGAACATGAGGTAGCCCTCGTCTTTGAGCAGGCCGTTATAAAACCGCTGGATAATGACCACCATCGCCACCACGCACACCGCGCAGGTCGCAATCACCAGCGCCAGGAACAGCATCGCCCCGGCGATCTCCTTGCCGTTGCTGCCGCCGCCGTTGACCATCATTGGCATAGAAAAGCGGTTGATGACGCTCAACAGCAGCACCACACCCCACATGGGCAGGAAAAACCGCATCAGGTATTTCCATTCGTATTTACAAAGCTTTCCAAACATTCCTCTCACCTCCGTCAATATGTCATCCGGAACATTTCCCGGAACAATTCATCCACGCTTTTGCCCTCATTTTCCCGGATATTATCCGTGGAATCATGCAAAATCACATGCCCGCTGCGGATGAACACCGCCTCGTCCAACACCTGCTCAATGTCGGAGATCAGGTGCGTGGAAATGAGTACGGAGCCTTCGGGGTTATAGTTGGACAAGATCGTGTCCATGATGAAATCCCGGGCCGCGGGGTCCACGCCGGCGATGGGTTCATCCAGCAGATACAGCTTCGCCTTGCGGCTCATGGTCAAAATGAGCTGGGTCTTTTCCTTGGTGCCCTTGGACATATTTTTCATCTTCATATCCGTAGGGATGTGCAAAGTCTGACACATGTTTTCCGCCCGGGGACGGTCAAAATCGGCGTAAAAGTCCTCAAACAAGTCGAAAATATTCCCCACCATCATCCAGTCCGCAAAATAGGGGCGGTCCGGCAGATAGCTGATGACGGACTTGGTGTGGGGCCCCGGTTCCTCGCCGTCGATGACCACAGTCCCGGAATCAGGACGCAGCAGGCCATTCAGGACCTTAATGAGCGTGGTCTTACCGGACCCGTTCGGCCCCAGCAGCCCGATGATATGCCCCGGTTCCAGGTCCAAGCTCACGTCGTCCAGGGCCTTGACCGTGCTGTAACTTTTATTCAAATTCGCGATATGCACCAAATTATTGGCCATCTTCCTCTGCCTCCTCTAATTTCTGCCGGGCCTCCTGCCGGGAAAATCCCAGTTGGGCCATTCCGTCGTAAAAGTCCATCATGCACTTGCCCGCAAGTGCATCCCGTACTTTTTCCACCACCGACGGGTCGGTGGTGACCAACCGCCCGGCGGTGCGGTTGGTCACGGCCAGGCCGTCATTTTCCAGCTCCGCTAACGCCCGCTGCATGGTATTGGGGTTGACCCCCGCCTCCGCGGCCAGGTCCCGTACCGTGGGCAGCCGCCCGCCCATGGGGTATACGCCCGTTACGATGCGCTGTGTGATCTGTTCCTTGAGCTGGAGCCAGATGGGCCGGTCGCCGGAGAGCTTCCATTCCATGTTCGTCACTCCTTGTTGATTTAGTTGTGCTATCCAATTAGTACAATAGCACGATAAGACAGCATTGTCAACAAGAAACCGAAAAAATTTTTGATTTCCCTCTTGACAATTGCGTTCATGCTGTATATACTGAACATACACAGTAGACGCGAGGGAACAATATGAACATACTCATTGACAACCGATCCGGGACGCCGATCTATGACCAGATCTACACCCAGGTCAAACAGCAGATCATCAGCGGGGAGTTGACGGAGGATGAAGCGCTGCCTTCGATCCGCTCTCTGGCGAAGGACCTGCGGATCAGCGTCATCACCACAAAGCGGGCCTACGAGGAGTTGGAGCGGGACGGGTTTATTTACACCGTCGCCGGGAAAGGCTCCTTCGTTGCGGCGCGGAACCTGGAGCTTTTGCGGGAAGAGAACCTGCGGAAGATCGAGGCGCTGATGCAGGAGATTTTGCGTCTGGCCCCCGCCTGCGGTCTGGATATCAACGCACTGTCGGAAATGCTGCGTCTGCTAAATGAGGAGTGAACACTATGAACGCGATCGAAATACACGGGCTGACCAAACATTATGACGGCTTCAGCCTGGAAAACGTCAGTTTTACCCTGCCCATGGGGTGCATCCTGGGTCTCGCCGGGGAAAATGGCGCAGGCAAAAGCACCACCATCCGCTGCATTTTAAACGCCGTCCGCCCGGATGCCGGGGACATCCACGTCCTGGGCAAAAGCAATCAGACCGATTTCGCCCGGACAAAAGAGGACATCGGCGTGGTACTGGATAATGTGGGTTTCCCCAACGGCCTGACCACCCAACAGGTAGGCAAAGTGATGAGCAAGACCTACAAAAACTGGAACGCCGACCGATTCGAGCAGTACCGCAAACGCTTTGACCTGCCGGAAAAGAAGTGCTTCCGGGATTTTTCCCGGGGCATGAAAATGAAGCTGGGCATCGCCGTGGCCATGTCCCACGACCCGAAGCTGCTGATTTTGGACGAGGCCACCAGCGGGCTGGACCCGGTCATCCGGGACGAGGTGGTAGAACTATTTTATGAGTTCACCCGGGACGAACAGCACTCGATTTTGATTTCCTCTCATATTTTGAGCGATTTGGAAAAGCTGTGCGACTACATCGCCTTTTTGCAGAAAGGCAAGCTGCTGCTGTGCGAGGAAAAAGACGAACTGCTGTCCCGGTACTGCCTGGTGCAGGGCACGCCGGAAGACATTTATGCCATCGACAAATCAAAAATTTTGAGTGAAAAGCACACCGCCTACGGCGCTTCCGCCATTCTGCGCCGGGAGGACGCGCCCAAGGGAATGCAAACGTCACCCATCGGGATGGAAGAGCTGTTTATCGCCATGGTGAAAGGAGAGCATTGATATGAGCGGACTGCTGTTAAAGGATTTTTACATCTTAATGAAAGACTGCCGCATGAACGTCGTCCTCGCCTTGGCCTTTTCCCTGTTCGGCGTGTTCAACGGCAACCCCTTTTGGGTGGTTTGGCCGGTTTTGATGTGCGGGCTGCTGCCCGGGTCCATCATGGGTATAGAGGAACAATCCGGCTGGATGACCTATGCGGACACCATGCCCTGGTCACGGAAAACGGTGGTCACGGCGAAATATGTGTTCCTTCTGCTGTTGGTTCTGGGCGTTACGGTGCTGCTGGCCGTTATATACACCCTCTCCGGCGCATTGGTGAAAATGGACATGACCGTGTCCGACCTGCTTGCTATATCCCTGATCATCGGCATCCTGCCGGCGTGCATCATGCTGCCGGTAAACTTCAAGGTCGGCACCGTAAAGGGCCGGCTGTGGTACTTTGCCGCCATCGCCGTGGCGGCGGGCATCGGCGGTCTGGCCGGCGCGCTGCTGATCGATAAGGGCGCCGAGCTTCCCCAAAACGTGGGAGACTTCTACTGGCTGGTGTTTGTGCTGCCGGTGGCGGTTCTGGCGATTTCCTGGGTCCTGGCGGTGAAATTCTACGAAAAACGGGAGCTGTAAGCGGCCCCCTCGATATGCAAAAGCACCCCCGGCCAATGCCGGAGGTGCTTTTTATTCGTCCTTTTGCAGGGCTTCGTCATAGACCGCCGCGTCTAACTTCCATTGCGGGTCATCGGGATGCCGCGGCAAATCGTACCGTTCCGTGAGATATTCCGCGAAATAGTCCGTAAACGCCGCCGCGCCCCAGGCGTCCAGGTGGTGCGCATCGTAGAACCTATCCGGCGTCAACCCCACGGCGGCGTAATCCTCATTGAAATCATGAAACATCACGCCGTATTCCGCCGCGGTGTCCCCGATGGTGTTCAGCCGGAGCTTTTCCTCTTCCAGCAGGTTTGAGGGAGCTTTGATGAGCCACAGCTCAATCCCCCGCTCCTGACACAACGCAATAATCTCCCGGAGCCACCGCTCGTTTTTCTCCGTCAGCGCCGCGCGGCCGGTGATCTCGTCGATATTCGGCCGGGGCTGGGGGTCGGGAGTATCCCACAGCTGCACATAGCCTTTCAGAGGGTCCCGCAAGGCCTTGGGGTCAAACGCGTAATCCTCTTTCGTCAGTTCGCTCCAGCGGACGTGGTATTTAATATAATTGCACAGCAGTTCCACCCGTTCCTCCATGGTCGGCGCAGAGTGCCAGGCAAGCTGTACCTTGTCCCAAGAAAACCTCAGATCGTCCATGTAGGAGTATGTCACGCCCTCCTCGTAGTAGTCCTCGTCATGGAGCAGCATTTGGCATTCCACCACTACCAGCCGGGGCGATTGGCTCTTAAGCGCTTCTTTTAAATATGTATATGTCGCCCAGGCCGGCTGTTGCTGGGTGGCGAACACATAACTTTTCACCCCCGTGTCCTCCCAAAGGCGCATAGGCGCGATGCTGGCGTAAATATGGCTGGAGCCAAAAAACATCAGGTCAAATTCATTTTGTGGTTCGTTGTAAAAACCGCCGACTTTTTCCGTCATGTTCCACACGCCCACCAGGGACTTGCGGGCCATCAACTGCCGTAAAGGGCTGAATACCGCCGCCAGAATCGCCAGGAAGCAGATAGCCTGGACAAAGAAAATCAGTTTCTTTTTCATGCCGTCACCTCAAAACGCAAAGTAAATGAACTGGGTCTCCGAGTATCCCGGCCCGTAAATGCCGAAGGTCAGCACCAGCAAAATGCCTGCCAGATACACCACCCAGCGAATAGGCAGAGGCATCGCCGTGAGTCTTTCCCGCAGGGAGCCGAAGCGCTCCCGCAGCAGGTCCGACAGCACCAATGCGCCGATGCTCCAGAGCATCACGGTAAAGTCCGGCTGGACCAGGCCCAGAGTGTACAACGCATCCCCGGTGATGCCGGAGAAGTTGAAGTTCTGCACTGTATGCACGATCATGGACAATGCCATCCCAAAGGAATCCGCCCGGAAAAACAGCCACGCGAAGTCAATCAAGCAGAACGTAAACACCACCCGGATACAGCGCCAGAACAACCGTTTTTTATCAATATGAAGCGCACCGCAGAGCTTTTCCCGTACCGGTGCCAAAATCCCGCCGATCACTTGGTAGGCACCGTTCAAGCCGCCCCATACCACAAAACTCCAATCTGCCCCGTGCCACAATCCACTGGTAAGGAACGTGACCATCAGGTTGAAATACTTTCGCACAATCCCCTTTCGATTGCCGCCTAACGGGATATAAAGGTAATCCCGGAACCAGGTGGACAAAGAGACATGCCAACGCCGCCAGAAATCCTGTACGGACGTGGCCAAATAGGGCCGACGGAAGTTCTCCATCAGGGAAAAACCCATAACTTGAGCTGCGCCGATGGCGATGTCTGAATACCCGGAAAAGTCACAGTAGATCTGCACCGCAAACAGTACCGTCGCCAGCACGGTGGCCGCACCTGGCAACGCTGCATAGTTGTCGTACACATAGGTGACCAGATAACTCACCCGGTCGGCAATGACGATCTTCTCCGCCATGCCCCAGAGCATGAGCAGCAGGCCGTCCCGCACTCGGTCCGGTTCAAAATAGTGCCGTTCATTCACCTGATGCAGCAGGTTTTTCGACCGCTCGATGGGTCCCGCTACCAGTTGGGGGAAAAAGGAAACGAACAGCGCGTACTTGAACAAATTCCGCTCTGCCTCCACCTCGCCCCGGTAGACGTCCATGGTGTAAGACAACGCTTGGAACGTATAGAACGAGATGCCCACAGGCAGTATGATATCAAATTCCGGCCGCCTGACCGTAATGCCCAACGCAGCAAGGTTGTCCAGGAAAAAGGTAAAGTATTTGAAGAAAAACAAAATCGCCAGATTGGACAAAAAACTCAGCGCCACCCATAGCTTTTTGTGCCGCGGAGCTTTCCGAATCAGCAGGCCGCTGGCATAGGTAATGACCGTAGACGCGGCAATGAGCACAGCGTATTTGGCGTTCCAGCACATATAAAAATAGTAGCTGGCCCCAAGCAACCAAACCCACCGTACCCGGTGGGGCAGCAGAAAATATAAAATTGTCACAAAGGGGAAAAACAGCAGAAAGTCAATGGAATTGAAGAGCATGGCAGCCTCCGTGACATGAACGTATTTATTTTAAGTATACCACGCCCCGACAGGAAATGGAAGCCCGCCGCCGCAGATAAAATCCGCCTGTGTCAAAGCCCGCGCCCGGGAATACAATGACACGGGAGGAGGTTTTTCTATGAACTTTACAGTTCTTGGCGGCGACGAACGCAGCGTACATGTGGTGACCCGGCTGCTGCGGGACGGACATGAGGTGCGTACATATCAAATGGAGCGCGCTCAGTCCGTGCAGGGTACGGCCTGTCCCACGGCGGAAGCGGCCTTGTCGGGAGCGGGATGTGTGGTTTTGCCTGTCCCCTTATCCACAACGCCGGGGATGCTCAACGCGCCCTACGGCAGCCATGAAATGCCGCTGGCGGAGCTATGGCCCATGATCCCGGCCGGTGTGCCGGTGTTTTCCGGGGCGGTGAAGCCCGGGGAGCGGGCCCAGGCGGAGGAACACGGCGTTGTATTGACAGACCTCCTCACCATGGAGGAGCTTGCCGTGAAAAACGCCGCGCTGACGGCGGAGGGCGCACTGTCGGTGCTCATTCAGGAGACCGACCATTGTCTGATGGGGGAATCCATCCTCATCATCGGGGCCGGACGCATCGGCAAATTGCTGGGACTGCGGCTGCGGGCGTTGGGGGCCAAAGTGACGGTCTCCGCCCGGAAGGACAGCGATCTGGCCTGGTGCCGGGCGCTGTGTCTGGGTGTGGCGGATACCCGGGAGCTGGAGCTGATCCTGCCGCGGTTTTCCTGCGTAGTCAACACGGTGCCGTCCCCGGTGCTGTCCGGCGACCGGTTGGAGCGCCTGCCCCAGGGGACAATAATCCTGGAACTGGCCTCCAAGCCCGGCGGCGTGGATCTGGCCGCGGCGGAAAAATGCGGCGTGCGGGTAGTGAACGCCGGGGGACTCCCGGGCAAAACTGCCCCGAAAAGCGCGGCGGAAGCTATCGTCGATACCATATATCACAACATTTAAGGAAATTTTGAGGCGATCGATTTGAGTGAGAAATTGCGGATCGGATGCGCGTTATGCGGTTCGTTTTGCACCTTTGAGAAAACCATGGCGGCGCTGGAAGACCTGTCCGAGCGCTACGACCTGACGGCTGTCGTGTCCCAAAACGCCGGGAGCACCGACACCCGGTTCGGGGAAGCGGCGGCGCATCTGGCGCGGCTGGAGCAGATCACGGGAAAGCCGGTCATCAAGACCATCCCGGAAGCCGAACGCATCGGACCGGGAAAGCTCTTTGACGTGCTGGTCATCATGCCCTGCACGGGCAACACCCTGGGCAAGCTGGCCGCCGGCATCACGGACACCACCGTCACCATGGCGGCGAAGGCCCATCTGCGCAACGGCCGGCCGGTGGTGGTCGCCATGAGTACCAACGACGGATTGTCTGCCAGCCTGCGAAATGTGGGTGAACTGATGGTGCGCAAGGGCTACTATTTTGTTCCCTTCGGCCAGGATGACCCAGTAAAAAAAGAAACGTCATTGGTGGCAGATCTTACAAAAGTGGAACAAACAGTCATCAAAGCGCTGGAGGGAAAACAGCTCCAGCCCGTACTGCTTTGACCGCTTTGGGGACAGACGCGGGTGTCTGTCCCCATTTTTGCGTCTTCCGCCGGGAAAACGCAAAAGAGACAGGAGAAATACAAATGGAAACAGTTTGATGAAATTTACAGAAAGGGCTTGCCTTACACTAAATCTTGTGCTATATTTATTCACGCACCCCAATATATGTACAACATATAGGGACGCATCGTTATATAAATCACACCGCATCCTGCGGTTTTTAAACGACCACGAAAGAGGAGTATCTGCATTATGAAAGTCATCAAGCGAAACGGTTCCGAGGTCACTTTTGACTCGGAGAAGATCACCGCTGCCATCACCAAGGCCAATCTGGCCGTGGAGGAAAAGCACCGGCTGAACCCGGAGGACATCCAGGATATCACGGACATCGTCACCTATAAATGCGGCAAACTCGGCCATACCCCCAGCGTAGAGGAGATCCAGGACCTGGTAGAACTGCAAATCATGGGCCATGGGGCCTATCCTCTGGCCAAGGCTTACATCACCTACCGCTATGAGCGCTCCCTGGTGCGCCAGGCCAACACCACAGATGACACCATCCTCAGTTTGATCGACTGCACCAACGAATTGGCCAACCAGGAAAACTCCAATAAAAACCCCCAGATCAATTCCGTCATGCGAGACTACATGGCCGGCGAGGTGTCCAAAGACCTGACCCGCCGGATGCTCCTGCCCAAAGAGGTGGTGGACGCCCATGACGCGGGCATCATCCACTTCCACGACGCGGATTATTACGCCCAGCGGATGCACAACTGCGATCTGGTGAATCTGGAAGACATGCT
The DNA here is from genome assembly GCA_022800755.1 of Oscillospiraceae bacterium. Classification (GTDB taxonomy): domain Bacteria; phylum Bacillota; class Clostridia; order Oscillospirales; family Oscillospiraceae; genus HGM13010. Next base: position 9,552 of record JAAWQX010000016.1, read on the forward strand.
GGAAAACGGCACGGTCATTTCCGGCACCATGATCGAGCGGCCCCACAGTTTCTCCACCGCGTGCAACATCGCCACGCAGATCATCGCCCAAGTGGCATCCAACCAGTACGGCGGCCAGAGCATCTCCTTGACCCATCTGGCCCCCTTCGTGCAGGTCAGCCGGGAAAAATTCGACCGGCAGGTGCGCAAGGAGTTTGAGGACGCCGGCGTTACCGCCACGGAAGAGCAGATCCGCGCCCTTGTGGAAAAGCGGGTGGACGACGAGATCACCCGGGGCGTGCAGACCATCCAGTATCAGGTGGTCACGCTGCTCACAACAAACGGACAAGCCCCCTTCGTCACGGTGTTCATGTATCTTGGCGAAGCAAAAAATGAACAGGAGAAAAAGGACCTGGCCAAGATCATCGAGGAAGTCCTGCGCCAGCGCATCGAGGGCGTGAAGAACGAATCCGGCGTGTACGTCACCCCCGCGTTCCCCAAGCTCATCTACGTGCTGGAAGAGCAGAACATCCACGAGGATTCTCCCTATTTCTACCTGACCCAGCTGGCCGCCAAATGCACCGCCAAACGCATGGTGCCGGATTACATTTCCGAAAAGATCATGCTCCGTGACAAAGGAGATGCTTACGTATGCATGGGCTGCCGTTCCTTCCTCACCCCCGACCGCTTTACGGACGCGGGCGTTGGCAACGTGGCCAATGCCGGGAATTATGAGCCGGGCAAGCATAAATACTATGGCCGGTTCAACCAGGGCGTGGTTACCATCAATCTGGTGGACGTGGCCCTCAGTTCCGGCGGGGATATGGACAAATTCTGGACCATCTTTGAAGACCGTCTGGAACTGTGCCACCGGGCGTTGCTGTGCCGCCACAACCGGCTGAAAGGCACATTGTCCGACGCTGCCCCCATCCTGTGGCAGTACGGCGCCCTGGCCCGGCTGGAGAAGGGCGAAACCATCGATAAGTTGCTGTATAACGGCTATTCCACCATTTCTCTGGGCTATGCGGGCTTGTACGAATGCACCAAATACATGACCGGCAAGTCCCACACCGATCCCGAGGGCGAGCCTTTCGCCCTGCAGGTCATGCAGTACATGAACGACAAATGCAAGGGCTGGAAAGCGGAACACAACGTGGACTTCTCCCTGTACGGCACGCCGCTGGAATCCACCACTTATAAATTCGCCCAGAACCTGCAAAGACGCTTCGGCATCATCCCCGGCATCACGGACAAGGGATATATCACCAACAGCTACCATGTCCACGTCACCGAGGAAATCAGCGCGTTCGACAAATTCGCCTTTGAAGCCAAGTTCCAGGCCCTGTCCCCCGGCGGCGCCATCAGCTATGTGGAAGTGCCGGATATGCAGCAGAACCTTGAGGGCGTCATCTCCATCATCCGGTACATTTACGACCACATTATGTACGCCGAATTGAACTGCAAAAGCGATTACTGCCAAGTCTGCGGCTTTGACGGAGAGATCCAGATCGAGGAATCCGACGGCAAGCTGATTTGGAAATGCCCTGTGTGCGGCAATACGGACCAGAACAAAATGAACGTCGCCCGCCGCACCTGCGGCTACATCGGCACCCAGTTCTGGAACCAGGGCCGGACGGAAGAGATTCGGGACCGTGTGCTGCACGTGTGTCTGGATGAGCCGGTCGCCTGCGGATGCTAAGTAAAACATACAAAAAGACTGCCGTCGGCGGTCTTTTTGTTTCGAATGAGGTACTATAATGAATTATTGCGCACTACGAACCTGTGATGTAGCCAACGGCCCGGGGATGCGGGTGACGCTGTTCGTGTCTGGCTGCACCAACCATTGCCCCGGCTGCTTCCAGCCGGAAACCTGGGATTTTGACTACGGCCAGCCCTTCACCGCCGAGACCCAGGCCCATATCCTTGACCTGCTGGCCCCGGAATACATTTCCGGCCTGACCCTGCTGGGGGGAGACCCCTTTGAACCGTCCAACCAGCGGGCGCTGCTGCCCTTACTGCAAGCGGTAAAGGCCCAATACCCCCGCAAGACCGTCTGGGCGTTCACCGGCTTTCTGCTGGACGAGGAATTGCAGCACGACGGCAGCCATCCCCGCTGCGAGGTAACAGATGAAATGCTCACCTATATTGATATCCTTGTAGACGGGCGTTTCATCGAGGCGCAAAAGGACGTGCGCTTAAAATTTAAAGGGTCCGCCAATCAACGCACTATTGATGTACCGAAAACGCTGGCACAAGGTAAAGTCGTTCTTGCGGAGATATAACCTTTTCTATCTGCAAACCTATCAAACGGGCGCTTCAGAAAGAAGCGCCCGTTTGACGTTAATTCTCCATCTGCTTGCCAAGGAACATTGACACCGTCTGCACCAGCTTCAATTCCACTTCGCCGACGGTTCCCGTCCCTTCGGTCAGAAACAGCACGCCGCCCAACACGTCGCCCTCGGACAAAATCGGCGCGGCCACGGCTACCCGGTACTTGTCGTCCCCGGCCAGCACGGGGATGCCCTTTTGTCCCGCCTCACAGCTATACAGCCGCCGGGATTCCAGTACCTGCTCCAGTTCGGCGCTGATGGTCTTTTCCTGCAATTCCCGTTTGCCCGCGCCGGATACCGTGAGGATGGTATCCCGGTCGCACACAGCCGCCAGACCGGAAGTGGTCTTGTTCAGGGACTCACAGATCTGTGCGGCAAAATCGGACAGCTCTCCCATGGGGGAATATTTTTTGAAGATCACCGCGCCGTCCTTATCGGTAAAGATCTCCAGCGGGTCGCTTTCCTTGATGTGCAGAGTGCGGCGGATCTCCTTGGGGATGACCACTCTGCCCAGATCATCGATCCTGCGAACGATTCCGGTTGCTTTCATGATATAACGAAAAACTCCTTCTTTTGAAACTTTCCTCGTTAGTTTTTACAGCAAAAGGAGATTTATACATGTCTGGAAGTTCGGTCAAAAATGGGCAAAGCGTCGAAAAAACAACGGAATCCTTTGGACAACCACCACAGGAATGAAAATTTTCCCAAAAAAGTATGGAAAAACCCTGGGATATGTTATAATATTGGTTGTGTGCGCCGGAATCCTTCCGGCGCTGCCTATTCAAATAATCATTTAAAATGAAATAGATGGAGGAGATCAATTTGAACAAACGTTTCCTGTACCTGTTCCAGGAGGGCCACGAGGCCTTCGGCGGTGACCAGACCCAGATGAAGAACATCTTGGGCGGCAAAGGTTCCGGCCTGGCCGAGATGACCAACGCCGGTATGCCGGTTCCCCAGGGCTTCACCATCACCACGGAAGCCTGCACCCAGTATTATGCCGACGGCCGGGAGATCAATCCCGAGATCCAGGCGGATATTTTCCGTTACATGGAAAAGCTGGAAGAGATTACCGGCAAGAAGTTCGGCGACGTAAACAACCCTCTGCTGGTATCCGTGCGTTCCGGTGCCCGCCAGTCCATGCCCGGTATGATGGACACTATCCTGAACCTGGGATTGAACGACGCGTCCGTAGAGGGTCTGGCCAAGAAAACGGACAACCCCCGCTTCGCTTACGACTGCTACCGCCGCTTTGTGCAGATGTTCTCCGACGTGGTCATGGGCGTGTCCAAGACCCTGTTTGAAGAAGTCATCGACCAAATGAAAGAAGCCAAGAGCGTGAAAAACGACGTGGACCTGACCGCGGACGATTTGAAGACCCTTGTGGTGAAATTCAAGAAGATTTACGAGGATAACGAGGGCAAACCTTTCCCCCAGGACCCGAAAGAGCAGCTCATCGAGGCGGTCAAGGCCGTGTTCCGCTCCTGGGATAATGAGCGCGCCAACGTCTACCGCCGCATGAACGAGATTCCCTACGAGTGGGGCACCGCGGTGAACGTGCAGGCCATGGCCTTCGGCAACTCCGGCGACCGCAGCGGCACCGGCGTGGCCTTTACCCGCAACCCCGCCACCGGCGAGCGCAAACTCATGGGCGAGTACCTCATCAACGCCCAGGGCGAAGACGTGGTTGCCGGCGTGCGCACCCCCGAACCCATCAGCCACCTGGAGCAGCAGATGCCCGAGGTGTACGCCCAGTTTGTAGAGCTGGCGGGCCGTCTGGAAAATTACTACCGCGACATGCAGGACATGGAGTTCACCATTGAGGACGGCCACCTGTTCATGCTCCAGACCCGTAACGGCAAGCGCACCGCCCAAGCCGCGCTTCAGATTGCCTGCGACCTGGTAGACGAGGGCGTCATCACCGAGAAAGAAGCCGTTTTGCGCGTGGAACCCAAGCAGCTTGATACGCTTTTGCATCCCCAGTTCGATTCCAAGGCCCTGGAAGCCGCCGCTGTGGTGGGCAAGGGTCTGGCGGCCAGCCCCGGCAGCGCCTGCGGCAAGGTCGTGTTCTCCGCCGAGGACGCCGCCGCGTGGCATGAGCGCGGGGAAAAGGTCGTTCTGGTGCGTCTGGAGACCAGCCCCGAGGACATCGTGGGTATGCAGGTCAGCCAGGGCATTCTCACCGTCCGCGGCGGCATGACCAGCCACGCGGCTGTGGTGGCCCGGGGTATGGGCACCTGTTGCGTGTGCGGCTGCGGCAACAGCAACGAGGTCGTCATCGACTACAACGCCAAGACCTTGGTCATCAACGGCAAGACCTTCAAGGAAGGCGATTATATCTCCATCGACGGTTCCACCGGCAACATCTACGAGGGCCAGATCGCCACGGTCGCGGCCACGGAGAACGCCAACCTGAACCGCTTCATGGGCTGGGCGGACCAGTACCGTCAGCTCATGGTATACACCAACGCCGATAACCCCCACGACGCCCAGCAGGCGTCCGACTTCGGCGCCGAGGGCATCGGCCTGTGCCGTACGGAGCACATGTTCTTCGGCGAGGACCGCATCCGCGCCATGCGTGAGATGATCGTGTCCGACAACACCGCCGACCGGGAAAAGGCATTGTCCAAACTGCTGCCCTTCCAGCAGAGCGACTTTGAGGGCATTTACGAGGTCATGGGCGAGCGCCCGGTGACCATCCGTTACCTGGACCCCCCGCTGCACGAGTTCCTGCCCCAGGACGAGGCGGAGATCCAGAGCATCGCCAAGGAACTGGGCGTGACGGTGGAGAAGCTCCACAACGTCATCGCGTCCCTGCATGAGTTCAACCCCATGATGGGTCACCGCGGCTGCCGTTTGTGCGTATCTTATCCCGAGATCGCGGTCATGCAGACCACCGCCGTCATCAACGCGGCCATCAACGTGAACAAGCGCAAGGGCCTGAACATCGTTCCCCACATCATGATCCCTCTGGTGGGCGAGGTCAAGGAACTGAAGTTCGTCAAAGACGTGGTGGTCAAGACCGCGGACGAGCTGATCGCCAAGGCCGGCGTTTCCATGAAGTACGAGGTCGGCACCATGATCGAGATCCCCCGGGCGGCCCTCACCGCCGACGAGGTGGCCAAGGAAGCGGACTTCTTCAGCTTCGGTACCAACGACCTGACTCAGATGACCTTCGGCTTCAGCCGTGACGACGCGGGCAAGTTCCTGGATTACTACTACGACAGCAAAATCTATGAACTTGACCCCTTCGCGCACCTGGACCAGACCGGCGTGGGCAAGCTGGTGGAAATGGCCACGAAGCTGGGCCGTCAGACCCGTCCCGACCTGTCCGTGGGCGTGTGCGGCGAACACGGCGGCGACCCGTCCAGCGTGGAGTTCTTCCACAAGACGGGCTTGGACTACGTGAGCTGCTCCCCGTTCCGCGTGCCCATCGCAAGACTGGCCGCGGCTCAGGCAGCCATTAAGAACCCCCGGTAAAAAAGTATCCCCCGGAGCAAATGCTCCGGGGGATTTTTCGTCCAAAATAAAATGCCCCACGGCCGGGATGTAAGCCGTGGGGGCAATATTTATGTGGTTTGCGGCAGCGCTTTTTTAATCGCGCCGGTGAGCGGCGGCAAAATCGCGCCGAACACAATGCCCTTTGCCAACGCCAGGGCCAGCCGCGGGATGGTCAAAGCGAACAGGTAAGCCCCGTAGTAGCCGTAAATCTTGCTATCGATGAACAGCGCACCGGTATTCAGCGCGGTGATTAACAGTTCAGCAATGAGCATCACAGCGACCGTCTTTGTCCGGGACATCTGGAACCCCGACGCTTTCGCCGCCCATCCAATCAGCAACGCCGCAATGACATACGGCGCGATCCACAGCAAGGTCGTCGCCGTGATTCCATGGCGCAAAAGCTGGTAAATGAGGTTGCCCACAAAGGCGATGGCCGCGCCGTCCAGCGGACCCAAAAGCATCGCCCCCAAGGCAATAGGAAAACTTTCCAGCGTGATGCGCATGGAGTTGCCAATATCAATGGACACGTAACTCAGCACGGCGCATAAAGCCGCCAACATGGCGTTGGTAGCCAATCTCGAGGTTTTGTTGTGATTCAAATAAAAAACTCCTTTCGTGGCGTTGCCACGAAAAGAGTTCGATTCTTTTGGTGGCAGCGGATGCGGCCTAACATCGCGGAACCGATGCCGGTCCCTTCGTCAGCGAGCAACATCCCGTCTCGCTGCACTTAACGCATTAGGTCCTACTCTGACAATGTGCAAGGCAAATGCCTTAACAGATATAATGTAGCACAATTCACCAAAATATGCAAGTCCCTTATTTTGCACCGGCCCGTAGCCGCACCAATCCGGTAATCACCGCCGCCAGCAGTCCGGTCCGCACCCATTGCAATACAAACGATGTCAAAAAATAGGTCGCATGGCCCCAAATGGGCAGGTACATCGCCGCAACCAGCCCCATCAGTACCGCTGTGCCCACCGCCAGCAGCGCGAGGTTCCGCCGGGTACGCGCCATGGGTTCCCGCCGGAAGCACAGCGCCGTAGCCACGATCAGCGCCGCCAACACAAAGAACATCCCCCAGGCCATGGCCAAGCGGGTGTAATTCCAACTCGCCTCCCATTGGAGCGTTTGAAAAATCATCCCCCAGCGGATGCCCGTGCCGTACCATAAAAACAGATCCACCAAAATGCTCACCACCCAGGCGCACCACAGCCCCGCCCGCCGCCGGACAATCAGGCAAATCAGCCCGCACAATGCAAACGGCACAGCCAGGATCAGCCCTTCCAAAAAACCGCCCAAAATCGTAAGCAGCAGCCACACCAGCCCGGCGAAGCACAATAAGATCACGCCCGCCACGCTCTGCCCATGGCTGCGCTCAGACGGCACCGGCGCCGCTGTTTCCTGTGTGTTCGTATCCGTCGAAGCCTCCGGGGACTGGCCCGTCACAAGCTCATCCAGCGACACGCCGAACAACTGGCTCAGCTTCATCAGCTTATCCAATTCCGGCACAGACGCCCCCGTCTCCCATTTGGAAACCGACTGCCGGGACACTTCCAGCGCGTCAGCCAAGTCGGTTTGGGACAGCCCCCGCGCCGCGCGCATGGTGTAAATGCGTTCTCCTAATTCCACGAATATCCCTCCGTTTCTGCCCAAATTATAGCCCAAGCTCCGCAAAAAGTCCACCAAGCGAGCTTGAAAAATCCGCAACCAACGGTTGCACCTGGCTAAAATCGCCCCCTGCCCTTGCAAATTCCGGTGGAAAATGGTATCATGGGAACAGATTTGGAGGAGCGCCTATGAACATCCTATTGGCCGGCGGTGCCGGATACATCGGTTCCCATACAGCCGTGTCCCTGCTGGACGCGGGGCACGATGTCATCATCGCGGACAATTTCGCGAACAGTTCCCCCGTAGCCGTGGAACGCGTGCGGGAGGTCTCCGGCAAGCCTGTGACCTGCTACCGCGCGGATGTGTGCGACAAGGCCGCCATGGAGCGTATTTTTCAGGAAAACAACATCGATTGCATCGTCCACTTCGCCGCGCTGAAAGGCGTGGGGGAATCCGTCGAAATCCCCGTAGCCTATTACCGCAACAATATCGACACCACCCTCACCCTGTTAGAGTGCATGGCAAAATTCGGCGTGCGGAACATGGTGTTCTCTTCCTCGGCCACGGTCTACGGCGACGAAAACCCCATTCCCTATGCAGAGACCATGCGCCGGGGCAGCAGCAGCCACCCCTATGGCTGGACGAAAATTTTTATGGAGCAGATTTTTGAGGACGCAGCAAAAGCCGATCCGAATTTGTCCGTGGTGCTTCTGCGGTACTTCAATCCCATCGGCGCCCATCCCTCGGGCCGCATGGGGGAGGACCCCCGGGGCGTGCCCAACAATCTGATGCCGTACATTTCCCAGGTCGCCGTAGGCCGCCGGGAAAAGCTGACGGTCTTCGGCGGCGACTACCCCACCCCGGACGGCACCTGCCGCCGGGATTACCTGCACGTCATGGACCTCGCCGAAGGGCATCTGGAAGCCGTGGAATACGCCGCCGCCCACAAGGGCGCGGAGGCGTTCAACCTGGGCACCGGCACGCCGTACAGCGTGCTGGAGATCATCCGGGCCTTTGAGACCGCCACTGGCGTGTCCATCCCTTACGCCATCGGTGACCGCCGCGCCGGTGACCTACCAGAGTTCTGGGCAGACGCGTCCAAAGCTGAACGGGTCCTGTGCTGGACCGCTAAGCGCGATTTGACGGAAATGTGCCGGGATACCTGGAACTGGCAAAGCCACAATCCAAAAGGCTACGAGGAATAAAAAAACACCCCCGCAGGAATGACCCTGCGGGGGTGCTTCATATTCACCGCTTGTAAATGCTCAAGTCCAGATGCCGGGAGGTATCGCCCTCCGCCCGGGCGACGAAATTCCGGGTGTCAAACCGCCATTTGCCGTTCTCTTTCACAAAGGTATCGAACTTCCGGTCCACCCAAATGATGCGGGGCATGAATTCCCCGGTCACGCCTTGAACAACCACCGTATAAGACCGTCCCTTGGCAGTCAGGCCGTCCTCCGCCACCTCAATGATGGGGTCGATGCACATATGGCAGGTCTTCGGCGTACCGTCCTCAAAGCGCACGATGGGCTTCAAGGTCATCATGTAGGCCTTGGGATTTCTGTCATAGGTGAGCTTGCCGTCATAAGAGATCTGCGCATCCTTGAGCAGGTCGCAAACGCCGTCAAAATCGCCGGAATCGATGCGCCAGCAGTACTCATACATCAGCTTTTGAATTTCATAAATATCTTCCATTGCCATAGAAATGCTCCTCTCCTTAATATGACAATATTGTAACAGCTTTTCCCATGACATACAAGTCAATTTCTTAGATTTCACTCCCCAGACGGGTCAATACGTCCAAAAAATAGTCTGGCAGTTCTGTGATGAGCCGCACCGGTTCCCCGGTACGGGGGTGGATGAATTTCAATTCCCGGGCGTGGAGACACTGCCCCGTCAGCCCTTTTTCCGGCAGTCTCGCGTGTCCGTAGACCTCGTCCCCCAGCAAAGGGTGCCCGATATGGGCCATATGCACCCGAATCTGATGGGTCCGCCCGGTCTCCAGCCGGCAGCGCAGATGGGTATAGCCCCGGTACCGGGCCAGCACTTCCCAATGGGTCACGGCGGGGCGGGAATTCTGGCTGGTGACAGCCATTTTTTTGCGCTCGTTGGGATGCCGCCCGATGGGCGCGTCCACAGTGCCGACGTCCTCCCGGAAGCTGCCCACGACCACCGCCTCGTACACCCGGGACAAACTCCGATCCGCCAACTGCGCCGACAGCGCCAGATGGGCCGCGTCGTTTTTCGCGGCGATGATCAGCCCCGACGTGTCCTTATCGATGCGATGAACAATACCGGGCCGTTTCTCGCCCCCCACACCGGACAAACTGTCCCCGCAGTGGTACAACAGCGCGTTCACCAGGGTCCCCATGGGATGCCCCGGCGCGGGATGCACCACCATGCCCCGGGGCTTGTTGACTACAATTACGTCATCATCCTCGAACACCACGTCCAGCGGAATGTCCTGGGGCAAAATGGGGATCTCCACGGCGTCATTCAGCACCACTGTGAATTCCTCCCCGGCGGTGAGTTTATGGTTCTTCTTCACCGGCAAACCGTTCAGCGTGATTTCGCCGTTTTCCAGCATCCGCTGGGCGGCGGATCGGGTCAGCCCCGGCACAGCCTGGGGCAGCCAAGCGTCGATGCGGGGTCCGGTCTCCCCGGCGGTGACAATGAGCAGTTCCATTACAGGATCTCTTTCAAAATATCGTCCACAGTCACGCCATTCAATTCCTCAGGCAGCGGCTCCGCAGATTTTTTGACAGGTGTCTTCGTGTCTACGGCAGGCGCTTCCGGCTCCGGCGGGACTTCCAGCCCGTCAAACTCGGCAAAGGGGTCGGCCGCGTTGATGGGCGCGGGGTCGTCGTAAAGCTTCCCGGTGCGGCGGCGCTCCTTGACTTCCTCCGGTACCTCCGGGGCTTGGCGCTTTTTGGACCGCAGGACAAGCCCGGCCTTTTCTTTCGGCGGCGCAGCTTCATCGGACTGCTCCGCCGGGGATTTTTTCTCCGGCAAAATCAGGCACACGCACAGCAGCACGCCGCAGACCGTCACGAAAATATCCGCCACATTGAATACGGCAAACTCCATAAACTCTGTGCGGAACATATCCACCACATAACCGTACAGCGCCCGGTCGATGGCGTTGCCCAGCCCTCCGGCGGCAATGAGCACCAGCAGCCAGCAAAACCGCCGGTCCTTCACCTTACCCACCGCCAGCGCGTAGGCCACGCCCACGGCAAACAGTACCGCGATGGCCACAAAGCCCCAGCGGTAAGCGCCCCCGGACAAAAAGCCGAAGGCCATGCCAGTATTATGGAGATTCACCAGGCTCATCACGCCGGGGATCAGCTGCATCACGCCTTCATTTAGGGCGATCTTCAACGTCACAAAATACTTCAGCCCCTGGTCCAAAACCAAAACCAAAGCGGCCGCAATGGCATACAACATCGCCAAACCGTTCCTTTCGTCATACGGCACGGGCAGAAAAGTCCCACCCGTGCCGGTTTTTTACATTATTCAGCCAGGGCCGCCGCGCAGCGTGCGCACAGTTCCGGCTCGTTGGGGTCGGAACCCACCGTGTTGGAGTGCATCCAGCAGCGGGGGCACTTGGGCGCGGTGCTTGGCTCCACCTGCACAGTCAGACCAGCGAATTCCTCGCCCGGCACGCCCGTGCCGTCGCCATCTTGGATCTGCACCTCGGATACGATGCAAAGCTGGGCAAAATCCGCGTCTTTGATTTGAGCAAAGCGCTCTTTCGCGTCGCCGGAAACGAACAGCGTCAGCTTCGCGTCCAGGGGCTTGCCCACTTTTTTCTCCGCCCGGGACAGCTCCAGCGCCTTGTTCACATCGTCCCGCACGGCCACGCATTTGCTCCAGTAGGACAGCGCGTCCTCGGACAGTACCAGCGCCGGGTCATAGTCGGGCATATCGTTGAGCACCACATTTTCTGTGCGGTCTCCGGCCTTGTGGGCCATGGCCTGCCAGATCTCGTCACTGGTAAAGGCCAGAACCGGGGCCACAAGCCGGGTCATGCCGGACAAAATCGTATACAGCGCGGTCTGTGCCGACCGGCGGGACAGGGAATTCACCCCGTCGCAGTACAGCCGGTCCTTGATAATGTCCAGATAGAAGTTGGACATATCCACCACGCAGAAGTTATAAATGGCCCGGTAAACGATATGGAACTCGTAGCTTTCATAAGCGGCACGGGCCGTTTTGACCATTTCATTGAAGGTGTGCAGGGCGTAGCGGTCCAGGGGCAGCAGGTCGGAAACTGCTGCCGCGTCCTTATCCGGGTCAAAGTCAAAGAGGTTGCCCAGCATATACCGGGCCGTGTTGCGGATCTTCAAATACGCCTGGCTGAGCTGCTTCATGATCTCCGGGGAGATGCGCATATCCTGGGTATAGTCCGCACTGGACACCCACAGCCGGAGCATATCCGCGCCGTAATCTTTGATGACGTCGTCCGGGGATACCGCGTTACCCAGGGACTTGTGCATCGCCTTGCCCTCACCGTCCACAGTCCAGCCGTGGGTGATGATCTGCTTATACGGCGCGATGCCGTTGACGGCGATAGAGGTCAGCATGGAGCTTTGGAACCAGCCGCGATACTGATCGCCGCCCTCCAGATAGATCTCCGCCGGGTAGTGCAGTTCCTCCCGCTGGTCCGCCACGGCGCACCAGGTAGACCCGGAATCGAACCACACGTCCATGATATCGGTCTCTTTGCTGAAATGCGTCCCGCCGCACTTGGGGCACTTGAAGCCCGCAGGCACCAACTCGTTGGCGTCCTTCTCAAACCAGATATTCGAGCCGTGCTCTCTGAACAAATCAGACGTGCGCCGGATGGTCTCCGGCGTGACGATATCCGCGCCGCAGTCGTCGCAGTAGAAGATCGGGATCGGCACGCCCCACTTGCGCTGACGGGAAATGCACCAGTCGTTGCGCTCCGAGATCATGGCGGTCATGCGGTCCTTACCCCAGGCGGGGTGCCAGCTGATGCCGTCGCAGCTTCCCACCGCGGCGTCCTTAATGGCGTCCACGGAGCAGAACCACTGTTCCGTCGCCCGGTAGATGATGGGGTGTTTGCAGCGCCAGCAGTGGGGATAGCTGTGGGTGATATCCTCTTTGCTCAGCAGCGCACCGCAGGTCTCCAGGTCCACCACCACCTGCTCATTGGCAGCGGCGTAATACTGCCCGTTGTACTTCTCGTCGGTCATCACGCCCTTGGCGTTCACCGGCACGGGCGTGCCGATGTGGGTCTTCCCTGCGTCGTCATAGGCCTTGCAGATGTTAAAGTCATCCGCACCGAAGCCCGGGGCCGTATGCACGCAGCCGGTACCGGCATCGAGCGTGACATGATCGCCGCACAGCAGCACGGAATCCCGGTCAAATAGCGGATGCTTCGCGGTCATCAGTTCGAATTCCTCGCCCTTCAGGGTGCACAGCACCTTGCAGGCGGAATAATCGATCTTCGCCGCCTTGCACACGCTCTCCGCCAGCGCCTGGGCCAGGATATACACCTCGCTGTTCGGCGCCTGAAGCAGCACGTAGTCATACACGGGATTGACGCAGATGGCCATATTCCCGGGGATGGTCCACGGGGTCGTGGTCCAAATGACGAAATAGGTCTTGGACAAATCGGCATACTGCGCCAGCTTGCCCTGATCGTCCCGGACGGAAAATTTCACAAACAAGGTGGTGCAGGGGTCGTCCTGATACTCGATCTCCGCTTCCGCCAGGGCGGTCTGGTCATGGGGACACCAGTATACAGGCTTCATGCCCTTATAGATGTAGCCCTTTTCGGCCATCTTTCCGAAGACCTCGATCTGCTTAGCCTCAAAATCGGGCAATAGCGTGATATAAGGGTTCTCCCAATCGCCCAGCACGCCCAGGCGCTGGAACTGCTCGGTCATCTTGTCAATAAAGCCCAATGCGAATTCCTTGCACTTATCCCGGAACTCCGCCGTGGTCATCTTTTCCCGGTCGATGTGCTTGTCCTTCAAAACGGCAGACTCGATGGGCAGGCCGTGGGTATCCCAACCGGGGATATAGGGCGAGTACCAGCCGGTCATATTCCGGTGCTTGACAATGATATCCTTCAAAATCTTATTCAACGCCGTACCAATGTGGATATTCCCGTTGGCATAGGGAGGGCCATCGTGCAGGATGAATTTGGGTTTCCCCACATTGCGCTCCACCATTTTGCGGTACAGCTCCATGGCCTGCCAGACCTTGAGCATATCCGGCTCCCGTTTGGGCAGTCCGGCGCGCATGGGGAATTCCGTTTTCGGCAGATTCACAGTCGCGTTATAATCTTTTGCCATGTCTTTTTCTCCTATCTTTCAAACATGTATCAGCAAGGTGCGGAGCGATGGCCCACCCATCGCTCCGCACCTACGATTTCAACTTCACATCACACACCGCGCCCCATTACAGGGAAAACAGCTGTGTGGCTTCAAAACCGTCGGCGCCCTGTACGGGTTCGGTAATTCGCACCTGCTCGCTTTCGGGTATTCGGTCGGTTTTGGGCATAGCTGCGCCCGCCGCCTGAGGGACGGCGTCCAGGTAACGGATCTGGCGCTCGCATAACGCGCGGGCATCGTTGAGGAAATGGGCGAACGTCGCCTGCACGGCAGCGAGACGGCCCTCTTCCGTAGAGACCTGCTGTTTGATCTCAGCCAGGGCTTCTAATGACTGGGCAGTCGCGTCGGTGATGATGGCCTCGCTTTTGGACTTTGCGTCCTCCTCGATCTGGGATGCCATCTGCTGGGCAGAGACCAACGCCTGGCGCATTGCCTCCTCGGTGCTGCGGTACTCCTCCACCTTATCGGCAAGGATCTTCAGCTTTCCCTTGAGCACAGAGATCTCCTTCGCCTGGCTTTCTAATTCCTGGGCAACGCCTTCCAGATAATCGTCCACGCTGCTCATTTCATATCCGCCGAACACGGCCTTTTCAAAGGTCTTTGCTCTGATATCCTGGGCTGTGATCATATCTTTTATCCACCTTTGTATAAGTATTTCTGTCTCTTTCTCTATCTAAGCTTCGCAGCATTCCGCTCCGCGGAGCGGAAACAATCAAATCCATTCGTTTGAACGCAAGCGTTCAAACGATTTTTAAAAAAATATCCCGCTGTTTTCTAGTTCTTCCATAAAGTCTCCGCCGATCACATCCACGCTGGTGGGCGTGATGATATACGTACTGGCGGAGATCCGGGTCACCTTCCCATCAGAATAATAGGTTGCGCCGGCGATAAAATCCAGGATCCGCCGTGCGATCTCCTTATTCGTGTCGTCCAGATTCAAAAGCACGATGCGTTTTGAGCGGATATGGTCGCAAATCTCCTTGGAGGTCTCGTACCGCTCGGGTTTGATGAACACCACCTTACTGCCGGAATTGGCGTTCAGGTTCATGACCTTGCCGGACTTCCCCCCCTCGCCGGAGCGTTCCCGCCTGGGCAGAAACGCGGGCCGGGTACCGGGGTCGTCATATTCCGGAGTGCCGGCGGAGAAAAAAGAACCTTTCCTCTCGCTGTCCCTGGGAGCGCTTTGTCCAATGGGACGGATATCGGTCTCCATTTCTGTTTCGTCATCAAAAAAGTCGTCCTCGTCATCGTACGGACGGGTCAGATTTTTGAGTGTATCCAGAATCCCCATTAAAAGCCTCCGTTAGTCATCGGGTCAGTCACAGTGGGCACATCGTAATGCCGGGCGCCAAAAATAGCAGTACCCACACGGACCATATTGGAGCCTTCCAATATGGCATCCTCAAAATCATCACTCATGCCCATGGACAAAAAGTCCATAGTGACATTATCGTATGTTTTCGCTCCGATGTCAATAAAAAGCTCACGCATTTGTGCAAACCAGCGTCGATTTTCACCGTTTTTTCTCGATTTGGGAGGAATTGCCATCAATCCACGGACATGAACGCTGGAAAAGCGTTCCGCCGCTTCCAAAAGCTGGGGCAATTCTCCGGGCAGGAATCCGGTCTTGGACGCTTCTCCTGCAATGTTCACTTCCAGCAGCACATCCTGCACCAATTCCAGCGACGCGGCTTTTTTCGCGATCACTTCCAGCAGCGCAGGGCTGTTTACCGAGTGGATGAGGTCACAGCGCCCCACCACGAACTTCACCTTATTTTTCTGCAAGGACCCGATAAAATGCAAAGGCGCGCCGGCATAGGCGTCCTGCTCCAGTTTTTCTACCATTTCCTGCACCCGGTTTTCCCCGCACGCGTCGATCCCGGCGCGAATGGCCCGCTGTACAGCGTCCTTACCGTTCATTTTTGTGGCGGCCACCAGAGTCACCTGCCGTCCGCCGGCGGCCGCGGCGATGCGCTGCCGGACAGCCCGCACATTTTCCTCAATATTCACACCGCGTCCCCCATTTCCATTGGATTTTTCCGGGTCAGTCCCGAATCCCCGCTTTCACGTTCTTTCCGCTGACGATGATCTCATTCCCCGCCCTCAGGGCATCCACCTCCGGCGCGGCGGCAACGATATAATAGTCTCCCGCGTCGGCGAGAATTTCCACGGTCTTTTCCTCGATTTGCAGCGAGGACATGACATACACGAAGGTCTCGCCGTTCTCGTTCACATGTACCGCCCGTACGGGCACCCGCAGCCCGGAAACTTGTCCGTACACGATCTCCGCCGTCAGTTCCCGCAAAGACAGGGTCTCCGCCAGCGCGGTGCGGCATTTGAACACCACAGCGCACACGCCGTTTTGCGGGTGGCTGATATGGGTCACCACTGCTTCCACATTGCCCGACGCATATTTGCCCAGGTCCAGAGTCGTCACCGACGACTGGGACAGCCGCTTGGCGTCCTTTTCATTCACCAGCGCGGCGAAGTACCACCGGGGGCCAACGGCGATCTTTCCCAAATAACCCTCCGTATCCTCCCGGCGCTCTGTCAGCGCCCGGAGGGATTCCGGCGTTAAATCGGTAAGCATAGAGGCGTTCAGCCCCTCGTAACCGTCCACCGCAGTGGTAAACAGCCCTGCAATGGGCGACATAATGGCGGTGGTATTGGTGTTCGCCTGACCGCGAAGCTGGTTCAGCTCCACTTTCATCGCGGCAAGCTGTTCCGCATCCACGGCAGTATCCTGATTCTGAAACACCAGCGAGGCCAGCGTCACCTCCGGCTCATACAGGCGGGACATATCTTTCCGCGCCACGGCGGCGGACAGGTCAAGCAGCGCCGCCCGGACCGCGGCGTCATCGCCGGTCTTCCCGGAGCCGCCGGTGGCAGCCTGGGCCTTGCTGATCTGCATTTCCAGTTGATGAATGCGGGCCGCCTCCGCCATGGACGCGGCGGAATCCGTCGCGTTGGCGATGACCTCGCCTTTCGCCACGTTCTTCCCCTGTTCCGCCAGAACGTCTACATATGCCTGGCTGCTGAACAGCACGGTCTCTTCCCGGATGATGATGCCCTGGGCTTGTCCGCTTTCCTGCAAGTCCACATACACGGCTTCCGCCGTGACATAGCCGTTATTGAAGCTGCGCAGCAGGTACACGCCCAGATACAGCAGTACCCCCACGAACACCACCGCGATCGCGGCATTGATGAGATTGTTGGTTCGTTTCAAAAACGCCGCCTCCTTTCGCCTCCGGACGGCGGGGGAGGGTCATTCCGTGATCTCCTGGCTCCAATTCACCGCCCGGGACGGGGCAATGGTAGAAATGGCGTGCTTATAGATCATCTGCTGCTTGCCGTCGGATTCCACCATCACGATGTAGCTGTCGAACCCGCGGATCTCTCCCCGCATCTGAAAGCCGTTGGTCAAAAACACGGTGACCGGCACCCGGTCCTGTCTGGCCCGATTCAAAAATGCGTCCTGTATGTTCATATGTACCACTCCGTACTAACATAGATTTCACAAAACCTGCCGGTTTTGTGCTGGGCCTATCTTAGTACAAAAGGAGGGTCAAATCCTGTCGTTTTGTGCCAGGTCGGGCAAATTTTGCCCCGCCTTCCGCCAATCCCCGGCGATGCGCCGGGCGGCGGCGGGAATATCCGGCGACTGCTCCCAGGTGATCCAGCGGATATCCGGGTCTCTGCGCAGCCAGGTGAGCTGGCGCTTGGCGTACTGCCGGGAGCTTTGCTTGACCCGCTCCAGAGCCTCTTCCCGGGTAAGCGCGCCCTGCAGCGCCAGGGCCGGTTCCTTATATCCGATGGCCTGCATGGCGGTGGATTCCATATCCGCCCCGGCGTCCAGCAGGCTTTGCACCTCATCGAACAGCCCCAGCACCGCCATGCGGTCTACCCGCAGCCCAATGCGCTGATAGAGCGTCTCCCGCTCCCGGAACTCCAACGCGTATTTCAGCGCCGGGAACCGCTTGGGCCGGGCCTGGGAGCGTTTATCGTGGTCGGTAATGGTCTGACCGGAGAGCAAATAGACCTCGATTGCCCGGACAATGCGGCGCTTATCCCCCGGATGGAGCTTATCCGCCCGGTCAGGGTCAAAGCTGTGGAGCATGGCCAGCATGGCTTCGCCGCCAGTCTTATCGTACTGGGCTTCCAGCATGGTGCGCAGCCGGGGGTCCTGCTGGACTTCCCCAAACTCCCGCCCGTCAATGAGGGAATCGATATACAGCCCCGTGCCGCCCACTACAATGGGCACCTTGCCCCGGGCGATGATGTCGTCCGCGATCCGCGTGGCGTCCTCCACATACCGGGACACGGAATAGCTTTCCAGCGGGTTGGCGAAGCCGATCATATGGTGGGGTACGCCCTCCATCTCGTCGGCGGTGGGCGCGGCGGTGCCGATGGCCATACCCTTGTAAATCTGCATGGAATCCGCGCCGATGACCTCTCCGTCCAGAAGCTTTGCCACCTGTACGCCCAAGGCCGTTTTCCCCGTAGCCGTAGGCCCGGAGATCACAATGATTTTCGGTATATCAGACATAATAAAACCTCACAAATCAGGCCGCCGGCAGAAGAAACGGCAGGAAATTATTGAGCATATGGAAGAAAATGGCTGTCCAAAGGCTGCCGGAGCGCTCATACGCCCAGGTAATCGCCAAGGTGATGGGAATGTACTGCAACGCGTACAGCAAGATAGTTGCGTCCATCTCCACCACAGCGTACTGCCAGATGTGGTACAGGGCAAACAGCGTGATGGAGACCACGTAGGCCAATATCCGGTGCTTTTTCCGAATGGACTGAAACACCACGCCCCGGAACAGCAATTCCTCCAGCACCGGCGCCATGAACACCGCCATGACCATGGTCGGCCCCCGTTCCGTCTGCGTCAAGGTATCAATAGTAGCATCATTGGGATTGGTAGGGATATCCGTCCCCAGAGCCATAAACAAAAGCTGCACGAGCATCATGAGGATATACCACAGGAAAAACGCCATGGCGAACCCGGACACACAGCCCAGAAAGTTATCGCACAGCCGGTCAAACTCCCGGCGCAGCAGCTTGCGGAAAAACACGGCCGCAAACAGCAGTCCGACGGCGTAATACCCCACATTCAGCATCGTCGCAGACGGCAGCGCCCAGGGCCAAAACCAGGGCATGAAATTCAGCAAAACCGGCAGCACGAGCACGTGCACCAGCAGATAGATCCAGCCTAAAACGGCCTCGCTTTTCGTCAGGTCCGGTATGAAATTTTTCCCGGGGTGAAACTCAGGGACCATATCATTCGACCCTCTTTTTCAGTTCATATAGGTAATTCAGCGCCGCCATGGGGGTCAGTTCGTCGGGATTCAGCGCGGATAATTCGTCCAGCACCGCCTGCCCCGCCGGGTCCACCGCGGCATCGGCGGCCTGCTCCTGCCGGAACAGGTCCGGGGTCTGGAACAGCGCGTCCTTCTGGCTTTCCAGTTCCCGCAGGCACACATTGGCCCGGCGCACTACGCTTTCCGGCACACCCGCCAGCTTCGCCACCTCCACACCGTAGCTGCGGTCGGCAGCGCCGGGCTTTACGGTGCGCTGGAAAATCAAACTCCCGTCGTCATTTTTCGCCGTGACGTGGTAATTCTTCACCCCCGGCAGTTCCTCCGCCATGGAAGTCAATTCATGGTAATGGGTCGCAAAGAGGGTTTTCGCCCCCAGCTTGCGCTTGTCCACGCAGTATTCCAGCACTGCCCGGGCGATGGCCATACCGTCATAGGTAGACGTCCCCCGCCCAATCTCGTCCAGCAAAATGAGACTGTTTTTTGTGGCGCTTTTCAAAATCCCCGCCACCTCGCTCATCTCCACCATAAATGTAGACCGTCCGCCAGCCAGATCGTCTGACGCGCCGATGCGGGTGAACACCCGGTCCACCGCGCCGATGACCGCCTTTTTCGCCGGCACGAAAGAGCCGATCTGCGCCATGAGCACAATGAGGGCGGTTTGCCGCATATAGGTGCTTTTACCGGCCATATTCGGCCCGGTAATGATCATCGCAGTATCGGTCGTATCGTTCAAAAACAGGGAATTGGGGACAAACAGGCTGTCCCGCTGGGCCTGCTCCACCACCGGATGGCGGCCCTCCTCGATGTAGATGGCGCCGGAAGCGTTCACCTCCGGGCGGACATAGCCGTTGCGCACCGCCACATCCGCCAGGGCGCACAGCACATCCAGCACGCCCACGGCATCAGCCGTGGCCTGCACCCGCTCCACCTGGGCCGCTACCTGCTCCCGGATGGCGGAGAAAAAGCGGAATTCCATATCCTCAATCCGGTCTTTTGCGGACATGAGCGTATTTTCCAGTTCCTTGAGTTCCTGGGAGAAATACCGCTCATTGCTCACCAAAGTCTGCTTGCGGATATACTCCGCCGGGATATTCGCCTCCCCGGCAGACCGGGGGATGTCAATATAGTAACCGAATACCTTGTTGTATCCGATTTTCAGCTTTTTAATGCCGGTTTTTTCCCGTTCCCGCTGTTCCATAGCGAGAATGGCCTCTTTCCCGTGGTCCCGGATGTCCCGGAGCCGGTCCAGTTCCGGGTCGTAGCCGGCGCGGATCATGCCGCCTTCCCGGACGGTGAGCGGCGGTTCATCGCAGATCGCCGCGCGAATGGCGGTACACACATCGGTGAGCGCGTCCATCCCGGCGATGTTCCGCAATGCGGGGGACTGGCAGGGCGACAGCAGCGCCGTTAATTTCGGCAAAGCCTCGCAGTGTCCCGCCAGAGCGGCCAGGTCCCGGGCGTTTGCCGTGCCGTAGACCACCCGTCCGATGATGCGCTGCATATCGCCAATGGTTTTGAGCTGCGTCATAACTTCATCCCGCAGGATATTGTCCTCGTACAGCTCCGCCACACCCTCGTTGCGGTAGCGGATGGGTCCGGGCGACAGTAAAGGCCGTTCCAGCCAGGCCCGCAGGGTGCGGCTGCCCATAGGCGTTTTCGTGCGGTCCAGCACCCACAGCAGGCTCCCCCGCTTCTCCCCGCCCCGGAGGTTTTCCGTCAGTTCCAGATTCCGCCGGGTGGCGTAATCCAGTTCCATAAACCGCCCCGCGGAGAACAGATCGGGTGCTTTCAGGTAACTTAAGTCCGCTTTTTGCGTCTCAATCAAATATTTCAGCAGCGCCCCGGACGCCTGCACCCCGTGGGGCGTTTGGCCCATGCCCAGGGCCGCGGTGGTGTCCACGGAAAACTGCCGGCACAGCAGCGATTCGCTTTGTTTCAGGTCAAAGGAATCGTCCAGCGCGGCGGTGACGCAGCCCAGCTTTTCTGTTAAGAAGCCGCGGACCGCCGGATTTTCCGCCGCGTCAGCGTTCAGCACCGCTTCTTTCGGCGCGAAGCGGCCCAGTTCATTGACGATATGCTCCGCAGCCCGGTTTTCAAAGTCCGCCACGCAAAATTCCCCGGTAGACATATCACAAAAAGCCACAGCGCCCCGGTTTTGCTTCTCGTTGAGGTACACTGCGCACAGATAGTTGCTCCGGCCCTCTTCCAGCATCGACCCCGCCGTAACGGTGCCGGGGGTGATGATGCGGATGACGTCCCGCTTCACAAGCCCCTTTACCAGCGCCGGGTCCTCCAGCTGCTCACAGATGGCGACTTTATACCCCTTGGCGATGAGCTTTGCGATGTACACCTCCGCCGCGTGATACGGTACGCCGCACATAGGGGTACGCTCATCCGGGTTTTCCACACCTCGGTCCCTGGTGGTGAGCGCCAGTTCCAGCTCTCGGGACGCGACTTTCGCGTCCTCGTCGAACATCTCGTAGAAATCCCCCAGCCGGAAAAACAGCAGGCAGTCCTGATGCTTGGCCTTGATCTCGTTATATTGTTTTTTCATGGGAGTCAATTCGCCCATATCTTTTCTTCCGTTTCTCTAATCTATAATTCCCCGTACAGCGCCCAGGTGTTGCTGCCGGTGATTGTCACATCCACGAACTGCCCGATCAGCGCCGGGTCGCCGGTGAGATGCACCAGCCGTCCGCCGCCGGTCCGGGCGGAGAGGTTGCCGCCTTTGCCGTCGGACAATCCGTCCACCAGCACCCGCAGGCGCTTGCCCTCATATTCCTTGTGCTTCTCCGCGGAAATGCGGTTGGCCGCGTCCAGCAGACGGTCGAACCAGACCTGCTTTTCCTGACGGGAATAGGGGTCCGGCATAACAGCGGCGGGGGTCCCTTTCCGGGGGGAGAAAATAAAAGTGAACATGGAATCGTACCGCACCTGCTCCACCAGGGACAGGGTATCTTCGAATTCCTCGGGCGTCTCGCCGGGGAAGCCCACGATGATGTCCGTGGTCAGCACCAAGTCGGGCATATACCGCCGGGCCAGGGCGACCTCTTCCAGATACTTCGCCCGGTCATAGTGCCGGTTCATGGCCTTGAGCACCCGGTCGTTGCCGGACTGCACCGGCAAATGCAGCTGATGGGCGCATTTTTCGCATTCCGCCATGGTGCGGAACAGCTTTTCCGTGGCGTCCTTGGGATGGGACGTCATAAAGCGGATGAGGAACTCCCCGGGAATGTCGTTGATGGCCCGGAGCAGGTCGGCAAAGTCCATAGGCTCGTCCAGGTCCTTGCCATAGGAATTCACGTTCTGCCCCAGCAGGGTAATCTCCTTGTATCCCTCCGCCACAAGCTGCCGCGCCTCGGCAATGATCTCCTCCGGCCGGCGGGAGCGTTCCCGCCCCCGGACGTAAGGCACCACACAGTAGGAGCAGAAATTGTTGCACCCGTACATGATCGACAGCCAGGCTTTTACCTTGCTGTCCCGGGCGTGGGGGATGCCCTCGTACACCGTCCCCGGCGCGTCGTCCACGGCGAAGACGCGCTTTTTCCTCGTCATCTGCTCCAAAAGCAGTTCCGGGAAGCGCCAAAGCTCGTGGGGGCCGAACACGATGTCCACGATGGGGTAGGATTTTTTCAGTTTCTCCGCCATATGCTCCTGCTGCACCATGCAGCCGCACACGGCGATGATCTGGTCGGGGTTTTTCGCCTTGGTGTGGGTCAGCTGGCCCACGTTCCCCAGCACCCGCATTTCCGCGTGTTCCCGGATAGCGCAGGTGTTGATGACCACCAGGTCGGCTTTTGTCTCGTCATCGGTAAAGCCGTAGCCCATCTCTGCCAGATAGCCCCGGATGCGCTCGCTGTCGGCCTCGTTTTGCTGGCAGCCGTAGGTATCCACCATGGCCAGCGGCGCTTTGCCGGACTGTTTATTTCGCGCCCTGATCCCGGCGCAGACCGCAAGCTGACCGTCGATTTGCTCCGGCGTCAACTCCGTGCGTTTGTATGCCATAACCGCTCCTATGTAACGTGCAGATATTTTTTGAGTTCTAACATTATAACAAATAAGTCTGGATTTTACAAGAGAAATACAGTATAATCAAGACACTAAAAACATAAGAGGAACTGCTTATGCCAGAGATCAACATACTCTCCCCCCATGTGGCGGACCTCATCGCCGCCGGCGAGGTAGTGGACCGCCCGGCCTCCGTGGTGAAAGAACTGATGGAAAACGCCTTTGACGCGGGGGCGCGCACCGTCACCGTGGAGATCCGCTCCGGCGGCATTACATACATCCGCGTCACGGACGACGGCAAGGGCATGGCCCCGGAGGATGCCGGCGTCGCGTTTTTGCGCCATGCCACCAGCAAATTGCACGACGAACGAGGCTTGGAGAGCATCGGCACTTTCGGCTTCCGGGGCGAGGCGCTGGCGGCCATCTCCGCGGTCAGCCGCATTGAAATGACCACCCGGCAAAAAGGCGCCCCTACCGGCGTGCGCATGACCCTCACCGCAGGGGACATCCAGGAAATGTACGAGACCGGCTGCCCGGAGGGCACCACCATGATCGTGCGGGACCTGTTTTACAACACCCCCGCCCGCCTGAAATTTCTGAAAAGTGACCGGGCGGAGGGAACCGCCTGCGTCCAGGCGGCGCTGAAGTGCGCCCTGGGCCGGCCGGAAATCTCCGTGCGATGCATCAAGGACGGGAAAGAAGAGTTTTTCTCCCCCGGCGACGGGAAATTGGATTCCTGTGTGTACCATCTGTTGGGCCGGGACGCGATGCAGTCCCTGCTGCCCTGCCGGTCCGAACCGGGGGAAATCCAGATACAGGGCTTCATCGTCTCGCCGGAAGCGGGGCGGGGGAACCGGAGCAACCAGTATTTCTTCGTCAACGGACGTGCCATCAAGTCCCAGATTTTGCAGTCGGCCCTGGAAATGGCCTACCGCAACCGCCTGCTCACCGGGCGGTACCCCACCTGCGTATTATATATCGACATCGCTTTCGGCGCGGTGGATGTGAACGTCCACCCCACCAAAGCGGAAGTAAAGTTTTCCCAGGAGAAAAAGGTCTTTGACGCGGTGTATTACGCGTGCATGTCCGCTTTGGGGCAGGAGGACCGTCTTTCCGGGCAGCCCATCTCCCCACCCCCGGCGGCGCCAACGCCCCAGCCGAAGCCGTCTATCTACGATCCCCCTGCGCCGGTCCCCGTACCGCCTGCGGCGGAACCGCCCCGGACCCTCGACCCGGCCCCCAAGCCCGTCGCCTATGATGACGACCTGCCCCTGCCGTCCACGTTCCTCCGGGACCCCGTCGAGGACCCTCCCGCCTGGACGCCCACTCCTCCCGCGCCCCCGGCGTCGGAGCCTGTCCCGGAACCGGAAGTCCTGTCGGAAGCCCGGACCGAACCGTTTCGGGTGGCAGGCGAGGTCCTGGCGACCTATATCATCGTGGAGCACGGGGACAAAATGACCCTCATCGACAAGCACGCCGCCCACGAGCGGATGCACTTTGACCGCCTGTGCGCCCAGACCGCCCAGGCTCCGTCCCAGACCCTGCTGGCCCCGGAACTGCTGAAGTTGAACAGAGAGGATTTTGACCTGGTCCAGTCTCACGAAGCGGACTTTTCCTGCCTGGGCTACGAGCTGGAGCCATACGGCGACAACACCCTGCTTCTCCGCGCCGTCCCCGCCGGTCTGGACGCGGGCGAGGCCCGGGCCTGCATCGAAGAAGTGTGCGACACCCTGCGCACCGGCCGGAGCCTGACCTACCAGCAGGCAAAGCAGGAGATTTTAAAAACCGTTGCCTGCAAAGCGGCCATCAAAGCCGGGAAGCGTTCGGAGCCGGAGGAACTGCGCGCTGTCGCGGAAAAGGTGCTCAGCGGGGAAGTGAAATACTGCCCCCACGGCCGCCCGGTCTCGGTGACCTATACGAAATATGAGTTAGACAAACTATTTGACCGCGTGGTCAACTGAAAGGAACTGCCTATGAAAGGAATCGTCCTGGCCGGCGGCAAAGGCACCCGGCTGTACCCCATCACAAAACCCTGCTATAAACCGCTCCTGCCGGTGTATGACAAACCCATGATCTACTACCCCATCGCCACGCTGATGATGGCGGGCATTCGGGAGATCCTCATCATCACGCCGCCGGATGGCACCGCCCCATTCCGCCAGCTTTTAGGCGACGGCAGCGCGCTGGGCGTGCGGTTTTCCTACAAGGAACAGACCGTCCAGCGGGGCATCGCGGACGCGTTCCTGGTGGGTGAGGAATTCATCGGGGACGACAGCATATGCCTGGTCTTGGGAGACAACATTTTCGACGGCCCGGGCTTTGAAATCGACCTGGGCAAGGCCGTGGAGACCGCTAACGGCGCCACGGTCTTCGGCTACTACGTGGAGGACCCACGGCCCTTCGGCGTGGTGGAGATCGATGCCCACGGCAAGGCCGTTTCCATTGAGGAAAAGCCCTCGGACCCCAAAAGTCACTACATCATCCCCGGCTTGTACTTTTACGACAACCGGGTGGTGCAGATCGCCAAGACGGTACAGCCCTCCGCCCGGGGAGAACTGGAGATCACCTCGGTGAACAACGCCTATCTGAAGCTGGGCGAGCTGTCCGTCATCAAGCTGGGCACCCGGTTTTGCTGGTACGACACCGGCACCGCGGAAAGTATGTTCCAGGCGTCGGAAGCCGTGCGGGACATTCAGCACAAACAGCACCGGCTGGTGGGCTGTCTGGAAGCCATCGCCTACCGCAAGGGCTTCATTGACCGCGTGCAGCTTCTGGAAACGGCGGAGAGCCTGAAAATGACAGAATACGGCCGGGCGCTGCTGCGTCTGGCGGAATAACAGAGAAAAAACGAAAGTGGGAACGATTATGAGCCGGTTCCGGCAAACCTTGGCGGCCGTTTTGACCGCCGCAATCTTGCTGACCCTATCCCCGGCAGTGGCCGCCTGGGATAACGACACCCGCTCGGCGGATGTGGTCTCCGCCGCCCTGGGCGAGGTGGGCTATACCGAAGAAGACAACGAATTTTCCAAATACGGCCAGTGGTACGGCTATCCCCACAGCTATTGGTGCGCCATGTTCGTATCCTGGGCGGGGAATGAAGCGGGCGTGCCGTCAAGTATCCTGCCCCGTGGCCCCTACTGCTCCGCCATCGTGAACACTTTTTCCCACATGGGCCGGTTTCAGGACAGCGCCGCCCGGGGCGGGGAGTATACCCCGGTACAAGGCGACCTCATCTTCTATTACGCCCCGGATTCCAAGCCCGAGGGCAACACCCTGGCGGTGCATATGGGCATCGTACTGTATGTGGAGGCCGGACAAGTCTTCACCGTGGAGGGCAACACGCTCACCTGCCGATTGGACCTGCCGGAGCTCACCGGGGACTACGACGAGAGCCTGGACCCGCCCGACTATGTGACGGTGAACAACTACCCCCTCACCGCCCGGCACATCCTGGGCTACGGCATACCGGACTACGCCGACCGCGCCCCGCTGGAACTGACGGGTTTCGTGGACCTGGGCAATCACAAAGACCAGGCAAAAGCCTTTTCCGCTCTGGCGGAAGCGGGCATCCTCCCCGGCACCAGCAGTCATACCTGCTCCCCCCGGCAAGGCCTGCCCCGGGGCGCGTTTGTCCGGGCGCTGATGACCCTGTACGGGCTGAACGGCTTCCCGGAGGACACCCCCGCGTTTTCAGACGTTCCGGCAGAACACCCGTACTTTAACGCGCTCATGACCGCCCGCTCCCTGGGCATTTTCTCCGGCAGCGGAGACAACACCGCCGCCCCGGACCGGTACATCACAGGTCCCGACGCCCAGGCGCTCATTTCCCGGACCCTGCAAGTCCTAGGCCTGCCGGATCTAAAGTTCACCTTCACCCCCGGCGACCGCATCATTTTCGGTGACTACACCATCCGCGCCGACCTCGCGGCGGCGCTGTACGCCCTGCTCAGCGGCCTTGGCACCCCCACGCCCTATCCCGGTACCCTGCGCCAAGGCGAACAGCCGTTGGATTGGGCCGCGCTCACCATGAACGGCACGACTTACGTACCGCTGGACGCGATGCAAGCCACGTACCCCCAACTGGAAGCCATCCTGCCGGATGCGCCCAGTCTCATCCCCGGCACCGTCCGGGTCCTGCCCGGCACCCTGCCCCTGACCGCCAACAACGCTACCACGCAGGTCCCTGCCTTTGACCAGGACGGCGCATGGTACGTCGCCCTGCGCCCCACGGCAGAACTGCTGGACCTGGAGCTGACCTGGGACCAGCCCACCGGGGCTATTGTACTAAACTGACCAAATAAACAGGGCCTTACCAATGGTAAGGCCCTGTTTTTATTCATTTCCCCAGCACATCTCGCCGGATATAATCAAACACAGCGTCCTCGCCCTCGTCCTTGAGCATCCGCAGCAAGGTCTCCAGCAGCGCGCCGGACTCCGGATGGATCATGGTGTGCGCCTTGCCGTCCATAAAATACTCATAGGGCCGGCCGAAATCAAATTTCTTCCCCTGATAGACCCGGGCGGCGGCATAGCGGTCGCAGAACATCTCCACCACGTACTTTTCCGGCATTTTCATGCCCGTCATCCCAAATCCGCCCTCGGGCAAGGGTCCGTAGTCGATCCAGTATTCCAAATGGTGCTTATTGCGCCCCTTGTGGTGCAGCCACGCGGCGCTGTACCCCTTTTCCCGGCGCTCAATATCGTTGGGGCTGCGGTCGCCCTGGAAATACCGCGCGCCCACCCGGAACTCCGCCGGACTGTACTTCGACAGGTCATGGGTCAAGCCCTGCCAATAAAGGCCCGCCTTAAAGCAGTATTTCATCACCAAAAAGCGGTGTTTTGTGATGGTTTTGAAATGTTTGACAGCTTTCACAGGCCCTCTCCCTCAAAAAACGAATTGTACCAGAAGCATATAGCACACCGTCCCCCCGGCGATGGACAGCAGCATCTGCCGCTTCCAAAGATGCAGCGCCACGGTCACGGCAATGCCGATGGCCTCCGGCACGCCGTGGGGCGGAAGCGCCACGCTCACATTTCGCAGGCAGTACACCACCAGCATCCCGAACACGGCACAGGGCAGTGCCCGGCCCAGATATTGTACATACTTCGGCGTCGGCTTTTTGGGCGAGAACAGCAAAAACGGCAAAAACCGCGTGGCCATGGTCCCCAGGGCGCACAGCCCGATGGTAATGAATTGCTGTGCCAGCGTCATCCCAGGCCACCCGCTTTCTCGATCGGCCCCCGAAATACGGTCAGCAGACACAAAATGCACGTCATCGTCGGGATCATAAAGGAATCCGCGCCGAACGCCAGCAGGCATACCGCCGACGCCGCCACGCCGATGATACCCGTATAATGCTTCTTTTCCTTGAGCCACTGGTCCAGGAAGATCACCACGAACATGGCTGTCATCACGAACTCCAGCCCGTTCAAATCAAAAGAAATGACCGACCCCAGCACCGCGCCCACGGCGGTGCCGCACACCCAATAAAGCTGATTGAGCAGGGTCACGAAAAACATGAACCAGCCCTTGTCCACGCCCTCCGGGATCTCCGCGGAGCAGTTGATGGAAAAGGATTCGTCGCACATGCCATAAATGAGGTAGACCTTTTTCCATCCCGTTCCCTTGTATTTTTCCAGCATGGCGATGCCGTAAAACAGATGCCGCGCCTGGATCATCAGCGCCATAATGAGGGTCTGTGCCGGGGCAAAGATCCCCAGCAGCATCTCCACCGCCACGAATTCCAGGCTTCCGCCAAAGATGACCACCGCCATCAGGATGGGATACCAGAAATCAAAGCCCGCCGCGGTCGCGTACAGGCCGTAGGAAATCCCCAGAAATAAAAATCCCGCCAAAATGGGAATGGTGTGGGGAAACGCCGCCGAGAAAGCCCGGCGGCGGATACTCTTCTGTGTTTCAGTTTCCGTTTGCATCGCTTAAGTCTCCTGTGGTTTCTCGTAAGGATACGGCGCGCGGCAGTATTGCCGCAGCCGCGCCTGCGCCGCCCCATAGCGCCTGTAATTTTCCCGGCACTGATTCAGCGTCAGCCCGTGATTCTGGTCGCTGGGTTCGTCGTCGGACTGGATGAAGCAATCCATCTCCCAAAAGCACACCGGACAGATGTGCGCTGTAAACTGCCCGCCCTCCGGGATGGTCACATACCCGCAGCAGGGGCAGGGCAGCTCGCCTTTCGGTTCCGGCGCCGGTTCCCGCTCCGGCACTTCGCCGGTGATATTGTTCGCCGCCGTGGGGAAGTATAGAAATTTTGGTTCTTTCATGCGTCCACAAATCGCTCCACCCGCAACCGCAGGCCGTATTTTTCCCGCAGTGCGGCAATTTGCGCCATCATCGGGGACTTGTGATGCGCGTCCAGCGCCGCCTGGTCCCGCCATCGGTCAATGAGCAGTACCGTTTCCGGGTCCTCCAAGGGGAAGAAATATTCATACCGCTCATTCCCGGCTTCGGCCCGCACCGCCGCCACTACGCCGGAAGCGACCATTTCCTCAGCAAATCGCCGGGCGCTTCCGTTGGCCCCGGTGTAGTACAAATTGACGGTCAGGCTCATGACAGCACCTTAAAAAACTCGATTTCCTCCCCCACTGGCCCGATGCAAAATGCGATATGCAGCCCATAGGGCGGCACAGACGGCACCGTGCAGTCATGAGGTTCCTCGGTGATCTGATACCCCGCGGCCCGCACCGTCTCCACACAACCCGCCACATCGTCAGTCAGCAGCGCGAAATGGCGCACCGCGCCTTGGGGAAGCCGTTCCTCGCCGTCGGCAAAAATCTCAATAATCCCGCTGCCGGTATCCAGCATCACCCCGGCATACTCGCCCTTGCCCCAAGCCCGGGCCACAGGCAGCCCTAAAACATCCTGGTAAAACCCGACGGTTTTCTCAAATTCCTCCGCCCCGCAGCATTTCAGCGCGATGTGGTGGATACCCTTAACCAAACTCATTTTGCGTCCCTCTCTTTTAAAAATTTCGCCTTGGAGACAATTTTCCGTCCCATTTCCGCCGCGGCCTCGCAGTCCAGCGGGAACTGCACCCGGTGATGCTCCGCTTTTTCCTCCGGGGAGAACATCGACGACTCGTACTGGGCATAGTCAGCGAATTGCAGGGTATTATGTACGAATAAAATTTGCGGGCGCTGGCGCAGGGTGTGGATGATGCTGTTGTGGAACACCAGCAGGTTATTTTCCAGCCCCATTTTATCCCACTCCGGCTTGGACATATTCATATCGTAGATCATCCCCCAGGGCAGCGTCTTGGGGAACACTGTGGGGATCTCATTGCTGTAAATGGAGTTGGAATACAAAAACCGCTCCAAAAACGCCAGCAGATTGGACGACATCCCACCGTAATAGATAGGAGACCCCAAGATCAGCCCGTCGCACTCCTTGATTGCTTCCAGCACCGGAGACAGGTCGTCCCGCATGGCGCAGATGCCGTGGGGGTTTTTCTTATCCTTGCAGTAAAAGCAGCTTGCGCAGCCCCGGTAATTCAGCGGCCGCAGATGGATCAGTTCTGTTTCCGCGCCGCCCTCCGCTGCGCCCCGCAGGGCATGGGAGAGCAGTTCAGCGGTATTTCCGTTGATACGTGAGCTTCCGTTGATGGCGATGATTTTCATATAGGTCCCTCCCTGTAAAAAATACCCCCGCGCCCGGGTCCGTTGATACACGTATTGTACCTGTTTTTCCCCCAAAACGCAAGAGGCAACCCATTCCCCAGTCGTCAAAACCAAACGGCCCGGGCCTTACGACGCCCTACTGAACAACGCGCGCAGCTCCTCCGCGGATTCCCGCATCCCCCGCCGGAACCATACCTCGATCCAGCCATACAAGCTGAACGCGGCAAAGGCCGAAGCATACGCCGCCACCGCCTCTTGCTGCGGGTCAAACCCGCACAGGTCCAAGATCACATCTTTCAGTAAATAGACCTGCCCCCGCTCATTGAGCAGGCTGTAAAACGCCCGGTGCGCTTCAAAGTGGGAAAACACCCGCAAAATCAGTTCCTCCAACGGCAGTCCTTCTTCCCACCGGTCCATCCACCCATGAAACAATTCCCCGATATAGGCCTTTAAAATATCCTCTTTGCACGCGAAATTGCGGTAAAAGGATGTCCGCCCCACCCCGGCCCCGTCGCACAATTCGCTGACGGAGATGTCCTCAAGGGGCTTTTTCTCCGGCAGCGACAGCAGGGCGTCGGTCAACCGCCCAGTTACATAGGCGTTTCGCCCCTCGTTGCTCATCGGTGATACATTTTTCGGCTTTTGTTCCATTTTCCCGCCTCCTCTTGACGGTCATATCTTTCGCTGTTACATTCGTAACAGCGAAGCAAACATTTGTCAAGAGAGGACGAACTACATGACATTGACACAAAAACGGTTCATAACCCTGCTGATTGTCATCCTGGCGGGGGCGGTACCGGGGCGGCTCGCGGTACGGGCGGCGCTGAACCTGCTGATCGGCGGAACGCTGTTCGGGGGGGAATTTCCTATGATAAAAGAACAAACGAAACGAAAGGGCCGGGTGAAGTGGGCCGTGATTTACATCGGCGCGTTCCTGGCCGCCTTCGCGGCTTCCGCGCTGTTCAAAATGACCTACTCCCCCCTGTCCGGCCTGACCCGCGTAGACTGGAACGATTCCATCGGCCGGGTGTACACCGACCTGCCCTACGGCGACGGCCCCGCCAACAAATTCGACCTTTACGTCCCGGCGGACAACACCCGGCAAACCTATGGCCTGGTGGTCTACCTCCACGCCGGCGGCTTCACGGCCGGCGACAAAAGCGGCGACGCGGAGATCCTGCAATGGCTGTGCGCCAAAGGCTACGTAGCCGCGGGCATCAACTACACCCTGACCAGCGAGGAAAATCCCCAAGCCAATATCTATACCCAGTCCGTAGACATTCGTGACAGCATCCCTTTCGTCGTCGCGGAAGCGGAAAAACTGGGCTATCATCTCGACCGCATGGCGGTCGCCGGCGGTTCGGCGGGCCATTGCCTGGCCATGCTGTACGCCTACCGGGACGCGCCCACGTCGCCCCTGCCGGTAAAGCTGGTATTCGGCGCGGTCGGTCCATCCAGCTTCTACCCCGAAGACTGGGGCGTGTTCGGCTTTGACCAAAACCCGGATGCCGCAGCGGTCATGTTCAGCGTCATGTCCGGCAAGCCCGTCACCCCGGACCTGTTCGGAACCCCGGCCTATGGCGAGATCATCAAAGACATCTCCGCCGTATCATGGATCGACGAAACCAGCGTCCCCTCCCTACTCGCCTACGGCGCCCACGACAAGGTACAGCCCTTCGACGCCTCCAAGCGCCTGGACGCGACCCTGACGCAGTACGGCGTCCCCCATGATTACATCGTCTTCCCCCACTCCGGCCACGGCCTGCAAAACGACGATCGCCAAGCCCGGCTGTACTATGAGAAAATCAACGAATACCTGGAGCAGTATCTAAACTGAAAAAGCACCCCGGCGAAGAAATTCGCCGGGGAACGTTTTTATTGCTTATTCCCACTTCTTGACTTTTTATATTTTATATGATATCATAATATTAATATATTATGATATCATTTTGCAGCTAAAAAGGGGGTTCAGTTTATTGAGCAATCGAACAAAACAAGTGCAGTTCAGAATGCCTGAAGAACTGCACACCAATTTAAAAGTGGCCTTAGCTTATGATAAAAGCAGCTTCACAGAGCTTTTCAATAAGGCGGCGGAAGAATACTTATCCAGTCGTAATAGTGATGTTAAAAGAAAAACCGAAGACAACAATAGGGAGACATAAAATGGCTGAAACAAAAGTAATTGTAATTCCAGACGGCAAAATTTGCGATTATATCGACGGGAAATTCCGGAATGATACCCCGGAAGAATATGTCCGCCAAACCATCGAAAAAAGGCTTGTAAATGAACACAAATATGCGCCAAGTCAGATTAAGGTTGAATTCACATTGCAAGTCGGTTCAGCCAAGCCACGTGCTGATATTGTGATTTGGGATAAGGATGCCATTGAGAAGACGCAGAACACTGTTAAAATCATTATCGAATGTAAGAAAGAAACCGTAAATGCCCGCAACGCTAAGGATGGCATTGCCCAACTCCAGTCCTATATGTCTGTGTGCCCAAACTGTGAATGGGGTATGTGGACAAACAGTATTCAAAAATTTGTCTTCCGCAAAATTACCGACGCCGCCGGAAATACTAATTTTAGAGAGTATAATGATATCCCATCCGCAAACGGCAATTTGGATGAAGTCAACCGTCCCAGCAGGCTCAGTCTCAAAAACGCCTATGACGATAACCTTTTGTTTGTTTTTAAAACCTGTCATAACCATATCTATGTGAATGACGGTCTGCAAAAACAGCCGGCATTTTTTGAATTACTCAAAGTTATTTTCTGTAAAATCGAAGATGAGCGTAACATCCCCTACGATTTGGAATTCTATACAACATCTGATGAGCGCTCCAATCCAGACGGGCAACTGACGGTAAGCAAACGAATCGGCAAAATCTTCGAGCGTGTAAAAAGGCACTACGGTAAAATATTTGATACCAATGATGAAATCAAACTCACGCCCCGTAGTTTGGCATATATTGTCAGCGAACTACAGCCATACAGCCTATCAAACACCGAAATTGACATCAAGGGCAAAGCCTACGAAGAAATAGTAGGCTCTAACCTTCGCGGTGATCGCGGCGAATTTTTTACGCCCCGCAATGTCATGACGATGGTCGTTAAAATGATAAATCCGCAAATTGGCGAAAAAGTCCTCGACAGTTCCTGCGGCACCGGCGGCTTCCTGGTAACTGCAATGACGTATGTAATTGAATTGCTCGCGGATGAGTATGCTAAAAAGCTTGGCATCCCACGTGAACAATGGGACGATGATACAAAGCGTGCATTCCAAAATAAGGTTTCCGAAATGGCGGAATCCAACTATTTTGGATTTGATATCAACCCGGATTTGGTCAAAGCTACTAAGATGAATATGGTCATGAATAATGACGGCAGCAGCAATATTCTGCAAGCCAACGCCCTTCTGCCGCCGCATGAGTGGTCCGACGAATTTCGCACCAGGCTCACAGATGCTTTGCATATTGACAAAAATGCCTTGTACAGCTTTAACACTCTGGAGCATTTTAATGTAATTGTTACAAATCCACCCTTTGGCAGCAAAATCCCTATTAAGGACAAGCATATTCTTGAACAGTTTGATTTGGCACATATCTGGGAACATGACAAGAAAACCGGTATCTGGACAATGACAGATCGTCTGCAATCCTCTGTCCCTCCAGAAATTCTGTTCATTGAGCGCTGCACGCAGTTTCTTGTTCCCGGTGGTCGTATGGGGATTGTCCTTCCGGACTCCATTCTCGGCTCACCTGGTCTTGGTTACATCCGAGAATGGTTGATTCAGAACCATCGCATCATTGCCAGTATTGATCTTCACGTAGATACATTCCAACCCCATAATGGAACACAGACCTCCGTATTGATTTTGCAGAAGAAAACACAAGCGCAGAAAGATAAGGAGCAAAAAAGCGGTGTCATGGCTGATTATAATATTTTTATGTCCATGATTGAAAAAATCGGCCACGATAAACGTGGTAACCCAATATTCAAACGGGATAAGAACGGCAATGAAATTTTAGTGCCAGACACAAGTAATATTTCAATCCCCGAAGAAACCGGAGATGAGCCACACACCATTACACACGAACAAAAAATTAAAAAAATAGATGACCAAACCCAGGATCTTCCGGATATCTTTGCCGAGTGGAAAAAACAGGAGGGGTTAGGATGGTAAGTTCAACTCCCACTGATAAAACCGAGACAACAACACAGGTCGAAGAGATTACCACAAAAAATCCGCCAAAATGGTGCTCTGTTTCCTTGTCCGACGTTATTTCTCGCGGAAAGCGTCTGGATGCCAGTGTGTTTGATGTTGAAGCGAAACAAGCCTGGACGCGAATCTTAAAAGGGAAATACGGTGCAGTACTGCTTGGGAATGGAGGGATCATTAAAACTGCGTATTATCCCGGGCGATTTAAACGGATTTATTGCAGCAGAGGGAATGGAGAACCATTTTTCCTACCCTCTCAAATGTCCGAAATTTATCCGAAAGCCGAAAAATATATTTCACCTATAACAAAATGTAACTTAATGGAATTGCGCCTGCAGCCGAATACGCTCTTGCTAACTCGATCCGGTACAATTGGAACCGTTTCCTATGTTTCAAAAACTATACAGGGACAAGTATATTCTGATGACGTGATTCGCGTAACCTTTGAAAAGGATTATGATTTAGGCTATATTTACACTTTTCTAAAATCAAAAACAGGAAACAAAATACTTACGACCAATGGATATGGTGCTGTAATCACGCACCTTGAGCCGGAACATCTGAGCACAATTCCCATTCCAAATGCGCCAATCAAGCTCAGG
Source organism: Oscillospiraceae bacterium (assembly GCA_022800755.1). Classification (GTDB taxonomy): domain Bacteria; phylum Bacillota; class Clostridia; order Oscillospirales; family Oscillospiraceae; genus HGM13010. The sequence goes on from JAAWQX010000016.1 coordinate 45,122, forward strand.
CAAAAAATCAACAATTTGATTGTCTCTTCCTTTGATCTGCGAGACGAATCTAACAAATTGATTGACGATGCAACGGCCCTTTTAACCACAGAACTCCAACTGCCAGATATTGACACCTTCGATGTGAAGCTCTATAAGAAAGACGCCCCGCTTGAAACATTCAATATAAAACTGAGCAATATGACAGGGCGGCTCGATGCTTCCTATCATGTTCCAATTGTAAATGCCATTACATCACATTTAAGAAAATACGCAGAGGAGGTCACAACCATCGGCGATCCTCGTGTTAGCAAAGGAGTGATCCTTCCCGGCAGATTCAAACGTGTATATGTAGAACAAGGGTACGGACGCGTTTTTATTGGGGGAAAACAATTGTATGAATTGGATCCTAGCAATAAGAAGTATCTCTCTAATGTACATCATGGAAATAGGATTGCAGAACAGCTTGAACTGCATGAAAATATGACGCTCATCACATGCTCTGGAACAATAGGTAAAGTGGCACTTGTGGGTAAGCACTGGGAAAATTGGACAGCAAATCAGCATATTATTCGTATCATACCCGCTAATCATGATATTGCTGGATATTTGAACATTTTTTTAGCATCTGACTACGGTTTCCCCCTCATTACGCGCCATACCTATGGCTCCGTAGTCGACGAAATCGATGATCATCATGTGCGGGCAATTCCTGTTCCTCTGCTCAAAAACCACGAGGTACAAAAGCAAATCAACGATCTTGCACTTGAAGCTAACCAAAAGCGTTATGAGGCGTACTTATTGGAACAAGAGGCACTGCAGATTATGGACACAGAAGTAATCTACGCAAAATGAATTAAATTTGTACCGCCCCCCTTAGCACGTCTCTGCCCAGCGTTCGCCACCGATAATATTGAAAAATCTCCTCAGAAAAATGGTCTTACCGATTTCTATCAGTCGGTAAGACCATTTTCAGATATATCAAACGTCCCAGCGTTTTCAAGACTTTGCAGGTTTCGTGAACTCACTCCCACTCGTTGCTGGGTATCATATTCTAACGGATTTTGCTTTAGAAATATGATACCCTGTTCTTTTGATTATTTGATATATCCATATTATCCAG
>JAAWQX010000017.1 GCA_022800755.1 Oscillospiraceae bacterium
CCACGATATGCCCGTCCTTGATTTTCCGTTTCCTTTCCATTCCCTTCCCGTCCTTTCTATGTTTATTAAAGTGATAAGTTTCGGAGCAAGCATAGGAAAGAGGTACCCTTTCCGTAAAATCGTCCGTTTTCTGTCTGCCGACAGCGGGCGATTTTTGCTTGTTGGGAAGTTTCCCAAACCCACTGCTTTTCCTCTCAATACCTACAACACCACACAGAGCAATTTTGCCGAAGTTTTGAGAGAATTTTTTCAAAAATTTTTTCTTATCTCCTACTACGGAAAAGTTTCTAAAATGCCAAACAAAAGCGAAAGAAAAAATTGCAAACTGCAAAGATTATAACGCTTTCTAACTTGTTGTTTAGTTACGGATAAGCTATTCGCCCCCTGTTCATGTTTCCTCTATTTCCAGTACCTTTATTAACGCTTGACACGAAACTTTTTATGTGGTATATTTATAACATAAAGTGCGAAATACACCACAAAAAAGGAGGAAAACTACTATGAAAAAAATCAACTATTTAGGATTTTTATCTCTCTTGGCACTAATAGCTATTTTAGGTTGGTGTACCGAGAATACTGGGTTATATGGATTTTTGGGATTTGCATATTACATTCGATATTTTTGGGTAATCCCCGATGAGTTTTTTCGACTTAATGTCCAGAAAGCAGCTACGTTTGCATTTATGTCAGAAATGATTTCTCTTGTTCCTTTTATGTTTGTATGTTCCTATGTTTACGACGGAACTAAAGCTGTCCCTATGTCCTTTGGATTGAGTTTTGCAGTTACAATCTTTGCATTTACTCTTGCACTTATTATTTTGGAATGGAAAGAACGAAAAGGGGCAGATAATGATTAAAAATAGGATAAAAGAATATCGTGTGCGTTTTGACATGAAACAAGAAGAACTTGCTTCTAAAGTCGGAGTTCGTCGCGAAACAATAGGCAATCTCGAAAAAGGAAAATACAATCCCTCATTGGTACTCGCATGGAATATAGCGAAAGTCTTTGGAGTTTCAATCGAAGAAATATTTACAGTTGAGGATTGAGGTGGTGTTATTGAATTTAGATAATTGGATACTATGCCCCATCTGTGGTAATAAAACACGGTTAAAAGTACGAGAAGATACGGTACTTGAACGATTTCCACTATTTTGCCCGAAATGCAAGCATGAAACACTAATCAATGTAAAACACCTAAATATATCAGTTATTAAAGAGCCAGACGCACAGACGCAGAGCCGATAGCACGCTTGAAATATAGCGGCTATCGGCTTTTTCTTTTTAGACGGAGGTTTTATTATGTTACTTGCCATTATACAAGCATTATCAAACTCGTTAAAAAAAGCCTAACCAACACAACGGAAATTTCTGCCCATGAATATGAACTATCAGTACATCATACATACTTTTATAAATCACATTATTCAAACGCCTATGTAGCTCTGTGCTGCATGGGCGTTTGTTGTAGTAGCCCCCTACTGGGAAGAAAGGGGGTGATGAAACAATGAAGTATTCTGAACAATTCATGGAGTGTGTCGAATATTCTTTTGCTGCTTTTTGTAAGATTGTTCTCCGTAATGCGGCAATCAGTGCATACCGCGATTTTGGACGGAAACAGAAGCACGAAGTATCACTTGACTATCTGATGTCCGAAACGTCCTTTGAACCGTTTACAACAGATAATTACTTTGAGCAGTATGACAAGCCAACTGTCTTTGTCATGAAAGGACAGGAGATTATTGTTGCAAGTGAATGGTTAGCAAATGTTTTTTCCAAACTTCCAGAACAGCGGCGTACTGTCTTGCTGATGTATTTCTTTCTGGGCTATACCGATACAAAAATCGGGAATGAATATGGACGTTCCAGAAGTACAGCGAATTACTGGAAGCACGCAGCATTGAATCAGTTAAGAAAGGAATGGTTAAAGTCAAAAGATGAGGAACAAAAAATTGGTACCCTTTGAAGTCATTGAAAAAGCGATTGCCGGAGAGCCAGAAGCGATTGAACTTGTTTTACAGCATTACAGTCCACGCATTAAGTATCTGTCAAAATACCGGGGACATATCAACGACGATATTCAAGAACGTTTGAAAACACAGCTTATCAAAGCTATCCTGCAATTCCGTTTTGACAGGTAACGAGTAGCAAAGCCAGAGAAAGCCGTCAAGGATAAACTTCGCGCTTCGCGTCCTTGACGGTTTTCCCTGTCCTTGCTATGGGGTAATCAAGAGCGCAATCGGATAGACCGCTTGCGCTCTCAATTCATTGTTGTATGTTCGCATTTAGAGATAAAAATCCCTTGATTTTATGCGGCTTTCAGAGCGCATTTAAGGCAAGTTAAGGGTTTTATACCTTTATCGTCAAAATCGCGTTTCTACTGCGTAACAGGCAGAAAAAAGACGGGTAAAAAGCAATCGCTTCTCACTCGTCTTTTCCTGCACCCTGTATGACAGCTACCCTATTTCAGTTTGTTGATTGATACTGTTTTATGAGTAGCTACCATAGCCGGGCCTCTTTTTTCATTACCAGGACGCTTTCTTTACACCGGGGATCTCGCCTTTATAGGCCAGCTCACGGAAGCAGATACGGCAGATGCCGTAGTTGCGCAGGTAAGAATGGGGACGGCCGCAGATCTTGCAGCGGTTGTAAGCGCGGGAGGAGTACTTCGGCTCTCTCTGCTGCTTAACTTTCATAGACTTTTTCGCCATGCTCTCTTACCTCCTTCTTAAGCTTTCGTGACAAAGGGAGCACCGAGCTGGGTCAGCAGCTCCTTGGCTTCCTCATCGGTGTTGGCGGTGGTGATGATCGCGATGTTCATACCCCGCAGCTTCTCGATCTTGTCATACTCGATCTCCGGGAAGATGATCTGCTCTTTCAGGCCCAGGCTGTAATTGCCGCGGCCGTCGAACGCGTCGCCGGAGATGCCGCGGAAGTCGCGGACACGGGGCAGCGCCACATTGAGCAGACGGTCAAGGAACTCCCACATCCGGTCGCCGCGCAAAGTGACCTTCACGCCGACCTTCATGCCCTCACGGAGTTTGAAGTTCGCCACGGACTTTTTCGCCACGGTAGCAACAGCCTTCTGACCGGTGATGGCGGAGATATCCTTAATGACCGCGTCCAGGGCCTTGGCGTTATCCTTGCAGTCGCCGCAGCCGACGGACACAACGACCTTATCCAGCCGGGGGATCTGCATCACGGACTTATACTGGAACTTCTCCATGAGAACGGGAGCGATCTCGTTTTGATACTTAGTTTTCAAAGTAGGCATATACGTAATCTCCCTTCTCACAGATTCGCGCCGCATTTTTTGCAGACGCGGGATTTCGTGCCGTTTTCGATCTTATGACCGACGCGGGTCGCCTTGCCGCACTTGGGGCAGACCACCTGCAGCTTGGAAGCGTAGATGGGAGTCTCGATCTTGATGATGCCGCCCTCTTCGCCCTGCTTCCGGGGGCGCTGATGCTTGGTAGCAACGTTCACGCCTTCCACGATGACCTTCTGGCCCTTAGGATCGGCGCGAAGGACCTTACCGGTCTTGCCCTTGTCCTTGCCGGACAGGACGATAACATTATCGCCAGTTTTGATTTTCATAACCTTGCGCCCTCCTTAAATGACTTCGGGAGCCAGGGACAGGATCTTCATGTACTCCTTGTCACGCAGCTCACGAGCGACAGGCCCAAAGATACGGGTACCGACGGGGTTGTGATCCTCGCGGATGAGCACGGCCGCGTTCTCATCGAAGCGGACGTAGGTGCCGTCGGCGCGGCGCACGGGGCGGGTGGTACGGACCACGACGGCCTTAACCACATCGCCTTTTTTCACGCTGCTGGCGGGGGCGCACTTCCGCACGGACGCGACGATGACGTCGCCCACGGAAGCGTATTTCCGCCGGGAGCCGCCCAGCACGCGGATGCACTTGATCTCCTTGGCGCCGGTATTATCAGCGACCTTCAGATAGCTTTCTTCCTGAATCATGTTGTGCCGCCTCCCTTACTTAGCCTTTTCGACGATCTCGACCACGCGCCAGCGCTTATCCTTAGACAGGGGGCGGGTCTCCATCACTCTTACGATATCACCGACGCCGCACTCGTTTTTCTCGTCATGCGCCTTAAGGCGGTAGGTACGGCCGATGATCTTTTTATACTTTTTGTGTGCCACGCGGTCTTCCACGATGACGACGACGGTCTTATCCATCTTGTCGGAGACGACCTTGCCCACACGGACCTTACGGGCAGTTGTTCTTACTTCGTTCATTTCGCATCTCCTCCGACTTCTTTCTCACGGATCACGGTCTTGACCCGGGCGATATCCCGGCGCAGCGCGGTGATCTTCGTGGGGTTGTCAAGATGGTTGGTGGCCAGCTGCATACGGAGCATGAACAGATCGCGCTTCATCTCAACGAGTTTCGTTTCCAGCTGCGCGACAGACATAGAACGGATTTCACTTGCCTTCATCTCATTCACCACCTTCGACAGTTTCGCCCTTCTTGACGATCTTCGTCTTGCAGGGGAGCTTGTGGCTGGCCAGACGCATGGCCTCGCGCGCCACTTCTTCGGAAACGCCGGCGATCTCGAACAGAACTCTGCCGGGCTTAACGACAGCGACCCAGTAATCCGGGGAGCCTTTACCGGAACCCATACGGGTCTCAGCGGGCTTAGAGGTCACGGGCTTGTCGGGGAAGATCTTGATCCAGACCTTACCACCGCGCTTGGTGTAACGGGTCATGGCGATACGGGCCGCCTCGATCTGGTTGGAGGTGATCCAGCAGGGCTCCTGGGCCACCAGGCCGAAATCACCGTAAGCAACGAAGTTGCCGCGGGTGGCTTTGCCTTTCATACGGCCGCGCTGCACTCTGCGGTACTTCACTCTTTTAGGCATTAACATTACGCGTTGCCTCCTTCCTTCGGAGCGGCGGGACGGGGAGGTCTCTGACCGCCGTCGCGGTTAAAGCCGCCGCGGTCGCCGCCGGGTCTGCGGTCACGGTTGTAACCGCCGCGGTCACCGCCTCTGCGGTCGTTGCGCCGGCCGCCTCTGCGGTCGTCACGACGGCGCTCATCCAGAGGCTTGGACAGATCCATGGTCCGGGGGGTGGTCCGCAGGGTCTGGCTGAGCACCTCGCCCTTGTAGATCCACACCTTCACGCCGATGCGGCCATAAGTGGTAGCCGCTTCCGCGAAGCCGTAATCAATGTCCGCGCGCAGGGTCTGCAGGGGGATGGTACCCTCGTGATAGCACTCGCTGCGGGCGATCTCCGCGCCGCCGATACGGCCGGAGCACATGACCTTGATGCCTAGTGCGCCCATACGCATGGCGCGGCCCATGGCGTTTTTCATCGCCCGGCGGAACGCGATACGCTTCTCCAGCTGCTGGGCGATGCTCTCAGCCACCAGCTGAGCGTTGGTATCGGGGGTGCGGACCTCGATAATGGAGATCTTCACCTTTTTACCGATCAGCTTTTCCACTTCGCCTTCCAGGCGCTGAATCTCCGCGCCGCCCTTGCCGATGACGACGCCGGGACGGGAGCAGTGGATAAAGATGCGAACGCCGTTGGAATCGCGCTCGATCTCGATTTTGGGGACGCCTGCGGAATACAGGGTCTTTTTCAGGTACTTGCGGATATTGTAGTCTTCCACCAGCAGGTCGCCGACTTTATCTTCTCTGGCGTACCATCTGGAATCCCAGTCTTTAATGACGCCCACGCGCATGCCGTGGGGATTGACTTTCTGTCCCATATTCTGCCTCCTCCCTTATGCTTTCTCGGCCACAACGATGGTGATGTGGCTCGTGCGCTTATTGACCCGGTGCACGCCCGCGCGGGACACGAACCGCATCCGCTTGAGGATGGGGCCGGGGGTCACATAAGCTTCCTTGACAAACAGATTGTCAGGGTCCATCTCGAAATTATTCTCCGCGTTGGCGCAAGCGCTCTTGAGCAGCTTGGTCATCAACTCGCAGGCGGCCTTAGGAGTATTTTCCATCAGGGCCATGGCGTAGTCGGTTTTCTTGCCGCGGATGAGGCTGCACACGATCTCGACCTTACGGGGAGAGATGCGGGCAAACTTCAACGTTGCTTTAGCTTCCATGTTCTCTCTCCTCCTTACTTACCGGTCTTGCTGCCGGCGTGGCCGCGGAACGTGCGGGTAGGGGCGAACTCGCCCAGCTTGTGGCCGACCATATCCTCAGTGATATACACGGGAACGTGGCGGCGGCCGTCATGGACGGCGATGGTATGACCGACAAAGGAGGGGAAAATAGTGGTAGCGCGGCTCCAGGTCTTGAGGACCTTTTTCTCGCCCTTGGCGTTCATCTCGTCGACTCTCTTAAGCAGCTCGGGAGCCGCGAAAGGGCCTTTTTTGATACTTCTGCTCATTTACGATTCCCTCCTCACTTCGTGTTACGACGCTTGACAATGAACTTGTCGGTCGGATTTTTGGTTTTGCGGGTCTTGTAACCCAGGGCGGGCTTGCCCCAAGGGGTCACGGGGCCGGGGCGGCCCACAGGGCTCTTGCCCTCGCCGCCGCCGTGGGGGTGGTCGCAGGGGTTCATGACAGAGCCGCGGACGGTGGGACGCACGCCCATGTGGCGTTTACGTCCGGCCTTACCGATGTGGATATTGGCGTGCTCGGCGTTACCCACCTGGCCGATGGTGGCCATGCAGTTGAGCCGCACCTTCCGGAACTCGCCGGAGGGCAGACGCACGGTAGCCATACCGTTTTCTTTCGCCATGAGCTGTGCCGCGACGCCAGCGGAGCGCACCAACTGACCGCCCTTGCCGGGATACAGCTCGATGTTGTGGATAACAGTACCCACGGGGATATTCTGCAAAGGCAGGGCGTTGCCGGGCTTAATGTCGGCGCTGGCGGAGGCGATGACCTTATCGCCCTTGCCCAGGCCCACAGGAGCCAGGATATAACGCTTCTCGCCGTCGGCGTAGTTCACCAAAGCGATGAACGCAGAGCGGTTGGGGTCGTACTCCAGACGCTCTACGGTACCCTCGACGTCCAGCTTATTGCGCTTAAAGTCGATGATACGGTACTTCTGACGGTTGCCGCCGCCCTTATGGCGGACAGTGATGCGGCCGTAGCTGTTGCGGCCGGAATGCTTTTTCTTGACCTCTACCAGGCTGCGCTCCGGCTTGGCGTGCTTATCCACACCGTCGAAACCGGAAACGGACATGTGACGTCTGCTCGGGGTAGTAGGTCTGAAAGTTTTGATAGACATTTACATTTCCCTCCTTAGACCATGTCCTGGAACAGCTCAATGTCCTTGGAATCGGCGCTGAGCTTCACGACCGCCTTTTTCCAGGTCTTCTGGTAACCGGCGGGCATGGCGCCCTGGCGCTTTTTCTTACCGGGGACAATGGCGGTGGTCACATTGATGACAGTCACACCGAAGATCTCCTCGATGGCCTGCTTGATCTCGACCTTATTAGCGTCCTTAGCGACCTCGAAGACGTACTTTTTAATGTCAAGGTCCTCCATGGACTGCTCGGTGATGATAGGACGAATGATGACGTCATAAGCGGTTCTTGCCATTATGCGTACACCTCCTCGATCTTGGCGATGGCGGCCTTATCGACCACCAGCTTGCGGGTGTTCAAAATCTCGTAGGGGCTGAGGATGGAAGCGGTCGTAGCGGTCACGCCGGGGATATTCCGTGCGGACTTGACGACCTTTTCATCCATGCTCTCGGTGATGACCATGGCCTTGGACTCCACCCCCACGCTGGTGAGGAAGCTCTTGAAAGCCTTAGTCTTGATTTCGTCCACCTTCAGCCCATCGATGACGATGATATCGCCGTTCAGGGCCTTATCGGACAGCGCGGACTTCATCGCCAGGCGCTTTTCCTTTTTGTTCATGCGGTAGCTGTAATCCCGGGGCTTGGGGGCGAACACAATGCCGCCGTGGGTAAACTGCGGCGCGCGGGTGCTGCCGGCCCGGGCGCGGCCGGTGCCTTTCTGGCGCCAGGGCTTCTTCCCGCCGCCGGAGACCTCCGCGCGGGTAAGGGCGCTCTGGGTGCCCTGTCTCTGGTTGGCAAGGTAGTTCTTAACGGAAGCGTGAAGCACTGCCTTGTTGGGCTCGATACCGAACACGGATTCGGAGAGCTCAATGGTCCCGACCTGTTTGCCGGACATATCAAATACGTTTGCAATAGGCATTTACGATACTCTCCTTTCCTTACTTGTTGCGGGCAGAAGCCTTCTGGGGATTTCTGCCGGAGGCCTTCTGCGGGTTGAGGCTGATGGCCGCTCCCTCGCCCTTGACCTTCATGTTCTTCACGGTGTTCTTGATATACACGATGCCGCCCTTGGGGCCAGGAACGGCGCCGCGGATGACGATCATGTTCAATTCAGGATCGACCTTGACCACGTCCAGGTTCTGGACCGTGACCTGCTCAACGCCCATGTGTCCTGCGCCGATGTGTCCCTTAAACACGCGGGAGGGATCAGTGCTGGAGCCCATAGAACCGAGGTGGCGATGCACAGGACCGCCGCCGTGGGTCATGGGAGTGCGCTGGGCATTGTAGCGTTTCACAACGCCGGCGTAGCCCTTACCTTTGCTGGTGCCGGTAACGTCCACCTTTTCGCCCTCGGCGAAGGTGTCGGCCTTGAGCACGTCGCCCACTTCCAGCATGGAGGTGTCCTCCAGGCGGAACTCATGCAGGTGCTTTTTGTAGTTCAGGTCGTTCTTATCGAAATGACCCTTCATGGGTTTGGTCAGCTTCTTTTCAGCGACATCCTGAAAACCAAGCTGAACGGAATTGTAGCCGTCGGTCTCCACCGTCTTTTTCTGCACGACGGTGCAGGGGCCGGCCTCGATGACGGTGACGGGAATGACCTTCCCCGCCTCGTCGAAGATCTGCGTCATGCCGACCTTCTTGCCGATAATGGCCTTTTTCATGGTATTTCCTCCTCAAAGGTTATTGGTCAGCTCGCGTAGGCTCATAATTATAATGTATCATGACCAAGAGGCTGCTGACTTGACCCCGTCCGCTCCTGCGGACTGTTGGGCAGTTACAATTGTGGGCCGCACGGTTTCACGCCCTGTGCGGCAGGCGTTTCCGCGTTTTTTACAGCTTGATCTCGATCTCAACGCCGGCGGGCAGTTCCAGGCTCATCAGAGAATTGACGGTGTCCTGGGTGGGGCCGATGATGTCGATCAAGCGCTTGTGGGTGCGGCGCTCGAACTGCTCACGGGAATCCTTGTACTTGTGGACCGCGCGCAGGATGGTGACCACTTCCTTCTGCGTGGGCAGAGGGATGGGGCCGGAAACCTTCGCGCCCGTGCGCTTCGCCGTTTCCACGATGGTCTCCGCCGCCTTGTCGATCAGTTGGTGATCGTAGGCTTTGAGACGGATGCGGATGGTGTTTTTCTGTGCCATGATGTTTTCCTCCGATTCGTACGATTTTTTCCGGTGTCATTGGCTGCACCGTTTTGGTCGTACGGATGAGCCTTTATCCATACACTCAACCGTGCGTATCAAACCCTGCTCAAAAAACAAACCGGGTCCGATGACCGCCACAGTCCGAAATCATACCAAAACACAAGGCTTCAGTCCGAAATCGTACTGTTTTTCCGCCCTGTCAGTCCGAAATCATACTCAGACGCACAAGGGCCGAACAGTCCCGTTCCCTGGCCGGTTTTCCTCCGCAGGCGATATACGCTTGTACGGAAAAGTCTCAGCCGCCCGATTCCCCGGCGAAACAAGTTCGCCAGCGGACATACTCCACCGAAGTTACCCCGCATACACGGGCAATCTCCGGCTTCATCGCATACTGCACCCATTACAGGCGCTCCAGTAGAATAACAAAAAATGCCCCTGTTGTCAAGGACATTTTTGGATTTTTCCAAGAAATTTGGAATTTAATTTTGTACAGGTTGGCAAATATCTCACGCAAATGGGTTTGGCTCATATTCCGGACCACTACAATTCCAGTATTTTAAAAAGCCAAACCAAATACGCTTTGTCATTTCTTTACTCAGATTACCGTCCCCGTCGCAATCATATCGGACATAATCGGCTTTTCCGTCATCAACATACACAGTTTTAGTGTTGATGCCATCTGCGGTAAAAATCATCTTGATAAATTGTTCTCCGCAGTAGTAAGTCATTAGGGCTCGTTCACCTGGCCAGAGATCTATCCTCATATTTTCCGCCTGCGGACAGTATGTTTCCTGAAGCGTTTGGATAAACTTGTTGTCCACCTTCATAAACTCATCCGGCTCTGTCAGATTCGCGAATGCCGTCCGCACCGCAGGTTCCGCATAAAGTGCGTCCCACAATGCCATGTCATTTTCGCTCACGGCGGCTTCCGGCAGTTCCGCCAGAATTTCCTTGGCATTCATATTCACATGTACACGTCGTGTCACAGGATAGTGAAATTCAAAATATACCAGCACAGCCACAATAAGTGCCAGAACAACGCAAGCGGCACCCAGCAGTTTCTTCTTCACAAAATCACCTTACCTGCAGCATCAGCCGCCGCTTTGCATGACCGAGAAGTGCATGTAGTCGAATTTCTGGGTGTTGTCGCTGCGGACGCTGTATCCCTGCCCGCCCCAGCCCCAGCCGTAGTCGGAGAAGGCTTTGACCACGCTGCCGTCCGCTTTGATGGAATAGGCGCTGGGTGCGGAGACTTGGCCGGAGAAGATGCTCTGGCTCGTACCGAGAGGCCACCATCCGTAAAAACCGGAGGTGAAACTCACGGTGTTCGTGTTGTAATTCGCCCGGCACTCCGCGTTGTAGGTGGGGTTGATGTCGATGGCGCAGCCCCAGGAATGGCGCATGGTGTCTGAGTATCGCGCGCCGCCTACGCTCTGGATGGGGAACTGCTCCGGGTCGTCGAAAATCTGCTGGAAAATGGCTTTCACGTCCGCGGCGACGGCTTTGTTCACCACCACCGTGGTCTCGTCCGCGTATTTGTTGCCGCCTTTGTCCATCTTCCAAATGGGGATGGTCACGGTCTCCATATAGGCGGCGGCTTCATTGGCGGAACGGAAACCGCTCTTGTTCGCGTCGCCGAATAAAATCTGCCGCAGCTCCGCGCTGGCAGTGCCGTAGGCGTTGATCCAGCCTTTTTTCTGCCATTCGAGCGCCGCCGGGGTGGTGGTGGGCTTCACCGATGTGGCGGCGGAAATCACTTTCCGGTCCTGGGCGAACAGCATCCGGTCTACTACCGATGCCGCTTCCCCCCGGGTCAGCTGGTTGCCGCCCTGGAAAGTCTGGTCCGTGTAGCCGGACAAAACGCCCTTGCCGAAGGCCTGCTCTACGTAGTAGCGGTAGCCCGAGGGGATGGAATTGTAGTCCTTGATGACGCCGGTGACGTTGCTCACGGAGACTTTGTCCTCGTAATAGTCCTTGTACAGCATGTTCGTGATGAGCACCGCCATCTCGTTGCGGGTGATGGGCTGGTTCAGCTCCGCGTTGGAGCACTTGATGCCGCTGCCCGCGATGATGCCCGCGTCGTTCAGGGCGTTCCAATAGGGCTGCGCCCAGTGGACGTTGTTGATGGTCTCGTAGCTGCCAGGCTGGCCGTTTTCGTCAATGTACATCATGGTCAGCGTGTTGCCCGCGTTGAAGACCATGGTGATGAATTCCGCACGGGTCAAGGTGCGGTTCGGGCCAAAGGTACCGTCCTGGTAGCCGTTGATGATCCCCCAGGAGGACAGCTTGTCTACGTAGGGCTTGAACCAGTCGTCGGATTTTACGTCGGAAAAGCTCTTCGTGCCGCCGATGGCCGCGGAGGCGGGGAGCGTGGACAGCAGCAGCGTCACCGCCAGCAGTAAGGCCAGGATTCGCGTGTTTCTCATATCGTTCTCCCTGTGGTGTTTTATGTATTTAAATGTATCTTGCGGTCAGGGTAAGTCCGCGGGGGTGAAGGCCTGGGGCAACAGGTCCCGGACCAGGTAGGTCTGGGTCTCGCCGTCCGGGCGGCCGATGATGACTTCCATGTCTAAATTGAACTCCGCCATGAACTGGCGGCACTGGCCGCAGGGCATCCCGAAGTCCTCCGTGTCCGCGCAGTAGATACCCAGGCGGACGAAGTCCCGGCGGCCCTCGCTCACCGCTTTCACCATCGCCGTGCGCTCCGCGCAGATCGCCAGGCCGTAGGCCGCGTTTTCTACGTTGCAGCCCGTGTATACGCTGCCGTCACCGCATTCCAGCGCCGCGCCGACACGGAAGTGCGAGTAGGGCGCGTAGGCGTTTTGGGACGCGGCTTTCGCTTTTGATACCAATTCCTGCTTCGTCATGGGGTCTCCTCTTCTCTGGCGATGTCCGTGTTGATCGTCCAGTTTTTCAGGTTGTAGAATACGTTGTACTGCGTCGCCTCAATGCCGGAGACCACGTCCCGGTGGGTCAGCACCTGCTGCTTTTCAAAGCAGATCGGCACAATCACCGCGCCGTCCGCGATGTACTGGCACAGGTAGTCGCAGGTCTGGTGCCGCTCCTCGTCCGTTTGGGCCGAGAGAAAGGCGTGGACGTATTCGTAATAATTCGGGTCGTTGATGCCGAAAAAGTTCTTCACGCCGTTGGTGGTGATCAGGTCCGTCAGGTTGAAGTCCGCCGGGAGCTTTACCTCGCCGTAGAACATGTCGTACTCGCCGTTGGTGATGCAGTAGACGTACTCCATCCAGTTCACCTGCCGCACTGTGACCCCGATGCCAATAGATTCCAGGTCCGCCGCGATCTTTTGGGCCGCTTTTACCTTGTCCGTGTTGTCCGAGCAGACGATGAAGTCCAGATCGATCTTTGCGTTGCCGCCGGGGAGCTGGTACTCCAGCATCCCGTCCTCGTCGTAGTCCCGCACCCCCGCGTCGCTGAACAGGCGCCGGGCGTTGTCCAGGTCGAAGTTGTAGCGGGAGGCCAGGTCCGTGTTATATAGGGAGTTTTCCGGCAGGATGGGCAAGGTCGCCGTGACCGCGGAGCCGTTCAGGATGTTGTCCGCGATATAGGCCCGGTCTACCGCGAAGTTCATGGCGTAGCGGTAGCTTTGGTAACAGGTGAACTCCGAAAGCGTGTTCATGCCGATGAACTGCATGTTCGTCGTGGGGAAATAGCGTACCTCGTTATTCGAGCCGTAGCCCAGGCGGGACAGGCCCGTGGGGTCGTTCACCACCAGGTCGATCAGCGACGTGCTGTAATCGGAGATGATCTGCTCCCGGTCGCCGTTTTCGTGGAGGTAGATCACGTCGATGGGCATGTCCGCCGCGTGGCGGTAGTTCTGGTACAGAGTCAGCTGGGTCAGGTCCTCGGAGAATATGTACGGGCCGGAGCCGGTAGGCAGGCCGTCCGTTCCGTCGTTTTTCACCACGGGGATGTTCAGTAGGCGCGGGAACATGTAGTTCGTGTCCGACAGGGTGATCATCACCGTCTCGTCGTTCAGGGCCGATACGCCCCAGACCTTGTTCAGCCGCGGGCCGTAGGTGCCGGAGTTCCGGGCCTGGTTGATGGAATAGGATACGTCCCCCGCCGTGAGGGTCGTGCCGTCGTGGAAGGTGACGGTGGTGTCCACGGTGAAAAACCAGCTGACGCCGTTATCCGATTTCCAGTCTAAGATCAGGTTCGGCACCGGCTGAAAGTCCTGGTCCACCTCTACTGCGAATTCGTACACCAGGCAGTCTACCAGGGCGTTGGCTGAACTGGTGGTGCGCAGGGGGTGCATGGTCTGGTTCGCGTCGTAGCCCAGGGCGAACAGGTTGTCCTGGGCCTTTACCGCCACGTCGCTGGCGTTGGGGTCGATGGTCGGCGCGTTGTCCTCGTCGTCGGTGTCCCCGGTCTTCTTGCAGCCGGTCGCGCTCAGCAGCAGCGCCGCTGTCAGCAGCAGCGCCAGCAGGCGTTTCGTTTGTTTTCCCATACTTGACCGTTCCTTACTCTTTGTCTATGACGATCATCGCCGCCTGATGGCCGCGCTTGCCGTCTGTGGCCCGGTGGGACCAGTATTTCTCCCGGCTGCACATGGTGCATTCCGTGGAGATCAGGATGTGCGCGTCCGGCACGCCCAGCTGCGTCAAGCGGCGGCGGATCGCTTCCCGGAGGTCTACGTAGTATTTGCCCGGCGCTTTGCCGGGGCGGACGATGCCGGCGTGGTCGTCCGGCAGGAGGGCGTACACCGCTTCCGGGACTTCCGGGCCGGTCTCGAAGCAGCAGGCCCCGATGGACGCGCCGATGGCGGCTTGGATGTCCGCGGGGTCTGTGCCGAGGGTTTTCATCTGTGACACCGCTTCGGACATGATGTCCTGCACCGTGCTGCGCCAGCCGCAGTGGATCGCACCGATGACCCGGTGGACCGGGTCATGGAGCAGCAGGGGGACGCAGTCGGCAATGAAGCAGGTGATGGCAAGACCGGGGATGTTCGTCACGAGGCCGTCCGCGTCGTAGGGCACGGGGGTCATGAGCGTGTGTACGTCCGCTTCCGTGACCACGCGCACCGTCTTGCCATGGACCTGGCGGGTGAAGGCCATGTGGTCCGTGGGGATGCCCGTGGCGGCCTTGACCCGACGGTAGTTCTCGATGACGTTTTCCGGCGCGTCGCCCCGGTTTTCGCCCAGGTTCAGGCTGGACCAGATGCCCTCGCTCACGCCGCCCATGCGGGTGGTGAACGCGTGCCGGGCCGGGATGTTCGGGGCGGTGAGGTATCCTACGCCGTTGGTGATGTGTTCGGTGAATGTCATAGGCGCTCCTTGGGGGACTTGTTTTTTAGTCGTTTTTGCCGCAGCAGTCTTTATATTTCATGGGCAGACCGTTGGGGCGGAGTTTGCCGCAGGGGCAGGGGTCGTTGCGGCCGGGTTTTTTCAGCTTTTTCACGGGGTTCTTCTTCACCGTGCCATCGCCGCCGGTGCCGGTGGCTTTCGCTACGCTCTTGCGCTCCGGCGCGGCGTTCTGGCGAAGCTGCACCGTGAACATGCGGCGGACCGTCTCCTCCCGGATGCCGGCGACCATGGCGTCGAACATCTCGTAGCCCTCTTTTTTATACGCGTCGATGGGCTTTTCGTTGGCGTAGGCCCGGAGACGGATGCCGTCTTTCAGGTCGCTCATGGCGTCGATGTGCTCCATCCAGTATTCGTCGACCACTCGGAGCATGACTACCCGCTCCAGTTCCCGCATGATGGGGGTGCCATCAGGCATGGGGCCGAAGGCCGCTTCCCGGGCCGCGTAGACCATATCCGCTTTTTCCAGTACGAGGTCTTCCAGGTGGTCGGCGGTGAGATGGGGCAGTTCCCCGTCGGGGACTTGGATGTCGCCACGGCGGAGGAACAGCTGCTCGAAAGGTTTCAGGATTTCCGTGAGCTGTGATTGGCTCTCGATGGGCAGGCCGCCCATGCCGTCTTTGATGGTGGAGGATACGTAGTCCACAATCATGCCGCTGACGCTGTCCGACAGGTCCTCCCCGTCCAGTACCTTCCGGCGCTGGTCGTAGATCAGGTTGCGCTGCTGGTTCATGACATCGTCAAATTCCAGCACGCTTTTACGGGACTGGAAGTGGCGGCTTTCTACCGTCTTTTGGGCCGTTTCCAAGGCGTTGGTGAGGGTCTTGTTCTCCAGGGGCATGTCTTCGTCCACTTTCAGCGCGTCCATCATCGCCTTGACCCGGTCCGTGCCGAATAGGCGCATGACATCATCGTTCATGGAGATGAAAAACCGGCTTTCGCCCGGGTCGCCCTGTCGTCCGGCTCGGCCCCGGAGCTGGTTGTCGATGCGGCGGGCCTCGTGGCGCTCGGTACCCACGATGAACAGGCCGCCTACGGAGCGCACCCGCTCCGCTTCTTCCGCGATCTCCGCTTTGTGCTGGTCCATGCTCTCGGCGTACAGCTTCCGGGCAGCAAGAATGTCCGCGTTATCCGTGTCCGCGTAGCCGGTGGCTTCCGCGATTACCTTTTCCTCGTAGCCCGCCTTGCGCAGGGCCTGTTTCGCTAAATACTCCGCATTGCCGCCCAGCATGATGTCCGTGCCACGGCCCGCCATGTTCGTGGCGATGGTCACGGCGCCGAATTTGCCCGCTTGGGCCACGATCTCCGCTTCTTTTTCGTGGTGCTTGGCGTTCAGGACATTATGGGGCACACCCTGTTTTTTCAGCAGCGCTGAGACCAGTTCGCTCTTTTCAATGGATACCGTGCCCACCAGCACCGGCTGGCCCTTTTCGTGGCACTCGATGATCTGGCGCACCACTGCGCGGTATTTCGCTTCGTCGGTTTTGTAGATCACGTCCGGGTGGTCCTGACGGGCCACGGGCTTGTTGGTGGGGATTTCAATGATGTCCAGCTTGTAGATGGCGGCGAACTCCTCTTCCTCGGTCATGGCGGTACCGGTCATGCCGGAGAGTTTGCCGTACAAACGGAAATAGTTCTGGAATGTGATGGTCGCCAGGGTCTTGTTTTCCCGCTGGACGTCTACGTGCTCTTTCGCCTCGATGGCCTGGTGCAGTCCCTCGCTGTAACGGCGGCCCAGCATGATGCGGCCGGTGAATTCGTCGACGATCAGCACTTCCCCGTCTTTTACCACATAGTCGATGTCCCGCTTCATGATGCCGTGGGCGCGCAGGGCCTGGTTGATGTGGTGATACAGGGTGGAGTTTTCAATGTCCGACAGGTTTTCCAGGCCGAAGGCCGCTTCCGCCTTTTTGACGCCCTGGCCTGTCAGGGTCGCGGTTTTCGCTTTCTCGTCCACGATGTAGTCCGCGTCCAGGTTCTCGTCCTCTTCCGCTTTCGTGTCGATGCTGCTGTACACCTTGCATTTCAGGCGGGAGACAAAGTCTTCCGCAAGGCGGTACAGGTCCGTGGATTCGTCGCCCTGGCCGGAGATGATCAGAGGCGTGCGGGCTTCGTCGATGAGGATGGAGTCTACCTCGTCCACGATGGCAAAGGCGTGGCCACGCTGGACCACCTGCTGTTTGTAAATGGCCATGTTGTCCCGGAGGTAGTCAAAGCCCATTTCGTTGTTCGTGCCGTAGGTGATGTCCGCCGCGTAGGCCCGCTGGCGGTCGATGGGGTCTACATCGTGGATGATGAGGCCCACGGAAAGGCCCATGAAACGGTACACCTTGCCCATCCACTCGCTGTCGCGCTTGGCAAGGTAATCGTTCACCGTTACGATATGCACGCCCTCGCCGGTCAATGCGTTCAGATATGCCGGGAGTACGGCGACCAGGGTCTTGCCTTCGCCGGTACGCATCTCCGCAATGCGGCCCTGATGCAGCACGATGCCGCCGATGATCTGTACCCGGTAGGGCTTCATCCCCAGCACACGCCACGCCGCTTCCCGGGCCGCCGCAAAGGCTTCCGGCAAAATGTCATCCAAGGTCTCACCCGCAGCAAGACGCGCCTTGAATTCCGGCGTCTTCCCTTTTAGTTCCTCGTCCGTGAGTTTGCCGTACGTCTCGTCCAGCGCCATCACCTTGTCCGCAATGGGGTATATCTTTTTCAGCTCCCGGTCGCTGTGCGAACCGAACAGTTTTTTCATCAATCCCATATGATAAAGCCGCCTTTCACGCTCTTGTCTTTTGTTTTGCCGGCACATTATATCATATATTTATGAATAAAAAAAGTCTAATCCGCATTTCTCTGGAAATTTTCCATCACTTTTCCAAAGAAACCAGTTGACAAGCGACCGATTTCATGATAGTATTTTTTAGCTGAATGCCCCATGCGGGTGTAGTTCAATGGTAGAACACCAGCCTTCCAAGCTGGATACGTGGGTTCGATTCCCATCACCCGCTCCATTGAGCAATGGCGCATGTTTTCAGTGTGGACGAGCGCCAATAGCTCAGCAGGATAGAGCAACTGCCTTCTAAGCAGTAGGTCGGGGGTTCGAATCCCTCTTGGCGTGCCATTTATATGGTGGGTGTAGCTCAGTTGGTTAGAGCACCGGATTGTGGTTCCGGGTGTCGTGGGTTCGAGTCCCATCTCCCACCCCACGCGGCGAAAGTTCCGCTTATGGCTCCGCAACGACCTTGCGGTCGTTTCTGCGTCAACGCAGAACTTTCGCCTTTTTCAAATCGAACCCGCTGCGCTGGGCTTCGATTTGAGTTTTTTTGCGAGGCTGTCGCCTCGTTTCTCTTACGCGCACCCCCGCATCCTCGCGGGAAAACAAAGCGTACCCGTGGAATTCCGCGGCGCGGAATTCCAATCGCGGTTTCCCCGCGAAGAGGAGGAGCCACGAAACGGATGAGCCGTGCCGCTTCCGGCACGGGGAAGCAGTGCAGTGCGCGACGACGAAGGGGTGTAGCCAAGCGGTAAGGCAAGGGACTTTGACTCCCTCATTCGCTGGTTCGAGTCCAGCCATCCCTGCCACGTCGAAAGCTCCGCTTTCGTTTCTTGTTTGAGCGTTCGCTGCGCTCCGATCTCGCCCCAGTAGCTCAGTAGGCAGAGCACCTGCCTTTTAAGCAGGGTGTCCGGGGTTCGAATCCCCGCTGGAGCACCAAAAAACACCGGTCCGCCTTTGGCGGGGCGGTGTTTTTTTATTCCCGCGCTGGGGGATTGGAATGGGCGCGCGACTTGACAAAATGTTTTTGTTAGTCTATATTAACGGCATGAAAGCTTCTAAAATCATTTCGGCGGTCGGGGTGGTCGCCCTCATCGGGTTATTTGGATATTGGTGGGTCGCGACGCCTGGGGTGTCTGCGGCGGGACGGGTCGCGGCAGTTTTCAGCGCGGCGCTGTTCGGGGCGGTGTGCCTGCGGTTCGTGCCGGGGTGGATGGCGTTTTGGAACGGCAAGGCCATTGGCGCGGCGGTGGACAGCGAACCGGATTTTATGCTGCCGAAGCTCTTTTGCGGGCTTTTGGCGGCGGATCTGGGCGTGGTTTTGCTGGTGGCAGCGCTGCGGGGGATCTTCGGGTACTCCGACGGGCTGGAATTTTGGACTTGCACCGACAGCCGGCATTATCTGGACATCGCCCGGGACTGGTATTTGTCTGAGGGCGAGTGGGACCGGCTGGTGCAGCTTGTGTTTTTGCCCGGGTATCCGCTGGCGGTGCGGGCGGCCCATGGGCTGATCTCCGATTGGCTCGTCGCGGGGATGGCCGTTTCCGCGGTGTGCTTCGCGGGGGCGGGATGCGTGTTTTACCGGCTGCTGCAGCTGGATGTGCGCCACCGGACGGCGGCGCGGACGCTGAAATATCTCTGCCTCCTGCCGGGGGCGTTCTTCTTCGCCGCGCCCATGAGCGAGAGTTTGTTTTTGCTGCTGTGCCTGGGCTGTTTGTACGCCGCCCGTCGGGACCGGTGGCTGACGGCGGGGGTACTGGGCGGCTTGGCGGCCTTTACCCGGTCGCTGGGGCTGACGCTGGTCGTTCCACTGGTTTTCCTTTGGGTGCGGGAGCGAAAGCGCCTGTCTCCGTCCCGGCTGGCGGCGGTATTTTTGGTGGCCGCGGGGTTCGGGGCTTATTGTCTTGTCAATGATTCTGTGGCCGGAGACCCGTTTCAGTTTATGGAATATCAGCGGGTCCACTGGAGTCAGCAGTTGGGGCTGTTTTGGAATACCGCCGCGTATCAGACCGAATGGGCCGTGCGGTCGGCCGGGACCGCGGATTTTTGGGGGCTGTGGCTGCCCAATTTGGTCTATGGGTTCGGCACGCTGGGTTTGATGCTGTTCGCGGTGAAGCGACTGCGGGCAGATTACGCGGCGTGGTTTTTGGCGTATTATTTCGTCGCCATGGGCGCGACCTGGCTGCTGAGCGCGCCGCGGTACCTCGTGGCAATGCCGGTGGTGAGCATGGCGCTGGGCGCCGTGACAGAGGACCGGCGGGCGGATGCCGCTGCTACGGTGGGCTGCGGCTGCGGAGCGGTTTTTTATCTCTGCGCATTCGTTTTGCGGTGGCAGGTCTGGTGAGCAAAACGGCATATTTTTTCACCGGCGGCGTATGCTATACCGTGGTGATATTTTATGAAAAAACAACGACTTTGGCCTTACGCGGCGTTCCTGCTCCTCACGGCCGCCGCCGGCGGGCTGGGCGCGCTGGTCGTCAACGCCGGGATGCCCGCGTATCAGGCGCTCAACAAGCCCTTTTACACTCCACCTGATGTTGTATTTCCCATCGCTTGGAGCATTTTGTACGTCCTCATGGCCGTGAGTGCGGCACGGGTCTGGAACACCCATTCCCGGCAACGGGAACAGGCAATCCGCGTCTTTTGCGTGCAGTTGGTAATGAATGTTTTGTGGAACGTCTGGTTTTTTGCCCTGCACTGGTTTTGGTTTGCCTTTCTGTGGCTGCTGGCGCTGATCGCCGTGATCTGGCACATGATCCAGGTGTTTTCCCGCATCGATGCGCCCGCCGGGCGGCTCCAGTTCCCCTATCTACTGTGGACCTGCTTCGCCGCGGCGTTAAATCTCGGTGTGGCATTGCTCAATTGACCCGCTGACGACGCTATGTGCGATGAAAAGCGCTTGCCTTTCGGCAAGCGCTTTTCTTAATGCAGCTTTTTGTTCACCCATTCCAGAACATCCGCGTACACTTCTTCTTTATTCAGCTCGTTTAAAATCTCGTGGCGGCCTTCCGGGTAGAGTTTCAGGGACACGTCCTTCATGCCTGCGTTCAGGAACAGGCGGTAGGCTTTCAGCACGCCCTTGCCCTGCTCCCCTACCGGGTCCGACGCGCCGGCGATGAAAAATACCGGCAGGTCTTTCGGCATCCGGGCAACCTGCTTTTTGCTGGTGACAAACCCGATGCCTTTCATCATTTCGTACACCAGGCCGACCGTGGGGATCCCGCCGCACAGAGGGTCCGCGGTGTAGGCGTCCACGATCGTTTCGTCCCGGCACAGCCAGTCATTGGGGGTGCGGGTCTCGCCAAATTTTACGTTGTAGGCACCGAAAATCAGGTCGTTCAGCTTCTCGCTCCGGTGCTGGGGACCGTGGCGGCGCATTTCCAGTTTCGCCGCGGCTTTCCCGGCAACTACCAGCGGGGCGGCTTGATTGCCTGTGCCGCAGACGATCAGGCCGTCCAGTTCCTCGCCGTTCAAAATCGCGTAAGTGCGCACCAGGAAGCTGCCCATGCTGTGTCCGAACAGGATGTGGGGCACGTCGGGGTACTCCTCTTTCAACTGGGCGCGCAGGCGGTGGATGTCGCCGATCACCAGGCTCCAGCCGTTTTCCGGGCCGAAGTAGCCCAGTTCCGTTTCGTCTTTCACGCTGCGGCCGTGGCCCAGGTGGTCGTCCCCCGCCGCTACGATGCCGTTGGCGGCTAAAAATTCCATGAACCCGTCATAGCGCCGGATGTACTCCAGGACCCCGTGCTCGATCTGCACCACAGCCCGGGGCGGGCCGTCCGGCGTCCATTTGCGGACGTAAATGTCATGCTCCCCGTCGCAGGACGGGAAGGTGGATTCGTGTAATTGCGGCATAGCGCTCCGCTCCTTTGCGTTTTTGTTTTAGTTTAACGGATTTGCCCGGGTTCGTCAAGTGCCCCGGCGTTTGCGGTGTTGACAGGGGCGGGGTTTTGAGATAGAATGTGTTTGCGTTTGCCCTGGTAGCATAGTGGATAATGCAGTCGCCTCCTAAGCGAAAGACCGGAGGTTCGAGTCCTCTCCAGGGTGCCACGTCGGAATGGACTACGCTCCGACGGAAAAGGACACCGCAGAGCGGTGTCCTTTTGGCTTTTTGTTCTGAACTCTGTCAGCCGGAGGTGGGCAGGACGGCCGCGATGCTGCCGGCGAAGGTGGACAGGGGCATGGTCTGGAGTACCACACGGCCGGGGCCGATCACAACCGTGTTGAACAGTCCCTCGCCGCCCAGCAGTTTATTTTTCAGGCCCTTTACCGACTCGATCTCAATGGAGCAGGTCGCGTCCATCATGGCGAGGTTGCCCGTGTCGACGATCAAGCGCTGGCCCGGGGCCAGGTCGTATTCCACGGTGGAACCGTCAAGTTCCAGGAATACCAGGCCGTTTCCGGAAATTTTCTGCATGATGAAGCCTTCTCCGCCGAAGAAGCCCGCGCTGGTTTTCTTCTGGAAGAATATGGACAGGTCAACGCCCTTTTCCGACGCCAAAAAGGCGGATTTCTGCGCTACGATGGGCCGGTCCGGGGTGATCTCCACCGCCCGGATCTGGCCGGGGAACGACGACGCAAACGCAATCATCCCGGGGCCGCCCTTGGCGGTATAGATGTTCTGGAACATGGATTCGCCGGAAAACATCCGGCCAAAGGCTTTGCCGATGCTGCCGCCGCCGGAGGTCTGCATCTCCATATTCGGACTCATCCACACCATGGAGCCTTTTTCCGTAATCATGGATTCGTTCGCTTCCAGATCGCAGATCACGACCGGCATCGGTTCACCTTGAATGTTGTACTTCATAAGATTCCCTCTCTTTCCATCAATGGATGCCTTTATGATACGCCGGCGGGACCGTTTCGTCAAGAATTTACCAGACCGCCGGTTCGACAAACCTTGTGGCTCTTTTTTGTGAAATTTGACTTTTTCCGGGGAAAATGGTATGATTATGTCAACGACCCAAGGAGGGGACCCATGGATATGAAAAAATTTCGCCGGGGCGCGGCGGCCGTAGGTCTGGCCATCTGTTTGACCGTTTCCTCGCTGGCACCCCTGACGACGCAGGCCGGCGCGGTGTCCCAGTGGGAGATCGACGCGCTGCAGCAAAAAAAGAACAGCATCGCCGCCAATAAGCAGTCCCAGAAAACCGCACTGGAAAATTTGCAGACGGAACAGGCGGGCTACATCGAACAAAAGGCCGCGCTGGATAAGCAGGAAGAACTGGCGGTGCAGGAGATCAACCTCACCAAAGAGCAGATCGCCATGTATCAGCAGATGATCGAGGAAAAGGCCGAGGAGGCCCGGCAGGCCCAGGCCGACGCGGACGCCCAGTTGGTCACCTATAAGCACCACCTGCGGAATATGGAAGAGCAGGGAATGTTTAATTTTTACCTCTCCCTCATTTTCGGTGCCCGGAGTTTCAGCGACCTGATCAGCCGCATCGATATGATCGGCGAAATCATGGCCTTTGACAAGCAGACCGAGGAAAATTACAAGGCCGCCCGGGACTTCGCGCTGGAATTGAAGGCGGAGTATGAGGCCTATGAGGCGGAACTCACCGCCAAAGCGGAGGAATTGCAGGCAGAGATCGACCGGCTGCTGGAAGAACTCCAAGCCGCCCAGGAACGCATCAACGCCCTGCAAAAGAGTATCAACGATCAGCAGGCCATTGTGGACGCTTACGCCAGCGATGAAAAGGCCATTCAGGCGCAGATCGACCAGATGAAAGAGCAGCTCAAAAAGCAGAACACCGTGGTGGCCGCCGGCAGCTATGCCTGGCCCTGCCCGTCCTGCTATATCATCACCTCCAATTACGGTTACCGCTATCTGGAACTGTACGGCTACACAAGGCTCCACGCCGGTGTGGATATCGGCGCGCAGTACGGTGCGGAAGTTACCGCCGCCGCCGGGGGGACGGTGTCTATCGCCACCCACGGTTCCACCGGCTACGGCAACTATGTGATGCTCGCCCACGCCGATGGGTCCGTTACGCTATACGGACACATGAGTTCCCTGGCGGTCAGCGTCGGGCAGACAGTGAAGCAGGGCGACGTGATTGGCTATGTAGGTTCTACCGGGAATTCCACCGGGCCGCATCTGCACTTTGAGGTGCGCATCAACGGCAGCACTACGGACCCCATGCAGTTTTTTAAGTAAACAGAAAGCAACAGCTCTGACCGGATTGGTCAGAGCTGTTTTTGCGTTATGGACTGATCTCAAATTCCACCGCGCCCATGGCGCCGATGGCGATGGCGTATTTGGGGAATACGATGACCGGGTTGCCCGCGGCGTTGATGTAAAATCCGGTAGTGTCATCTACGCCGGAAAATCCGCCCTGGTCCTCCAGGAAGAATACGCGGGGGTCTTCCGCCGCGGCCATCTGGGTGCGGATGGATTCGTCACAGATGGCTTTCCAGTCTTCACCCAGCAGGTCTTGCAGGGTCAGTTCCCTGTCCTGGGACACGTCCAGATTGTAGAAATACTGCTCCTGGGTGACCACCGCGGTCGCCACATAAGCGTTCACAACGAAGGACACCCGGCTGTCGGACTGGTAACGGATGTCGTAGTCCACATGGACTTCGTTGTTTCGCTTCGCCCAATCCTCTTCGGTCCCGCCGGTGGCAAAAAAGGCTTCCCGCTCCTGAGCGATGCGTTCTTCGCCTTCGGCGATCTTTTCCTCTACCCGGACTTGAATCTCGTCGTTGATCTGTTGGGCGAACGCTGTGCCGGAAAGTCCCGGCTGGGTGACGGATACCGTACGGTCCCCGTCGGTATCCACATAGTTCCGGATCGTGAGCACCTCAAAAAGTCCGCCCACCACCGGCAGGTCCGCCGCGGCGTGGGCAATGGCCGGCGAGAGGTTCAGGCAGGCAAATACCAACGCAAAGCACGCCGCCGCGGTCCCCAGGCTCCGCAGGCCCCGGGTACGGCGCCGGGCGGACCGGCCCGACCGGATCCCCTGCCGGACCCGGTCATTCAGTTCCGGGGGCACTGGGACCGCGTCGTACTGCTCTTTCGCATTGATCCACCGTTGTTCATTCATTCGCTTCCGCTCCTTCCAGGTTGACTTTCAACCGCTTTAACGCAGTGTACAGTCTGGTCTTTACGGTGCTGAGATTGCACCCTATTACGTCGCTGATTTCCTGTAGGCTCAGTTCGTTGTAAAACCGGAGCTGCACCACCACACGCTGATCAAAGGGCAGGGCTTCTATCTGCCGGGTCAGGGAATCCTCCGGCTCCGGCATGGTATATCCGCCCAGGTCCAGCTGTTCGTCGGGGAGATACAGCAGTTTTTTCCGCAGGCGCAGGGCGTTTTTGCAGATATTCAGCAAAATGCGCGTGACCCACGGACGCACCGCCGACGGGTCCCGCAGCGTGCGGCACCGTTCCAGCGCGCGGCAGGCGGTGGACTGCACCGCGTCCATGGCGTCCTCCTGGTTTTTCAAATAACTATATGCCATACGGTAGAGATACGCTTGGTTCTCTAAAAGAAACTGTGTGAGTACCTGTTCCTGCATCGATGCTGTGAAATCCTCCTTTCCGTTTCTCTGTATGATAGACACTTTGCGGAGGCAAAAAGTTTGCAAAATATAAAAATTCCCCAACAAATGTTTCATTTGCTGGGGAATTTTCGGATTTGCTTAGTGTTACGCCCGGTGCCATTTCACGCCCTGGGGGGTGTCCTCCAGGATGATGCCCTCGGCTTTCAGTTCGTCCCGGATGCGGTCGGCTTCCGCAAAGTTCTTCGCTTTCCGGGCCGCCTGGCGGGCGGCGATCTTCTCTTCGATCTCCGCTTCCAGCGGGTCTGCACCGGCGGAGAACGGGATACCCAGCACGCCGCACAGTTCCATGAATTCGTCATAGCACACCTGCGCCAGCGCTTTCGTGGGATCGGACGCCGGGGACACCGCAGCGTTTACCTCCCGCACCAGCTCAAAAATGGCGGAAATGGCGTCGGCGGTGTTGAAATCATCGTCCATGGCGGCGCAGAACTTCTCCCGGAACTTGGGCAGTCCGGCGGCAAACGCCGTCTCCTGGGCGGTCATATCGCCGTCTTTGCCGTTGGAAATGAAAAATTCCAGGTTCTTTTTCGCCGTGTCCAGACGCTCTAAGGCGCTTTTCGCCTGCATGAGAATTTCCCCGGAGTAGTTCAGGGGGGAACGGTAGTGGCTCATGAGCATGAACATGCGGATGCAGTCGTAGCCGTAGGCTTCCGCCGCTTCCCGGACGGTGAAGAAATTGCCCAGGGATTTGGACATTTTCTTGTTGTCGATATTGATAAAGCCGTTATGCAGCCAGTAATGGACAAACTCACAGCCGTTGGCCGCCTCAGACTGGGCGATCTCGTTTTCATGGTGGGGGAAGGCCAGGTCGGAACCGCCGCAGTGGATGTCGATGGTCTTGCCCAGATAGCGGTTGGACATGGCGGAGCACTCAATATGCCAACCGGGACGGCCCTGTCCCCAGGGGGATTCCCAGTAGGGCTCGCCGGGCTTGGCGGCTTTCCACAAGGCGAAGTCCAGCGCGTCTTCCTTCACGTCGTTCACGTCGATGCGGGCGCCGGCCTGCAGATCCTCGATGGGCTGGTGGCTGAGTTTGCCGTAGTCCTTGAATTTCAAGGTGCGGTAATATACGTCGCCGTTGGCGGTGGCGTAGGCGTAGCCCTTGTCGATGAGAGTCTGGACGATCTCGATGATCTGGGGGATGTTCTCCGTGGCTTTCGGATGGATGGTGGCGGGGCGCACGCCCAGGGCCTTGGCATCAGTGAAATACTCCTGAATGTACTTCTCCGCCACTTCCCCGGAGGTGATGCCCTCCTCGTTGGCCCGCTTGATGATCTTGTCGTCCACGTCCGTGAAGTTCTGCACAAAGGTCACGTCGTAGCCCCGGTACTCAAAGTACCGGCGCAGCACGTCGAACATGATGGTGGGGCGGGCGTTGCCCACGTGGATGTAATTGTACACCGTGGGGCCGCAGGCGTACATGCTGACTTTGCCCGCTTGGATGGGGACAAACTCCTCTTTTTGCTGGGTCATGGTGTTATATAGCTTCATGGTGCTTCCCTTCCTTACAAGCTCTCGGATTTCAAAACGTCACGGTTGACGATAAAATATTCTACGCCGGAATACAGCGTTGTGACCAGAATGATCCAGTTGCAGGCCATGCCCAGGTAGTCCGGCGCGGAGTACGGCACGCCCACGGCCAGCATCAAAATGATGCCCACCATGGTCGCGGCGGTCTTGATCTTGCCGGATTTCGCCGCGGCGATCACACGGCCCTGTTCCACCGCCACCAGGCGCAAGCCCGAAACCGCGAACTCCCGGCCCACCACCAGCGCCAGCATCCAGCCCGGCATCCGCCCCTGTTCCACGAACAGCAGCATCGCCGTGACTACCAGCATTTTATCCGCAAGAGGGTCCATAAATTTGCCGAAATTGGACACCTGGTTATAATGCCGCGCAATATAGCCGTCCAGAAAATCGCTGAGAGACGCGATGACGAACACCGCCAGCGCCGCGTATTGGGTCCAGGGCGCTTCCAGATACATCAAAACGATGAAGACCGGGATGCAAATGACCCGGAAAATCGTGATTTTGTTCGCTGTTGTCATTGATTCCACCTCATTTTTTCGCCGCCAGCGTGCCAAGCAGGTCGCCGTCCTGGGTATCCCGGATGTAGACCGGCACAATCTGGCCTACCAGCGACGGTTTGCCGCTGTCAAAATAGGTCAGCCAGTCGATGTCCGGAGAATCCGCGTAGCAGCGGCCTACGCATAGGCCCGTTTCCTCGTCATAGCCCTCGCACAGAACATCCAGCGTCTCGCCGATCAGGGAGACGGAAAAGTCCTCCATGACGCGGGCTTGTATCTCCATGACCAGCTCCGCCCGGTGCCGGGCCGTTTCAAAGTCCACGTGAGGCATCTTCGCCGCCGGGGTTCCGTCCTCGGGATAGAACGGGAATACACCCGCCCGCTGGATCTTGGCGTACCGCAAAAAGTCGCACAGTTCCTCGAATTCTTCCTCGCCCTCCCCGGGCAGGCCAGTGATGAGACTGGTGCGCAGCACAACGTCCGGCATCCGGTCCCGGAGTTTGGCGAACAGTTCCCGAATCTCTGCGCCGGTACCCCGGCGGTTCATGGATTTTAAAATCCCGTCGTTGATGTGCTGGATGGGGATGTCCAGATAGTGCAGAATCTTCGGTTCCGACGCGATGGTGCCGATCAGTTCGTCGTCAAACGCGTCGGGGTATAAGTAATGCAGGCGCAGCCATTGAATGCCGTCAATAGCGCAAAGGCGCTTCAGCAGCGCCGCCAGGCTACGGCCGCCGTACAGGTCCTCGCCGTAGCGGGTGATGTCCTGGGCGATGACGATGAGTTCTTTGTAGCCTTGGGCCGCTAAGCCTTCCGCTTCTTTTACGATGGCGTCCATGCTCCGGCTGCGGTAGCAGCCCCGGATGGACGGAATGACGCAGAAAGAACAGCAGTTGTTGCAGCCCTCGGCAATGCGCAGGTATGCCCAGCTGCCGCCGGTGCTCACCGTGCGGCCTAATTCCTCCACGGGGCTGTGCTTGTCGGCGAACCGCTCGATGACGGTTTCCGCTTCTGACAACTGCGCCAGGACCCGGGCAATCTCTCCAAAACTGGCGATGCCGATGAGGGCATCTACTTCCGGGAGTTCTTCCAGAATCTCTTTCCGGTAGCGCTGGGCCAGACAGCCGGCGACTACCAGATATTTCACCCCGGCAGTCTGCTTGAGCTGCCCTATCTCGATGATGGTGTCAATGGCTTCCTGGGTCGCGCTTTCGATAAACGCGCAGGTGTTCACCACGACGGCTTCCGCCCGCTCCGGGACAGGAACGATCCTGTGCCCCGCTTCCTGGGCCAGATAGACCATCTGCTCGCTGTTTACCGTGTTCTTCGGGCAGCCCAGGGAAATAAAACATATGTTCAATGCAAGTTCCTCGATTTATGTGGATTCTTCGTAATCATCGTTTTCACCCAGGACACGCTCTTTTGCGGCGCTGATCTCCCGCCAGGAAAAGCCCCGGCGCAGTAACGCATCGGTGGCCCGTTTCAGCTCCGCCCGGTCCGGGCTGCCGCTTTTCAGTTTGGCGCGCAGCAGGCGGTCGATGGCTTCTTCCGGTTCCTGGTATTGCGCGAGCGCTTCCTCCCACAGGTCTTTTGCCAGACCGTGGCGGTACAATTCGTTTTGGATCCGGGCCTTTCCGTAGCCCTTGGACATGTAATGGCGTACCACTATGCCCGCGTAACGGGCGTCGTCGATCACGCCCAGGGCTTCCAGCCAGTCGGCGGCCGCTGCCGCTTCCTCGAGGGAGACACCCTTATCCGTCAGCTTTGTGATAAGCTCTTTCCGGGACACGTCCCGGCGCTCTAATATCCGCAAGGCCCGCTGTTTCGTTTCCTCGGAAAGCATCAGCCTTCAAAGTCGTCGGCGTTCACGTCTACCGCACGGCCCGCCGCCTGGGCAGCTTTCTTCGCCTGGGGCGTCATGAGTTTTACATAATTCTCCCGCACCTGCTCCTCAATTTGGGCGCAGACCTCCGGGTTTTCCAGCAGATAGGCCTTGACGTTGTCCCGGCCCTGGATGCGGCTGCCGTTCACCGTAAACCATGCGCCGCCTTTTTCGATGATATCCAGCTTTACGCCCAGGTCGATGATCTCGCCGATCTTGGAAATGCCCTCGCCGTACATGATGTCGAACTCCGCTTCCTTGAACGGCGGCGCGACCTTGTTTTTTACGACCTTTGCCCGGGTGCGGTTGCCGATGATCTCGGTGCCGTTTTTCAGGCTCTCCACCCGGCGCATATCGATGCGGACGCTGGAAAAATATTTCAGCGCGCGGCCGCCGGGGGTGGTCTCCGGGTTGCCGTACATCACGCCGATCTTTTCACGCAGCTGGTTGATAAAAATGACCACGCAGTTGGTCTTGGACACAATGCCCGCCAGCTTGCGCAGCGCCTGGCTCATCAGGCGGGCCACCACGCCCACGCTGGACTCGCCCATCTCGCCCTCCAGCTCGCTCCGGGGCAGCAGGGCCGCCACGGAGTCTACCACCACGCAGTCGATGGCGCCGGAGCGCACCAGCTGCTCTGTGATCTCCAGGGCCTGCTCGCCGGTATCCGGCTGGGAGATGAGCAATGTATCGATATCCACGCCCAGGGCACGGGCATAGGCCGGCTCCAGGGCGTGCTCCACGTCGATAAAGGCCACTTCCCCGCCCATTTTCTGGGCACTGGCCAAAATGTGCAGGGCAAGGGTCGTTTTGCCGCAGGATTCCGGGCCGTAGATCTCCACGATGCGCCCACGGGGCACGCCGCCGATACCCAGCGCCAAGTCCAGAGACAGCGAACCGGTGGAAATCGCCTCCACGTTCACGGGGATGTCGTCGCCCAGGCGCATGATCGCGCCTTTGCCGAAATTCTTTTCGATCTGCGCAATAGCTGTTTCCAACGCTTTCTTCTTATCTTCCGCCTGCCCCGGCTGGGTCACGGTCCCCATCTTGCTTTGTGCCATGATCGTTACTCCTCAAATCTAAATCTGAAATTTACGCTTATAACAGTTCCCCGGTCACTACCCGCGGGGTGCCGGCAGTGTCCAAGACCGATTTTACCCGGTCAAAGCCGGATTCTTTCATCAGTTCCATGACCGTCTCCGCCTGCTCCTCGCCTACCTCAAACATCAGCCGGCCCCGCTCGCGGAGCAGGGGACGCCATTTTTGCAGGATGACCGCGTAGAAATCGTAGCCGTCAGAGCCGCCGTTCAGGGCCTCAATCGGCTCATAATCCCGGACTGACGGGTCTAATGTCAAAATATCCATGGTCCGAATATAGGGCGGGTTCGACACGATCAGGTCGAACGTCCCGATCCGCTCCGGCGGATCCTCGAACACGTCCGCTTTCACGCAGGACACCTTTGACCCCAGGCCGCACTTCATGACGTTGGACCGTGCCACTCGGAGCGCCTGCTCGCTGTCGTCGATCATCACGATCTGGGACATGGGCAGGTGATGCCCCACGGCGCAGCCGATACAGCCGCTGCCGCAGCACAGATCCAGCACCCGGGGGTCGTTCTTCCGGCCCAGGTACGCCTGGATCGCCTCCTGCACCAGTACCTCCGTATCCACACGGGGGATCAGCACGTCCGGATCCACATTCAGTTCCAGGCCGTAGAACTCCCACTTGCCCAGGATATAGGCCAGCGGCTCTCCCGCCAGGCGGCGGGACGCCATGTTCGCCACGGCTTTTACCACGCCGTCGCCGGTATAGAGCATAAAGTCCCGCACCAGCTCATTGGTGGTCTTCCCCGCCGCGCCGGCTACCATCAGCCGGGCTTCCAGGTTTGCCGCTTCCACGCCGTTCGCCCGCAGCATGTTCCGGGTGTCGATATAAAGTTGATTGTACGTCTGCATATACAACCGCCCTTATTTCAGTTTTTAGTTTACCATGCGTCAGTTCCTTTTTCCTCCGGGATCACCAGTTCCAGTGCCCGGATGGCGCATTCCATCATGCCGTCATCCGGCTCGTTGGTGGTGATGCGCTGCACCTGCTTGCCCGGCCAGGTGAGGACCCGGGACACAAGGTTGTCATTCCGGCCCGCCCAGCGGTTAATCTCATAGGTCACGCCCACGATCACCGGCAGGGTCAGCAGCTTGCACGCCATGCGCAGCCAGGTATTGGACACGTGGATCAATGAGCCAACCAGAATGCTCACGATGATGACGATGAACATAAAGCTGGTGCCGCAGCGGGGGTGCAGCCGGGGCTGGGCTTTGACGTTTTCCACCGTGAGGGGTTGGGCCTTTTCATAGCAGAAAATCGTCTTATGCTCCGCGCCGTGGTAGGAAAATACCCGGGCGATCTCCGGCATCTTGGCGCAAAGCGCAAGATACAGGAAGAATATCACCAGCTTCACAACGCCTTCCAGCGCCGTGCGGGCGTAAAAATTCGCCTTTACCGCCGGGATCAGGCCCACGACGAACGTGGGCAGAAATAAAAACAGCACCAGCGACAGGCCAAGGCCCAAAAGCATCGCCAGCCCAATGATGAGCTTCTGCGCTGTTTCATTGGAAAAATGCGCCTCGATCCATAAATCCAGCTTTCCCGGTTCCTCCTGGTCTTCCTCCGGGAGCAGAGACGCGGAGTAGCTCAAGGCCTGGATCCCGTTGACCATGGACGACACCAAAGCCGCCACACCACGAATGATTGGCCAGCCGAATAGAAAGCACTTGTCTTTCAACGGCTTGACCTCTTCTACCTTTTCCACAAGTCCGTCAGCCGTGCGGCACACGATGGCCTGCTTAAAAGGCCCCCGCATGAGGATGCCTTCCATCAGCGCCTGTCCGCCGATACTGGTACGAAAACTGACTTCCTGGGTTTGTTCTTTGCTCATGTTTTACCTCGGTTCATTGGTTTGCGATTCCCCGATGGGGAGGATCACCGTGACGCATACGCCGCCGCCTTTGGCGTTTTCCACCAAAAGCTCGCCGCCGTGACGGGTCACGATCTCATCGCACACAGACAGTCCGATGCCGTTGCCCCGGACGTGAGAACTGCCCTTGTAAAATTTCTCTTTTACATGGGCAAGTTCGTTTTCAGGAATGCCCGGGCCGTAGTCCCGGAATGTAATGAATACCGCCTCGCCGATCTGCTGGAGCTTGACCTCCACAATCTCACCGGATACTCCGTATTTCGCGGCGTTGTCCAGGATGTTCAAAAACACCTGCCGCAGCCGTTCCGGGTCGCCGTTGATGAGGGGGATCTCTCCCTCCGGCACCTGATAGTCCAGGCGCATATTCTCTTTTTTCAGCAGGTCGCCGTATGTCAGCAGAGCGTCTTCCAGTTCCGCGGTGATGTCCAGCAGCTCCATGGTCATTTTGAACCGGCCGTCCTGGATGCGGGTAAATTCCAGCAGGTCACTGACCATGTTCGTCAGCCGCCCGGCTTCCCGGCCGATAATCTCCAGCCCCCGGCGGGAATCGCCGGTGATGGTCTCGTCAAACAGCATGGTTTCGCTCCAGCCGGTGATGGCCGTGAGAGGGGTCCGCAGTTCATGGGACACCGACGAGACGAACTCCGACTGGACTTTTTCCGCCTCGCAGATTTTCTCTGACATGTCGTTGATCGCGTCCGTCAGTTCTCCGATCTCGTCATTGCTGCTTTTCACAGCCTGCAAGCCATAGCCCCCGTCAGAGATCCGGTGGGCCAGGTCCGTCAGTTCCCCGATGGGCGCAGTGATGCTCAGCAAAAAACGCAGATTCACATACACCACCAGGCTGCACAGCACCACAAGCACGCAGACCGCCGCAGGGATCCAGCCATTACTGAGGAACCAGTACCCCACCACCCCGGACACCACCAGCGCGGCCATGGTAATCAGCGTTGTCAGAGCCGACCGGCCTTTCAGGCTCCGCCATCGATTCTTTTGTTCCATTCCGTCAGGAACCCCACTTATAGCCGTAGCCCCAAATGGTGGTGATGTAAGCCGGATTCGTCGCATCATCCTCGATCTTCAGCCGCAGCCGACGGATGTTCACGTCCACGATCTTCAATTCGCCTACGTAGTCCTCGCCCCAAATGGCGGACAAAATCTCTGCCCGGGACAGGGCCTTGCCGGGATTGGACATGAACAGGTTCATCAAAGCGTACTCCGTCTGGGTCAGGCGGATGCGCTCCCCGTTTTTTTCGAAGATCCGGTTCGCCGGATTCAGCCGGAACGGTCCCGAGATCATCACGCCGCCCACATCGTCTTGGGAACTGCCCAGACGGCGGTACAGCGCATCCACCCGGGCGATCAGTTCCGAGGGGGAAAAGGGCTTTGT
Source organism: Oscillospiraceae bacterium (assembly GCA_022800755.1). Classification (GTDB taxonomy): domain Bacteria; phylum Bacillota; class Clostridia; order Oscillospirales; family Oscillospiraceae; genus HGM13010. Next base: position 33,323 of record JAAWQX010000017.1, read on the forward strand.
GACATAGTCGTCCGCGCCGGTCATCAGGCCGGTGACCTTGTCCATCTCCTGGCTTTTGGCCGTCAGCATGATGATGCCCGTTTTGGCGCCCGACGCCCGAATACGGCGGCAGACTTCGAACCCATCGATGCCGGGCAGCATCACGTCCAGCAAGGCCACGCCGATGTCCGGGTTATCCCGGAGTTTTTCCAGCGCGTCCTCCCCGGTATCCGCTTCCACCGGCTCATATCCGTTGCGCTTGAGGTTGATGACAATAAAGCTACGGATATTGGATTCGTCCTCCAAAACAAGAACTTTTTTCATATCAAACGTCACTCCTTTGTAATGGGAGAGTAATCTTTTACATAGTACGACAGCTATATCTTAACACATAATTTCAATAAATGGTAGTAAAAGATTTCAAAATATGATATATTTGTATAAAAAGTACTTGAAAACCCGATTGGAGGCGGTCAAATGCTGGCAATATACTGCACAGATATCCGAGGTGCGGACGAACGCAAGGCCAGACAACGGCCCCGCAGTCCGCAAAAGGGCAGCGCTTTCGGCGTGTCGCTGCTGGAATACGCGGTTTGGCAGGAATGGCGCGTCCCGCTGCCGGAACTGTCGCCGCCGGGGCAAGGCAAGCCGGTATTTCTCAGTGAGCCGGAAAAGCATTTTTCCATCAGCCACACGGACACCCACGTGCTGGTCGCCTTGTCTGACGCGCCTGTGGGGGCGGATGTGCAGACCCGGCGGAGCATCACGGAGCAGAGCGCCCGGGTGCTCATGGATGACACAGAGTGGGTGCAATTCGAGTTCCACGACCTCTGGTGCCTGCGGGAGAGTTTATATAAACTCAACGGCGCGGGGCATCTACGGGAAGTGCTGCGCTTCCGCCGGGTGGGGGATGAAATCCTGTTCCCGGTGCCGGACGTGACGGGGTATCTGATCTCCGGGCTGGAAGGCTGCGCCGCGGCGGTATGCCAGGAGCGGCACTTCGTTCTGCCGGGGCTGCGCTGGGCCGATGCGGCGGAATTATACGCTTAATTGATCTTTTTAGAAAAAGGGGCTTGAAATTTTTCGGAAAACGTTGTATAATCCCAATACATTTGCCGGTGTGTTGGAATTGGTAGACGAGGCGGACTCAAAATCCGTTGTTAGCGATAACGTGTGGGTTCGAGTCCCACCACCGGCACCACTGCGAGTGTTCTTATAGCATTTGAAAGATGCTGTAAGAACACTCGCTTTTTTATGTTCAAAGCGAGGCAAGCAGTGCGATATTCAGCTCTTGGTGGGACGGCAGCGCCAGCCCCTCGTCTATGGAAAACAGCGTGACATTGTGCTGGTACAGGAGATTCAGAAAATCGTCTGCCTCCTGCTTGCGTCTGGATAGCCGGGACAGGTTTTGAATCAGCACGAGGTCTACCTGACCGGCGCGGACAAGCTCTGCGATTTCCCGTAAGCCGGGGCGGGTCATTGCCGCGCCGACACCGTACTCGCAGACCTCTTTGATAATCTGCCATCCCTTGTCCTCCGCAAAGCGTTTGACCTTACTGCGCTGGGCGTCCATCGCAATGCCGTCTAACTGTTCGGCGTTTCCCACGCGGCAATATACGCATACTCTCATGTCTGCCCCTCCTTAAGCGGTCAGCGTGTTCGGAACATAGGTCACGACCACGCCTTTTCTGGTGTTCACCGAGACTTCTGGGTAAGGCAGCGGGAGTACATCGGGGATGTCAATAGCGCCGATGCAGTTGTAGTGAATCGTCAGACGCTGCTCCCAAACGCCGTTGACCTTTTCGGCCTGATGGACTTCAATCTTTTCGATCAGCTCATTGAGCATCCGAGGGGTCAGCTTCTTGGCGCGTGTGTACTTGCGGACGATGGAAATGAACATATCGGCTGTCACAGCTTGGCTGGTGGACTTTTCAAGTGCTGCTTTCGTCGCCTTGATCTTGTCTGCCAGCTCTTTCTGTTCATCCTCGTACTTCCGTCCCATCCGGGCAAACCGCTCGTCGCTCAGCTTGCCGGATACATTGTCCTCGTAGATTTTCTCAAAGAGGGTGTCCAACTCCCTGTCGCGGGCTTGCAGCGCGTAAAGCTCCCGCTGCATGGTCTGCCGTTCTGAAACGGCGTTTTTCTGAGAGTAGCCCATGACGGCCTCAGCAAACTGCGCCTCGTACCGGCTGGCAAACTTCGTCAGGCGGCGGATCTCGCCCAGCACCACTTGTTCAAGGAAGTCCACACGAACATAGTGCGTAGAGCTGCAAGTACCCCTGTTGCCCTTATAGTTGGAGCAGTTGAAATACTTGATGTCGGGATTGCCCTGATTGAAGTGGAAGTGCAGGTTGTGGCCGCAGTCCGCGCAGACCAGCAGGCCGGAAAACATACAGGTATCGCCGTCGTTGGTTTTACGCTTACGGGCTTTCCCGCGCTTCTCCTGCACCTGTTCCCATATAGACCGCTCTACAATAGGGGTATGCACATCCTTGAACACGACCCAATTCTCGCGGTCATTCTCGATGCGCTTTTTGAGCTTGTAGGACTTGGAGTAGGTCTTGAAATTGAGAATGTCGCCGCAATACTCCTGCAAGGAGAGAATCTTGATGACGGACGAGCTGTTCCATTTGGTAGGCGGCTGTTCCTTGCCCTTGCCGGGGCGATTCACGCCCTTACTGAGCCAGTAGGCCCTCGGCGTCAGGATGCCGTCTGCCTCCAGCTTCGCGGCAATCTGCTCGGTGCCGTAGCCCTCAATCGTCAGGGAATAGATACGGCGTACGACGCGGGCGGCTTCCTCGTCCACGATCCAGCGTTTCGGATTGTCGGGGTCTTTGATGTAGCCGTAGGGCGGCTGGCCCATCGGCTCACCGGCGTTGCCCTTGATCTTGTTGCTGATGCGGCGTTTCTTGCTGATGTCCCGCGCATACCACTCGTTGAACAGGTTTTTGATCGGGGCCATCTCATTTTCGCCCTCGTCAGTGTCGATAGCGTCAGAGATTGCAACAAGCCGGATGTTATGCTCTGGGAAGTATTCTTCCATCAGCCTGCCGACCTTGATGTAGTTGCGCCCTAAACGGCTCATGTCCTTAACGAACACCGCAGAGGCGTGGCCCTTGTCCAGCTCGGCCATCATCTCATTAAAGCCGGGGCGGTTCATGGTAACGCCGGAAACGCCATCGTCTGTGAAAATGACAAGGTTGGTATAGCCCATGTCCTTTGCCGCCTTGGTGAGCAGCTTTTTTTGAGAGTTAATATGTAGAGGGTGGTTTCTGCCACCAAATACATATGACTGCGGCTCATTTGTGGTGAACTGGAACAATGAACGAAAAACCTTTGAAAACACTGACTTTTTTGAATGTGAAATCCTCTTTTGATAGCAGATTGATAGCAAACGGGTAAGCCGATTTGCTTATACAAATCTCAGACAACAATTTATCCTATATTATCTGAAATGGCCTCGCTGACAGGAAATCAGCGAGGCCATTTGTTATTTGCGTTCTTCTCTGAACGCCTCCACCAGAGCATCGCTCAGCTCCTGTGATGGAACCTTTGCCCACCTCTGCGTGGTGTCATGTTTCGGATAGTGGTAGCGCCAACGGTCGTACTCTTCCACGCTGACTTCTCCGGCAGAGAGCCTGTCAGCCTGCTCTTTCCAGGCAAAGAGCATTTTCAGCAGCTCGGCGGCATCCTTACCCTGCTCGCCCTTGACCTTGAGACAGATTTCACCATCTGCCTCGCCGACTGTCAGCCCGTATCTGTCCTCCAGACAGAACAGCGTGTGCATCAGGCCGGTATAGCTGTCGATGTCCGGCACAGCCAATGCCTGCGGCGATACATCAAGCGCCTGCGCCAGGGCTGCCGTTAAATCCGCCTTGGGCGTTCTCGTTCCTGTTTCGTACTGTGCCAGCCGCACATCGGCGGACTTTTCGGGAAAGCCCAGCAGCATACCAAGATATTTTTGCGTCATGCCCCTTGCTGTGCGGAAAAAATGGATTCTCTCACCGATAGCCATAGCAATTTCACTCCTCGCTTCTGTAACTGTATAGAGTGTAGCATATATGCTTAGCGGCTGTCAAGGGGAATCAAAACAAAAAAGTTTAATAATTTTCGGCAAACCACTTGACAAAACAAATATGCTTAGTTATAATGGACTAAGCTAATACGCTTAGTGTCACATGAGATAACCGTTTACCAAAAATGGGAGGAGGTGTTGCAAATGGCAGGAGCTATGTTTATGCGAGTAGAGGAGGTAGCCGAGGAACTGGGGGTCTCCGTCCCCTATGCCTACAAGCTGATTCGTTCCATGAATGAGGAATTAAAGGCGCAGGGCTGCATTACCATTGCGGGCCGCATTGACCGGAAATTCTTCCACGACAAGTTTTACGGCACAAGAACAACAGAAAGGAGCAAGTGATTATGGCGGCATTCAAGAACAAGGATAACGGAACATGGTTCGTCCAGTTCCGCTATACCAACTGGAAGGGCGAACGCAAACAGAAATGCAAACGGGGCTTCCCGACCAAGCGGGAGGCTCTTGCATGGGAACGGGAGTTCCTTTTGCAGAAGCAGGCCGATGTGAACATGACCTTCGAGAGTTTTGTGGAGCTGTACGAGAAGGATGTCAGGCCCAAGCTCAAGGGAAGCACATGGTGTGCAAAGGAGAGCATTATCCGCCTCAAAATTCTGCCGTATTTTGGGAAGCGGCAACTGTGCGAGATCACGCCCAAGGATGTGATCGACTGGCAGAACGAAATGCGGGAGGCCAGCGGAACAAACGGGGGCAAAGTATCGCCCTCCTATCTGAAAGTGATACACGCCCAGCTGAGCTGCCTGTTCAACCACGCTGTCCGGTATTACGGCCTGCAAAGCAATCCGGCCAACAAGGCCGGCGGCATGGGCGGAGACCCGCAAAAGGAAATGCAGTTCTGGACGAAGGCAGAGTATATGCGGTTCTCCGCCGCAGTCAAGGATGCGCCCGTGTCTTACCACGCTTTTGAGCTGCTCTACTGGTGCGGTATCCGTATCGGGGAATTGCTGGCCCTGACGCCCGCCGACTTCGATTTTGACGCAAAGACCTTGACCATCAACAAATCGTATCAGCGGGTCAGCGGGAAGGACACTATCACTTCCCCGAAAACGCCCAAGAGCAACCGCACGATAAAGCTGCCGCAGTTCCTCTGTGACGAGATGCGGGGTTATCTTGAAAGGCTGTACGGCGCAGGAGATGATGACAGGATTTTTCCGGTCTCCAAACAACACCTCCGGCGGGAGATGAAGCGCGGCGCTGCAAAGGCGGGTGTGAAGTGTATTCGGATACACGATATTCGCCATAGCCATGTGAGCCTTTTGATTGACATGGGCTTTTCGGCGCTGGCGATTGCCGACAGGGTGGGACATGAGAGCATAAACATCACCTATCGGTACGCTCACCTGTTCCCCTCAAAGCAGATAGAGATGGCAGACCGGCTGAACAACGAATGGCAGAAAGGAGAGGGTGCGAATGACAGATAAAAGCGAAATGACCGCCCCTGATGTATCTGTTGGCGCAGATACGGAGCGGACATCTCTATGTACCATGGACAGTATATCAGAAGCGGCTACCGAAAACAAGGCCCCGGAGGAAAGTTTTGAGGAGCTGATGCGGAAGGTCAGCCGTGTGAGTGACCCGGCATACCTTCCCACAATCTCCATGAGCGAGTTGTATGAGAATGTCTACCAGAGCAGGCCGCCCGTCATAGACGGCCTGCTCTATCCGGGGACTTACCTCTTTGCAGGCTCGCCCAAGGTGGGGAAGTCCTTCCTGATGGCGCAGCTTGCCTACCATGTCAGCACAGGGACGCCCCTGTGGGAGTTCCCTGTCCGTCAGGGGACTGTCCTCTATCTGGCTTTGGAGGACGACCACCGCCGCCTCCAGCGGCGGCTGTACCGGATGTTCGGCACAGAGGGAACGGGCAGGCTGCACTTCGCCGTATACGCAAAGCAGCTTGGTGACGGGCTGGAGGAACAGTTGGAGAAGTTCTTGCAGGAACACACCGACACAAGGCTTGTCATCATTGATACGCTCCAGAAAATCAGAGGCGAGGGCGGCGAGAAGTACAGCTACTCCAACGACTATGAAGTGATTGGAAGGCTGAAACGGATCGCTGACAAGAGCGGCATTTGCCTCCTGCTGGTACACCACACCCGCAAGCAGCAGGCGGATGATAAGTTCGATATGATTTCCGGCACGAATGGCTTGTTAGGCTCTGCGGATGGGGCGTTCCTGCTTTACAAGGAGAAGCGCACCGGCACAGCGGCGGTACTGGATGTTTCCGGCAGAGACCAGCAGGACCAGCGGCTCTATCTGAACAGGAACAAAGACCGCCTTGTGTGGGAGCTGGAGGAAGTGGAAGCCGAGATATGGGTGGAACCGCCTGACCCTGTTTTAGAGGCGGTAGCAAGGGCGGTATCGCCCGACAGCCCGGAGTGGCAGGGTACAGCGTCGGAACTGATTGCCCTGACGGGGCTGGACATGAAGCCGAACACCCTGACGCTTCGGCTGAATGTCAATGCGGGGCGGCTCATGAGCGAGTACCACATCGCTTATGAGAACACCCGCACCCACGCCGGACGGAGGGTGAAGCTGTCGCTTCAGCCCGCCGGGACGTGACGATGGTGACGGTCGTGACGATGTTTAGACAGCGGGTGGCGGTATTAAAAAGACCGTCACCATCGTCACCACCGTCACGGAAGTTTAGGCGGGGTGCAGGGCGCCCTTTTTAAAGGGCGGCCCTGCTGGGGGCGGCAACCGCAGTTGCCGGGGGCAAAGCCCCCTCTCCACCCCGTAGGGCGCAAAGGCACTTTTGATGCGAAGTGTCAAAGGTGCTTTTGCGTTATTTTCGCGAAAGTAACAAAGGCCGCCGCTGACGCGGCGAAAGGAGTGTTGATTTGAAAAGGACGATTAGCGCCATGGTGGGAAAGGGTTCAGTGAACCACAACAGCAGGAAGTTCAACGCCAGGAACACCGACCCGGAACGCTCCCACTTGAATATAACCTATTGCCACGAAAATATCAAGACCGTTTTCCATGAGCTGTTTGGCGAGGCCCTCAAGCGGTATAACGACAGGCAGACCAGGGCAGACCGCAGGATTGGGGACTACTACGAAAAGATATGTTCCGGCAAGCAGGAAAAGCCGTTCCATGAAATCATCCTGCAAGTTGGGAACAAGGATGATATGAGCGCCGACAGCGAGAGCGGCCAGCTTGCGGCGGCGGTGCTGGATGAGTATATGAGGGGGTTCCAGGAGCGCAACCCCCAGCTTCGGGTGTTCTCCGCCCACCTCCACATGGACGAGGCCACGCCCCATCTGCACATCGACTTTGTGCCGTTCACCACCGGCAGCAAGCGGGGGCTGGACACAAGAGTATCACTGAAACAGGCGCTTGCCATGCAGGGCTTCAAGGGCGGCACTCGTGGTGATACGGAGTGGAGCCAATGGGTGCAGTCCGAAAAGGAACAGCTTGCGGCGGTCATGGAGCGGCATGGTATTGAGTGGGAACACAAGGGTACGCATGAGCAACATTTGTCGGTGATGGACTTTAAGAAGCAGGAGCGTGAGAAAGAGGTCATTGCCCTTGATGAACAAATCGCCACGAAAAAAGATGAAGTCAGAAGCCTCGGCAAGAGGATGCAGAATTTCAACGGCGGTTTGAAGGAGCTGCAAAAGGTAGAGCAGGCATTGGAGTTTGACGATGCCTTTCAGCTGCCGGAACCGCAGGGCCTGATGAGCGCAAAGACCTATAAGACAAAATTCGCCGACCCGCTTGTGAGGAAGCTGAAATCCCTTGTAAGTAAGGTGTTAGCCCGGTGCTTTGAGGCGCTGGACAACTATCATCGGCTGAACGCCGCCAACGGCAAGCTCCATTGCGAGAACGAGAGACTGAGTGCGGCCAATGAGCGGCTGACAGACGAAAACAACCGCTTACGGGTTGAGAACAGGGACTACAAGCTGCTCCGAAAGGTTTTCGGCAGCAAACAGATGGAGGACCTGATAGAACAGGCAAGGCAGTCCAAACAGCGTGACAAGCGTCTGGGAGACAATGAACGCTGATATAATATGAGCATAAGCAACGGGCGGCACTCTTGCGGGAGCAGGAGCGCCGCCTGAATTTTATTCAAAGACCGTCCGGCTATTGAAAAGCCCCCTGTTTTGGTGTATAATTTGAACCGTAAGCTGACCGATAAACTGGAATTTGTAATTATTTTTGGAACACTACCATGGCATAGACTAAGGAGGGTGGAGGGTTTTCAATTGAATAATAAAAAGACCAAAGCAAAACCTGTTGATAAAAATGTAATTATCAAGGCAAAAGATGCCGTAATAAAAGCATTAGACCAAAATGGGAATGGCACAATTGATATTGAGGATATTATTGTTTTAGCAATCAAAACACCCGGTGTACACATCACAAGAGCCAACTTTTTGAAAAAAGAACTTTTCAAAAATTATCCGCAAGAGGTTATTGACAAGGCAATCGAGACTACTCCTGCCCAGGCTGGGATTCCATCGAATAAAATTGACAAAATTGCGGATGAAATTATTAAATTTGAACGCAACTGTGTGTCAGGTATTTCTGTTGCATTAGGTGCTCCCGGTGGTTGGGCAATGGCTGCAACTATACCAGCCGATATCGTTCAGTATTACGGATATACTCTCCGCGCAACCCAAAAGCTACTTTACCTTTATGGTTTCCCTGAAATTGATTCTGACGAAGAGGGACTACAGCTTGATAGCCAAACCGTTAATCAAATCATTCTATGTCTCGGAGTCATGAACGGTGTTGCTGGGGCGAATAATGCAATTAAAGGTATGGCAAAGGCTTTAGCAGTTGGCGTCGAAAAGAAATTACTCAACACAGCGTTGACAAAAGGAACTTTCTATCCGTTAGTAAAAGCGATCGCAAAATGGTTTGGTGTTAAAATGACAAAGACTATTTTTGCAGGATTTTTCAAAAAGGCAATCCCGATCGTTGGTGGTGTTGTTGGAGGAGGAATTACATTCTTCTCATTCAAACCGTGTTGCTTTAGGTTGAAGAATGTTCTTCAGGATACAGTGCTTTCGAATCCTAATCACAAATCCTCAGCCGAAGAAGATGAATTTGTTACAAGCATAATAAAAGGTACTGTCATTGATGTAGACTATGATGAGATTATTCCTACCGATGAAGATAATGACGAATAAAATACACACCATCGAGTTATTGTGATGGGATGGGAATATCCAAAATCCCTACTCCATCCCTTTATTTCATTGATATTGTTTTTATAATATGAATTTTTTGCCAATGATGTGAGACAAATATTAAAAATAAAGCAAATAGTTCTTGAAATGGCTGTAGTATAAATTCCAGTTTATAGGGGAGTTCAAAAGTCGTTTTGATGTACCATGGCTATCAACGCTGATAGCAAATTGATAACAAAAATACAGCGATACCATAAAATTAGGATAACTGAGATAATCTCTATCAAATTGAACAACAATCACAATACAAAAAAGTTTAAGTTCAGGGGGCGCTCATTTGTGGTGAATAGAACTTGCGGTTGTAGGAAAGGAGATAAAAATCCATATCGCATTATCGGTAGCCGCTACCAAAAACATCTGAAATGACGGAGGAAATACTATGGACGAATTAAAACCGAGTATCCATGACGAGGCAAACGGCCTTGATTATGTCCTTGCCGGGGACTACTACATCCCGACTATCGAGCTGCCGGAGGACGATGACCGCCCCATCGGAAAATGGGGGCGGATGCACCGGGCGTATCTGGAGCAAACGAATCCACTCCTGCTCAACCACCTGATTTTGACGGGCAGGCTGCACATCTACCTTGCCGACCTCAACGAGCAGGCGCAGGATCGCTATCGGCTCATCATTAGGCAGATGGCCGCCGCCAAGGGCGTGACAGAGGACTTGAAACGCCGGTCACGGTGGGAATGGGTCAAGGCCATGAACAGCATTGTGAACCGCGCCGAGGAAAGCATCAAGCGTGAACTGATCTATACATGACCGATACTCCGG
>JAAWQX010000004.1 GCA_022800755.1 Oscillospiraceae bacterium
ATGCAACCCTTTTTCTTTTGGCACCAAAAGAAAAAGCCTTGCGGGGAAAAAGAAAAGTGCCGGGGGGATTTCGTTTTCCCCCCGGACCCCCTTGAAACGGCACAAGGGGCTACCGCCCCTTGTGAATCCCCTGGGAAGTCGGGGTACCGACAGGGGTGTTTGCCGAAAACTTGAAAAGTCCCCCTCGGAGAGCGGGAGAAGGAGCCTTTATACGTCAGCGCAGCCGGTCGATTTCACCGGACTGGATCGCTTCCAGATTAGCCGCGATCCGCTCCTCCGGCCAATCCCACCATTTCAGTTCCAGCAGCCGCGCGATGTTCTCGTCGGAAAACCGCTTGCGGATGGGCCGGGCAGGTACGCCGCCCACGATGGTGTACGGCGGAACATCCTTCGTCACCACCGCCCGGGCGCCGATGACCGCGCCGTCTCCGATGGTCACGCCCGCCAAAATGACTGCTTCATAACCGATCCAAACGTCATTCCCTACCACGATGTCGCCCCGATTGTCCCACGCGGCGGTGAGATTTTCCACATCTGTCCCCCATTCCTCAAAAAACAGCGGGAACGTGTACGTGGACAGCGACCCCAACGCATGGTTGGCGCTGTTGAACAAAAACTTCGCACCGCAGGCGATGGAGCAGAATTTCCCGATCACCAGCCGCTCATGGTTGATGGGATAGTGGTACAGCACATTATTGCGCTGAAAATCCCTGGGATCGTGGACAAAATCGTCGTAAATACTGTAATCGCCCACCTGAATGGACGGGTCGGTCACTACATTTTGCAGATAGACCGTGCTGTGCCCCTGCGGGCGGGGATAAATTTTCCATTGCGGGATCATTTCGATACCTCCTAAAGATTTTTGTCAAAAAACGATCCCGCACAGTACAATGCACCGCCTCATTCATACCACCTCTTTTGAAAATCCCCCTCCCTACCGGGTAGGGGATTCATTTTATTATCTCGCTTTCAGCGCCGCGATCATCAGATCACAAATTTCGTCCATATCGCCCACGATGCCGTAGTCCGCCACGCCGAAAATGGCGGCTTCCGGGTCGGCGTTCACGGCGATGACCAGCCCCGCGTCCTTGATGCCCGCGGTGTGGTTGATCGCGCCGGATACGCCGAAGCTGATCATCAGTTTCGGCTTCACCACCACGCCGGACTGCCCGATCATCTGCTTGAACGGCAGGATGCCCCGGTCAAACATGGGCCGGGTGCCGCCGACTTTGCCGCCCAGCAGTTCCGCCAGTTCCTGATACTTCGGCAGCTTCTCCGCGCCGGTGATGCCGTTGCCAATGCATACGATGACCTCTTCCTCCGCCAGATTCACGCTGCCGTCGTCCGCCTCCGGGACGAACTTCAGCACTTTGGTGCGGCTCTGGGCGGGGTCAAAGTTCACCGCCTCGTGAATGACCTCGATGTTGGCCTTTTCGCCCGCCGGCTCGTATTTAAATGTACCCGGCCGGATGGTGCCCACCTGGGGCCGCAGCACCGGGACGGTAATGACCGCCATCATCTTGCCGCCTACTGCCGGCTCGATGAACTCTATATCGCCGCTTTCCGGGTTGTACACCACCTGGATAGCGTCGGACGTGCAGCCAGTGTTCAGCCGGGCAGCGAACCGGGGCGCGAAGTCCCGGCCGTTGGTGGTTCCGCCCACAAACACGGCGCTGGGGTTATACTTTTGGCACAACACCGTGAACAGGTTTGTATACGCATCATTGTTATAGGTCTCGTAGCCCGTGCCGGACACGATCATCATACCGTCGATGGCGCACTCCCGGATTTTTTTCACCTCGGACTCCGGCAGGCCCTCCACCATCACGGCAATGAGCTTGTCTCCGGTCACGTCGCAGAGCTTCCGGGCCTCGCAGCACAGCTCCAGAGACACGGTGGAAACGGTCTTTCCATCATGCTCGATGTAGACCCACATATTCTTATAATCCCGTTTATCCATCTCGCTCGCCTCCTTACACCAGACCTTTTTCGGCCATGATCGCCATGGCCTTGGCCACATTCTTCTTGCTGTCGCCCTCGTCGATCATCACGCCGGATGCAGTCTTTTCCGGGGGATAGGTCCGGGGTACGATGGTGCCGGAACCCGGTGCGCCGATCTTGTCTTTTTCCAGACCTTCGATGGTCTCGGAAGTCAGCTTGGTGATCTCAAAGGTACGGGCGAGCTTTTTCCCCTTGAAATTGGGGATACGGGGCTGATAATTGGTCTTTTCGATGGTCATGAGCACCGGGAGCTTGGCTTCTACCGTCTCCACGCCGTACTCCGTCTCCCGCTCCACAATGGCCACACCGGCTTTCTCGTCCACGCTTTCAATAAGCGCAGCAGAGCTGACAAAGCTGGTGCCGAAGCGCTCGGCCAGCTGGGAACCCATCTGTCCGGTGGCGCCGTCCAGGGTCTCTTTGCCGCACAGAATGACGTCGTATTTGCCGAACATGGACGCGCCTTTTTCAATGGTATAGCTGGTGGACAGGGTATCCGCGTCCTTAAAGGCGTAGTCGGACAGCAAAATGGCCTTGGACGCGCCCACGGACACGCACTCCCGCAGCACGCTCATAGCCGCGTCGGGACCCATGGTGACGGCGGTGATCTCGCCGCCGTAGGTCTCTTTTAACTGCACGGCGGCTTCCAGGGCGTGGCCGTCCAGGGGGTTCATGATGGCGGGCACGCCGTCACGGATCAAAGAGCCGGTCACCGGGTCGATCTTTACCAGATTCACGTCCGGTACCTGCTTGACACATACAAGAATTTTCAACATCGTCTCTACCTCCCGCTCAAGAGCAAACTTTGCCCGGATTCAGGATGCCGTTGGGGTCGAACAGCGCCTTGATGGCCTTCATCAGGCGGTAAGGCACCTCACCCACGGATTCTTCCAGGTATTCTTTCTTGGCATGGCCGATGCCGTGCTCGCCGGAAAGCTGTCCGCCGATGCGCTTGCACTCGGTGTAGCACTTCGCCATGAGGATCTTATTCCGCTTCCAGAACTCGTCGAACTCCAGGTCGTTGGTGCAGGCGTAGATATGCAGGTTGCCGTCGCCGGCGTGACCGAAGTTGCGGATGGTGAGGCCCACCTCGTCGCCCACGGAGCGCACAAAGGCCAGATAATTGGCGATCTGGTCCACGGGTACGACTACGTCCAGTTCGTCGAGGATCTTCGTGTCGCCCTCGATGGCGTTCAAAAACGCGCTCCGGGCGGCCCAAACGTCGGTTTTCAGCGTCGGCGTGTCGATGACCAGGGTGTCAATGGCGCCGCATTCCGTGGCGAGGGCATCGAGTTTTTCCATCTTCTCGTACAACTCGTCCTCGTTTTCGCCCACAAAGGTGACCAAAATGGACGCGTCCACTTCTTTTTTGTTATATGTAGTCGGGAAAATCTTCTTTCCGGTGAAATCCGAGGAGGAATTCACGATATCGATGCCCATGAACTCGATGCTCTGGGGGTCCAGATTGGCGATGCGGATCTTCGGCACCGTGGCGATGCAGTCCTCGATGCGCTCAAAGGGCAGCAGCACGGATACGTTCATGGCGGGCTTCGGCACCAGCTTCAGGGTCATTTCCGTGATGATGCCCAGGGTGCCTTCGGAACCGATCATCAGGTGCAGCAGGGAATAGCCCGTGGAAGTCTTGCACACAGTCTTGCCCAGGTGCATCACCTCACCGCTGGCCAGTACCACCGTCAGCGCCAGGACGTAGTCCCGGGTGGAGCCGTACTTCACCGCGCGCATTCCGCCGGCGTTGGTGGCTACGTTGCCGCCTACCGTAGAGGTCTTGGAGCCGGGGTCCGGGGGATAGTAAAGCCCCTGTTTGTCTACGTCCGCCGCCAGGTCCTGCAGCAGCACGCCGGGCTGGACGGTCACGGCCATGTTGGGGATGTCGTAGCTCAAAATCTTGTTCATCCGGGCGGTGCAGACCACCACGCCGCCGTGGATGGGCACAGACGCGCCGGTGAGACTGGTGCCCGCGCCCCGGGCGGTGACCGGGATATTATTTTCGTTGCACAGCTTCAAAATCGCGGAGACCTCTTCCGTCGTCTCCACCTCGCAGACCGCTTCCGGTGGGAATTTGCCGTAAATGGGCATCTCGTCGTGGGAGTAGTCCTCTTTGACCTTGTCACCGTACTGGAAACGCTTCTCGCCCACGATGGCTTTCAGCGCCTCAGCCAGTTCCGGCGTGACAGAGTGAAAGTTTGCCATGGGATTTTCCTCCTTTTTCCAAGCGGACACACCGCTTATTGTTCTATGTCCATTATATCAATGTATCCCCCGCAAAACAACAAATGTTAATATCTTCACACCCGCTAAAGCGACAATTTTTACACAGAATATTCATGTATTCTTTACAATTAAGTTGCACAAATCCCTTGACAAATCCTGTTCCCGGTGGTAAATTAGCACTCAGAGAGAAAGAGTGCCAGCACTGTTCCCGGTGCAAGTGCCAAGTCCTCAAGGCGGAAAGGTGCCGACCATGGAGATCAGCGAGCGGAAAAAGAAAATATTGGCCGCGGTGGTAGAACAATATATCGATACCGGCGCGCCTGTGGGCAGCAAGCATCTGGCGGAGCACGCCGGGCTGGGCTGCTCCCCGGCCACTATCCGCAACGAGTTGGCGGAACTGGCCGCCATGGGCTATCTGGAACAGCCCCACACCTCCGCCGGGCGGGTCCCTACGGTGCAGGGCTACCGGCTGTACGTCAATGAGCTTATGGAGCGCCAGCGGCTTTCCGATGAGGAGACCCAGCGGCTCACCGAGGAACTCAATACCTGCCTGATGGAGATGGAAGGCCTCTCCGCCGATGTGGGACGGCTGGCTTCCCAGCTGACCAACCTCCCGGCCATGGCCATCACCGCCCCAAAAGCCGTGACCATCTCACGGTTCGACTTTATCTACGTGGACGCGAATACATTTATAATAGTAGCCCTCCTTTCCGACAGTACCGTGAAAAATAAACTGGTACGCCTGCCGGTCTCAGTAGAAAAGGTAAAGATCGAAAAGCTGTCCACCCTGTGCAACGCCAATTTCACCGGCTTGACGGAACCGGAGATCACGCCGCTGCTGATTTCCGCCACGGAGCGGGCAATGGATGACGTGATGGGTCTCACGGCCGTGGCCGCGTCTTTCGCCATAGAAGTGCTCAGTCAGGCGGCCCAACCGTTCATGACCGTGGCAGGGCAGAATAAGTTGTTGGAGCACCCGGAATTCCAGAATCCCGAGACCGCTCAAAGCCTGATGGAGTATCTCTCCCAGTTCCCCCAGGAATTTCCTGAACTGATGGCGGAGGACACCGGGGTAAAGGTATTCATCGGGCCGGAAAACGTGTCCGAAGCCCTGAAGGATTCCAGCGTGGTGCTGGCGACCTACGACGCCGGCGCCGGCGTACGGGGCATTGTGGGCGTGGTGGGTCCCACGCGGATGGATTACGCCATGGTCGCGTCGAAAATGCAAATGATCGCCGAGACCATTTCCCACGCCATGACCGGCGGCAGCAAACCGCCCCTTGGCATGGATACAAAACTGATGTTACGAGGAGATGACCCCCATGAGCAAACATAAAGACGACGAAGTCCCCCAGCAGGAGGCACCCCAGGAAGCCGTCGAGGAAGTCACGGAAGCGGCCCCCGACACTCCGGAGGAATCCCCGGAAGCGGCGCTCAAAGCCGCCGAGGACCGGTATCTGCGGCTGGCGGCGGAATATGATAACTTCCGCAAGCGCAGCGCCCGGGAGCGGGACGCCATCTTCGCCGACGTCCGAGCGGACACGGTGCTGAAGTTCCTGCCCGTGTATGATAATCTGCTCCGGGCCATCGCCGCCATGGCGGAAGACGACCCCGGCCGCAAAGGCGTGGAAATGACCCTGGCCCAGTTCGAGACGGTGCTCACGAAGCTGAACGTCACCCCCATCCCCGCCCTGGGCGAGAAATTCGACCCCGGTTTCCACAACGCGGTCATGCATGTGGAAGATGGGGACCTGGAGGAAAATATCATCATCGAGGAGTTTGAAAAAGGCTTCAAGATGGGCGATAAGATCATACGATTCAGTATGGTCAAGGTAGCGAATTGACCCAACACAAGTGAAATTATAAATCACCGAATCAGGAGGAAATAGATCATGGCTAAAATCATCGGAATCGACTTGGGCACCACCAATAGCTGCGTGTCCGTTATGGAAGGCGGCGACGTTGTCGTCATCCCCAACGCCGAGGGCGGGCGCACCACCCCGTCTGTGGTAGCGTTCTCCAAAACCGGCGAGCGTATGGTGGGCCAGGTGGCAAAGCGCCAGGCCGTCACCAACCCCGACCGCACCATCGCGTCTATCAAGCGCGAAATGGGCAGCGCTTACCGTGTCACGGTAGATGGCAAGAGCTACTCCCCCCAGGAGATCAGCGCCATGGTGCTGCAAAAGCTGAAAGCCGACGCGGAAGCCTACCTGGGCACTACCGTCACAGAAGCGGTCATCACCGTCCCCGCCTACTTCACCGACTCCCAGCGCCAGGCCACGAAAGACGCAGGCAAGATCGCTGGCCTGGACGTGAAGCGTATCATCAACGAACCCACCGCCGCGGCTTTGGCCTACGGCCTGGATAAGGAAGAGGACCAGAAGATCATGGTCTACGACCTGGGCGGCGGTACCTTCGACGTATCCGTGCTGGAGATCGGCGACGGCGTGATCGAGGTGCTGGCCACCGCCGGCAACAACCGTCTGGGCGGCGACGACTTTGACCAGTGCGTGGTAGATTACCTGGCAAGCGAATTCAAAAAGACCGAGGGCGTGGACCTCACCGGAGACAAAGTCGCCATGCAGCGGCTGAAAGAGGCCGCGGAAAAGGCCAAATGTGACCTGTCCGGCATGACCACCACGACCATTTCCCTGCCCTATATCACCGCCGACGCCAACGGCCCCAAGCACTTGGAGGTCGAGTTGTCCCGGGCCAAGTTCAACGACCTGACCCGCCACCTGGTAGACGCCACCGTCGGCCCCGTGCGGCAGGCTCTGAACGATTCCGGCCTGAGCGCGTCGGAACTGAGCAAGGTGCTGCTGGTGGGCGGCTCCACCCGTATCCCCGCGGTGCAGGATAAGGTCAAGGAGCTCACCGGCAAAGACCCGTTCAAGGGCATCAACCCCGACGAATGCGTCGCCGACGGCGCGGCCATTCAGGGCGGCGTGCTGGGCGGCGACGTAGAGGGCATCCTCCTGCTGGACGTGACCCCGTTGTCCCTTGGCATTGAGACCCTGGGCGGCGTATGCACCAAGCTCATTGAGCGCAACACCACCATCCCCACGAGAAAGAGCCAGATCTTCTCCACCGCCGCGGATAACCAGACTTCCGTGGAAGTCAACGTCCTGCAAGGCGAGCGGGAGATGGCCCAGTACAATAAATCCCTGGGCCGGTTCCATCTGGACGGCATCGCCCCCGCCCGCCGGGGCATCCCTCAGATCGAGGTCACGTTTGATATCGACGCAAACGGCATCGTGAACGTGTCCGCAAAGGACCTGGGCACCGGCAAGGAACAGCACATCACCATCACATCGTCCACAAACATGTCCAAGGACGATATCGACAAGGCCGTGCGGGAAGCGGAGCAGTACGCCGCTGAGGACGCCAAGCGCAAAGAAGAGATCGACATCCGCAACGAGGGCGACGCCATGGCGTACCAGGCGGAAAACACCCTCACGGAAATGGGCGACAAGCTGGACCCCGCGGATAAGTCCGAGCTGGAAGGCAAGCTGGCGGCGCTGAAAGGCACCCTGTCCGGCAGCGATTCGGGCGCCATCAAGGCGGCCACCGAGGAACTGAAAAACACGTTCTATAAGGTCAGCGAGAAGCTGTACCAGTCCCAGGCGCAAGCCCAGGGCGGCGCACAGCCCGGCCCCGACATGGGCGGCGCGGCACCCGGCGGGCAGGACTACTACGACGCGGATTACACGGTGGTAGACGACGATCAATAAAAAATTTCAGGGAGGTCTTTTCAAGACCTCCCTGAATATGATAAAATACTCCAGCATCAAGGAGTGAAATAATGGCAGACAAACGTGATTATTACGAAGTCCTCGGCGTCTCCAAAGGCGCGGCGGACGATGAGATCAAAAAAGCATACCGTAAGATGGCGAAGCAGTACCATCCCGATCTGCATCCCGGCGACAAAGAGGCAGAGGCCCAGTTCAAGGAAGTGAACGAGGCCTATGAGATCCTCTCCGACCCGGATAAACGCGCCAAGTACGACCAGTACGGCCACGCGGCGTTCGACCCCAACAGCGGGTTCGCAGGCGGCGGATTCGGCGGGTTCGATGACCTGGGCGATATCCTGGGCAGCATTTTCGGCGGCGGATTCGGGGGCTTTGGCGGGTTCGGCGGATTCGGCGGCGGACAACGCCAGACCGGGCCGCGGAAAGGCGAAAACCTCCGGGTGAACCTGACCGTGGACTTCGAGGAGGCCGTGTTCGGCTGCAAAAAGGAGATCCAGGTCAACATGGTGGAAGCCTGTTCTGACTGTCAGGGCAGCGGCTGCGCCCCCGGCACCCAGCCGGAGACCTGTTCGGAATGCGGCGGCCGGGGCAGCGTGGTCACTACCCGGCGCACCGCCATGGGCATCATGCAGTCCACGGGTCAATGCCCCAAGTGCAAGGGCCGGGGCAAAATCATCCACACCCCCTGCCCCACCTGCAAGGGCGCGGGCCGGGTACGCAAGCCGAAAACCGTCAGCGTTTCCATTCCCGCGGGTATCGACAATGGCCAGACCATTTCCCTCCGGGGGCTGGGCAACCAGGGCGTCAACGGCGGCCCGGCAGGCGATCTGCTGGTGACCGTCACCGTGCGCGCGCACCCCTTGTTCGAGCGGGACGGCAGTTCCATTTTGCTGGATCTGCCCATCTCTTACGTCCAGGCCGTTCTCGGTGCAGAGATCACCGTCCCCACCCTCACGGGCAAGGTGAAGCTGAACATCCCCGAGGGGACCGACACCGGCACCGTCTTCCGCTTGAAGGGCAAGGGCGTACCCCACCTCAACGGCAGCGGCAGCGGCGACCAGTACATCACCGTAAACATCGAGACCCCCAAGAATCTCTCCAACGCCCAAAAGGACGCGCTGCGCGCTTACGCCGCGGCCATGGAGGAAGCAGTCCCGGAAAAGAAAAAATCCGGTTTCGGCAAGAAAAAGAAATAAAAAAGCACCGCTCCCGAACGAATGGTTCGGGAGCGGTTTTCTGCGTTTATGTTCCAAACACGTCCTTGGCGGAAACTCCGTCAAAGGCCTTGGCCCATTGAATGTCCGCGTCGCTGATCCAGCTTTCCATCAGCTTTCCGAAGGCGTCCGCCGCGGCGTAGCTGCCCACGGTGCTGTCATTCACACCGTCGATATAATCCACTACGCTGTCCCGGGTGGTGGGCAGGCGCAAAATAATATGGTAGCCGAAATCGGATTCCACCAGCCCGGAGACTTCATAGTCCCCCAGCGCCTCGGCTCCGGCCTGGAATTCCTCCACCATCTCTCCCGGAAGGAAGGTATAGCCGTCGGGGTACAC
This sequence comes from Oscillospiraceae bacterium, assembly GCA_022800755.1. Lineage (GTDB taxonomy): Bacteria > Bacillota > Clostridia > Oscillospirales > Oscillospiraceae > HGM13010. The sequence goes on from JAAWQX010000004.1 coordinate 9,534, forward strand.
CTGGGTGCCGGGGTCCTCGGAATATTCCGCCATCAGTTCGTCAAACAGCGCCAGCAGCGCGTCCCGGTCGGACTTCACTTCCTCCAGCCGGGCCAGCAGCAGTGTCGCCCGGGCGGCCTTTTCCGCCAGATCCTGGCCCTCCATAGGCGTGTTGGTCTCGTCCGTGGTCTTGATGAGAATATGCTTAGCGGTGATGTACCCGCTGTCCATAACAAATCCGGCGATTTCCTCATCACTCATCAGCTCGCCGTGCCGGCCGAATACTGTGTCGTAGGCCCGGCTGTACAGGGTGCTCACCCGGTTGACATAGTCGTACACCGCCCGGGGCATGTACATGTCCTCCAAAACCTTGTCAAAATCCGCCTCAGTGGCGCCCTCGCCGGCGTATTGGGTCAGCTCGTTTTGATGCTGCTTGGCCATGGCCGCCTCGTCCTCGGCGGTGAGCTGCACGCCCAATGCCGTCAAATGCGCGTCCATCACGTGGTACTGCACGCAGGTCTCCACCGTCTGAAGCCACAGGTACTCGCTCATGGTCCCCTCGCCCACGTCCGCATCCCAGTCAAAAGCCATCTGGTTGACGTTGTAGGAGTTCACCACGCTGCCGGTCATGCCGTTGAGGAAGTAAAAAAACTCTCCCCAGGTCACGTCGCTGCCGTCCACGGTAAACACTACATCGTCCACATCATGCTTCGCCCAAGCCGTCGCGGAATCCAGTTCCATGGCGGTGAAGTCCGACGGTGTGGGGGTCGTGTCCGGGGTCTCGGCGTCCTGTTTGCAGCCCGTGAGCAGGCCCAGGCACATCGTCAGGGCCAGCAGCAAGGCCAGTGTTTTTTGTCTCATGTCGATTCTCCTTTGTATCGTTTGTTTTATCGGCACCAATCCGCCACGAACTTCCGGGCCTGATCGATGGTGTGTATCTTTCCATCCAGCTTCAGCGCCACGCAGGGCACATCGCCGGGGACCGCCTGCAAGCGGCGGGAATAGGTCTTATCGTTCAGCAGAGCCGTGAACCGCGCCGGGTCGAATTCCCGGAACTGGAACAGCAGCTTGCCGCTTTTCTGGCTGATGTCCGTGATGCCGGCCCGGCCCGCGTCGCCCCGCAAAAGGGCCACGGACACCAGGGAATTGACGCATTTCGGCGGGTCCCCGAAGCGGTCGATCAGCTCGTCGATCATGTCGTCCGCGTCCTCCTCCGTGCGGATCAGGGCGATGCGCCGGTACAAGTCCATCCGCTGCACGGCGGAGGGGACGTACTCTTCCGGGATATTCGCGGACACCGCCAGGTCGGCGGAGCACTCGGCCCGAATTTCCACCGGCTCGCCACGCTCCTCGTGGACGGCCTCTTCCAGCAGACGCAGGTACATATCATACCCCACGTCGATCATATGCCCGGACTGTTCCGCGCCCAGCAGATTCCCCGCCCCGCGGATTTCCAAATCCCGCATGGCGATGCGCATACCGGAGTTGAATTCCGCGAATTCCCGAATCGCTTCCAGTCGTTTTTCCGCGTCCTCGGACAAAATTTTGTTCTTTTTATAGGTCAGATAGGCGCTGGCCCGCCGGGCGCTGCGTCCCACCCGGCCGCGAATTTGGTGCAGCTGCGCCAGACCAAGCTGGTCCGCGTCCTCGATGATGAGGGTGTTCACGTTGGGGATGTCGATGCCTGTCTCAATAATTGTGGTGCAAACCAGAATTTGAATCTCCCCGCTTTCTACCTGCTCCATGGTGCGGCTGAGTTCTTCCTCGCTCATCTGCCCGTGGGCCACGCCGATACTGGCGTCGGGCAGCTTTTCCTGGATCCGGGCCGCCGTGCGCTCGATGGACGCCACCCGGTTATGCAGGTAATACACCTGCCCGCCCCGAGTGAGTTCCCGCTCCATGGCGTCGCTGATGACGTTCCAGTCGTGTTCCATCACGTAGGTCTGCACCGGCAGCCGGTCCTGGGGCGGTTCCTCAATGACCGACATGTCCCGAATCCCCGACAGGGCCATATTCAGCGTCCGGGGGATGGGGGTCGCCGATAGGGTCAACACGTCCACATCCCGGCTCATTTCCTTGATGTGCTCCTTATGGGTCACGCCGAAGCGCTGTTCCTCGTCCACGACCAAAAGGCCCAATTGCTTGAATTTTACGTCCTTTTGCAGCAGCCGGTGGGTGCCGATGACGATATCGCAGGCCCCGGATTCCAGGTCCTTCAGCGTCGCTTTTACCTGGGCCGGGGTGCGGTAGCGATTCAAGATCTGGATATTCACCGGGTATCCGAAAAACCGGTGCAGGGCCGTCTGGTAATGCTGCTGGGTGAGCACCGTGGTGGGCGCCAGCATGGCGGCCTGTCTGCCGTCCAAAACGCATTTCATGATTGCACGCATGGCGACTTCCGTTTTCCCGAACCCCACGTCTCCGCACAGCAGGCGGTCCATAGGCGTGGATTTTTCCATATCCGTCTTGATTTCCGCGATGCACCGCAGCTGGTCGTCGGTCTCCGGGTACTCAAAGCGCTCCTCGAACTCCACCTGCCACTCGCTGTCCGGGGAGAACGCGAAGCCCTTGGCCTGCTGCCGCGCGGCGTACAGGGCGGTGAGTTCCTTGGCGATATTCTTCACCGCCGCTTTCGTGCGGGTCTTGGTCCTGGCCCAGTCCGCGCCGCCCATTTTGGACAGCTTCATGGGCCGTCCGGTCTCTCCGTCCCCGCCGCCGACGTACTTGCTCACCAGATTCAGCTGCGTGGCCGGGACATACAGCACATCCGTCCCGGCGTAGCAGATTTTAATGTAATCCTTGTCCGCGCCGTCCACCTGCATGTTCACCACTCCGGCGAACCGCCCGATGCCGTGGTGCTCATGGACCACCAAATCTCCCACAGACAAATCCGCGCAGGACCCGATCGCCAGCCCGGTATTCTGCTTCCGTTTCTTCCGCACCCTTCCCTGGGCGGCGATCTGGGTATCGGTCATCACCGCCAGCCGGGCTTCCGGGTACTCCATCCCCGCGGAAATACCGCCGGGCGACACCGTACAGGTCCCCGGCGCGCCCACATCGCCGGGGATATTGCTGTAAACAGCTTTTAATCCCTGACGGTACAGCGCGTCCGTGAGGATTTTCCCCCGGCGTTCATCTCCCGCCAGCATACACACAGCGAAGCCCCGGTCCACATAGCGCTTCGCGTCCTCAAAGGCGGTCTGGGCGCTGCCGCCGTAAGACGGCAGCTGCTTCGCCGTCACGCCCACGATGGTGCGCGGCTCCATGGGATAGCGTCCCACGGTAAACGCATCCGTCATCACCACAGGCAGTTCCCGCAGCCGCTCCACGGCTTTTTCCCAGGGCAGGGCAAAATCCCCCGCCCCGGCGGCCAACTTCCCGCTCCGGGCCAACAACTTCACGTCGTCGCCGGTCTGCTTCAGCCAGGACTTGGCCCGCTCGGCGATTTTCCCCGGCTGGCTGAGCACCAGCAAGGTATCCTCCGGCAGATGCTCCAGCGCGCAGGCAAATTCCCCGCAGATGACCCCCATGTAGCGGTCCGCATCGGATAATATCACCCCGTTTCGGAGCTTTTCCGCGTCCTCATACAACATTTGCGCCGTCTGCTGGGCGGCGTCGTTGGTGCGCTTGCGCCGGAAGGCGTCCCCCATTTCCGTGAGTTTCGCCGCCAGCGCCGCAGCGCCGCCGGGATATAAGGACGGCAGGGTCTCCGCCGCGGGCAGGATGACACAGCGATCGATGCTTTCCGTGCGCCGCTGGGTGTCCACGTCGAAAAATCCCATGGAATCGATATCGTCGCCCCAGAACTCGCACCGCACCGGCTGGTCGCACCCGGGGGTGAAGAAATCCAGAATCCCCCCCCGGCGGGCGAACTGCCCCGGACCTTCCACCTGCTCTGTGGGCTTGAACCCGCACAGCAGCAGCCGTTGTTCCGCATCCTCGATGGGACAGCTTCCGCCGTTTTCCAGCACAAACGCCGCGTCCCGCAACCGTTGTTTCGGGATGGTCCGCTGCAAAAGCCCCCCGGCGGTACACACCACGGCTTTCGGCGGGGTATCGCCTCCCAAGGCGAACAAAGTCCCCAGCCGCCGCTGTTCCGCCTGCCGGGATACCGCGTCCATGGCGGTAAAGGTGAAATCCCGTGCGGCGATGACCGGCACGTCCGTTTCCAGCATCGCTCCCAAGTCCCGGGCAAAGCGTTCGGCGGAAGCGTCATCCGGGCATACCACGCACACGCAGCCGTCCCAGTCCCCCGCCAGATACGCCGTCAAATGCGCCCGGTGTACCTCCGACAGTCCGGAAAACAGCGCCGGAAGCCCGCCGCCGTCCAGCATTTGTGCCAGCGGATGCAACTGATCGGCGAACACGTCTTTTTTTTGTTGCACAAAAGAATACATAAAAACCCCTCATGCGGCCTATGAGTGAAAGGGCTTTTCCCCCGGTGACGAAAACCACCGGGGGTGCCCAGAATCAAATCTTCATATGAACCGGACCATTATACAAAAAAAATCAGGGAAATGCAACTGAAATCGCACACATCCTCCTGGATACCTATTTAAATAAAATATCTGCGAAATCTATTGTATTTCCCGGTAATTTTTGATATAATGAATCAGTTCAAGAAAGGGTCGTTACACATGAATTCATTGACTGAAATTTGGGACAGTGTCACGGAGATCCTCCGGCAACGCACCACGTCCACAGCCATCAACACCTGGTTCGGCGACTGCACCCCCGTGAACCTGGAGGACAAGTGCCTGATTTTGCAGACCACATCGGAATTCAAGCGGGGCATTTTGGAGACCCGCTTCGCCGGCGAGCTGCGGGAAATCCTCACGGACCTGTTTTCCTGCGAGTTCGACGTGAAGTTCCTGATGGGAGACGAACTGGAGGAGTATGAGACCGCCCGGAAAGGCAGCCACCTGATGCCGGAGATGGACGGCTACACCTTTGACAACTTCATTGTGGGCAACTCCAACAAATTCGCCCACGCGGCGGCGCTTTCCGTAGCCATGGAACCGGGGAAAAATTACAATCCCCTGCTCATTTACGGCAATTCCGGCTTGGGCAAGACCCATCTTCTGCTGGCCATCGGCCAATATATCAACGAGCACCAGCCCAACGCGCAGATCGCATACATCAAGGGCGATGAGTTCACCAATCAAATGGTCCGCTCCATTCAGACCGGCACCGCGGAGGAATTCCGCCAGAAGTACCGGAATGTGGACTTATTCCTGGTGGACGACATCCAGTTCATCGCCGGCAAAGAATCCACCCAGGAAGAATTTTTCCACACGTTCAACAATATCTACGAAGCCGGCCATCAAATCGTTATCACCTCGGACCGTCCCCCGGTGGAAATGACCACCCTGGACGACCGCCTGCGCACCCGGTTCGAGGGCGGCCTCATTGCCGACGTGCAGTCCCCCGATCTGGAGACCCGCATTGCCATCACCCGGAACAAAGCGGCGCTGCTGGGGATGATTTTACCGGACGATATTGTGAATTACATCGCGGAGAACCTCACGTCCAATATCCGGCAGATCGAGGGCGTGGTGAAGCGGCTGACGGCGTACAGCAACGTCATGCACGACGAGATTACCATTGAGCACGTGAAGCGCGCCATCAAGGACGTGGTGCGGGTGGGCGTGTACATCCCCACGCCGGAAGTCATCATTGAAAACACGGCCCGGTACTTCAATCTCACGCCCGACGATCTTCGCGGTCAGCGGCGGAGCAAAAATACCGCTTTGGCCCGGCAGGTGTCCATGTATCTCATGCGGCAGCTCACGAATATGTCCTTTAAGGATATCGGCGCGGAATACGAAAACCGTAATCACGCCACGGTCATGGCGTCGGTGAACAAGATCCAGGCTTTGATTGAAACAGACAAGGCAATTGCGGGGATGATCCGGGATATTACGAGTAATATCAACAGCAATATCAATTCTTAGTACAGATAAAAGATTCTAATTTTCCCACACACTACCTGTTATCCTAATATTCGTTTTCTGTGGAAACCTGTGGAAAACCAAACCTGCCGAAAACGGCCGTGGAAAACCGCTGATTTTCACCACAATTTTTCCCACACCCTAACTCCTTACTTCTCAAGGGCTCGTCCCACTTTTCCACAAAAAAACTTACTACTATTACGACTACTAAAAAATATTCTATTCTATTCTTTTCTTTCTTATGACACAAAAAATAGGAGGCCACCTTTATGAAACTATCCTGCGAAAAACATGTGCTCCAAGACGCGATTTCCATCGCCTCACGGGCCGTCAGCCCACGCAGCGCCCTGCCGGTGCTGGAAGGACTGCTTTTGGAAGCCACGGACCTGGGCTTGAAGCTCACCGGCTACGATTTGAAAAAAGCCGTATACACCAGCATTGACGCCAACGTCCAGCAAACCGGCGCGGCGGTACTCAGCGCCCGGCTGCTGTTCGATATCGTCCGGGCGATGCCGGATGGCCTTATCCAAATCTCCGTAGAAGAAAACACAGCCAATATCCGCTGCGGCAAAGCGGAATATAACATCCCCTCTATGAAATCGGAGGACTATCCCGAACTGCCGGACTTTGAGGAAGAAAAAAGCTTCACTATGGAGCAGGGTCTGCTGAAAAGCATGATCAATGAGACCATTTTCGCGGTCTCCGATTCCGAAAGCCGCCCGGTGTATATGGGGACGCTATTTAAGCTGGAAGACGGCGAGTTGACTATGGTATCCGTGGACGGCTACCGGCTGGCCCTGCGCCGGGAAAAAGTCGAGGGTCCGGACGTGAAGGACTTTATCGTTCCCGGCAGCGCTTTGGCGGACGTGGAGCGCATTTGTTCCGACGGCGACGAGCCTATCACCATTTCCATCAGTCCCAAGCACATTTTCTTTGAGATCGGCGACACGTCTTTGATTTCCCGCCGGCTGGAGGGCGAGTTCCTGAACTACAAGAGCGCCATCCCAGAAACGTTCAAATATGAAGTCGTGGTGGAGCGCACGGAACTGCTCCGCACGGTCTCCCGCGTGGCGCTGATCGTGGACGACAAGACCCGTATCCCCATCCGTTTGACCTTTGCCGACGGTGTGATCGACGTGCGCTGTGCCACGGTGCTGGGCAGCGGCGTGGATTCCTGCGTGTGCGAGGGCAGCGGCGGCGCCACGGAGATCGGCTTTAACCATAAGTATCTCTCCGACGCCCTGAAAGCCGCCCCGGCGGACACCATCAAAGTCTGCCTGAACACCAGCAGCGCCCCCTGCGTCATCCGTCCCGCGGACGACAGCGGAGAATTTACCTATCTGGTACTTCCGGTGCGGATGCGCAACGAATAAAAAGGACATTTCCCAATGGAACAAATACAAATCACAACCGAATATATCAAGCTAGACGCGTTTTTAAAATTCTGCACCGCCGTCAACAGCGGCGGGGAAGCGAAGATCCTCATTGCTGACGGGCAGGTGCAAGTCAACGGCGAAGTCTGTACCCAGCGGGGAAAAAAGCTTCATCCCGGCGATACCGTGTCCATCGGCGGCGAGACGTACGAGGTCACAGCGTGAGGATCGACCGCATCTGTCTGAACGGCTTTCGCAATTATGACTACCAGTGGGCAGATTTTGCCCCGGGCATCAATGTCATCACCGGGGAAAATGCCCAGGGCAAAACGAACCTGTTGGAAGCGATATATCTGCTGAGTACAGGCAAAAGCTTCCGCACCCGGTTTGACCGGGAACTGGTGCAGTTCGGCTATTCCGCGGGAGAGATTTTGGCGGATATCCACGCCGCGAACCGCAAGCAAACGGTCAAGATCACCCTGCGTCCCGGCACCCGAAAGACCATCCTGGTCAACGCGAATCGGGTCACGGCGGCGGAACTGGCGGGGAAATTCACCTGCGTGCTGTTTTGCCCGGATGATTTGAACCTCATCAAAGAAGGCCCCGCCGCCCGCCGGCGGCTGATGGATGTGGCCATCACCCAGCTGCGCCCGGGCTACGGCAAGCTGGTGACGGATTACAATCGGCTTTACGATCAGAAAGCGGCCATTCTCCGGGACTGGCGGGAAAAACCGTCCCTGCTGAAACCATTGGACGATTTTTCCGACCAAATGTGCAAGGTCTCGGCGCAGATGATCCGTTACCGGGCGGCGTTTACCCAGCGCTTAGCCGTAGAAGCCACCCGCATCCACGGGGAATTTTCCGGCGGCCGGGATACGCTCGCTCTGGAATACCGCACGGTATCCACAGTAAAAGATCCCACCGCCCCGGCGCTGGAGATCTACTACGAGCTGTGCGAGCATCAGGAAGCCCACCGCAAGGCGGAATTGGACAGCGGCCAATGCCTGACGGGGTGCCATAAGGACGATATCGATATCTTCATCAATGAAAAACCAGCCCGCAGCTTCGCGTCCCAGGGCCAGACCCGCACAGCGGCTCTGTCGCTGAAGCTGGCAGAGCGTGAGATACACCTCCAGGAGTTCGGGGAATACCCGGTCCTCCTGCTGGACGACGTTTTGAGCGAACTGGACCCCGGGCGGCAGGAATTCGTCCTGAACCGCATCGGCGGCGGGCAAACGCTCATCACCTGCTGCGAGGGGGAGGAAATCTCCCGCCGCACGGGGGGCAAGGTCATCACCGTCCGGGGAGGGGAGATCGGATGTACCTGAACATCGGCAACGGCTATTTAGTCCCCACATCGGCGGTCATCGGCATTTTCGATATGGACAATGCTACCTGGTCCCGCCGGACCCGCCAAACGCTGGAAGCGGCGGAACAAAGCGGAGACCTCATCAACGCGGCGGAAGACGAACTTCCCAACGCGTTTGTTTTGTGTTGGGAGCAAAACCGGCAGAAAATCTACCTTTCCATGCTCACCGCGGCCACGCTGCGGAAACGGGCAGGGGAAACAGTATTTTAATAGGGAGTAAACAACATGGCAGAGATCACAGACAAGATCACAGAAGAATACGACGCCAGTAAAATTCAGGTGTTAGAGGGCCTGGAAGCGGTGCGCAAACGCCCGGGCATGTATATCGGTTCCACGTCCAGTTCCGGCTTGCACCATCTGGTGTATGAGATCGTGGATAACTCCATCGACGAAGCCCTGGCGGGCTACTGCACGGAGATCAACGTATCGATTGAACCGGGGGACATCATCACGGTCAAGGACAACGGCCGCGGCATCCCCGTGGACATCCAGGAGCAAACAGGCAAAAGTGCCCTGGAGGTCGTCTTCACCGTCCTGCACGCCGGCGGTAAATTCGGCGGCGGCGGCTACAAGGTGTCCGGCGGCCTGCACGGCGTAGGCGCGTCTGTGGTCAACGCCCTGTCCGAGTGGCTGGAAGCGGAGGTCCATAAGGACGGCAAAATTTATCAGATGAAATTCTCCCGGGGCGAGATCACCCAGGGCATGACCGTCGTGGGCGATACAGACCACCGGGGCACCATCGTGCGCTTCAAGCCCGACCCGGAAATGTTCGAAGACACCGTCTACGACTATAACATCCTCCACACGCGAATGCGGGAGCAGGCGTTTTTGAACGCGGGACTGCGGATCACCACGGAAGACAAGCGCCCGGGCAAAGAGCAGTCGGACAATATGTATTACGAGGGCGGCATCCGGGAGTTCGTGACCTACATCAACACGAACAAGACCCCAGTCCACCCCAACGTCATCTACATGGCCGGGGAAAAGTCAGATTCCATGTGCGAGATCGCCATGCAGTATTCCGACAGCTTCAGCACGAATCTGGTATCCTTCGCCAATAACATCCACACCCCCGAGGGCGGCATGCACGAAACGGGCTTCAAAATGGCCCTCACCCGTGTGCTGAATAACTACGGCATCAAAAACAACATCCTGAAAAACGACGATAAGCTCTCCGGCGATGACTGCCTAGAGGGTCTCACCGCCGTGGTATCCGTCAAACTCACTGACCCCCAATTTGAGGGCCAGACAAAAACCAAGCTGGGCAACAGCGAGATCCGCACCATGGTCAATACCATCGTGGGCGATAAGCTGGACCAGTTCTTTGAAGAAAACCCCGCCGTGGCGAAAGCCATCCTGGAAAAAGCGATGATGGCGTCCCGCGCCCGGGAAGCGGCCCGGAAAGCCCGGGAAAGCATCCGCCGGAAAACGGGCCTGGAATCCGGCCAGATGCCGGATAAGCTCCGGGACTGCAACGACCGGGACCCCGCCCTGACGGAAATTTACATCGTCGAGGGCGACAGCGCCGGCGGCAGCGCCACCCAGGGCCGGGACTCCCGCTTCCAGGCCATTTTGCCATTGTGGGGCAAAATGCTGAACGTGGAAAAAGCCCGGGCGGACAGGGTCTACGGCAACGACAAGCTTCAGCCGGTCATCACCGCTCTGGGCGCGGGCATCGGGGACGAGTTCGACCTTGAAAAGCTGCGCTACCACAAAATCATCATCATGGCCGATGCGGACGTAGACGGCAGCCACATTCGCACCCTGCTGCTGACGTTCTTTTTCCGTTTCATGCGCCCGCTCATCGACCAGGGCTACGTCTATTCCGCGGTCCCCCCGCTGTACAAACTCACCCGGGGCAAGCAGACCCGTGTAGCCTACTCCGACCCGGAGCGGGACGCCATCAGCGCGGAAATGCGGGCCGACAACCCCAACGCCATGGTGAACATCAGCCGCTTCAAGGGCCTGGGCGAGATGGACCCCCACGAATTGTGGGAGACCACCATGAACCCCGAGACCCGCACCCTGCGCCGCATCACATTAGACGACGCCATCAAAGCGGACGAGATTTTCACCGTCCTCATGGGCGAGGAAGTCGAACCCCGCCGCCGCTTCATCGAAGAAAACTCCGCCAACGTGGCGAATCTGGACTATTAAGAAGGGAGCGTGATATACCATGGCAACGAAACATAACAAAGACTACCTGCCGGAGGAGATCATGTTCCCCCAGCAGAAAATAGAAGAATCCGAACTGGTCCACGAAATGAAGCAAAGCTACATGGAGTACGCCATGTCGGTCATCGTAGGCCGCGCCTTGCCGGATGTGCGGGACGGCCTGAAGCCGGTGCACCGCCGCATCCTGTACGCCATGTACGAAGACGGCCTGACCCGGGACAAACCCTACCGCAAGTGCGCCACCGCCGTGGGCGACGTGCTGGGCCGCTACCATCCCCACGGCGACGCGTCGGTATATGACGCCCTGGTCCGCCTGGCCCAGGACTTCTCCCTGCGCTATCCCCTCATCGACGGCCACGGCAACTTCGGCTCCGTGGACGGCGACCCCCCGGCAGCCTATCGATACACGGAAGCCCGCATGGCCCGCATGGCGGACGAAATGCTCCGGGAAATCGAAAAGGAAACCGTAGACTGGGACCCGAACTTTGACGAGACCCGCAAGGAGCCCCGCGTCCTCCCCAGCCGTTTCCCGAACCTGCTGGTGAACGGCTCCAGCGGCATTGCCGTCGGCATGGCCACGAACATGGCCCCCCACAATCTCACAGAGATCATCAACGCCTGCGTCGCGGTGCTGGACAACGAAAATATCACCATCCCCGAACTGATGCAGCACGTCACCGGCCCGGACTTCCCCACCCGCGGCATCATCATGGGCCGCAGCGGGATCAAGCAGGCCTACGAAACCGGCCGGGGCAAGATCACGGTCCGCGCCCGCACAGAGTTCGAGGAATACGGCAAGGACCACCGCACCCGCATCATCGTCACGGAACTGCCCTACCAGGTGAACAAGCGCCAGCTCATCGCCACCATCGCGGATTTAGTCAAGGACAAGCGCGTCGAGGGCATTTCCGACATCCGGGACGAGACGGATCGCAACGGAATGCGCATCGTCATCGAACTCAAGCGGGATGCCAACGCCCAGGTCGTGCTGAACCACCTGCTCAGCATGACCCAGATGCAAACGACTTTCTCCATCATCAATCTGGCCCTGACCAACAACCAGAAAGAGACAAAGATATTCAACCTCCGGGAACTGATCGACGCATATCTGACCCACCAGGAAGAGATCATCTACCGCCGGACAAAATACGACCTGAAAAAAGCGGAAGAGCGCGCCCACCTGCTGGAGGGACTGCTCATCGCCCAGGACAACATCGACGAGGTCATCCGCATCATCCGCAGCAGCTACGACAACGCCAAGCAGAACCTCATGGACCGCTTCGGCCTGGACGACGTACAGGCCCAGGCGATTTGCGATATGCGGCTCATCGCCCTGCAGGGCCTGAACCGTGAGAAGCTGGAAAAAGAGTACGCCGAACTGGAAACCAAGATCGCCTATTACAAAGACCTGTTGGCCGATCCGGAAAAAATCAAGTCCGTCCTGAAAGACGAACTCCTGGAGATTCAGGACAAATACGGCGACGAGCGCCGCACGGAGATCCAGGACGTATGGGACGACATCGACATCGAGGACCTGATCGAAGAGCAGCAGTGCGTCTACACTCTGACCAAAGGCGGCTACATCAAGCGCCTCGGCACCCGGGAGTACGCGTCCCAGCACCGTGGCGGCAAGGGCCTGAAAGCCCAGTCCCTGCGGGAAGAGGACGTCATTGAAACCCTGTTCACCGCCTCCAGCCACGCGCAGATTTTGTTCTTCACCAGCCTCGGCAAGGTGTATAAGATCAAAGGCTACCGCATCCCGGAAGCCAGCCGCACCGCCCGGGGCACGAACATCGTGAACATCCTGCCCCTGGACCCGGACGAAAAGGTCTCCGCGATGCTCCACGTGGACGACATCACGGAAGACGGCAAATACGTGTGCCTCATCACCCGCCAAGGCACGATGAAACGCATGGAACTGCCGATCTTGAAGAACATCCGCACCAGCGGTATCCGGGCCGTGACGCTCAACGACGGCGACGCGCTCATCGCCGCCCTGCTCACTGACGGCAGAGACCGCATCGTCATCGCCACCCACGACGGCATGAGCGTGAACCTGTCCGAAACAGACGTGCGCGCCATGGGCCGTGAAGCCGCGGGCGTGCGCGGCATCAAGCTGCGCAGCGGCGACTATGTCATCGGCGCGGAAAAGGTACTCCCCGGCGCACAGTTGTTGTCCGTGACGGAAAAGGGCTACGGCAAGCGCACGGACTTCACGGAATACCCGGAGCAAAACCGCGGCGGCATCGGCGTAAAGAACTACAACTGCACGGAAAAGACCGGCAAAGTCGCGGCGGTCATGGGTGTGCTGGGCGATATCGATATCATGATCATCGCCGACGACGGCACCATGATCCGTACGGACGTAATGAGCATCAGCACCTACAGCCGCTCCACCCAAGGCGTGAAAGTGATGCGCCTGTCCGAAGCGGCGAAGGTAACGTCCATCGCCCGGGCGGAAAAGGAAGAGGAAGCGGACGAGCCGGCGGAGGGTGAGGAAACCGCACCATGAAACAAGTCACCATCTACACCGACGGCGCGTGCTCCGGCAACCCCGGACCCGGCGGCTGGGGCGCGATCCTGCGCTACGGCGCTCAGGAAAAGGAACTGTCCGGCGGCGAGCACGAGACCACCAACAACCGCATGGAGCTCCTCGGCGTGATCTCCGCCCTGCAAGCCCTGAAAGAGCCCTGCGAGGTCGCCCTGTACAGCGACTCCCAGTACATCTGCCAAGCCATCAACGACCATTGGCTGGACGGCTGGAAAAAAGCCGGCTGGAAGCGAAAAACCGGCGAGCTGAAGAACACCGACCTCTGGCAGACCTTAGACGACCTGCTGCACATCCACCAAGTCACCTTCCATTGGGTCAAGGGCCATGCCGATAACCCCTACAACAACCGCTGCGACGCATTGGCCGTCGCCCAGCGGGACAAGCACAAATAAAAAAGCCCGGTCTCTCCAAGAGACCGGGCAATTTTTCACGTCAGGACTTTTTCAATTCCTCCAAAATCTGCGCCAACAGGTCTTCTGCCGTGGGCGCGGCAGGCGTATCCGGCTCCGCCGCGGGTGCGTCATCCTCTTTTTTCCCCAGCAAGGAAACCCTATTCACAGCCTTCACCATCCAGAACACCACCAGCGCCATGACCAGGAAATTCAGCACCGCCTGAATAAAATTCCCGTAAGTAATGACCGCCGGCCCCACCTGCACGGTCAGCGCAGCGAAGGAAATACTCCCCGTCAAGATTCCCAGCAGCGGCATAATGAGATCATTGATGAGCGACGTGGTAATGGAGGAAAACGCCCCGCCGATGATAACACCGACGGCAAGGTCCATCACATTCCCCCGCGCGATAAACTCCTTAAACTCCGCGATAACCCCTTTTTTCTCCATAAAAATCTCCTCACTTATTCGGAATGAGCACTTCTTTCCCGCCCATATACGGCCGCAGCACTTCCGGAATTTTCACCGACCCATCCGCCTGCAAATTATTCTCCAAAAACGCGATGAGCATCCGCGGCGGCGCGACGCAGGTATTGTTCAGCGTATGACACAGCCGCATTTTCCCGTCTTCGTCCTTATAGCGGATTTTCAGCCGCCGGGCCTGCGCATCGCCCAAATTCGAGCAGGAGCAAACCTCAAAATATTTCTGCTGCCGGGGAGACCAAGCCTCGATATCGCAGGACTTGACCTTCAAATCGGCCAGATCGCCGGAGCAGCACTCCAACTGCCGCACGGGGATATCCATCGAGCGGAACAGCTCCACGGAGTACCGCCACATCTTCTCATACCAGTCCCGGGATTCCTCCGGCTTACACACCACGATCATTTCCTGCTTTTCAAACTGATGGATGCGGTACACCCCCCGCTCCTCGATGCCATGCGCCCCTTTCTCCTTGCGGAAGCAGGGCGAATAAGACGTCAGCGTCTGGGGCAGGGACTCCACCGGCAAAATTTGATCGATAAACCGCCCGATCATGGAATGCTCCGACGTCCCGATCAGATACAAATCCTCCCCCTCGATCTTATACATCATCGCGTCCATATCGGTCTGGGACATGACGCCCTCGACCACATTGCCGCGGATCATAAACGGCGGGATGCAGTAGGTAAAGCCCTTATCGATCATAAAGTCGCGGCCATACGCCAGCACCGCCTCATGCAGCCGGGCGATATCCCCCAGCAGATAGTAGAACCCGTTGCCGGACACCCGCCCGGCGGCGTCCAGATCGATGCCGCCGAAAGATTCCATGATCTCAGTGTGATACGGAATGGGGAACTCCGGCACGACAGCCTCGCCGAAGCGCTCGACCTCCACATTGCAGCTGTCATCCGGCCCCAGCGGCACGGAATCGTCAATGATTTGCGGAATGACCAGCATAATTTTATGGAGTTTCCCGTCCAACTCGGTCTCCAGGGCCTCTAACTCCGCCAGCCGGTCGGCATCCTTTTTGACTTCCGCCTTGACGCGTTCAGCCTCTTCCAGCTTAGACGGGTCTTTTTTGGCCTGTCCCATGAGCACACCCACCTGCTTACTCAGCGCGTTCCGGGCGGTCCGCAATTCCTGCGCCTCCTGAATGGCCCCCCGCAGCGCCTTGTCCAGCTCGATGGCCTCGTCCACCAGGGGCAGCTTGGCGTCCTGATATTTTTTCCGGATATTTTCCCGAACCAGCTCCGGCGTTTCCCGCAGCAGTTTCATATCGATCATAATAATTACTCCTTGTAATATTTATTTACTATAAGTATATAAGCTCAATTCCGCCGGGGCAATTTATTCCCGATGCCCGCCAGCGCGGCCATCAACGCCTCCCGGTCGTCGGCATCAAAATAATCGATCTCGATCTTCCCGCCGTTTTTCCCCTCGGTCATACGCACCCGCCGTCCGAGACTGGCGGTCAACTGCTTCGCCGCCAGCGCCAGATAATCGACCCCGGCGGGCTTCTGAGAGGACTCTTTCTTTTTCCCCAAACTCACCGCCAGCGCCTCGGTCTGCCGCACAGACATCCCTTTCGCCACGATCATCCGGGCGGCCTCCACTTTCAGCACATCGTCCTCGATGGCCAGCAGCGCCCGGGCATGTCCGGCAGTCAGGTCGCCGGAGAGCAGCAGTTCGAGAACTTCCTGAGGCAAGGCCAGCAGCCGCATAGCGTTCGTGACCGCGGGCCGGGATTTCCCCACGCTTTGGGCGACTTCCTCCTGGGTCAAGCCGTGGTCCTCAATGAGAGACCGGTAACCCATGGCCTCTTCTACCGGGTTGAGGTCGGACCGCTGGAGATTTTCTACCAGCGCCAGTTCCGCGGCAAGGCGGTCGTCCGCCTCGATGATATTCACCGGCACTTCCTCCAGCCCTGCCATCCGGGCGGCCCTCCAACGGCGCTCCCCGGCGATGATCTGATAATAGCCGCTGGGCAGCTTCCGTACAGTGATCGGCTGGATCATCCCGTGCTGCCGGATGGATTCGCTGAGTTCAAAGAGGGCTTCCTCGTCAAAATAAGACCTGGGCTGGTTCTGATTCGGCTCCACCTTGGCGATGGGGAGGGACATTTGTTTACTTTCAGCCTCTGCGATAGCGTCGCCGCCCAGCAGTGCGCCCAGGCCGGTGCCGAGACCTTTTTTACTGCTTGCCATATTATACCCCCTCGATTTGCTTGACCAACTCTGTTGCCAGCTTCAAATAAGCGCTTGAACCCTTGGAAATGCGGTCGTAAGCGATGACCGGCTTGCCGTGGCTGGGCGCTTCAGCGATGCGGATATTCCGGGGAATGATGGTTTTATACACCTTATTCCCGAAATACCGGCGAATTTCCCCGGCCACCTGTTCGGAAAAGTTCGTCCGGGAATCGTACATGGTCAGCACAATGCCTTGAATTTCCAGCTTAGGATTGATGCGGGAATTGATCATTTTAATGGTCGTGGTCAAGTCCGCGATGCCCTCCAGGGCGTAATATTCGCACTGCACCGGCACCAAAACGCTGTCCGCCGCGGCCAAAGCGTTCACCGTGAGCAGCTCCAAAGACGGCGGGCAGTCAATGAGAATGTAGTCATAAATCTCCCGCAGCGGCTCCAGCGCGCCTTTCAGCACATATTCCCGATCCTCCATGTCTACCAATTCCACCGTAGCGCCGGATAAATCCTTATTGGTCGGGAGCACATCCCCGTATTTTGTCTGGATCACGCAGTCCCGGGAGGGTACGCCCTGGGTCATGATGTGGTACATATTCGGCGTTCTGGACTTGTCCACGCCCATGCCGGACGTGGCGTTGCCCTGAGCATCGCAGTCCACCAAAAGCACTCTGCGCCCCCGCTTTTTCAGCCCGCAGGCGAGATTGACGCAGGTGCTTGTTTTTCCCACGCCGCCCTTTTGGTTCGCGATGGCAATGATTTTTGCCATATCGCACCTCACTTTTATGTAATGTAGGGATATTATAGCAAGGTGCGTACCATTTTTCAAGGGGATTTATAGGAATGTTTCACGTTTCACGTGAAACATTCCCCGCTAAAACGAAACGCACCCATAAATGTTTCACATGAAACATTAGGAGACAAACATATCAATGTCCCCAATGGTCAGGCCATCGTGGAGGGCGAAATTGATAGAATAGCCCAGCAGCTTGGCAGCATCGGAAACAAAGGAATCAATGTCCCGGGGGGTGACGATCATTTCGGCGCTGGGCGCATCCTCGGGCGGCTGTCCGCCGGTGAGGTCATAGGCGAGGGTCGCCGCATCTACTACCGTGGGTACGCCCAAGGCGATGACGGGAACGCCTAAGGTCTCACGGTTCAGGGCATAGCGGTGGTTGCCCACGCCGGAGCCGGGGGAAATGCCTGTATCGCAAATCTGGATGGTGCGGCACAGGCGGGACATGGACCGGGAGGCTAAAGCATCCACCGCGATGACCGCGTCCGGCTGGACTGTATCCGCGGCGGCGGCGACCAGGGACGCGCTTTCAATGCCCGTGGTACCCAACACGCCGGGGCAGACGACTGATACCGTGCGGAAGGCTTCAAAGGTGTCCGGCATCCGCTCTTTCAGGTGCCGGGTGACCATGACTTGCCCCGCGCATTTGGGACCGACGGCGTCCGGGGTGATGGCAGGATTTCCCAGGCAGGCGATGAGCACGGTGCTGTCCGGTCGGAGGGAAAGCATGTCCCGAAGCTGACGGCCCAATTCCTGGGCGGTATCCTCAAAAGCGTCGTCATTCCGGCGGAGAAAACGGTCGATCTCTGCGGTCACATAGCGGCCAATTGGTTTACATAACTTGTCAGCACCCTCCTGGGAAGTGATGTCCATTACGTCTATATGCACGCCGTTTTGGGTGTGGTCGGAAAAGCGCACGCCGGGAATCTGCTTCGCGTCGGGGGCGGCAATTTGCCGGGCTTCCAGGGCCAGGTCCGTGTGAAGATTGCTGTGGGTCATGGGAAAATACCTCCAAAAGAACAAGATGTTGTGTCTATTTTTCCCGGCGACCACAACCCTATTCAAAAAGGAAAAAAAGTTGAAAAAATGCTTGATTTTCCGGGGTTTGGCTGATATAATAGACTTCCGCGAGCCTTGGGGCTTGCAATCATATAGGAGGAGGTGGCAAAAGTATGCCCAACATTAAGTCTCAGATCAAGAGAGACGCGAAGAACAAGGCCCAGCAGGCCAAGAACAAGGCGGAGAAGTCCGCGATGAAAACGGCCCTGAAAAAGTTCGACGCTGCTGTTGCCGCAGGCGATAAAGACGCTGCCGCAACTACCTATAAAGTGGCTGTCAGCGCCGTGGACCGTGCCGCAGGCAAGAACCTGATCCACAAGAATAACGCCGCGCACAAAAAGTCCGCGCTGGACAAGAAGCTGAATACGCTGGCCTGAGTTTTGGCCGTAGCGATAGAACCGCCGGAGGACAAAGGGTCCCCCGGCGGTTCTGCTTTTTGAAATTATTGGGAAGGATGGGTGTGGATGGAACTGTCAAATGTGCTGGCCGTGAGGAACCGGGCGGAGTTCCGGGAATGGCTCGCGGCAAACCATGACAGGGAAAAGGAATGCTGGGCCGTGGTAAAGCGGGGACGGCCGAAGGATGAGGACACCTTTTGGTATCTGGACGCGGTGGAAGAGGCGCTGTGCTTCGGGTGGATCGACAGCACCATTAAGAAGCTGGAGTCCGGCGAGGCCATCCAGCGGTTTTCGCCCCGGCGCAAAGGAAGCGCCTGGACGGAACTGAACAAGGAGCGCTGCCGCAGGCTGGAGCGGCTTGGTCTGATGACCGATGCGGGCCGGGCGGTGCTGCCGGACCTGTCGGACGCGGGCTTCACCGTGGATGAGCGCATTTGGGCCGCTCTCCGGGAGGACCCCCAGGTGTGGGAACGGTTCCAGGCGTTTCCGGGCTTGTATCAGCGGGTGCGGCTGGACGGGGTCCAGCGCAGTATGGGGCACCCGGAGATTTTTGAAAACCGGCTGGGAAAGCTCATTGAAAATACCCGGGCGGGCGTTTTGTACGGCGATTGGAACGATTACGGGCGGCTGCTTTGACGGAAAAACCCCCGCGCAGATTCTGCGCGGGGGTCTCGTTTTCGGTTTACTTTTTGGTCACGAAGCTGGATTTCACCCAGCCGTAGGCGTTGTCCTTGTAGGAAATCAGAAGCCAGTCGTCATCTTCGGCGTAGGCCGTGACAGTGCTGTTCTGATTGATGGACGCCAGGGCTTTATACGTTGTGCCCGGGCCGCTGCGGACGTTCAGACCCTTCACCGATACCGTGTAATCCACGCCGGCGTCAAAAAAGCTGGTGGGCTTGACCGCCAGGTCCTTGTTGTTGCTCAAATCGATGAGGGCGTTGCCGCCGGAGGGCTGGTTCGCGTCGGGATTATCCGGGTCGTTCACCGGCGGGACCATCAGTTCCAGCTGCTCCTGGGCATCCTGAAGCTGCTGGGTCAGGCTGGTGATCTGCTGTTCGTAGTCCGCCCGCTCCGTGTCGATCTGGGCCAGCTGGGCCTGGGCTTTTTTCAGTTCGTCGGACAGCGCGTCGTTGCGCTCCCGGAAGGAGTCCACACTGCTTTTTGCGTTATAGAACAGCAGCCCCATGGCTACCGCCGCCACCACCGCGATGATGGTGATGATGATAAGGACGACCTTCAGCACTGTGCCGGACCGTCTCGGTTCATCCATATAATCGTTCAAATCAATCCCCCGTTTACATAATCAAGATATAAAATGTATAACACACCCCGGGCGGAATGTCAACCGAAAAACCGTGAATTCTGCGGAATTCTGTCGAAACCCTCCGGCGGTGGGGCGGGCGGGACGCTTGTACTGCCGTGGGTTCTGGGAAGTGGGGGAGGAAGAATGTGGCAGAGGGTGAAGTCGGGGCTTGAGGTTTTGGGGCGGGTATGATATAATTCCTTTATTCTGGATATACTTGGAGGACCCCCCTATGACTTATGATGAAGTCCTGGCCGCGGCCCGGGAAAAAAGTTCCAAATGTAAGGTCTGCCCCGTGTGCAATGGGCTGGCGTGCAAGGGTATGGTGCCCGGCCCCGGCGCGAAGGGCGACGGGAAGTCGTTTACCAATTGCGTGGAATATCTGCGGAACATCGATATTATGATGGACCCGGTGTTCGATAATTCCGCCGGGCAGGACGGCGGTGTGGAGCTGTTCGGCAGAAGGCTGTCCATGCCCGTGATGGGCGCGCCCTGCGGCGGCGCGGGGATGAATTTCGGCTGTGCGGATGTGTCGGAGTATCAGTTCACCGAGGCGCAGGTCATGGGCGCTTTGCAGGCGGGGACTATCGCGTTTACGCCGGACGCGCCCCAGGATGAGATGTATCTCAACGGTATCGAACTGACGCAGAAGGCCGGGGGCATGGCGGTGCCGACCATCAAACCTTGGGCGAATGATAAGATTTTGCGCCATATCCGTCTGGCGGAGGACGCTGGGGCGGTAGCAGTGTGCTGTGATGTGGACAGCGCGGGGCTCATTAACCTCAAGCTGCTGGGTAAGCCTGTGGACCCGAAGAGCGCTAAGGACTTGGAAACGCTGATTTCCGCCACGAAGCTGCCCTTTATCGTCAAGGGCATCGTTACGGTGCGGGCGGCGAAGATCGCCGCGGAACTGGGGGCTTACGGCGTGGTTATCTCCACCCATGGCGGGCGGATCATCCCGGACGCTCCGGCGACTGCCAGCGTCATTGAGGAAATTCGGGACGCGGTGGGCGGTCAGTTGAAGATCTTCGTGGACGGCGGCATCCGCTCCGGCGGAGATGTTTATAAGTGCCTTGCATTAGGTGCGGACGCAGTGCTCATCGGCCGTCCTGTGTGCCACGCGGCCATCGGCGGCGGCGCGGAGGGCGTCGGGTTGTATTTTGAGAAGATTAAGGGCGAATTGTTCGACAATATGCTCATTACCGGGTGCAATACCGTGCAGCAGATCACCCGGGACAAAATTCGGAACAGGAATTCATACTAAATGAAAAAAGCGATTTTATTCGATCTGGACGGCACCCTGCTGCCCATGGACCAAACAGAATTTACCAACGGATATTTTAAGCTTCTGGCCGCAAAAATGGCCCCCCACGGCTACGACCCCAAGCAATTGGTGGACGCGCTGTGGCAGGGCGTGGGCGCTATGGTGAAAAATGACGGCGGCGCGGCGAATACCGAGCGGTTCTGGGCGGTGTTCGACCGGGCGATGGGGAAAAACTGCCGGGCGGACGAGCCGGTGTTCGACGGATTTTACCGGGCTGAATTTCAGCAGACGGTGGCGTTCACGCAGCCGTCGCCGCTGTCGGCGGAGCTGGTGCGGGTGGCCCGGGAAAAGGCCGAGCGGGTCATTCTGGCCACGAACCCCATCTTTCCCCGGTGCGGACAGGTGACCCGGCTGGGCTTTGTGGGGCTGTCCGACCGGGACTTTGACTGGGTGACGGATTATGAGAATTCCCGGTTCTGCAAGCCGAATCCCGCGTATTATCAAGATATTCTGGCGCGCTTCGGCCTGAAGCCGGAGGAGTGCCTCATGCTCGGCAACGATGTGGAAGAGGACATCCTCCCCGCCGCGGGGCTGGGGCTGGAGACCTTTTTGGTCACGGATTGCCTCATCAATCCGGAAAACAAGCCCGTTCCCGGGCCGTCCGGCTCAAAGGCCGAAGCGCTGGCGTTTTTGCTGGGCTTATGATGGGAAGTCTGTGACCTCCTGCATGATGCGGGCGCCCATGCAGAAGCCGGCGTGAAAATACGCCTTTGTTTCGCTGCTGGTGATATCCAGCGACTGTTGAAGCAGGGCCTCAAATTGCTTTGCCTGACTTTCGTCCAGGCTTTGCTGGAAGAGGTCGATGGCATCCGCGTGCCGGGTGGAAAGCTGCTGGTATTCCTTGGAATTTTGCAGCAGATGGATGGGGGAGAGGTTTTCGTAGTACAACTCGTCGATCACACTGTAATTCATAGTGCTCCTCCATGTCTCCATGCGTGAAATGCATGGCCCGAATATTTGCGGGTGATACATTTATTATACTTCTATTGTCAGGTGGTGTCAATCACTGCCCGATGTTCATGATTTCTTTACAAATATCCTCTTGACTGTGCGGTTGCTGGACGGTTTATCCTGTTGGGCAGAAACACAATCAGGAGGATTTTTTATGGAAGACCAGACCGTGTACAGCAAGCCTGTCACACGCAAAAATATTCTGCGTTTTGCAGTACCCACCATTGCGATGTCCCTGTTTATGTCCTTTTACACCATGGTGGATGGACTGTTCGTGTCCAATCTCATCGGTACGGACGCGCTGTCCGCCATTAACCTCACCGCGCCGGTGATCCAACTGGTCACGGCGGTGTCCACCATGCTGGCCACCGGCGGCAGCGCGGTGATTATGAAGAAAATGGGCGCGGGACAGCCCGACGAAGCCCGGGAGGATTTTACCTTCCTGATCTTGGTGAACGTTGTGGTGGGGCTGGTGATGTGCGCTGTGGGGTATCAGGTGATGGACGGGCTGTTCGCGTCCATGGGCCTGTCGGACAAGGTACAGGGCTACTGCGTAGAATATCTGGGGCGGTATCTGCTGTTCACTGTGCCGATTTTGCTGATGAATAATTTCACCCTGTACATGATCGCTGCGGATATGGCGAAGCTGTCGCTGATTTGCTCCGTGAGCGGCGGGGTGCTGAATATGGTGCTGGATTTCGTGTTTATTTCCGTGCTGAAGCTGGGCATCGGCGGCGCGGCTGTCGCCACGGGGTTGGGGTACTCCGTCACCGCCGTGGTGGGGCTGGTGGTGTTCGCCCGGAAAACGCGGCTGCTGCATTTCCGCAAGCCCGCTTTCCGGCTGTCCGTGCTGGGACGGGCTGCGTCCAACGGCTGTTCTGAGATGGCCACCGCCCTGGTCACCGGTATCGTGACCATACTGTTCAACTGGACCATGCTCCATTACGTGGGAGAAGACGGCGTGGCCGCTGTGACCATCATCACGTATGTGCTCATGTTCGCCAGTTCCCTGTACGCCGGGTATTCCTACGGCGTGGCGCCCATGCTGAGTTACTATTACGGTGCCGGGGACCGGGAGAAACTGCGGCAGACCGTGGCGCTGAGCTTGAAGATCATCAGCTGTATCTCCGTGGTGACGCTGACGCTGTCCCTGGCGTTGACCCGGCCGCTGGTGTCCGTGTTCACAGCACCGGACAATCCCGTGTTTGCCTTGGCAGTGACAGGGAACCGCTTTTGCTCTGTGGCGCTGCTGTTCATCGGCTTCAATATCTTTGCCAGCGGCCTGTTCACCGCACTGTCCAACGGGATCGTGTCCGCCGTTTTGGCGTTCTCCCGGTCCTTTGTGTTCATGGTGGCGGCGATGCTCACTCTTCCCGCCCTGCTGGACGTGACGGGGGTGTGGCTGGCCACTCCTGTGGCCGAGGCCATGGCCCTTGCGTTGTCTGCCTTCATGCTTGTGCGGTATCAGACCCGCTACGGTTACAGCGTTCACGCCATGCCGGAGCCGGCGGAGGGCTGACAGATAAGAGACGGAGCAATGCTCCGTCTCTGTTTTTCGTTCTGTCATAAGGAAAAATTCTGGATTCAAATGTTTTTACTGTTGGACATCGGGGGGGAAGAATGTTATACTATTCACATAGTTGGTAAAACAAATTTTGAAAGGAGCATTTCTATGAAAAAAGTCGTATTTCTCACAGGCGCCACCGGCGTGATGGGGATGCAGACCGTGAAAAAATTCATGGACCACACCGATGAATTTGAACTGCGTGTCCTGGCCCGGCCCTCGGAAGTCAACTATCAGAAGCTGGCACCCTATGAGGACAACCTCAAAATTATTTGGGGGAACCTCATGGATTATGACCTGCTGAGCCGCTGCATGGAAGGTGTAGACTATGTGCTGCACGTGGGCGCGATTTTGAACCCCATCGCCACCGACTGGCCGTCCGATATCACCATGCGCACCAATTACGGCTCCACGCTGGCGATGCTCCGGGGCATCAAGCAGTTCCATCAGGAGGAGAAGACCCATTTTGTGTACATCAGCACGCTGGAGACCTTAGGCCACCACGAGGCGCCCCATTACTGGGGCCGCATGGGTGACCCGCTTCAGCCGCCCATGACCTGCTATTACGCGCTGAGTAAGGTCGCGTCCGAGCGGGCGGTGGCGGAATCAGGACTGAAATACTGGGCCATCATCCGGCAAAGCTTCCAGCATCCCAACAACCCCATTTCCATCGGCTACCCCATCGTCAGCCATATGCCGCCGGACTGCTGCTCGGAGCATATCGATTCCGAGTCCTCCGGCAACCTGATGCTTCAGGTGTGCCTGAAAGCGCCCGACGAGTTCTGGCGTCGGGGCTACCACATCGGCGGCGGCGCGGAGCTGCGGCTCAGCCAGTATGACCTTATCAAGGCCCTCCACGGCGATATGCGCCGGGGGTATCAGCCCAAGTGGGTGGC
Source organism: Oscillospiraceae bacterium (assembly GCA_022800755.1). Lineage (GTDB taxonomy): Bacteria > Bacillota > Clostridia > Oscillospirales > Oscillospiraceae > HGM13010. The sequence goes on from JAAWQX010000004.1 coordinate 34,292, forward strand.
CACCAAGAATTACCACGGCTGCTTCTTCGCCGATTCCGACGACCTGGAAGCGCTGGTGCCCTATCGCCTGAAAAACCGCGAGACCTTCCTGAAAGAAGAATTGGCGTTCCAGATCCAGCTGGCAAAGTCTCAGCCCCGGCTGACCCCGGAGGAGACGGAAGCGAAAAACAAGCGTATCGCCTCCAAGCCCGGCGGCACCGTCTGGGCCGCGGAGCAGGAGAACGACGAGACGCTGAAAATTCTGTTCGGTTCCCGGGCGAAGTACGATGCCATTCCCGACAGTTGGGATGATATCCCCCTGCCCAACCCCAGCATGGAGCCGGAATACTTCGACCACGGCTACGACGAAAGCAAGCCCGATTCCGCGCTGGATATCACGGATATGAAGGGCGCGGCAAAGTTCCGGGGCGGCGAGTGCCTGTCGGACACCATGACCCCCGGCGACCTGTTTACGCCGCTGCGTTGGAAATGCGGCTTCGGCCACGAGTTCACCGGCAGCCCGAACCTGATTTTGAAGCTGGGCCACTGGTGCCCCCACTGCTTTACCGAGAAGTGGAATTACTACGACCAGGCGAAGGTCAGTCCGTTCTTTGCCCAGGTCTGGGACTACGCCCACGAGGGCGAGGAACCGTTCTCTGTGAAAATGGAGTGCGACGCCCGGTTGGTGGATCAGTGCTTTGAGAAGTAAACTAACAGCCCCCCGGCTTTGCCGGGGGGCTGTTAGTTTAGGGGATGCGCTCCGCTTGCGCACGCGCGTTGCGCGCACGCCGCTACGCGAGCGGTATTTTTTCGGCGGCGAAGCTGCCGAAAAAATGATTCAATTTTTTTCGCCATTGCGATGACGAATTCTGCGAAGCGTTTGGGGCGGGGCAATTATGGAAAGTTGCACAATTTTTTCGGGAAATTTGCAATATTGTATCGAAAAAGCGGCGGAAACAGAATTTGGATTTGACATTGCATTGATACAGAAATATAATGACTTTGTATGATAAGTCGAAAAAATTGTTGGGAAATTTGTCGGAAAAAGAAAAAAGTACCGGATGGTGCTGAAATTGGAGGAAACACAATGGCGAAGAAACATTTCAAGACGATGGATGGCAACGAAGCCGCCGCGTACGTGTCTTACGCGTTCACGGAGGTCGCGACCATCTACCCGATCACCCCGTCCAGCCCCATGGCAGACCATGTGGACGAATGGGCGGCCAATGGAAAGAAAAACCTGTTCGGCCAGCCGGTAAAGCTCATGGAAATGCAGGCCGAATCCGGCGCCTGCGGCGCCATGCACGGCGCGCTGGAGACTGGTTCTCTGGCGACGACGTATACCGCGTCCCAGGGCTTGATGCTCATGATCCCCCCCATGTACCGCATCGCCGGCAGCCAGCTGCCCGGCGTGATGCATGTGTCTGCCCGTGCCGTGGGCACCCACGCGATTTCGATTTTCGGCGACCACTCTGACGCCATGGCCTGCCGCCAGACGGGCTTTGCACAGCTTTGCTCCGGCAGCGTGCAAGAGTGCATGGACCTGGCGGCGGTGGCGCATCTGTCCGCCATCAAGGGCAGCGTGCCGTTTATGCATTTCTTCGACGGCTTCCGCACGTCCCATGAATTGCAGAAAATTGAAGTGCTGGAATATGAGGACCTGGGCAAGCTGCTGGACCGTGACGCGGTACAGCGGTTCAAGAACCACGCCCTGAACCCGGAGCACCCCACCGTGCGCTCCACCGTGGCCAATCCGGATACCTTCTTCCAGTCCCGTGAGGCGTGCAACACCGCCTATAATGCCCTGCCCGCCGTGGTTGAGGCATATATGGGCGAGATTAACAAGCTCACCGGACGGGATTACAAGCTGTTCAATTACTACGGCGCGCCGGACGCGGACCGCATCGTCATCGCCATGGGCAGCGTGTGCGAGACGCTGACAGAAGTGGTGGACTACCTCATGGAGCGGGGCGAGAAAGTCGGCTTCGTGCAGGTACACCTGTACCGTCCGTTCTCCGTCAAGCACCTGATCTCCGCTATCCCCGCCACGGCGAAGACCATCACCGTGCTGGACCGCACCAAGGAGCCCGGCTCCGTGGGCGAGCCGCTGTTCACCGATGTGTGCGCCGCGCTGATGGAATCCGATTTCGTGGGCAAGGTCAAGGTCCTGGCGGGCCGCTACGGCCTGTCCTCTAAGGACACCACCCCTGCTCAGATGAAAGCCGTTTACGACAACATGACAGGCGAGGCGAAAAACCACTTCACCGTGGGCATCGTGGACGACGTGACCCATACCTCTCTGCCCGTGGGCGAGAATATCGTCACCGCCGGCAAGAGCATCATTTCCTGCAAGTTCTGGGGTCTGGGTTCTGACGGTACCGTCGGCGCGAATAAGAACTCCATTAAAATCATCGGCGACAACACCGATCAGTACGCCCAGGCGTACTTTGAGTACGATTCCAAGAAGTCCGGCGGCGTGACCAAGAGCCATCTGCGCTTTGGACATGAGCCGATCCACAGTACTTATTACGTGACCATGGCGGACTTCGTCGCCTGCCATAAGGAATCTTACATTAAAACATACGACATCGTCAACGAGATCAAGCCCGGCGGCACCTTCCTGCTGAATACAAGCTGGAAAGGCGCGGAGCTGGAAGAGCATCTGCCCAACAAGGTCAAACGCGTCATCGCGGAGCGGGGCATCAAGTTCTACACCATCGACGCCACGGAGATCGCCACGGAGCTGGGCCTGGGCAACCGTACCAATACCGTGCTGCAATCTGCGTTCTTTAAGCTGTCCAACATCATGCCCATTGAAGACGCTGTGGGCTATATGAAGGACGCCATCGTGAAGAGCTACTCCAAAAAGGGTCAGAAGATCGTGGACATGAACTGCGCCGCGGTGGACAAGGGCGTGGACGCCATCGTGGAAGTCAGCGTCCCCGCGGCCTGGAAGGACCTGAAGAACGAGGCCGTTTCCCACGACGAGAAGCTGCCGGAGTACGTGCGCAATATCCTCATCCCCGTGAATAACCAGGCGGGCGACACCCTGCCGGTGTCCGTGTTCCTGCCCTATGCAGACGGCGTGAACCCCGTAGCTACCGCCCAGTTTGAAAAGCGCGGCATCGCCACGGATGTGCCGAAGTGGATCCCGGAAAACTGCATCGGCTGCAACCAGTGCGCGCTGGTGTGCCCCCACGCGGCGATCCGTCCGTTCCTGTTTACCGAGGACGAGGCCAAGGCTGTTGATTTTGAGACCAAGCCCGGCGTGGGCAAGGGCTTTGAGGGCCTGCGCTACCGGATGCAGGTGAGTGTGCTGGACTGCCAGGGCTGCGGTTCCTGCGCCAATGTCTGCCCGGCGAAGAACAAGGCGTTGGTCATGGAGCCGCTGGAGAGCCAGCTGCCCCAGCAGGCCAATTGGGACAAGTGCGCCGCCATGCCGCAAAAGCCCAATCCCATGGACAAATTCACCGTCAAGGGCAGCCAGTTCGAGCGGCCCCTGTACGAGTTCTCCGGCGCCTGCGCCGGCTGCGGCGAAGCGCCGTACATCAAACTGGCGACCCAGCTGTTCGGCGACCGCATGTACGTGGCCAACGCTACCGGCTGCACCCAGGCGACGGCCTTCTCCGTGCCGGCCTATCCCTTTGCCGTGAACGAGGCGGGCCGCGGCCCCGCGTTCTCCAACTCTCTGTTTGAGAACAACGCCGAATACTCCCTGGGCATGTGCCTGAGCGTGGAGCAGATGCGCAATCAGATGAAGCAGCACGCCGAAGCCGCCCTTGCCGCCACCACCGACGGGGAACTGAAAGCCGCGCTGGAAGCCTGGCTGGCGGACGGCGACGACGGCGACAAGACCCGGGAAGTCTCCGCGAAGCTGGAAGCGGCGCTGAACAAGGCCACCTGCGGCTGCGAGGACGTGAAGTTCCTGCGGGATAACGCCGACCAGCTGGTGAAAAAATCCATGTGGATGTACGGCGGCGATGGCTGGGCCTACGATATCGGCTACGGCGGACTGGACCACGTGCTGGCTTCCGGGCTGGACGTGAACGTCTTGGTCGTGGATACCGAGGTCTACTCCAACACCGGCGGGCAGGCGTCCAAGGCGACCCCCATCGGCGCGGTGGCGCAGTTCGCCGCCGGCGGCAAGCCCACAGGCAAGAAAGACCTGGGCATGATGATGGCTAATTACGGCTATGTGTACGTGGCGAAAGTCGCCATGGGCGCGAACCCGGCCCACGTCATCAAGGCCATGAAGGAAGCGGAAGCCCATAAAGGCCCGTCCATCATCATCTGCTACGCGCCCTGCATCAACCATGGCATCGCCAACGGCATGGGCGTGGCGATGGAAGAAGAAAAGATGGCCGTGGACTGCGGCTACTGGCCCCTGTACCGCTACATCCCCGAGGCTGTCGAGGCCGGGGAGAACCCCTTCAAGCTGGACAGCAAGGAACCCAACGGCAAGCTGCGTGAGTTCATGATGGGCGAGACCCGGTTCGCGTCCCTGACCCGCACCTTCCCGGAGACCGCCGAGCGCCTGTTCGCGGAAGCGGAGGTCCAGTGCGCCGAGCGCTACGCCAAGTACAAAGACATGGCGGAAGGCTGATACGCAAATCAAAGGAAAAACAGACCATCCAAACGGATGGTCTGTTTTTTGTCTCACCGAGAGAACACCTTGACCGTATCGAACAGGGATTCGTACATCAAATACCCCGGACGGAACAATTGATTGATATTCCACCAGAAAATACCCCGCAGGCCGTATTCCGGGATGAGCCGCAGCCGGGCGCGGATGGAGCGGGGGTCTTCGAACCAGACCACGTGCAGCGTTCCGGCGTCGTCACGGTACTGGAACCACGGGGCCTGAGAGGTCTCGTCATATTGGATCTCCACCCGCCGGGCGGCGGCGAGATTTGCGGCGTTGACGTTGGAAACGAGCTTTGCCGCCGTGCCCTGCCGCCAGGGGAGGGTCCAGTTGTAGCCGTAATTGGACATGCCCATCATGATTTTTCCCGGCGGGATCTCCGTGATGGCGTAGTCCAGCACACGGCGCACCTGATTGATGGGGGATACCGCCATGGGCGGGCCGTACATGTAACCCCATTCGTAGGTCATTAGGTAAATAAAGTCCGCCGCCTCGCCCTGGGCACGGTAGTCGTGGGCTTCGTACAGCAGCCCCGACTGGTCCGGACTGATCTTCGGCGCCAGGGCTACGCCCAGCACCGCGCCCACCCGGTGGAGAATATCCGCCAGCCGCCGGGAGAACTGGTTGTAGGCTTCCCGGTCAAAGCTGTACACATATTCAAAGTCCAGCACGACACCGTAATAGGAATAGCGGTTCAGGGCGTTGAGAATCCCCCGGATCAGATTATCCTGGGCGGCCTGGTTGGTCAAGACCGCGTGGGCGATGTCGCTGGAAAAGCCGCCCTCGTCCTTGAGGTTAGCGATGGACATGAGGGGCGCGACGTTCTGGGCATAAGCGGCGGCATTCAGGTCCTCCCCGCCGGAGGGGGTGAGATTGCCGCTGGTGTCCAGTGTGTAGGAAAAGGGGATGAGATAAGTAAGATAGGGCAGCGTCTCGGTGAGGGTGGCCCGGCTGATGCTGGGATAGGTATATCCCGCCGCTTCCGTCCGGCCTAAGCTCCCGCCGGGGGTGTCGTCCTCGACCACCAGCGCCCGGCCAACCGCGATTTTGTTTGGGTCAGAGATCTGGTTGTCATAGGCCAACGCTTCTGCCGTGGTCCCCAAGCGCCGGGCGATGGTAAACAGGCTGTCGCCCGGCCGCACGATGTAAAGTTTCATTTGCACCATCCTTTCTTACCATAGTATTCAAAAGGACGGCGAAATGATAAAAAACGGATGCAGACCACGGTCTGCATCCGTTTGCTTTATGGACGTTCGCAAATATACGCGACTTTCCCCTTATAAGCTGCGGGATACGCAGCGATGGGGTCGTCCCGGTTGTCGTTGTAGTACCACACGCCGTTGATCTTCCACAGCATGAGGAACGGTTCGGCGGTGCCGTCGCTGTCCCGGACGCTGGGTTCGCCGGGGGCCCAGGGGTAGTAGTCGGAGGTCTCTCCGTTCACCCAGAGGATCTGATCGTCCTTGCGGAAGCCGCCGACCCACACAAGGCTGACACCGTATGTATCCGCCAAGGCAGTGACCTGGTCGAACTCTTCCTTGTTATTGATGACCACCAGATTGCCGCCCAATTCCATGCACTTGTCCGCCGCCTGGTTCCAGGATACATTGTCCACATACAGGGTATAGCTGTGGTCCGAAGGCGCGGGCGGGGTGGGAGTAGGCGTGGGTGTTGGTGTAGGCGTCGGGGTCGGTGTGGGAGTGGGGGTAGGTGCGGTCACGTCCGGCGTGGTACCCGGGGTTACATCCGGGGTGGGGGTGTTGGTAAAAATAGGCGAGGGATCGGCCACATTCAGCGTGGGCGAGGGGCTCGCGTTCATCTGCTCGTGATTTTGCCGGGAGGTGAACTGCATGGCCACCGCGGCGATCATCAGAATCGCGGCCAGCATCAAAACGATGACGATGGGCCGCCCGGTACGGATGGGCGCGGTTTGCGCGCCCGCCGGGGGATAAGTCCGGGGCGTGTCCTGCTGCAATTCAGGGATAGAATTGTTCTGCATGGCGGCGGCAGATTCCGCGGCGGCCAGGATGCCCGCCATCATCTGCTCTTCCTCTTCCCGGTTGCGCCGCTGGGTCTCCACATGTCCGGCGATCAGTTCATGGTCGGTCTTCACCTCGCCTGCGAAGACCTGAAACGCCTCCAGCAGTTCGCCGCAGCTTTGATAGCGGTCCTCTGGAGAAAACTCCGTAGCCTTTTCGATGATGCTGCCCAGACTGTGGGCCACCTGGGGAATATCAAAGCCTTCCCCGCTCATGCGGCGGCGCAGGGCCTCCGCCCGGTCGGACGGGGGCGCGTCCGGGTACACAAACGGCAGGCAGCCGCCGTTGGCCCAGGCGTACATCAAAAGGCCCACGGAATACACATCCGCCCGGGCGGTGCGGTCATTTTTCCAGAACACCTCCGGCGCCAGATACTCGATCTGGTCGGCAGTATACTGCACACCCTCCGAGGCCAGGGCATCGCCCAGACCCACTTCACCGGTCTCGGTCAGACTGATATTGCCCGCGTTCACGCCGCCGAAAAACCCATCCGTGCGGCTCTGCACCGCCTGGCACAGACCGGAGATCAGGTCCACGAAGGTTTCCGGTGTTAAATCTTTGAGCCGGTCGCCCAGGCGGGACGCGGGTTGGAATTCATAAGTAGCTGCCATACTTGTCACCTCAAAGGCATGTCTAAGAGCTATTGTAACACATTTCCCCGGGGAAAGTCAACCGACCTGTCCAAAGGGGCCCCGCTGACTGCCCCGGTCCGGGGGGAATACGGGGTCAAATTGCACACTTTGCAGGACAAATTCCGCGGTAGCCACCGGCTCATCCGCGCTGTCAGTGAGGTCCACGGCGCAGAACAGAAGTTGTTTGCCGTCCCGCAGGAGGCGGGATTGGGCGTAAATGGGGCCGTTCCGGGCGCTGCGAAGGAAGTGGATGCTGCTGGATACGGTCATGGGGCGCTTTTCCAGCAAAAACGCCGCGTGCCCGCCGGCGGCAACGTCGCACAGGGTGTAGACCACGCCGCCGTGGAGCGCGCCGTACAGGTTGCACAGTTCCGGGTACAACTCCACACCGTAATGCATCCCATCGCCATTGGGGCCGAGATTATAAATGTGGCAGCGCGTGGCGAAATGGGGGCTCATGCGGGGATAAGCCAGACCCGTCACCGGTTCCGGCGGGGTGTCCGGAGCCGCGGGGAAAATCGTGGGCTGAACCGTGGTGACCGGAGCTTCCGGGTACTGCACAGTTTTGAGGGTCACGGTCTGGACGCAGCATAAAGCGCCCCGGGCGTCCCGGATGTAAGTACGGTATACAGCCAGTTCCCGCCCGGCGCGGACGAGCACGGCTTCCGTAACGGCCGTGGGCTGGCGCAGGGCGCACAGATATTGGCTGGATACGTCCACCACCACGGTCTGGCGGCCCAAACAGACCTGCGCCGCCAAAGCCGCGGTGATGTGGCCCACGGAATACACAAAGCCACCGTGGCCGATGGCGTAAATGTTGCATACGGTATCGTCCATGGGCGTTACGGTAGTCAGGCCGGTGTCCGTTTTCTCGGATATCTCCACCCCCAAGGAGCGGGCGTAAGGGTCACGAATCTCAAATTTCATAATGTCACTCCTGTTTTCCGATATGTCCGCCGTCCCGGGCGGTGGTATAAGCGGGGCCGCCGCTGGCAATCCTATAAAGGATTCGGGATGCACAATGCTGCCCGGACGGCGATGACGCGGAACGATATACATGATTATAAGCCAAGCTGCCGCATCCATCAACCTTTTATTTTCGGAGGGACCTTTCATGAAACGAGTGACCGCTTTTGGACTGGGGCTGTTGCTGCTGTGCTTACCCGGCTGCGCCAACGCGGGGACGGTGTATTCCAACTACCGGGAGCTTGAGGAAATGGAACTCATTTTATCCCTGGGCTTTGATTCGGTGCGGAACGGCGTGCGGCTTTCGGTATCGGGCAGTTCCAGCGGCGCGGAAAGCAGCGAGGAGTCCTCCGGGAGCAAATTCACCCGGCTGACCACCGCCGGAACGTCCATCACCAGCGCCATGGAGACGATCCAGGATTTTGCCACCAAGGAAGAATTGTTTTACGCACATACCCAGTATGTGATTTTGGGCGAGAGCTATGCCAAGACCAATTTGGCCATGATTTTGGATTATTTGCAGGGAACCACCGGCGTGCGCACCAGTGTGCCGATGTTCGTGGTCCACGGAGACACGGCGGAGCATTTAGTCACCAGTACCGGCGAGCGGGGCAGCGACATCACAACGACGCTGAATTCCACTATCCTGGACAGCCGCCGCCGGGGCGACGGCTACCCGTTTTCCTGCAGCGAAGTGATCGCGGCGCAAAATGAGCACGGCGCAGCGCTGATGATGGCGCTGAAAGTGGTGCCTACCCAGAGCGTGGAACCGTCGGCCCAGGAAGACGCGGTATCGCCCTTGCCGGACGGCTACGCCATCGTGCGGGACGACACCATCATCGACTTTATCCCCCAAGCTGACGCCCGGGGCGTGAACCTCCTCATAGGCGAACCGGGGCTGGGCGGCGTGACAGTGACGGATCCTAAGGCAGGGACAGTGACGGTAAACATGACCAGCTGCACGGTGAAGCTGGAACCGGTTTGGGGCGCGGATGGGTCCGTGACCGGCTTATCCGGGAAAATTCGGGCACAGGTATACCTGAAAGAGGTGGAGCATCCCTCGGCGTTGGACAAAACGGCGGTGTTGGAAGCGGTATCAGAACAATTGGAGCGCTGGGTGGAGCATGTACTGCAAAAAATGAGCGACAACGAGGCAGATTTCCTGGGCGTGGGCCTGCAAATGCGGATGCGGCATCCCATTTTGTGGGACCGGGCGCCCCGGACCTGGGAGCAGGTGCTGGGGGAATTGACCTTTGACATCCAGGCGGAAACGACCATCGCCCGGGCGGGCGAATTGCAGCGGTAAGGGAGGCGGACCATGAAAGCACTTTCCCGCCGGCAGATGCTGGCATTGATGTTCGTGGCGATGCTGTCGCCCTTTTTGCGGCTGATTCCCCGGCAGGTGGCACTGTTCGCGGGCCGCGCGGCCTGGACCGCGCCGTTTCTGGCGTTTGTGCCGCTGCTGCTTTTGGCGGCGGCGCTGGAAAAGATATTGAAAGCCGCACCAAAACATGGCCTGGGCGAGGCGAGCTGCCAAATTCTGGGCGGCGGCTTGGGTAAAGCCGTTTTGGTGATATGGAGCGTGTGGCTGTGTTTTCACGGCGGATTTATCCTGCGCAGCGGTGCGGACCGGTTCATCGGGACGATTTTTCCCGACAGCAGCGCGTGGATCTTCGTGGGCGTGATGGCGTTACTGGTGCTGATCGCGGGGCTGGGGAGCGTAAAGACGCTGGCCCGGTCCGCTGAGATTTTCCGGCCGCTGATGGTGGTGGTGCTGGTGGCCGTGCTGCTCATTGCCCTGCCGGAGGTACACTGGGAATACCAACTGCCGGTCATGCCCGCGGAATTGGGGCCAAGCGCCCTGGGCGGGCTGATGATGGCGGACACGGTCTGCATCGTATTGGTGCTGGCGGCGTTTCTGGCGGGCTATGAGAGCAGCGACACGCCCCGGCTGCGGTCTTTTGGGAAGTTTCTGGCGGTATCCTGTCTGCTGGCGGCGGCGATCTGCGCCGTGGTGGTGGGGATCTGCGGCGCGTCGCTCACCACGCAGCTGTCCCATCCGTTTTTCTCCATGGTGCGGGATCTCACGATTTTTCACGCGGTGCAGCGGTTCGAGGCGCTGGTGGTGGGGCTTTGGGTCCTGCCGGATTTTGTGCTGGTGACCATGGAACTGCTCATCGCCGCGGATAACCTGATGCTGGTATTCGGCGGAGAAAAGATCGAGCACGGAGGACTGTCCTGGCGCAGCGGAAACAAGTTTATCTGGCTGGGCGTTCTGGTGGCGGTGGTCACGGCGGTGTGCATCGCCCGGACGGCGGACCAGCTTGCCCTGTGGGCCTTTACCCTGGTCCCGGTGGTGAATCTGACCCTTTGCTTCGGATATCCGGCGGTGCTGTTCGCGGTGGGCAAAGCCCGGAAACGAATATAAAAATACACCCTGCGTCCGATGGCGCAGGGTGTATTTATTGCTGTTGTAAAACGGCTTCCGCGCAGCGCATCCCGTCCACGGCGGCGCTGGTGATGCCGCCGGCATACCCGGCGCCCTCGCCGCAGGGGTACAGGCCACGCAGCCCCACGGACTGCAAATTCTCCCCCCGCAGCACGCGCACGGGGCTGGACGACCGGGTCTCCGGCGCGGTGAGCACGCCCTCCGGCGCGTCGAAGCCCCGGAGTTTTTGCCCCAAAACAGGCAAGGCCCGGGCCAACACATCGGTGATGTGCTCCGGCAGCACTTCCCGCAGGTCGCCGTACACCACGCCGGGGGCATAGGTAGGCAGTACCGAACCGGGTCCGGCGCTGGGCCGCCCGGCGAGAAAATCACCCACCAGCTGGCACGGCGCGAGGTCATTCCCGCCGCCGTAGTCGTAAGCGGCCCGCTCAATGGCCCGCTGCCATTCCATACCCGCCAGTACGCCGTCTCCCGGGAAATTCTCGGGCTTCAGTGTGACCAGCAAAGCGGCGTTTGCGTTTTCCCCGCCCCGGCCGGAATAGCTCATGCCGTTGGTGCAGACCCCGCCGGGTTCGCTGCCCGCGGCGAATACATACCCGCCGGGACACATGCAAAACGTATAAGCGCTGCTGCCGTCAGGCAGCCGGCAGCTCAGGGCGTAATCCGCCGGAGGCAGGTCTTTTCCCCTGCTGCGGCCGTACTGGGCGCGGTCGATGGCGTCCTGACGCTGCTCAATGCGCACGCCCATGGAAAATGCCTTGCGCTCCATGGGCAGACCCATTTCATGCAGCCACGCGAAGGTATCCCGGGCGCTGTGCCCGATGGCGAGAATGGCGCTGCGGGTCTCGATGAGTTCCTGTCCGTTGACCATAACGGCGTCCAGTTGTCCGTCCACGGTGGACAACCCCGTGACTTTCGCGCCGAACCGTACTTCCCCGCCCAAATCGCAAACCGTCTGCCGGATATTCCGCACCACCTTTACCAGCACATCGGTGCCGATGTGGGGTTTCGCGTCGTAACAGATATGTTCCGGCGCGCCGTGGGCGGCGAATTGCTCCAAAACCCACTGAATACGCGCGTCGTGGGTGTTGGTATGCAGTTTTCCGTCGGAAAACGTCCCCGCCCCGCCCTCGCCGAACTGCACGTTGGCTTCCGGGTCCAGGGGTCCGCCCCTGCGGAAGTTGTCCACGGCCTTTTGCCGGGTCTCCACGTCCGGGCCGCGCTCCAGCACGATGGGCTGTGCGCCCGCCATGGACAGCACCAGCGCGGCGAACATCCCGCCGGGGCCGAAGCCCACCACCACCGGCCGGTGGTCCAGCGCGGCGGCGGGGATGTCATAAGAAAACGGCGCGTATATCCGGGCGGATTTGCACCGGGCCGCGGCGGCGTTTTCGTCGCCGGAAAGGGTTACGGCGACGGTGTATATATAATGAATGTCCGATTTTTTCCGGGCGTCCAGGGACTTTTTGGTGATTTTCCAGTCCAAAATGGCCCGTTCCGGCACCCGCAGGGCTTTTGCCGCCAGACCGGGGAGCCGCTGTTCCGGTTCGCCGGGGCGCAGCTTCAATCCGCTGACCGCGATCATAGGGCGCACCTCCCGGCGAGATAGCCGCTGGACCAGGCCCACTGGAGATTATAGCCGCCGCAGTCGCCGTCGATATCCAGCACCTCGCCGCAGGCGTACAGCCCCGGCACGATGCGGCTTTCCAGGGTCTCGGGGTAGAATTCCGACGTGGAAACGCCCCCGGCGGTGACCTGGGCGGAATCGAAGCTCCCGGTGCCGGTGACGTCCAGGGGAAAGCCCTTGCACAGCGCCGCGCAGCGGGACAGTTCCTCCGCCGACAGTTCCCTACAGGGCTTCCCGGCGACGTCCGCCGCCCGGCAGAGGGTGCGGCCCAGCTTGTTGTGGAGCACGCCCGTGAGCAGTTCCTCTCCGGGCAAACTGCCCCGCCGCGGGGCCTGTTCGGTGAGCAATTGCGTCAATTCCGGCGCGGAAACGTCCGGCAAAAAGTCCAATTCGGCCCGGCATTTGCCCCCGGTTGACACCAGGCGGGACAACTCGAATACGGCGATGCCGGAAATGCCCTTTTCCGTGAACTGGACTTCGCCCCGGTTTTCGCCGATGGTGCGGCCGTTCCGGGAAAGTTTAATATGTGCCGTGGCCCGGACGCCTTTGAGGGCGCGGGGGTAGGGGCTGTCGCAATTGAGTTGGGTCAGGGCGGGATGCAGGGCCGTGCGGCTGTGGCCGAGGCTTTGCAGGAGCGCGTAGCCGTCGGACACGCCGCCCAGCTTGCCCCCGGCGCAGCCGCCGCAGGCGATGATGACCTTATCCGCGGGGACGCTGTCAGTTTCCGTTTCCACCACGAAGCTCGCGCCCCGGCGCTTTATCGCGGTGACAGGAGCGGGGGCATGGAGGGTCACGCTCCGGCGGTCCAGCTCGAAGCGGAGCACGTCGAGCACGGAATTGGCGGAATCTGACAGGGGGTAGACCCGACCCGATTCATCTGCCGGGGCGGTGAGCAGGCCCAGGGAACGGAACAGCGCAAGCGTCTCCGCCACGCGGAGGGCGGCCAGCGCGGGGCGCACGAAATCCGGGTCCGCCCCGTGGTAATGGGACGGACCGGCGTTTTGGTTTGTTAAATTGCACCGGCCGTTTCCGGTGGCCAGCAGTTTCCGGCCCACCCGGGCTTGACGCTCGAACAGCGTCACCCGTGTGCCGGACTGCGCGGCGGTACACGCGGCCATCAGGCCGGATGCGCCGCCGCCGATGATTGCGATGTGGGTCATTGTATGCCCCCTGTTGGAGCATCAGATCGCCCCGCGAGGTAGTCCAGAGAAACATGGAAATATTCTGCAATTTGCAAAAGAGTGGAAAGTGTTGGTTCCGATTCACCGCACTCATACCGACGGTAAGACCGAAAGACGACCCCCAATTCTTTTGCCATATCCTCTTGTTTTAAGCCGGTCCCTTTGCGTAGCTGATGCAATCTCTCTTGAAAATTTGACATTTTTGCATTCTCCTATTGACAAGTCCATATTTGGCCGTTTATAATACAAAAAGTCCAAATAAGGACAATTAATGGAGGGATATTATGAAAACGCCGCTTGACGCGCTGTACGATTACGCCCGGCAGCAAGATGATTTAGCCCGCTGGCTGTTCAATGATGACATTGCCGAAACGTACCGGGAAGCCACCGCTTATGCTCACAAACAACAGTTGCAGCTTTTGGACAGTCTTGCACCAGGGGATTTAGAACGGTATCGAAAATTTTTGGAAAATTCCGATGAGGCCCATGAATTAGACGGCGAAATCCTGTTTTGTCAGGGCTTGTCCATTGGGCTGCGCTTGGGTGCGCTGTCGATGATGGCGTGACGGCCCCTCACACCCGCTCATATACGCAAAAACAATATTTCACGCCCTTATGCTCCTGCCACGGTTCTGCTTCCACGCATTGCCAGTCCGCCAACGCGTCTAAATCCGGGAAAAACGCGTCTGAGTGGGGCGCGGAATCAATTTTTGTCACATAGATACGAGTCAGGTGGGGGAAATACTCCGAAAATACGCTGGCGCCGCCGATGACAAAACAGCGGTCGTACTTCGCCGCTTCCGTCAGGGCTTCCGCTGTGCTGTGTACAACAGACGCGCCGTCGATTTGCATATCTTGCCGGGTGATGACGATGTTATGCCGCTTGGGCAGCGGCCGTCCGCCGGGGAAGTCCTCCAGGGTCTTCCGGCCCACGATGACCGCGTGGCCGGTGGTCAGTTCCCGGAACCGCACCCGGTCCGCCGGGATCACCAGCGGCTGCGTGCCCTCCGCGCCGATGCCCCAATCGCTGTAAACCGCTACGACTGCGTCCATGGCTTACACCGCGATGGGGACTTTGCAGTCCAGCTCCGTGTACTGGTAGCCCTCCAGGGCGAAGCTGTTTTTCGTGAACTGGTAAAAGTCCGTGATGCTTGTGTCCATGGTGAACTTGGGCGCGGCGTACTGGGGATTTTCCAGGATTTTCTCAATGATGGGAACGTGCCGGTCATAGATATGGCAGTCGGCAATGACATGCACCAGCTCGCCCACCTGCAAGCCCGCCACCTGGGCCATCATGTGCACCAGCACCGCGTACTGCACCACGTTCCAGTTGTTGGCGGCGAGCACGTCCTGGCTGCGCTGGTTCAAAATGGCGTTGAGGGTGTTGCCGGAGACGTTGAAGGTCATGGAATAGGCGCAGGGGTACAGCGCCATTTCGCTCAGATCGTGGTGATTGTAGAGGTTTGTCATGATGCGCCGGGAGGCGGGGTTGTGCTTCAGGTCGTAAATGACCCGGTCTACCTGGTCCATGTCGCCCTCGGGGTAGTGGTGCTTCACGCCAAGCTGGTAGCCGTAGGCCTTGCCGATGCTGCCGTTCTCGTCCGCCCACTGGTCCCATACGTGGGAACTGAGTTCGTGTATATCATTGGACTTTTTCTGCCAGATCCACAGCATCTCGTCCACCGCGGACTTCCAGAATGTGCGCCGTAGGGTGAGAATGGGAAACTCCTGAGACAGGTCGTAGCGGTTGACGATGCCGAATTTTTTAATGGTATGGGCGGGTGCCCCGTCATCTTCCCATACAGGGCGCACCTGTTGGTCGGTGTCCCAAACGCCGTGGTCTAAAATCTCCCGGCAGGTCTTGATAAATACCTCGTCTGCGTAACTCATGGCGGTTCTCCTTTGTATGTAATAGATATAGTATATCGGATTTCCCGGGCGTTGACAAGCAGAATTTCCCGGCGGTTTACTTTTGGCGCGAAATGCTGTACAATGAGGGAAACTCACGAAATGGAGCGGAATATGAAGTATACCACCGTATTGCTGGACGCGGACATGACCCTGTGGGATTTCAATGCGTCGGAACGCTGTGCCCTGCGGGATGTGACCGGGTCTTTGGGGCTGGAACTGACCCCAGACATGGAAGCGTATTATCATCAGGTGAACGCGGGCTATTGGCGGCGCTTTGATTTGAAGGAAGTCACCCGGGAGGAACTGACCGTGGGGCGGTTTGCGGATTATATCGCGTATCTGGGCGTCAACGCCGACCCGGCGGAGGTGAACCACCGCTATGAACAGGCGCTGGGCAATTACAGCATCATGCTCCCCGGCGCATTGGAATTGGTGCAGGCGCTGGCCGCGCGGTATCCGCTGTACATCGTCACCAACGGCCTGCATACGGCGCAGACCGGGCGGTTTGAGAAGTCGCCTATCAAGCCGTACATCAGCGGGCTGTTTATTTCCCAGGACATGGACTGTCAGAAGCCGGAGCGGGAGTTTTTTGAAAAAGTGTTCGCCGCCATCGGTTTGTCCGACCGCCGGGAAGTTGTGATGGTGGGCGACAGCCTGACTTCCGATATCCGGGGCGGCATCAACGCGGGAATCGACACCGTGTGGTACAATCCCGGGCATCTGCCCCGGGACCCGGACTGCCTGCCGACCGTTGAGGCCCATACCATGGAGGAGATTGCGGAATATTTGCTGCAATGAAGTCTTTTGAATCAATTCCAGACCCCGTGGCCGCGGGGTCTGTTTTTTTATTGCGCATATTTTTGCCAATCCTGCGAACAATAACCTCTATTGGAGGGATGACACATGAGCATCAAGCATATGGGCGGCCAGACGGTGCGGATGCAGGCCCCGCCGACGGTGGCGGCGTTTGCGGCAGTGGCGGGAAAGCTGGAGGGCGAAGGCCCGCTGGGGAAGAATTTCGATTTTATCTCCGAGGATTCCTATTTCGGAGAAGCCAGTTGGGAAAAAGCGGAGAGCGCCATGCTGAAGCAGTGCTTTTCCATGGCCTGCGACAAAGCGGCAGTGGCCCCCAGCGAACTGGAATTTCTCTTTGCCGGGGATCTGCTGAACCAGTGTACCGGGTCCACCTTTGCCATGCGGGACAGCGGTGTGCCCTTTTTCGGGTTGTACGGCGCGTGCTCCACCATGGCGGAAAGCCTGTGCCTGGCGTCTATGGTCCTGGACGGCGGCTTTGCAGATACTGTGTGCGCTGCCACCTGTTCGCATTTTTGCTCCAGCGAGCGGCAATTCCGCTTCCCGCTGGAATACGGCGGCCAGCGCCCGCCCACGTCCCAGTGGACTGTCACCGGCGCCGGCGCGGTGATTTTACAGGCTATGGGCAATGGGCCGTTCGTCACCCATGTGACTGCCGGGAAGATCAAAGACTTGGGCATCACCGACGCGAACAACATGGGCGCGGCCATGGCCCCGGCGGCGTACGACACGCTCTCCGCCCACTTTGCCGACACCGGCCGCGCGCCGGAGTATTACGACGCGATCTTCACTGGGGACCTGGGTTCTCTGGGCCATCAGATTGTGCTGGACCGGTTCAAGCAGGACGGCATCGACCTGGCGGGCCGGTATTTTGACTGCGGGATGCTGATTTTCGACGCAGACAAGCAGGACGTACACGCCGGAGGTTCCGGCTGCGGCTGCGCGGCGAGTACGCTGTGTGCGTATATCCTGCCCATGATGCAGCAGGGCGTGTGGAAAAAGGTATTGTTTTCCGCTACCGGCGCGCTGATGTCTCCCACCAGCGCCCAGCAAGGGGAGTCCATTCCGGGCATCTGCCACGCGGTTTCCATTGAACTGACGCTCGATTGAGCGTCAGTTCAATGGAGGGGTTGCACTGCGTTCGCGCGCCCTGGCGGGCACACTCTCTCCGTGAGAAGTATTTTTTGCCCGGCAGAGCTGGGCAAAAAATGATTGGATTTTGTTTGCGGCGTGCGCGCCGCAAATTCTGTGAAACAAGAGGGATGTAGTATGGAAATCTTTTTGGGATTTGTGAAAGCGTTTGTCGTGGGCGGCGTTTTGTGCGCCGTGGGACAGATTTTGATCGACCGCACAAAGCTGACCCCGGCGCGGATTTTGACCGCGTATGTGGTGGTTGGCGTGATTTTGGGCGCGGTGGGGGTGTATCAGCCCTTTGCCGAGTGGGCCGGCGCGGGGGCGACGGTACCGCTGTTGGGCTTCGGCAACACCCTGGCCCAGGGGGTCAAGACTGCGGTGGCGGAAAAGGGACTGCTGGGCGCGTTCACCGGGGGCTTTACCTCTGCCGCTGGGGGCATCTGCGCGGCGGTGTTTTTCGGCTTTCTGGTGGCCCTCATCGCCAAGCCCAAGGATAAAAGCGCGTAACGCCTGCGCAGTATCCCGCCGCCCGGCTATTAGGGAAATTTTTCCCATCTTGTCTTGACATCTCCCGGGCGGTGGGATATAATGCTTATATATTTGACATAAGTCAATAACAAAGGAGAGCAGGCAGATGCCAAGACCGTGTAAACGCCGGCGGGTGTGCGCCGAGCCGAGCTGCGGGCATTTCGGGCCGAAGGACCCCGGCGCGGCCACCGGACAGACCGTTATCATGACGCTGGACGAGTTCGAGGCCATCCGGCTGATCGATCTGGAGGGCCGCACCCAGGAGCAGTGCGCGGCGCTGATGAATGTAGCCCGTACCACGGTGCAGGCGATTTACAGCAGCGCCCGGGGAAAGCTGGCGGAGTGCCTTGTGAACGGCAGCGAGCTGCGGATCGAGGGCGGCGACTATGTGCTGTGCGACGGCAGCATCCGGGGAAGCTGCGGCTGCGGGAATCCCAACTGCCGGTGCGGCGCGGAATCAAAGGAGGAAACGACGATGAAAATTGCGGTTACTTATGAAAACGGACAGGTGTTCCAGCATTTCGGACACACGGAGCAGTTCAAGATCTACAATGTTGCGGATGGGAAAATCCTGTCGTCCCAGGTGGTGGATACCAACGGCTCTGGCCACGGCGCGCTGGGCGGTTTTTTGGCAGATATGGGCGTAGATACCCTCATTTGCGGCGGCATCGGCGTCGGCGCGCAGAACGCCTTGACGGAAGCAGGCATCCGCTTTTACGGCGGCGCATCCGGCGATGCGGACAAGGCCGTGGAAGCCCTGCTGGCGGGCACGCTGGCGTTTGACCCCAACGTCCACTGCGACCATCATGACCACGAGGGCCATGAGCACGGCGGTGACCATCACTGCGGCGGTCACTGTCATTGATCGAAAAGAAAAACCCCGGAGCCTTATTGCTCCGGGGTCTCTTTTTTGGGCAGCTTGCGTTTGTTGCCGTTTTCGTCTACCAAATAGGTATTATCCAGCGTGCCGATGACGCTTTCCCGCCAGGACTGGAGGTATTCCTCCCGCAAAGCCTGGCGTTCGGCCTGTTCCTCGGCGGTCAGTTCCCGCTGGCGGGAGATGCGGGTCAGTTCGCTGATGCGGTCTTTCTTTGCTTGATCCATCTATTTTCCAACTCCTAACTCATCCAAATCCAATTCAAACGCGGGCATGAAATATTCCATGAAATAATCCGCTTCCGGTAATTCCATCGCGGCGATGGATGCCCGGGTGGACGCTTCCGCGGAACCGAACTCGGCGTTGCCGGCCTTGCGCTCCTCCACGCACTTGATGAGCGCCGAGAGCTTGTCCGCCGCTTTCACCAAGCGGTATTCCTCGCCTTTCGCCTCTGACAGCAGCGGCGCGTAGGCGGGGCGGAGCGTCTCTGGGAGCATGTCCAGCAGCTTTTGGGCCGCCAGGTCCTCTACTTTATGGTATGCTTCCATCAACTCTTGATTCTGGTATTTGATGGGCGTGGGCATGTCGCCGGTCAAGATCTCCGACGCGTCGTGAAACAGCGCCAGCGCCGCCAGATGCTCTGGGGCGCAGTCCCCGCCGAACACCTCCCGGCGGATGACCCCCAAGGCGTGGGCGATGACCGCCACCATATGGCTGTGCTCCTGGATATTCTCCGGCACGGCGGAGCGCATCAGGCTCCAGCGGCCGATGTATTTCATGCGGGAGATCAGGGCGTAAAAATTTGTGTCACTCATGGGAAGCGTCTCCTACGATCAATTTTGTTTTCCAGGTCCCCGCCCGGTAGCGGATCAGGGACAGCGCAAGCCCCAGTAGCCAGCCCACGGGGATGGTGCGCCAAATCACAGAATACCCGAAATCAAAGCAAAATACAAGGATATACGCCAAACTCACCCGGGAAGTCAGGGTGATGAGAGAGCAGAACATGGCGTACAGCGCGTCGCCGCTGCCTTGAATCAAGCCGATGGTGGTCTGGTAAACGGAGAAAAACACCATCAAATAACTGATAAACCGGATATACTCCACCGCCTGCCGGAGGGAATCCCCCTCCACGCCGAACAGTCCCGCCAGGGGGTAAGCCCCCACAAACAGCACCGTGGCGATGGCGAAGGTGATGCCTGCCGCCAGCTTGACGGTGCCTTTCCAGCACCGTTCTACCCGGTCCAGCCGCCCGGCGCCGATGTTCTGCCCGGTGAACATGCTCATGGCGCTGTTCAGGGACAACGCCGGCACCATGCAGTAATTTTCGATCCGCAGCCCGCAGGTGAACGCCGCCATGGTGGTTTCCCCAAAGTGGTTCACCAGCCGCTGCATCAGCACGTTGCCGAAAGAGATGATGCAGTGCTGAAGCGTCATGGGCACGCCCATTTTCAAACACAGCAGGCATTGCCCCATATCAAAGCGGAATTCACCCTTTTTGAACCGGAAAAAGGGATATTTTCCGAACATATATACAAAACACACCACCACGCAAACCGCTTGTGAAATGACCGTGGCGACAGCCGCGCCGGCGACGCCCCAGTGAAATACGAACAGCACGTCCAGCACCAGGTTCAGCACCGCCGACACGCACAAAAAGTACAGCGTCGCCCGGGAATCGCCCACCGCCCGGAGAATGGACGCCACGCAGTTATAGGCGAACTGGAACACCAGTCCCAGAGAATAGATGGAAAAATAGGTGGTGGACATGCGGATGAGTTCCTCGCCCTGGACGTTCATCAAGCCCGTGACGAACCAATGGGTGCCGAAATATCCGATGAGCAGCGCCAGCACGCCCATACCGGTGAGCAGCACCAAAGCGGTGGAGACCGCGCGCTTCAGTTCGCCCATGCGTTGGGCGCCGTACAGCTGGGCGATGACGATGCCGCTGCCGTTGCCGAAGCCGATGGAAAAGGCCAGGAACAAAAACGCCAGGGAGGTACACGCCCCCACGGAACCCAGCGCCGCGTCGCTGACGAAATTGCCCACCACGATGCCGTCCACGGTGTTGTAAAGCTGCTGCAAGAACTGCCCGACCATGATGGGCAGGGCGAACAACAGCAGTTTTTTCCACTCTGTTCCGGCGGTCATGTCATTTTTTTCGGAAAAGGCCTGCTGTTCCATGTGGACGGTACCCCCTTTTATCATGCGTGACCCCCGGGAAACCGACAGTCTGCCCGGGGGTCACGTTAGAATTATAACAAAAATGTATTTTACCCGATTCCGACAAGAGATATCGTAAATTAAATTGAAAAATCCTATCAATTATAAAAATATTGATAGTATAAATTTATTTTTTGTCGTACTGCGGATGGCGGGAATTGGTATAACGTATTTGTGAGAAATGTAAAAAATTTTGTGAAAACTCTGTAAAAAATTTGTCAAGATTGAAACTTTTTTGACAAAACGCAAAAAAATCCTGTGTTTGTCAAAATCCGCGCCACGGAACTTTCGCCAATTTGAGCATTTCATTATTGTATGGAGGTAGTACTATGGTAAGAATCATTGATATGCAGCCGCTGAACCCCACGCTGACGAAGATCACGCTGGAAGCGCCTCATATTGCAAAGAAAGTGAAAACCGGCCAGTTCGGCATTCTGCGCGTGGATGAGGACGGCGAGCGCTTCCCCCTGACCATTGAAGACTGGGACCCCGAAGCGGGTACCATCTGCTTCATTTTCCAGGTGGCGGGCGGCTCCACGGAGCGTTTGAATCACAAAAAGCCCGGCGAGTACATCGCGGATGTGGTCGGCCCTCTGGGCAACCCCACGGAGCTGGACGGCGAGACCATCTGTGTGGTGGCGGGCGGCTCCGGCTGCGCCATCGGCTTCCCCGTGATCCGGGAACTGCATAACCGGGGCAAGGATGTGGACGCGGTCATCGGCTTCCGCAACAAAGACCTGGTCATCCTGGAGGATGAGATCCGCGCCCTGACCACCAACTGCGTGGTCATGACCGACGACGGCAGCTATGCCACCAAAGGTCTGGTGACCGAGGGCCTGCAAAGCCTGATCGACCAGGGCCGCAAGTACGACAAAGTCATCACCCTGGGCCCCCTGCCCATGATGAAGTTTGTTTGCCAGCTGACCAAGAAGTACGACATCAAGACCCTGGCGTCCATGAACCCCATCATGGTGGACGGCACCGGCATGTGCGGCGGCTGCCGCCTGACCGTGGGCGGCGAGACCAAGTTCGCCTGTGTGGACGGCCCCGAGTTCGACGGCCACCTCATCGACTTCGACGAGGCCATGTGCCGCAGCACCATGTACGCTGATTTCGAGAAGAAAGAGCGGGACGAAGCCTGCAACCTGTTTAAAATGGAGGTAAAGTAAGATGGCGAATATGTCTATGACGAAAAACCCCATGCCCTCTCAGGACCCCAAGGTCCGCGCCCGGAACTACGACGAAGTCGCCCTGGGCTACTCCGAGGAACAGGTAAAGGACGAGGCGGCTCGCTGCCTCAACTGCAAGGTCCCCCACTGCGTGGAGGGCTGCCCGGTCAATCTGAATATTCCCAGCTTCATCAAGGCCGCCGGCGAGGGTGACTTTGACGAGGCGTACCGCATCATCTCCATGGATTCTTCCCTGCCCGCAGTCTGCGGCCGCGTGTGTCCCCAGGAGACCCAGTGCGAATCCCGCTGCGCCCGGGGCATCAAGGGCGAAAGCGTCGCCATCGGCCGCATCGAGCGGTTTGTGGCGGATTACCACAACTCCAAGCCCGCTGACGCTGTGGCGAAGCCCGAATCCAACGGCCATAAGGTCGCCGTGGTCGGCTCCGGCCCCGCCAGCCTGACCTGCGCCGGCGATCTGGCCAAGCGCGGCTACGCCGTGACCGTGTACGAGGCCCTGCACACCCCCGGCGGCGTGATGGTCTACGGCATCCCCGAGTTCCGTCTGCCCAAGGCCATCGTGGCCCGGGAGATTGACGGTCTGCGCGCCCTGGGCGTGGAGATTTTGACGGACATGGTCGTTGGCAAGGTCGTGGACGTGAACGAGCTGTGCCAGGAGTACGACGCGGTGTTCATCGGCTCCGGTGCGGGTCTGCCCATGTTTATGCATATCCCCGGGGAGAACCTGAAAGGCGTTTATTCCGCCAACGAGTTCTTGACCCGTATCAATTTGATGAAAGCCTATCAGCCCGGCTCCCACACCCCCATCAAGCACCCGAAGCGGGCCGCGGTCATCGGCGGCGGCAACGTGGCCATGGACGCCGCGCGCTGCGCGCTGCGTCTGGGCGCGGAGGAAGTGAGCATCGTCTACCGCCGGGGCATGGACGAACTGCCCGCCCGTAAGGAAGAGGTGGAGCACGCCCAGGAAGAGGGCATCGTGTTCCGCACCCTGCGCAACCCCGTGGAGATCATGGGCGACCCGAAAGTGGGCGTTGACAAGATCAAGTGCCAGGTCATGGAACTGGGCGAGCCAGACGAAAAAGGCCGCCGCAAGCCCATCCCCGTGGAGGGCAAGTTTGAGGAACTGGACGTGGATGTGGTCATCATGGCCCTGGGCACCAGCCCCAACCCCCTGATCCGCAAGACCACCGAGGGTCTGGAGTATACCAAGAAGGGCGGCATCGACGCGGACGAGGCCACCGGCCAGACCTCTTTGGAGAACGTGTTCGCCGGCGGCGACGCGGTCACCGGCGCGGCCACGGTCATTCTGGCCATGGGCGCGGGCAAAAAAGCGGCCGCGGCCATCGACAATTATATTAAAAGCAAAAAGTGAAATAAATAACGTTTGACAGAATCGGGAAACCGTGATACACTGTATTTAGATTTGTTGAAACTGCAATAAAATCGATCATTTCCATTCCCTTCTTTCATACATTTTTATCCCTCTTGCAGCATATCCCCCCGGATGCGTCCGGGGGGATATGTCTTTTTGTGGAAAAGGTTCCGATTTTTGCCGAAAACGGGAAAAAAGTCTTTTCAGAACTGGGGAGAATGTAGTATAATGGCCGTATATGCAAGCATGTAAACGACAAAAAAGACGCAAAAATACCTGTATCGAGAACGGAGAGAACCATGGCGAAAGTGATTTCAAACGAGGCTTTGGCGTCGGTGACGCTGGAACTGTCCATGCTGCTGCACGCGGGTGTGGGCGTCAGCGACGCGCTGGATTTGCTGTCCAGGGAGAAAGATTACGCTTCCGTGCTGGGGGACATGCCCCGGTGGGCGGATGACGGTCTGTCGTTGGCCCAGTGCTTCAAACGCAGCGGAAAATTCCCGTCCTATGTGTGTGGCCTGCTGGAGGTAGGCGAGCGCGCGGGACGCACGGAAGAGGCGCTGGAAGCGTTGTCCCGGTATTACGACAGCCGGGGGCGCCAGGAACGCCGGATGCGCAGCGCGCTGCTGTATCCCGCCGTGATGCTGGTGCTGATGCTGGTGATTATCGGGGTGCTGCTGGTGAAAGTGCTGCCGATTTTTGACGATGTATACGCCTCTTTGGGCAGTCAATTGACCGGCGTAGCGGGCGGCTTGCTGCTGGTGGGCCGGTGGCTGGACCGGGCGATGCCGGTGCTTTGGGCTGTTTTGGCGGTGCTGGCGGTGTTTTTCTTTGGCTTCGCGGCCGTGGGCGGCTTCCGGGCCAAGGTGCTGAGCCTTTGGCGTGGCCGCCGGGGGGATAAGGGCGTATCGCGGAAAATGAATACCGCCCGGCTGGTGCAGGCGCTGTCCATGGGCATGTCCAGCGGCATGGGGATGGAGCAGTCCTTGGAACTGGCGGCGGAACTGCTGACGGATGTGCCTGACGGAAAGGAACGGTGTCTGGCTTGTCTGGCCCGCATGGAGCAGGGCGAGCCGTTTGGGGAAGCCATGACCAACAGTGAGCTGCTGCCCCGGTCGGCCATCCGGTTTTTGGAACTGGGCCAGCGCAGCGGCACCATGGATCAGGCCCTGGAAAAGCTTGCACAGGGATTGTCCGAGGACAGCGAATACGCCGTGGACGCCATGCTGAGCCGCGTGGAACCGGCGCTGGTACTGGTGTGCGCGCTGCTGGTGGGGCTGATCTTGCTGTCGGTGATGCTGCCGCTGATGCACATTCTGTCTGCCATT
Source organism: Oscillospiraceae bacterium (assembly GCA_022800755.1). Classification (GTDB taxonomy): domain Bacteria; phylum Bacillota; class Clostridia; order Oscillospirales; family Oscillospiraceae; genus HGM13010. The sequence continues at coordinate 59,177 of JAAWQX010000004.1, forward strand.
GGGTGAGCGGCTATGATGAGACGAAGAAAATGGGAACGGCTGCGGCAGGCGGCGCTATTCCTGCTGCCCATCGCGGCGGCGGCCGTGGTGCTGCTGTTCGCCGCGGTATTGAACACCATGGACGCGGACCGTTGTGCGCTTGGTGCAGCTTTGCAGGAGCAGGCGATCCGCCGGGGCTGTACTGCCTGTTACGCGGCGGAGGGGATGTATCCCCCCAGCCTGGACTACCTGCGAACCCGTTACGGGGTGCAGATCGATGAGACCCGGTACGCTGTAGGCTATTCGGTGATCGGGGAAAAGAAGCTGATGCCTGATATTACGGTTACGGTACTGGAGAACGATGCATGAGACACAAACACCATTTCGGAGGGTTGAGCGCCCTGTTGCTGCTGGGCGTGTTCGCGGTATGCGTACTGGTGGTGCTGCTCACGGGGGCGGAGGCCTATCAACGGCTGAACCAGCGGGACCGGGCGGCGTACGACACCCGCACGGCGGGGCAGTACATCACCACCAAGCTGCGGCAGGCGGACCGGCTGGACTGCGTAGCGGTGGCCCGCTTCGGCGACGGCGACGCGCTGCTGCTTTACGAGGACACGGACGGGGAACAGTACGTGACCCGGGTGTATACCTATGACGGATATTTGATGGAACTGCATTCCGGGGCGAAGGACGAGCCGAACCCGGCGACGGGCGAGCGTCTGCTGCCCCTGGCGGAACTGGATATTGAGCGCCACGGCGGGCTGGTGACGGTCCGGTGGGGCGAAGAAGATACGCAGACCGCGGTTTCCGTGAAGCTGCGCTCCGGAGAGGAGGCGGCGGCATGAGAAGCAAAGCGCCTTTGATGCTCATGGAGCAGATGGTGATGCTGCTGGTATTCGCGCTGGCGGCGGCGCTGTGCCTGCGGGCCTTTTTCAAGGCGGACGAGATATCGAAACAAAGCGAAGTGCGGGACCACGCGGTGATGCTGTGCCAGAACGTGGCGGAGACCATCAAGGACAGCGCGGAGACGAACAATCAATTGGTGCTGTCAGCAGTGGCGTCCCGGCTGGACGCGGACGCGCGGGATGCGGATATGGGGTTTACGCTGCTGTATAACGCGGCCTGGACCCGGGCGGAAACGCCGGCGGAGACCGCTTACAGCCTGGACGTTGTGAGACTGAACAGCGAAGTTCCCGGCCTGGGAACGGCGCGGGTCACGGTGACGGACAGCGAAAACGGCGCTGAACCGTTGTTTTCCGTCGATGTGTCGTGGCAGGAGGTGAGCGCCTATGCGTAAGCGGGACAACTGGAATTACGCGCCCCCGGCGGTGGGCGGCGCGTCGCTACTGGTGATCTTCGCGGTGCTGTGCCTGACGGTGTTCGCGGTTTTGAGCCTGTCTACCGCCCGGGCGGATGACCGGCTGAGCCAGGCCAGCGCCCAGGCCTCGGCGGATTACTACGCGGCGGACTGTGAGGCCCAGGAGATTTTAGCCCGTCTGAGAGATGGCGAGCTGCCCATGGGCGTGACCTACGGCGGCGACCTTTATACCTATGAATGCCCCATTTCGGAGACCCAAAGCCTGCATGTGGAAATCTTTTTGCGGGATGGCGTATACACGGTGCTGCGCTGGCAGGCGGCGGCTCAGACAGAATAAGAGAGGATTGGAAGAAACTATGGGAGAATTGCTGGATTATTTGAAGTACGCGGTCAAGGACCGGGCATCGGACGTATTCATCGTGGCCGGCGGGCCGGTGTGCGAGAAGCTGGACAAGCAGGTCCACGCCCTGGGCAAGGAAAAGCTGCTGCCGGTGGATACCTCCCGGCTCATCACGGACATCTATGCCCAGGCGGGGCGGCCCATGAACCTGTTTTTGGAGCGGGGGGACGATGATTTCTCGTTCTCCGTGCCGGGCTTGGCCCGGTTCCGGGTGAATACGTACCGGCAGCGGGGTTCCATGGCGGCGGTGATCCGCGTGGTGCAGTTCGGCATCCCCAACTGGGAGGAACTGAATATCCCGCCCCAAGTCATGGAACTGGCGGAAGCTACCAGCGGCCTGGTGTTGGTGTCCGGCACCGCGGGCAGCGGCAAATCCACCACCCAGGCGTGCGTCATCGACCGCATCAACTGCACCCGCCGGTGCCATATCATCACCATGGAAAACCCCATTGAGTATCTCCACCGCAACGAGCAGAGCATTGTGAGCCAGCGGGAGATTGCCATTGACACGGTAGACTACCATTCCGCCCTGCGCGGCGCGCTGCGGCAGGCGCCGGACGTGCTGCTGCTGGGCGAGATGCGGGATCACGAGACCATCCGCACTGCCATGACCGCTGCGGAGACCGGGCATCTGGTCATTGCCACGCTGCACACCAAAGGCGCGGTGAACACCGTTGACCGCATCGTGGACGCGTTCCCCAGCGAGCAGCAGGGGCAGATCCGGGCCCAGCTGAGCATGGTGCTGAAAACGGTGGTATCCCAGCAGCTTCTGCCGGGGACTGACGGCCGGCTGACCCCGGCGTTTGAAATCATGCATACCAACAGCGCCGTCCGCAGCTTGATCCGGGACAGCAAAAGCCATCAGATCGATAATGTCATCAGTTCCGGCAGCGCGGAGGGCATGATGTCCATGGACCAGTCCATTTTGAAGCTGTACCAGCAGGGCCAGATCACAAAAGAGACTGCCCTGGAATACGCGGACAATCCGGACCAGATGAAACGCAGAATGGACTGAAAACACCTGAAAAAGAAACGAAAGGCACCGCAAAAGCGGTGCCTTTTGTTATTTATGGTCTCAAAAACTTTTCCAAAAGCCGTGCAACTTCCCGAACGTCGATTGGCTTCGCGATATGGGCGTTCATGCCCGCGTCCAAACAGCGCTTCACGTCCTCGGCGAAAGCGTCGGCAGTCATGGCGATGATGGGCAGCCCCGCGTCCTCCCGGTCTAGGGCACGGATGGCCCGGGTGGCCTCGTAGCCGTTCATCACGGGCATACGGATGTCCATTAAAACAGCGTCATAATACCCCGGGGCGGAGCCTTGGAACCGCTCCACGGCGATTTGGCCGTTTTCCGCCCAATCCAGTTCCAGGCCTAATTCCTCCAGCAGATCGTGGGCGATCTCCCAGTTCAGTTCGTTATCCTCTGCCAGCAGAACCCGCCGCCCGGTGAGGTCAAAGGTCTCCGCGGGGGCGAGGGGGCCGGCCGCCGGGTCCGCGAAGGCCCGCAGCCCGTGGTACAGGGTGGATTTGAACAGGGGCTTGGAGATAAAGCCTGTGATGCCTGCCTGGGTTGCATCCTCCTCGATCTCGCTCCAGTCGTAGGCGGAGATCAGCAGGATCGGCACGTCGTCCCCCAGGCTGGTCCGGATGCGCCGGGCGGTCTCCAGCCCGTCGATGCCGGGCAGCTTCCAGTCCATGAGGATGATGTGATAGTTTTTGCCCTGAACGCGGCGTTCCAGCACCAGATTCAAGGCGCTTTCGCCGTCCAGGGTGTACTCCGCGTTCACGCCGATGGACCGCAGGGCGGTCACGGCGCTGTCGCAAAGCTGCTGGTTGTCGTCCACCACCAGCATGTTCCAGTTGGGCAGGACCATTTCCTCTTCGGAAAGCTCCGCCTTTTCCAGGTCCAGTGTCACCCGGAACTCCGTCCCCTCACCCGGGGCGCTGTCCAACTCAATGGACCCGCCCATAGCGTCTACGATGTACTTGGTGATGGCCATGCCCAGTCCGGTGCCTTCCGTGCGGTGGACCCGGGTGTTGTCCTCCCGGGTAAAAGATTCAAAAATCGTGGCCTGGAATTCCGGAGTCATACCGATGCCGTTGTCCCGCACGGACAAATGGATGCGCACATACGCATCCCCCTTGGGGGACGGCTCTTCATACAGGGACAGTTCGATCTCGCCGCCGTCGGGGGTGAACTTGATGGCGTTGGACGCCAGGTTCAGCAGCACCTGGTTGAGCCGCACACTGTCGCAGAACACGGATTCCGTAGAGACGTCGTGGATGGATACATTAAAATGCTGCTGCTTCATGCTCATCTGTGGCTGCACGATGTCCACAATGCTCTCCATGACCTCTCGCAGGGAGACCTGGTCCATGGATAGGGTCATTTTGCCGCTTTCGATCTTGGACATATCCAGCACGTCATTGATCAGCCCCAGCAGATGCTTGCTGGACAGGGCGATCTTTTTCAGGCAGTTTTGCACCTGTTCCGGGTCATCCTGATTGGCCGTGGCGATGGCGGTCATGCCCACGATGGCGTTCATGGGGGTGCGGATATCGTGAGACATATTGGACAAAAACTCGCTTTTGGCCCGGTTAGCCCGTTCCGCGTCCTTCCGGGCGGTCTCCAACTCCTGCAATTGCTGGTTGGACATGCGCAGGTAGCACACAAAAATGGTGATGAGCAGCGCCAGCACGAAAATACAGCCCGCCATGGACACAAAACTCCACATATGGCTGAATTGGTCGATGGAGCTGTTCAGGTCGCCGAAAGGCATGGCCGTGAGCAGGTACCATTCAGAGTACGCCAGCTTGGCGCAATAGAGGTTCCGGCGCTCGCCGCCGATTTGGAATTGGGTGGAATACGGTTCGCCGGTAGCCATGGCGGCCTGGAGCCGGGACACGAATTCCTCCGGGGTCTGGCCGTTCACGTCCTTGTATAAGCTGAGTGCCCGGTCGAAATAGCTGCTGCGGTAAGCGTCCCCGGTGCGGATGACGAAGCTGCCGTCCTGCCGGATGATGTAGGAATAAGTTTTGCTGGCGTCCTCCTCCAAAGACAGGGTGCTGGTAATGTAATCCACCGGCAAAGCGGCCACCAGCGCCAGCGCGTCGTCTCCGGCGCTCATGCAATAATTCGCGGGTACGCCCAACAGCAGTACCCGCGCACCGTTGGCGTCGGTCCCTACCGCGACTTTCGTGTCGCCGTTTTGCAGGGAACTGAGAAACGGCCCAGGATCGGTAATGGACAGTTCGCTGCCGTAGACCATCTCAAAATCCCCCGCCGGGGACAGCAGGGCCAGATAGGAAAAGCCCCGGGCCTGGGCGTTGAATCCAAGCTCGTCCAGAATGGCTTCGTGGGATTTCCCGCTGAGCTGCGCCGGCGGCGTACCGATGGCCAGCGCCTCTACCTGCTCCAGCCGCAGCCCGATGGTGGTCTGAAAGTGCAGTGAGATCTGCTCACTGAGGTTTTTCATATAAAATTGCCCGACCTGATTGATCGCGTCGGCGCTGCGGCGGTTCATAAAGGAGCTTAAAAACCCAAATAAACCGATGCAAAGGGTCACGGCTAGGGCCAGACTGACCACCAGAAAGCGGGTCGTTTTGTTTTTCATTCCTGCCCCTCCCGGAACTGCCGGATGGCGTCCACTGTGCGCCGGTAGTCCTCCGCGACGGTCTGGGCCAGCGGTTCGGCATCATCGGACCAACACTCTCGCAGCGCGTCGCACAGGGCGGCGGAGGAAGCGTACAGCCGGGTGAAGCTCAGATTCTGGCAAACGCCCTTGATGGTATGGGCGGCCCGGAAAGCCTCCTCCCGGTCATGGGCGGCCATGGCGGCACACAGTGCGTCATAGCTGGGGTCGTCGAGAAATTTCAGCATGAATTTCTGCACCAGACGGTCTGTGCGCAGCCGGGCGAGCACGTCTTCATAGTCGCCCTGCAATTGGGCGTAGCATTCCTGAATGGTCATGGCTCATCTCTCTTTCCCGGCGCAGGGCCGGATGGATTCTGTTCGCTTTCAATGGGCGAGACTGTGGAGAGCGTATCCTTCATGGAATCATCGTAGAAGCAGTACTGCCCCCGTCCCGCCTGCTTGGCCCGGTACAGGGCCTGGTCGGCCTGTCGGAACAGGTCCTCATAGCAGATATCCGCACCGGATACCCGGGAGATGCCCATACTCACGGACAGGGGGAACTCGTCCACCTGCCCGCACAGGGCGTTGAAAATACGCTGGATAATGGGTTCCAGCTTCCGCTTATACTCCAGAAAAATGAGGAACTCGTCCCCCCCCACCCGCACGGCAATATCGCTGCCGCGGATGCTCTGCCGGAGCCGTTCTGACAGATAAGTGAGTACCTGGTCACCGAATTGATGGCCGTATGTATCGTTTGCGCCTTTAAAATGGTCCAGGTCGATCATTACCAAGGCAAATTGGGAATCCGGCCGGTCGTCCATGCGCTGCTGGATGATGGTTTTTGCGTGGGCGTGGTTATAAAGGCCGGTCAGCGGGTCGTGGGAGGCTTTGCGTTCCAGGTCGTTGAGCATCATGCGGGAATCATGGATATCCATGGCCTTGCCGATGCAGCCGGTAAACTGGGGGTTGCTTTCCGCAGACCACATGGCCCGGACTACGACACGGAACCACCGGCGCTCTTTCCCGCAGGTCACGACGCAGTCCTGCTGGGCCAAAGGCTGCTCCGGCGTGGCCCGGCGGAGCTTTTTCATAAGCTTTTTCAGGTCCTTCGGGTCCATCACGCCGCGCACCGCGGGATTTTTCAGCGGGTCCATGATGATCTCGTCCAGCCCCAGCCGCTGGGCGCCCCAGGCGGAAATGGACACCATCGCCGGTTCGGCGGTGTAGTCGAACTGAATTTCATGGGTCAGCGCGGCGTAGAAATTATTTTTCATCCGCTCCTGCTCCAGCAGGCGCAATGTGCGTTCCGAGACGGTCAATTCTTTGTGCCGCGCCATCTGTTCGATCATGCCCCGGTGCTCCCGGTCGGTGCCGGTATGGGGCGGGACCTGCCCGCCCGGGGCATTTTTCAGCGTGTCGGAGATATCCCGCAGACAGTCCATGAGCAGAGGGTTGAAGACCCCGCACTCGCCGTTCAAAATCATGGCGACGGCTTCTTCATGGGAAAACGGCGGCTTGTACACCCGCTCGCTGGTGAGCGCGTCGTACACGTCCGCCAGGGCCACGATTTGTGCGGAAATGGGGATCTCGTCGCCTTTCAGCCCATCGGGATAGCCCCGCCCGTCGTAGCGCTCGTGGTGCCAGCGGCAAATCTCGTAGGCGGAACGGACCAGCGGCTCATTTTGATATACAGGCAGGTCCTGGAGCATTTCCGCGCCGATGGCGGCGTGGGTCTTCATCACGGCGAATTCCTCGTCTGTGAGTTTGCCGGGCTTGTTCAAAATTTCGCTGGGGATGCCCAACTTGCCGACGTCATGCAGGGCGGACGCCATAGAAATGGCGGAGATATCCGACCAGGTCAGACGGTATCGGTCCGTGCGCCGGGTGAGGGCGTCCAGCAGCAGTTCCGTCAAGCTGCGCACGTGCAGAACATGCTGGGCACTTTCGCCGTTTTTAAAGCCAACGATATGGCTCAAAATATCGATCATGAGGCTGTTGTTCTGCTCTTTTTCGTAAATCTGGTCCGCCACCAAGCCTACCAGCTTTTTCTGTTTCGCGTAGAGCAAAATGGTGTTTGTCACCCGGCGCTGGACGATCATCGCGTCAAAGGGCCGGGAGATAAAGTCCGTGACCCCCAGCTCGTAGGCCCGCTCGATCACGGCGGGGGCGCTCTCCGCGGAGATCATGATGACCGGGATATCATCGATCCAGCGGTGCTTATTCATGGCGTCCAGCACGCCGAAGCCGTCCATTTCCGGCATGACAATATCCAGCAGGATCAAGGACAGCTCCACGCTGTACGTTTGCATGGCGGCGACGGCTTCCAGCCCGTTTTCCGCCTCGATGACTTCATAGGAATCTCCCAGCATATCTGCCAGGATGGCCCGGTTCATTTCCGAATCGTCGGCAATGAGAATTTTGGGCCGATGGTTTTGCGTGTCGCTGATGGGAACCACCCTCCTGTTTGACCGAAAATTGGTCACAATACTACATGATAAAAATAGCATACCGCTGCGGGGAATGCAAGAAAATAAAAAGCCCTCCCCCAGCGGGGGAAGGCTTTTCACGTTACAGCTTTTGCCAGCGCCAGTCGGCGATCTCCGGCAGGTCGACACCGTATTCGTGGATATACTGCGCGTGCTCCACCAGTTTGTCTTTCATCTTCTGGGTCAGTGCCGCGCCCCGGTTGCCCAGGACGGGCAGGTGCTGCAAGGCCAGCATGACCAGATGGTAGCGGTCCAGGCCGTTTTGCACCCGCATGTCAAAGGGCGTGGTGATGGTGCCCTCCTCCACGTAGCCCCGGACGTACAACTGCTGGTTGTGCCGGCGGTAGGTGAGCTTTTGGATGAGGGACGGATACCCGTGGAACGCGAACACGATGGGCACGTTGGTGGTGAAGACCGCGTCGTATTCCGGGTCGGATAGGCCGTGGGGGTGCTCAGTGTTGGATTCCAGGCGGAACAGGTCGACAATATTCACGAAGCGGATCTTCAATTCCGGGAAGTGTTCCCGTAAGATCATTGTGGCAGCGAGGGCTTCCAGGGTAGGGGTCTCGCCGGCGCAGGCCATGACCAGGTCTGGTTCCTGTCCCTCGTCGCTGCTGGCCCACTGCCAGATGCCAAGCCCCTCCGTGCAGTGCCGCACGGCCTGTTCCATGGTCAGCCACTGGGGACGGGGATGCTTGCTGGTGACCAGCACGTTCACATAGTTCCGGGAACGGATGCAGTGGTCAAAGCAGCTTAAAAGGCAGTTGGCGTCCGGGGGCAGGTACATACGCACCACGTCGGCTTTTTTGTTGGATACGTGGTCCAAAAAGCCCGGGTCCTGATGGGTAAAACCATTGTGGTCCTGCTGCCAGACGTTGCTGGACAGCACGTAGTTCAAGCTGGCGATGTCCTGCCGCCAGGGAAGTTGGCTGCATACTTTCAGCCACTTGGCATGCTGAGAGAACATGGAATCCACAATACGGATGAACGCCTCGTAGGAGTTGAAAAAGCCGTGCCGCCCGGTGAGGAGGTAGCCTTCCAGCATCCCCTCGCACACATGCTCGGAAAGCATCGCATCCATGACCCGTCCGTCGTTGGCCAGGAACTCGTCGCCGTCTTGCATATCCGCGTTCCAGTCCCTGCCCGTGACTTCGAAGACTTTGGACAAGCGGTTGGACTGCGTCTCGTCAGGGCCGAAGACTCGGAAATTCCGGGCGTCGGCGTTGAGTTTGAGGATATCCCGCACAAAACCGCCGAGAATGGTCATGTCCTGACCGTCCACCGCGCCGGGGAACGGGATGGACATGGCGTAGTCCCGGTAATCCGGGATACGCAGGTCTTTCAGGAGCAATCCGCCGTTGGCGTGGGGGTTCGCGCCCATGCGCCGGGTACCGGTGGGGACGAACTGCATGTACCAGTCAAAGGGCACGCCGTTTTCGTCAAACAGTTCCTCGGGGCGATAGCTTTTCAGCCAGCTTTCCAGCAGCTTGAGGTGGGCCTCGTCGGTGATCTGGATGGGCACCTGGTGGGCGCGGAAGCTGTCCTCGATCTTCTTGCCGTCCACCTCCTTGGGGCCGGTCCAGCCCTTGGGGGTGCGCAGCACGATCATGGGCCAGCGGGGACGCTCTGTCACGCCCTCTTCCCGGGCGCGGCGCTGGTACTCCAGAATCTCGGTGACGCAGGTGTCCAGCGCGTCGGCCATTTTCCGGTGCATGGCACCGGGGTCGCTGCCCTCTACGAAATAGGGGGTCCAGCCGCAGCCTTTCAGAAACATTTCCAGTTCCTCGTGGCTAATGCGGGCCAGAATGGTGGGGTTGGCGATTTTATAGCCGTTCAGATGCAAAATTGGCAGCACTGCGCCGTCAGTGCGGGCATCCAGGAATTTATTCAGTTGCCAGGAGGTAGCCAGCGGACCGGTCTCGGCCTCGCCGTCGCCCACCACGCAGGCGGCAATCAGACCGGGATTGTCAGCCACGGCGCCGAAAGCATGGGACAAACTGTACCCCAACTCGCCGCCCTCGTTGATGGACCCCGGCGTTTCTGGAGCCACATGACTAGAAATGCCACCGGGGAACGAGAACTGCTTAAACAGCTTCTGCATTCCCTCCCCGTCCCGGGTGATGTTGGGGTAGACCTCGGAGTAGGAGCCGTCCAGCCAGTCTTGGGCCACCATGGCGTTGCCCCCGTGTCCGGGGCCGGAGAGGTAGATCATATCCAGGTCATAGTCCTTGATGACCCGGTCCAGGTGCGTATAGATAAAATTCTGCCCCGGGACGGTCCCCCAGTGGCCAACGATCTTCTTTTTCACGTCCGCCATAGTCAGCTTGCTGCGCAGAAGCGGGTTTTGCAGCAGATAAAGCTGCCCGGCGGAGAGGTAATTCGCGGCCCGCCAGTAAGCGTCCATTTGCCGCAGGGTCTCCTCGGTCACATTTGACATGAAGCGTTCCTCCCTATATTCATTGTCGTCCACATAGTATGCCGGTTTTTGAAAAAGTTCAATCAATTTTTGTGCCTGGAAAATGGATTTTTACAGAATATTCACTTTTACCCTTTCCCTCGCGGTATAATTGTGCTATAAGTAGTACAATGGAGGAGCGACTATGAATAAAAAAGCACTCATCGTGGAAGACGATGTAAACATCGCCGAACTGCTGAAAATATATCTGCAAAAAGACGGCTTTGACACGGAAAACGCCTATGACGGCGAAAAAGCGCTGGAAGTGTTCGAGACCTTCCGTCCGGACATCGTGCTGCTGGACATCATGCTGCCGAAAATGGACGGCTGGCAGGTGTGCCGGGAGATCCGCAAGACCGCCCGGACGCCCATCATCATGCTCACCGCCAAGGGCGAGAGCATGGACAAGGTGTCCGGACTGGAAATGGGCGCGGATGACTACATCACCAAGCCCTTTGACCCCAAAGAACTGGTGGCCCGGGTCCACGCGGTGCTGCGCCGCACCGACGGCGGCGACCAGGCCGGACAGGGGCGCAAGCTGTCCTACGACAAGCTGGTCATCAATCTGGATTCCTACGAACTGATCGTAGACGGGCAAAAGGTGGACACGCCGCCCAAAGAACTGGAACTGCTGTACCACCTGGCCAGCTTCCCCAACCGGGTATTCACCCGCAACCAGCTTCTGGACGAGGTCTGGGGCTTCGACTACTTCGGCGATTCCCGCACGGTGGACGTACACGTCAAGCGCCTGCGGGAAAAGATCGAGGGCGTGTCCGACCAGTGGGAACTGACCACCGTCTGGGGCGTGGGATATAAATTTAAGGTAAACGAGACATAAAGGCGGACCCAAATCAAAGCCCAGCGCAGCGGGTTTGATTTGGAAAGGAGGAACTGCGGAGCAAATGAGCCGTGCCGCGTGCGGTACGGGGAAGGCGCGAAGCGCGTTACGACGTGAATAGTATTTACTTCAAAAACTTCATGGCCACAGCGTCTGTGGTCCTGGCCAGCTTTCTGATGCTGGGCATGGCCTTTATCTTCATGGGCCGGTACTTCGTTATGAGCGACGCCCGGAACAACATGGAAGCCAACGCCGAGGAGATCGCCCGGGCGGCCGCGTCGCTGTCCGGCGGGCGGCTGGACGACTGGGACATGCGTATGACCTTAAGTATGCTGTCCCAGGGTACGGGGAATCATATCTTCCTGTGCGATGAGCAAGGCTATGTGGTGTCCTGCTCGGATATGAACCTGGCCTGCGAACACATGGGCCGCCGGGTGCCCGCATCCTACCGGGAGATCATCCGGCTGGAGGGACAACTGCGGCAAATGACCACGCTGGCGGATTTCTATCAGGAAAAGCGGGTAGTGGTGGGCCGGGCCATCGAGGACAGCCGGGGGATGCGGGGCTATGTATTCGTATCCCGGGACGCGTCCGATATTGTGGACGCTTACGGCTCGTTTGTGTACGTATTCTTCCTGACGGGCGTGGCGGTGCTGTCCATCGCCATGGTCATTTCCCTGCTGTTTTCCAAGGCCATGGCAAAGCACTTGGACGAAATGGCCATCGCTGCCCGGAAGTATTCCCACGGGGATTTTTCCATGCGGGTGAGCACCGACGACCGCACAGACGAAATGGGTGCGCTGACGGATTCATTCAACGCCATGGCCGACGCCTTGGAAAAATCCGAGCGCAGCCGGCAGGACTTCATTGCCAATGTGTCCCATGAACTGAAGACCCCCATGACCACCATCGCAGGCTTTGCTGAGGGTCTTCTGGATGGTACCATCCCCCGGGAGGACGGGGACAAATATCTGGCGGTCATTGCGGACGAGACCCGGCGTCTGTCCCGCCTGGTGCGCGAGATGCTGGACATGTCCCGGATGCAGGAGGGCTACGCCGACCCCAAAAATATGACGGATTTCAACCTCAACGAGACGGTCATCACCACGCTGCTGAGTTTTGAGACCCGGGCGGAGGGCAAGCAGCTGGAAGTAGACCTGCAATTGCCTGAGGATACCCTGACCGTGCGGGGGAATGAGGATGCTATCCACCGGGTATTGTATAATCTGCTGGACAACGCCATCAAGTTTGCGGCCCCGGGCAGTACGCTGACGGTGGCCATCTGGAAGCAGGCGGGAAAAGCCTGCGTATCCGTGGCGGACCGGGGGGAGACCATCCCGCCGGAGGACTTGCCCATGATTTTCGACCGCTTCCATAAGTCGGACCGCTCCCGCAGTCTGGACCGGGACGGGGTCGGGCTGGGGCTGTACCTGGTGAAAAGCATCTTGGATGCCCATGATGAGGACATCGCCGTGACCAGCCGGGACGGGGTGACGAAATTCGTATTTACTTTGAAACTGTCGCCCCAGAAGACCAAGGGCGAGGCCCGACGGTCTGCTGAGACGAGAAAATAACGCACATAAGACGCGCCGGCGTGCGCATAGAGTGTGTTTGAAAGGGAATGTGACATGGATAAATTTGAGTTACAAAGCTGGTACCGGTGCCAGGAGCCGCCGGTGATCCTCACAGGGGAACCGGAGCCGGAAGAGGAACTGGACTTGTTTCAGGAAGCGGGGCTGTATGCCCAGCCGGAGCAGCCCTGGTCTCCTTGGACGCCGGAGGAGCGCCTGCCGAAAAAACGGCGCAGAGGCGGCATCGTGGCGGCGGTGCTGGGCGTGGCGGCGGTGGTCGGACTCATCGTAGGCACCTCCGTGTTTTTTGCCCGTCCCAATGATGGCTGGGAAGACGGCTTTGCCGACCGTTATGACGGTTACGATATGTACGACGACTACTATTATAGCCGGGTGAGCCAAGAAAAGATCACCGGGAAAAACACCATCGACCGGGCGCCCACCGCCCCGGAGGTGCAGCTTGCTCTGAATTCCTCTGAGGAACTAGAACCTTTGAGCCTGGCCGCTTTATATGAGCGGTGTGAACCCAGCGTGGTCGCCGTGCGGGGCTATATCGGCGGCGGCTATACCTGGGGCAGCGGCATCGTCATGACCGGGGACGGGTACGTCCTGACCAATACTCACATGCTCGACGATGTGGAATCCGTGCGGGTCACGCTGTATGACGGCAGCGAGTACGATGCGAAACTGGTGGGCAACGACCCTGTCAGCGACGTGGCGGTGCTGAAAATTGATACGGCAGACCTGATCCCGGCCCAATTTGGGGATTCCGATGCCCTTTCCGTTGGTGACCGGGTGGTAGCCATCGGTAATCCCTTGAGCGACGTGTTTACCGGCACCATGACTGAGGGCATTGTATCCGGCAAGGAGCGCTCCGTGACCTACGGCGGACGGACCATGACCCTGCTGCAAACCACCGCCGCCATCAACGAGGGCAACTCCGGCGGCCCGCTGTTCAACCAGTACGGTCAGGTGGTGGGCATCACGAATATGAAAATGATGGCAACCCGTACCGCCAATGTGGAGGGCATCGGCTTCGCCATCCCCAGCACTACCGTGCGGGACACGGCGAATACCCTTTTGCGGGAGGGCAAAGTGACCGGCCGTCCGGCCCTGGGCGTGTACGTGTACGAAGTGGAAAACGACGGCAGCCACCCGGCGGGACTGATGGTCAGCGAAGCAGTAGCCGGGTCTGACGCGGCCCGGAAAGGCCTGCGGGAAAGCGACGTCATAACGGAGATCGACGGCCAGGCGATCACGGATTTTTCTGTAGTCAGCGACTATCTCGCGGAAAAACAGGTGGGCGACAGCGTGCGCCTGACCATCTGGCGGGAAGGCAAAAGCATCGTAAAAGCGGTGGAACTGATCGACCAGAACGACTTCGCGTAACAAAACGCCGCCCCCGGCTTTTAGCCGGGGGCGGCTTACTATCCCCAGGAACCGCCCGTTGACAAGCCCCGGGGGATGGGCTACAATAATGTATAATAAATGAAACGGAGAAAGGGGACCGAAATGCGGTACAGCAACATATTCCAGCCCTTGAAAATTCGGGGCTTTACCTTTGAAAACCGGATCGTCATGCCCTCCATGGGCACCCTGATGGCATCGGAAGACAGCTTTGTGACAGATCGCATGATCGATTACTACGTAGAGCGGGCCAAAGGCGGCGCGGGGCTGATCCTGATGGAATGCGCACCGGTCCTGCCGGAAAACACCCCGGGCTTCGAGCCGGGCATTTCCGACGACAAATTCATCCCCGGCCTGACCAAGCTGGTAAACGCCGTCCACGCCGTGGGCGGAAAGATCGGCGTGCAGGTCTTCGAGCCGGCGGAAGGCTCCATGAACGGCCACGCGGACCCGAAAAAACTCACTATCCGCGGCCCGGTGGCGCGGCTCGGAGGCCGGTGGCCTGCCGTGGAAAAAGAGGACATCCCCCGCATTGTGGAGGCCTTTGCCCAGGCCGCCCGCCGTGCGGAGCAGTGCGGCTTCGACGTGATCGAGATCCACTGCGGACACAATTACCTGCTCCACCAGTTTTTGTCCCCCCATTTTAACACCCGCACGGACGAGTTCGGCGGCAGCTTTGAAAACTGCATGAAATTCCCCCTCATGTGCGTGGAAGTGGTGCGGAAGAATTTCGGCGCGGAGAAGCCCATGTTCATGCGGGTGTGCGCCCACGACGATTACACCTACGACGTGGCCGGGAATTTCAACGGCCTGACCCTGGAGGACGTAGCGGAATTCGCCCGCCGTGCCCACGCTTTGGGCGTAGACGTGCTGGACGTATCCCGGGGCAACTTCCAGCGGGGCAATATCTACGAGGTACCCGCCATGGGCGTGCCTTACGGGTTCAACAAGGACAACGCCCTGAAGTTGCGGCAGATGACCAGGATGCCCGTGATGGCGGTGGGCCGCCTGGGCCGCCCGGAACTGGCGAACATCGTGCTGGGCGAGGGGGCGGACCTGGTAGGCTGGGGCCATGCCCACATCGCGGACCCCTACATTGTGCAAAAGACCCGGGAGGACCGGCTTGACGATATCTGCTACTGCATCGGCTGCGACCAGGCCTGCTCCCAGGCGTACCACGAAAAGGACGCGGAGCACATTTCCTGTATGCGCAACCCCGCGGTGGGCCGGGAGCGGGAACTGGCCCTCACCCCGGCACCGGAGCGAAAAACGGTGCTCATCGCCGGCGGCGGACCCGGCGGCCTGCAGTCGGCCATCATCCTGGCTCAGCGGGGGCATCGGGTGATCTTATGCGAGAAAAGCCCCGCCACAGGCGGACAATTCGCCTTGGCGGGCCGCAGTCCGGATAAAGAGGACTTTTTGTCCACGGTAGAGTGGATGGCCCGGAAGGTTTCCGCCCTGGGCGTGGACGTGCGGGTGAACACCCCGGTCACGCCCCAGCTTTTGGAGCAGCTCCGGCCCGACCACCTCATCATCGCCGTAGGCGGACACGCCCGGCCGCTGCCGGTCCCCGGCGGGGAACTGGCGGTGTCCTGTCTGGACGTGCTTGGGAATCTGCGCCGGGCGTTTGGCCGGGTCGTGGTCGTGGGTGGCAGCTTCACGGGCATCGAGGTGGCAGAGTACGTGGACCAGCGGGATTTGCCTGTGACCATTGTGGAGATGTCCTCCAAGCTGGGTGCGGGACTGTCCAATGGCCGGACGATTTTGCTGAAAAACTATCTGGAGGAGCACCCCCGCATCAAATACGTGACCAACGCCATGGTAGAAAAGCTGGAGCCGGGCAAGGTGTATATCCACATTCTGGAGAAGAAGACCGACCGCAAAACCGGCAAAGAGACGATCATCCGGGACGAACGCGTGGCGCTGCCGGCGGATACTGTGATCGCCGCGGTGGGCACGGTGCCCAATACCTACGACGAATTGAGTTCCCAAGCCACCCGGCTGGGCATCCCCTACCACACCATCGGCGACGCGAAAAAGCCCCGCTTTGCCGTGGACGCCATCCGGGAAGCCACGGAACTGTGCGTGACGATTTAAGCAAAGCGGCAAATTTTATTTGTACGCTTCGCAGATCAGTGGAGGACAAACAGGCGGCAAGGTGACACATGGGTACAGGTTTATTCAATTGTAAACGTAGGTTTGGAAAATCCCATTGCGTGGCGGCCCTATCGCCCTGTCTTCCACTGACCTGCGAAGCGTACAAAACGCTTATGGTATCTCGAACTCCATGATTTCCTGCATGAACCGCGCGCCAAGGCAGAATCCGACATGAAAATAGGATTGCGTTTCGCAGCAGGTGAGATCCAAGGCCTGCTGTATGACGGTTTCAAAGAGCTTTAACTGCCGATGGCCGAGGATTTTTCGCAGACGGTCTGTGGTCTCCACGTATTCTGCGGACAGTTTCTTGTGTTCTTTGCTCCAAGGGAACAATTCAGAAGGGGAAATGTTTTCATAAAACAGTTCGTCGATGATGCTGTTCATAGTAGGTCTCCATTAAGTGTTGGGATAGGTGGCGCCATTAAATTACGCCACCTGAGCATATTATAGCGCCATTAAATTACGCTGTCAAGTGTTTTTCGGGGAGGAATTTAAAAATGTTTTCAGAACGGCTCAAAGAATTGAGAGAATCGCGGGGACTTTCAACAAAAGAATTAGCCGATATATGTGGCGTTGGCGTTCGGAATTATCAAAAATATGAAAGCGGCGACACAAGTCCCACATTGGCAGGCTTTGTGACTCTTGCGGATTTTTTTGACGTGTCAGCGGACTATCTATTGGGCCGGGATCAATTTATCAAACGGCTTGGGAAATAGTATTTATGGAGAAGGGCTTGAAGATATTTTCTAAAAGACTGAAAGAATTAAGGAAAGCACAAGGGTATTCGGCGACCCAAATGGCTGAATTTTGTAACATGAGCCGGCGGAATTATCTGAAGTATGAAAGTGGAGAAGCAAGGCCCTCGTATGAGCGTCTTACCGCCATTGCCGACCTGCTGGATGTGTCCTTGGACTACCTATTGGGCCGGGACGAGTTTATTGCACGGCACGGCAAATAAAACCCCCGGCTGACGGTTTCCGTCAGCCGGGGTCTTCTTATATTTCCGGATTGATATACCGCGGCGGCCCCTCCAACAGCGTGGGGGTGCTGAGATACTCTTTCAGCCTTGCGAACGCCTTGGAAAAGTAATGACCGGAGCAGATGCGCTCGTCCATGACCACGCCCAGAGGGATGCACCGTTCCAGCTCAATACCGCCCTTGGTGCGCCGGGGGACTTCCCGCAGGTTGCCCATAGCCACGGCCACGCTGGTGGTGCCGAACTCATACACATGGTGGTAAATATGGTTGGTGCGGATGCTGGCCAGATTGGTGATGAGCAAGCTGGCGTGGAACGGGCTGACGTCGCACACCGCCTTAGGCAGCAGCCCGTGGCGGTCGAGGAACCGCAGAATCCCGGTCAGCACCGGGGCCAGCAGCGGCACCCGGAGCAAAACGCTCATGAGTTTATCCAGCTTGTTATTTTCCTCCGCGTTCCGGCTGGCGGTGATGGCCTCGTCGATTTTATTCTGCACGGTAAAAATGTCGTCCTCCGGGCGGAATTTCAGCTTGGAAGACGTATTGCCCACCCGCCCGGGCCGAATGACGACCATAGCGACGGAAAGGTCCTTGTGTGCGTAGATTTTATGGTTTCCGCCGATGAAACGGTTCAGCGCGGGATACTCCGCGGCGGTGCGGACATAAGCGGCCAAAATCAGCGCGAGATGGCTCAGCTTCACGCCCTTAGCCCGCTGAGCGTTGATGTAGTCATGCAGGGGGGCCACCGGGATATCCAGTGTGACCATGTTCATGGCGTCGTACCGCCGGGTGAGGAAATAGGGCATGAGACTGTACATAGGGTCCGGCCCTTTGACGCGGATTCCGTCAGGTCGCATGGTGTGACCTCCTTTTCAAAATAGGGGGATTAGCAGTTGAGTGCAGGATTATCGGTACGCCCCAGCAGGTAATCCACGGAGCAGTCCAAACAGTCGGCAAGTTTTACCAGGGCTTCTCCGCCGGGAACACTTTTTCCATTTTTCCAATCGCTGATATTACCGGTAGAAATCCCGGTTGCCTTGGAAACTTGAGACGCAGTCATGCCCAAAGCGGAAATCCGAAGAAAAAGATTGCTTAAATTGACCATTTTGCGCCCCTTTTTGTTAGCGATATATCGCTGGTTTGTCTGTGCGGCCGATAAGATAGTCTACAGAGCAGCTTAAATAATCTGCAATCAGAACAAGCGTTTGGGAAGCAATTTCAGACGTTGGATTCTTTTTCCATTTGCTGAACAGACTTTCTGAAAGCCCAGTTTCCTTTGCCACTTGATAAGGAGTCAGATTGCGGTCTTCTAATATTTTCAAGATTATTTGAGAATGCTCTATCTTAGCTGGCATTTCAACCTCATCCGTCCGACCTACAAGGAAATCAATGGAACAATCAAAATAGTCTGCCAATTTGATTAAGATTTCTCCGCTTGGAATCGAATTGCGTTGCTTCCAACTTGTTGTTACGGAATTAGAAAGTCCTAAAGTAGCCGCTACCGTGTTTGGCTTTACACTTTTCAGATCGCATAATTCGCAGAATCGCTCCCAAAACATCAAAGCACTCCTAATCTAAAATATGTAATATATAACATCCCCATCACAACCAAGGCGGCCCAACCATGTACACATACCTGATCGACCAACTATATTACGGGGAACTGAACCCCTGCCGGGACTGCACCCCCGAAAGAGAACCATCCGACGACCGGGTGCGGACTTACGCCCGCATCAGAAGCGCCCAGGCGTTCCGCTATGGGTTCGCACTGGGCGCGAAATTGATGCGCGAGATTGACGAGACTTAGGCGAGCGCGGCGGTGATAATGCTCATCTGATAAACTTCCTCCGCGTCGCAGCCCCGGGACAGGTCGTTGATGGGCGCGTTCAGGCCTTGCAGAATGGGTCCGTACGCCGCGAAGCCGCCCAAACGCTGGGCAATTTTATACCCGATATTGCCGGACTGAATTTCCGGGAAAATAAAGGTGTTGGCATAGCCCGCCACCGGGGAGCCGGGGAACTTCAGCTGGCCCACCGTGGGGGACACGGCGGCGTCGAACTGCATTTCGCCGTCGATCTTCATATCGGGATACTGCTTTTTCACCAGCTCGGTCGCGGTGCGCACCATATCCACGGAAGCGCCCTTGCCGGAACCGTGGGTGGAGTAAGACAGCATGGCGACCTTGGGGTCCATGCCGAACACCTTCGCGGTCTTCTCGGTCTCAATGGCGACCTCGGCAAGCTGCTCCGCGGCAGTCTGGGTCACATTGCCCTCTTTATCCACTTTGTCTTCGTAAGAAATATTGATGGCGCAGTCGCCCATAGCCAGCATCTCATCGCCCCGCACCATAATAAAGCAGGAGGACACCAGCGTATTGCCCGGCTTGGTCTTAATGAGCTGGAGCGCGGGACGCACGGTATCAGCGGTGGAGTAAGTCGCGCCGCCCAGCAGGCAGTCGGCCACGCCCATTTTCACCAGCATGGTGCCGAAGTAGTTGCCCTTCATGAGGTTCGCCCGGCAGTCCTCGGGGGACATTTTGCCCTTGCGCAGCTCCACCATCTTGGCGACCATGTCGTCCATGCCGGCGTAAGCAGTGGGGTCGAGGATCTCCAGCCCGTCAATATCGAACCCGCCCTTTTTGGCGGCGGCCTTCACTTCGTCCACATTGCCCACCAGGATAGGCGTTAAGAACCCGTCCTTTTTCAGCCGCGCGGCGGCTTCCAGGATACGGGCGTCCGCGCCCTCGGTGTATACGATCTTGCGGGGGTTCTTTTTCAGAACTTCAACCAGATTTTCAAACATTTTTGATTCCTCCGTGCTAAATTCCGGCCGGGCCGGTATTTCTTTCAACTGCATATTTTACCACTTGGCCTGCCCCATTGCAAGGGGCTATGTGGATTTTTCGTCAAGGATTTGCGTTTTCCCGCCGGATTTTGTATAATGGACTCATTCAAAACAAGCCCACCCCAAGGAGGTCCCGCCATGTCCACGCTCCTTTCCCAACTGCAAGCCTACTGCGCGTCGGACGCGCTGCCCATGCACATGCCGGGGCATAAGCGCAACATGGCGCTGGCTCCATATTTGAACACCCTGGGCGCGGGCCTGGACGTGACGGAGATCGACGGCTTTTCCGACCTCCACGACCCCGCCGGCCCGCTGGCAAAGCGCATGGAAGCCGCCGCGGCCCTGTGGGGCAGCCGCCGGGCCTGGTGGCTGGTAGGCGGCAGCACGGCGGGCATTTTGTCCGGCATATTTGCCCTGACCGACCCCGGCGACGAGGTCATCATGGCCCGGAACTGCCACCGTTCGGTGTACCACGCCCTGCTGCTGCGGGGCCTCACGCCCCATTACATTTACCCCGCCCCCTATCCCGGCCGGAGCTTTTCCGGCCCGGTCACCCCCGCGGACGTGGAAGCGGCTTTTACCGCCCACCCCGCCGCGAAGCTGCTCATCCTCACCAGCCCCACCTACGAGGGCGTGACCTGCAACGTCGCCGCCGTCACCGCCGCGGCCCACCGCCACGGCGCCGCTGTGCTGGTAGACGAAGCCCACGGCGCCCATTTCGGCCTGTCCCCGGCCTTTCCCCCAAGCGCCGTGACCCAGGGCGCGGATTTAGTCGTGCAAAGCCTGCACAAAACCCTCCCCAGCCTGACCCAAACGGGCCTTTTGCACCTGTGTACAGACCACGTCGACCCCATGACCGTGCAATTCTGGCTGCAGGTGTTCCAAACTTCAAGCCCGTCGTACCTGCTCATGGCGTCCATCGACAGCTGCGTCACCCTGTTGCGGGACAAAGGCCCGGAATTATACGCCCAATGGTCCGCCGCCCTGTCGGATTTCCGCATACAAACCAACCGCCTGCGCCATTTGACCGTACTTCCGGTGGATGACCCCTCCAAACTGGTGATTTCCACCCAAAACACGCCCCTTTCCGGCCCGGACTTGGCCCGCCGCCTGCGGGAAACGTACCATATCGAACCCGAAATGGCCGCGGCGGACTACGTCATCGCCATGACGGGGCTGGGGGATACCGCTGGGACGTTGACCCGTTTGTCCCGGGCGCTGTGCGAGATCGACGGGACGCTGACCGCCGCACCCGCCCTGCCTGGGCTGACTGCCCCGGAAGCGGAAACGGTACTGCCCATGTCCCAGGCGCTGTCCGCTCCCGCGGCTGCGTGCGCCGTGACCGCCGCGGCGGGGGAAATATCGGCGGATTTCCTCTGGGCCTACCCCCCGGGCATCCCCCTTGTGACCCCCGGGGAGCGGGTGAGCGGGGAACTGGCGGAATACGCCCGGTCCTGCGGGGAAACCGGCGTGACCCTGCAAAGCGCCCGGGGCGGCTTCCATATCGTGAAAAACACTTGACGATGGACACAAGTTGTTGTATACTATTGAAGAATTTTTTGGAAATGTGAGGGCATCCACATGAACAGAATCAAGACCATCGAGACCCGCGATCTGACCAAGAGTGCCGTTACCGGCGGCTGCGGCGAGTGCCAGACTTCCTGTCAGTCTGCCTGCAAGACCTCCTGCGGTGTTGCCAACCAGGCTTGCGAGAACAAGGAAAAATAAGATTCCTTGCCCACAAAACCGCTTGTTCGCTTCGGACAGGCGGTTTTTGCTATCTGTTCCGACTGCCCAAAAGGAGATATGACCATGATCCATCAATATAAATTACGGGGGGTCAACGTCGTCATCGACGTGAATTCCGGGGCCATCCACGTAGTAGACAACGTAGCCTACGACATCATCGCCCTGTACGAGACCCACACCCCCGACGAGATCGTTTCCGCCATGCTGGACAAATACGGCGATCTGCCGGACGTGGACGAGGGGGAGATCCGCGCCTGCATCCGGGACGTGGAAGAGCTCAAGGCCCAGGGCAAGCTGTTTTCCCAGGACAAATTCTCCCACCTGGCGGGGAAAATGAAGCAAAGCCCTATCGTCAAGGCCCTGTGCCTCCACGTAGCCCATACCTGCAATCTGACCTGCTCCTACTGCTTTGCCGGGCAGGGGAAGTACCACGGCGACAAAGCGCTCATGTCGTTTGACGTAGGCAAGCAGGCCTTGGAATTTCTCATTGCCAATTCCAGCGACCGGAAGAACTTGGAAGTGGACTTCTTCGGCGGAGAACCCCTGGTGAATTGGGACGTGGTGAAGCAGCTTGTGGCCTACGCCCGCAGCCGGGAGGAAGCCACGGGCAAGCATTTCCGCTTCACCCTCACCACCAACGGCGTACTGCTGGACGACGAGGTGACGGAGTTCTGCAACAAAGAGATGAACAATGTGGTGCTCAGCCTGGACGGACGGAAAGCGGTCAACGACCGCTTCCGTGTAGACGCGGCGGGGCACGGCAGCTATAACCGCATCGTGCCCAATTTCCAGCGCTTTGTGGAAAAGCGGGGGGACAAGGAATACTACATGCGGGGCACCTACACCCACCACAATCCGGATTTCACCGAGGATCTCCAGCACATGCTGGACCTGGGCTTCGACCGGCTGAGCATGGAACCGGTAGTCTGCGACCCGTCGGACCCCTGCGCTTTGACCCTGGAGGACCTGCCCATCCTGTTCGAGCAGTACGAAAAGCTGACAGACATGATGTGGGAGCGGGAAAAAGCGGGCAAGCCCTTTACGTTTTACCATTACATGATCGACCTCACCGCCGGGCCGTGCATTTATAAGCGGCTGTCCGGCTGCGGGTCGGGGACAGAATACATGGCCGTGACCCCCTGGGGCGACTTGTACCCCTGCCACCAGTTCGTGGGGGAGGAAGCGTTCAAGCTGGGGGATATCTGGAACGGCGTGACCGCGCCGGAAGTACAGGAGCAGTTCCGGCAGTGCAACGTGTACTCCCACCCCGAGTGCGCCGACTGCTGGGCGCGGCTGTACTGCGCCGGCGGGTGCGCCGCCAACGCGTACCACGCCACGGGCAGCGTCAACGGCGTGTATGAGTACGGCTGCGAGCTGTTCAAAAAGCGCATGGAGTGCGCCATTTTGCTGGAAGTGCTCAAGCGGATGTGACCCGGGCGCTTCCGGGGCGTATAACCCCGGCGGCGGAGAAATATACTGATACTATTCCGAAAGGCGCGGCAGATACCGCGCCTTTCTTGTGAACCGGAGGAAAAAACAGTGGTCATCGACGTGTTGTTTGTCATCAACAGCGTCCTGCTGGGCGTGGGCCTGGCCATGGACGCGTTTTCGGTCTCCCTGGCCAACGGATTGCGGGAGCCGGGGATGGGCAAGGGCCGCATGTGCGCGGTGGCTGGGGTCTTCGCGGGATTCCAGGCGCTCATGCCCATGCTGGGCTGGGTGTGCGTCCACGCCTTTGTGGAGCGCTTCACGGCCTTTTCCCGGCTGATCCCCTGGATCGCGCTGATTTTGCTGTGCTACATCGGCGGCGGGATGCTGCTGGAAAGCCTGCGGCACAAAGACACGCAGGAAGATGGCGATTCCGGCGCCGTAAGCGTCCCGGCGCTGCTGATGCAGGGCGTGGCCACGTCCATCGACGCGCTGAGCGTGGGCTTCACCATCGCGGACTACGAACTGCCCCCGGCCCTGCTGTGCGCGGCGGTCATCGCGACGGTGACGTTCATCATCTGCTTGGCGGGACTGCTCCTGGGCCGGCGTTTCGGCATGAAGCTGGCGGGCAAAGCGGGCATCCTGGGCGGCGTGATCCTCATCGCCATCGGCCTGGAGATCTTCATCACAGGCGTGGCGTGACCATTGACACATGGTGTATAATGGACCCAAGAGAATCGAGAGGAAGTCATGCCAATGACCTTAGCCGACCTCAAACCGGGACAGGACGCGTACATCACCGCGGTAGGCGGGGCGGAATTGTCCCTGAAAAAGCATATATTGGACATGGGTCTCACTCCTGGCACGGAAGTCACGCTGGTGAAGACCGCCCCCATGGGCGACCCACTGCAGCTGACCGTCCGGGGATACGAACTGACCCTGCGCAAGGCGGACGCGGCCCGCATTGAGATCGACCGCGCCCACGACGCCCATGAAAAGCGCCGCACCGCGCCGGAACCGGACATCCCCCACCCCCACACCGGGGAAATGGGAGTCTACCACGTGCGCACCGGCGAAGCGCCCATCCCCGACGGACGGGGCATCCGCTACGCCCTGGCGGGGAACCAGAACTGCGGCAAAACCACGCTATTCAACCAGCTCACCGGCTCCAACCAGCACGTAGGCAACTTCCCCGGCGTGACGGTGGACCGGAAGGACGGCGTCATCAAGGGCCACCCGGAGGCGGTCATCACGGACCTGCCGGGCATCTACTCCCTGTCGCCCTACACCAGCGAGGAGATCGTTACCCGGGAATTCCTGCTCCGGGACAAACCCGACGGCGTCATCAACATCGTGGACGCCACGAACATTGAGCGGAACTTGTACCTGACCATGCAGCTGATGGAACTGGACATCCCTATGGTGCTGGCGCTGAACATGATGGACGAGGTAATGAACAACGGCGGCACCATCCAGGTCAACCGCCTGGAAGAGCTGCTGGGCATCCCGGTGGTCCCCATCTCCGCGGCGAAAAACGAGGGCACGGCGGAGCTGGTAGAACACGCCTTACATATCGCGAAGTACCGGGAGCGCCCGGGGCGACGGGACTTCTGCGAACCCTACGGCCCGGACCAGGGCGCGGTACACCGCTGCATCCACAGCATCGAACAGCTCATTTCCGACCACGCCGCGGCCGCGGACGTCCCATTGCGCTTCGCCGCCACCAAGCTGGTGGAATCCGACCCGCTGATCTTAGACCTGCTCCGTCTGGACGACAACGAGCGGGAAGCCATCGAGCACATCGTGACCCAAATGGAATCAGAGTGCGGCAAGGAGCGCCACGCGGCCCTGGCGGACATGCGCTTCAGCTTCATTGAGAAGGTCTGTTCCCTGACGGTGGTAAAGCCCCACGAGAGCAAGGAGCACGCCCGCAGCGCGAAAATCGACGAATTCCTCACCGGCCGCTTCACCGCCATTCCCGCGTTTGTAGGCATCATGGCGCTGGTGTTCTGGCTGACTTTCGCCGTAATCGGCCAGCGCCTGTCCGACTGGATGGCCCTGGGCATCGACCACTTAACGACAGTATTCGACACAGCGTTCACCGTCTACGGCCTGAACCCCGTGGTGCAGTCCCTGGTCATTGACGGCGTTTTCGCCGGGGTAGGGAGCGTACTGAGCTTTCTGCCCATCATCGTGGTCCTGTTTTTCCTCCTGTCGATTTTGGAGGATTCCGGCTACATGGCCCGGGTCGCCTTTGTCGTGGACAAACTCCTGCGGAAAATCGGCCTATCAGGCCGCAGCTTTGTGCCGATGCTCATCGGCTTCGGCTGTTCGGTTCCGGCGATCATGGCCACCCGCACCCTGCCGTCGGACCGGGACCGGAAAATGACCATCCTGCTTACGCCGTTCATGTCCTGCTCGGCGAAGCTGCCCATTTACGCCACGTTTTCGGCGTTTTTCTTCCCGGAACACGCCGCCTTGGTGATGATTTTGCTGTACTTCACAGGCATCGCGGTCGCGGTGCTGTTTGCCCTGCTGCTGAAAACTTTCGCGTTCAAAGGCGAGCCGGTGCCGTTCGTGATGGAACTGCCCAACTACCGCCTGCCGGGCTGGAAAAATGTGGGAAAGCTGATGTACGACAAGGCGAAAGACTTTGTCACCCGGGCGTTCACGGTGATTTTTGTGGCGTCCATCGTGATTTGGTTTTTGCAGACCTTTGACACCCGGCTGAACGTGGTGACGGATTCTGCCCAAAGTCTGCTGGCGCTCATCGGCGGCGGCATCGCGCCGGTGTTCCGCCCCTTGGGCTTCGGCGACTGGCGGCTGTCTACGGCGCTCATCACGGGCTTCATGGCGAAAGAGAGCGTCGTGAGCACCCTGACCGTCCTGTTAGGCGGCACGACAGCGGGGCTGGGCGGCCTGCTCACGCCGTTGTCCGCCGTGGCGTTTCTGGTATTCTGCCTGCTGTACACGCCCTGCGTGGCAGCCATCGCGTCGGTGAAGCGGGAGCTTGGCGCCCGCTGGGCGGCGGGCGTCTGCGTGATGCAGTGTGTGGTCGCCTGGCTCGTTGCATGTATCGTCCACTTGGCGGGCATGCTGTTGCTGTGAGGTGTCATAAATGCTTACAGTTTTCGTTCTTGCCCTACTGTCCGTTTGGCTGGTGTACGCCATTAAAAAGATACGCCGGCACGAAACCGGCGGCTGTGATGGGGACTGCGCCCATTGCGATAAAAAGTGCAAATAAAAAATGCGTCTCGATCGAGACGCATTTTTTATTCCTCGTCCAGCTTAAGCACTGCGAGGAACGCTTCCGTGGGGATCTGCACGGTCCCCAGCTGACGCATTTTCTTTTTGCCCTCTTTCTGCTTTTCCAGCAGCTTTTTCTTCCGGGTGATGTCGCCGCCGTAGCACTTGGCCAGCACGTCTTTCCGCATAGCCTTGACGGTCTCCCGGGCAATGATGCGTCCGCCGATGGCGGCCTGGATGGGGACCTCGAACAGCTGTCGGGGGATATTCTCCTTCAGCTTCTCACACAGCCGCCGGGCCCGGGGATAGGCCTTGTCCTTGTGAGCAATGAAACTCAGCGCGTCCACCTGGTCGCCGTTGAGCATCAAATCCACCTTCACCAACTCGCTGGGCCGGTAATCCGCCAGTTCATAGTCCAAAGAGGCATACCCCTTGGTGCGGGCCTTGAGGGAATCGAAAAAGTCGTAAATAATTTCGTTCAAAGGCATGTCGTACCGCAGTTCCACCAGATTGGTGTCCAGATACTGCATATCCTTGTAAATCCCCCGTTTATCCTGGCACATGGGCATGATATTGCCCACATACTCTTGCGGCGTGATGATGGACACGTGCATATACGGTTCCCGGGCCTCCTGGATGGATGCCGGATCCGGGTAGTTGTGGGGGTTATCCACATGCACAACGCTCCCGTCGGTCTTTTCAATTTCATAAATGACCGACGGCAGTGTCGTGACCAGATCCAAATCGAACTCCCGTTCCAGCCGCTCTTGGATGACCTCCATATGGAGCATCCCCAAAAACCCGCACCGGAAGCCAAAGCCCAGCGCGGCGGAGGATTCCGGCTCATAGGACAGCGACGCGTCGTTGAGTTTCAATTTATCCAGCGCGTCCCGCAGGTCGGGATATTTCGACCCATCGGCGGTATAGATGCCGCAGTACACCATCGATTGCGCGGGCCGGTAGCCGGGCATGGGTTCCGGCGTGGGCGCGGCGGCGAGGGTGACGGTGTCGCCCACCTGGGTGTCGGACACGGTCTTGATGCTGGCGGTGAAATAACCCACGTCCCCGGCAGCCAACTCATTGCAGGGAGCCAGCCCAAGGGGGTCCAGATGCCCCACCTCGATGACCTTATATTTCGCCCCCGTGGACATGAGCAGCACTTCATCCCCGGTGCGGATGCGTCCGTCCACGATGCGCATGAGCACGATCACGCCCCGGTAGCTGTCGTACTGGCTGTCAAAAATGAGCGCTTTCAGCGGCGCGTCCGGGTCGCCCTTGGGGGCGGGGACGTTTTTCACGATGTCCTCCACCACGTCTTTGATGTTCACGCCGTTTTTGGCGGAAATCTCCGGTGCGTCCATGGCAGGGATGCCAATAATATCCTCGATTTCATGCTTGACCCGCACGGGGTCTGCGGCGGGCAGGTCGATTTTATTGAGCACCGGCAGGATTTCCAGATTGTGGTCCAGGGCCAGATAGGTGTTGGACAGGGTCTGGGCCTCCACGCCCTGGGACGCGTCCACAATGAGGATGGCCCCCTCGCAGGCGGCGAGGGACCGGCTGACCTCGTAGTTGAAGTCCACATGCCCCGGGGTGTCGATGAGGTTCAGGGTATAGGTCTCCCCATCGTCGGCGGTATAGGACAGTCCGATGGCCCGGGCCTTGATGGTGATGCCCCGTTCCCGTTCCAGATCCATATTGTCTAAGATCTGGTCTTCCATAATGCGCTGTTCCACCGCGCCGCACAGCTCAATGATGCGGTCCGACAGGGTGGACTTGCCATGGTCGATATGAGCGATGATGGAAAAGTTTCGAATATGGTCTTGTTGTATCATAAAAATACCCCTTATTCACCCAGTCCGGTGAGTTTGTCCGCCAGCGCCCGCAGTTGTTGGGCCAGGGCGGCGGCTTCCTCGCCGGTGGCGGTGGTTTTGGTCTGCGTGCGGCCCAGCAGGTAATCGGCGGTGACGCCGTAGTAGTCGCAGGCCCGGACGAGGAACGCCAAGCCGGGTTCCCGGGTGCCGTTTTCGTAGTGGCTCAAAAGCGCCTGGCTGATGCCCAGGTCGGCGGCCACCTGCCGCTGGCGCTTTCCGCTGCGGTAACGCAGGTCGGATAATACTTCATGGAATCGCAATTCACAGCCCTCCGCGGATGGAAGATTACCGGCGCCGGATATCCGACCCCAAAAAGTGCAGCCATTGATACTCCCCCAGCAGCCGGGACGCGATCTGGGGGCTGTACTGCTGTTCCAGCTCCGGTTCCGACAGGTTGGTGCTGATAATGGTCTGCTTCCCGGCGGTGAGCCGGTGGTTGATGAGCGTATACAGGGCGCTTTGGGCGGCGGAGGTATTCATCTCGGTCCCCAAATCGTCTAAGATCATCAAATCGCAGGACAAATACTGCCGCACGGTGGCTCCGGCGGCGGCTTTTTCGTCCCCGTCCCGGGAGAACCGCTCTTTCTCGAACGCCCCCAGACAGGCGGACGCGCTGTCGTAAGCCACGGACCAGCCGTTTTCCGACACCACTTTGGCGATGCAGGCGGACAAAAAGGTCTTGCCCAGCCCCGGGCCGCCGGAAAAGATGAGGTTCGGCCCCTGCCCGTCAAAGCCCCGGGCGTACGCCTCGCAGAAATCCCGGATGATACTCATGCACTCCCGGGGATTGTCCCCGTTCCGGTCGGGAATATCGGGGTAGAAACTCAGGTCAAACCCGGAAAACTGCTCGTCTCCCCGGAGGAGTTTGGACAGGTGCTTTGTCACCTGGGCGTTATACAGCCGCCGCAGGCAGTGGCACAGTTTCCCGTTTACATACCCGGTGTCCCGGCAGTCCGGGCAGTCGTACACCTCGCCGGTGTAGTCCGGGTCGAACCCGGCCCCGGCCAGCCGCGCCCGGCGCTCGTCCTGCAAGGCCCGGTTTTCCGCTTCCAGGGCGGCCAGATCGTCGGCCAGGGTCTTGCCGCCGGCCATCGTCACTTGGGCCAGCCGCCGCATTTGCCCCTGCAAAGCCCCGTCGATCTGCCGGACCCGGGGGATGCGGGCGTAGACCTCCCGCCGCCGGGCGGACTGCAAGTCCTCGTTATGATGCCGGATATCATCCAGCTGTTTTCTGGCAAGGGCCAGCAGCTTCCCATCCAGTGCCATGGGCGCCTCCTGTTATTTTTTAATGCTCTCGTAGATCTTCATCAGCCGCTCTTTCTCTCCGCCGGGGCGGGGAGCGGTCTGCGCCGGGGCCTGTTGGGGGGTGCGCTTCCGGCCGGGGAGGGTATCCCCGGTCTCGATCTGCTCCGGCGTGCGCAGGCCTTTTTGGTGCCAGCTTTGAAGGATTTTGTTCATATACGCCCATTTCAGCCCGCCGGTCTGGGTGACGGTGCGGTCGTAGGCGATGAGGATGGAATCCTGGGGGAAGCCCAAGTCCAGCCATTGTTCCAGATAATTGCGTTCCGTGGCGGACAGTTCCCGGTCCCGGATACCCAGCGCCCGTTTCAAAGCGGCCACGCCGTCTTTTTTCTCCTGCCGCCGGGTGAGGTAAGTTTCCGCCTGTTCCAGGGTAAAAATTTCCAGCCTTGCCCAGACGTAGCCCTCTTTTTCGATCTGCCGCATGGTGGGGACCCGCCCGGGGCCGTATTTTTCCGCCCATTCCTCTTTACAGGCGTTCATCATCAGCACGATGACCTCCGGCGGCAGGCCCAATTCGTCATACAGCCCAAAGAGCTTTTGCAGCTCCGTGGTAGACAGCTTCCGGCCCAAAATCTGCCCTGCTTCCTGCACAAGGTCCCGGAACCGTGGGTCTTCCCGGGTGCGCTCCACGATATAGGACGCGTCGTACTGGGGCAGTTCCTCCGCCGGCGCGGCGGGGGCGGGGCGGTCGGACAAAAGCCCCATGCGTTTTAGCTGTTTTCCGGCCTCCTGCACGGCGGTCAAGGGCAGCCGCAGGTCCTGGGAGATACGCAGGTCGTCCCGGGGCTTGTCCCCCCGCTTGAGGTACAAATACATCCGCATACACACGTCGTTGTCACAGCCCAGCAGGGCGTCCACGTCCGACACCGGGATGGACACGCACTCCGGGCTGGACACCACATATTCATCCTTTGCCATAGTCCGCGCGCCTCCTTTCCCGGGAAATTTTTCGTATTTTGTAGTATAACACGAAATTTACCTTGCCGCAAGGGGGTGTTCTATGCTATAATACATTGATTTAATATCGATAATTGTACCTATTTACAGAACTTTCACTTTTTCGGAGTGTTTCTATGTTAGAATTATTAGCGCCGGCGGGCTCGCCGGAGAGCGTCATTGCGGCGGTGCAAAGCGGCGCGGACGCTGTGTATATGGGGTTTGGCGATTTCAACGCCCGCCGGGGCGCGGAGAACTTTTCCCAGGAAGAATTTGCCAAGGCGGTGCGTTACTGCCGCATCCGGGGGTGCAAGGTGTATGTGACCCTGAACACCCTGGTAGGCGACCGGGAGCTGTCCGACGCGGCGGGTATGGCCCGCATGGCCTCCGACCTGGGGGCGGACGGCATCATTATCCAGGACCTGGGCTTGATCCGGGTCGTCCGGGAGGCGGTGCCGGATATCCCATTGCACGCCAGCACGCAGATGAGCGTACACAACCTGGCGGGGGTGGAGGCCTGCGCCCAACTGGGTCTGACCCGGGCGGTGCTGGCCCGGGAACTGAGCTATGAGCAGATCGCGTTCATCGCCAAGCACGCCCCCATCGAAACGGAAGTATTTGTCCACGGGGCGCTGTGCTTCTGCCATTCCGGGCAATGCTACATGAGCAGCCTCATCGGGCGCAGGAGCGGCAACCGGGGCATGTGCGCCCAGCCCTGCCGGATGCAGTACAGCATGGGCGGACGTATGGACGATTATCCCCTGTCCCTGAAGGACAACTGCTTGGTGGACAAGCTGCAAATGCTGGAAGACGCGGGCGTGACCTGCGCGAAGATCGAGGGCCGCATGAAGCGCCCGGAGTACACCGCCGCGGTGACGGAGGTGTATTCCAAGGTCATCAAGGAGCGCCGGGCGCCCACCCAGCCGGAATACGAGCAATTAGAGCGGGCCTTCTCCCGGGAGGGCTTTACCCAGGGCTATTTCAACGGCGAGATCGGGCCAGACATGTTCGGCACCCGCCAGGAGCGCAGCCGGGAGCAGGAGAAGTTTTTCAACGCTGTGCGCAAGCAGTACGCGGACAGCGAAGTGCGCCGAGTCCCGGTGGACTTTTACGCGGTGATCCGGGAGGGCCAGCCCGTGCAGGCGGCGGTGGCGGACCGGGACGGGCACCGGGCGGTCGTGACGGGCGGCGTCCCGCCGAAAGCGGAGCGCCGTGGGGTCACGGAGCAGAACATCCGGGACCAGATGTATAAAACCGGCGGCACACCCTATTACGCGGAAAACGTCTATTGCGAGATCGACCCGGGCCTGCACGTCACTGCGTCGGAAGTGAACGAGCTGCGGCGCAAGCTGATCTCGGAACTCACGGCCCAGCGGGCGAAGCGCCCGGACCGCCGGGTGCAGAAATTTCCCCCGGTCCCCACGGACCGCTTCATCCGCAAGGACCCCCGCATGATCTTTCAGGTGCTCACCGCCGAACAGCTCACCGAAGAGCTGGCGGAGCTGCGCCCATCTTACGTATACGTTCCCTTAGAGGTATTATATAAAGACCCCCACTGCACCGACGCGTTCACTCAAACGGGCACGGTGGTAGCGGCGGTGCTGCCCCGGATCATCACGGATAACCAGGTGGCGGAGGTGGCGAACATGCTCCGCCAGGTGCGCCTTTCCGGGGTGGAGGAAGCCCTTGTGGGCAACCTGGGGCATATTTTCCTGGCCCGCCAGGCGGGGATGCGCGTCCGGGGCGACTTCGGCCTGAACGCCTTTAATTCCTACGCCCTGGAGGTATTGTCCACGGCGGGGCTGGAATCGGCCACCGCGTCGTTTGAACTGCGCATGGCCCAGATCCGGGATCTGAAAAAACCCATCGACGCGGAAATGATTGTCTACGGCCGCCTGCCGGCCATGGTCAGCGACCAGTGCATCATCAAAAACAGCGCGGGCCGCTGCGCCTGCCAGACGCCGGGGCAACTGTCGGACCGCACGGGCAGCGTATTTCCCGTGGTGCGGGAGTTCGGCTGCCGGAACGTGATCTATAACGCCCATAAGCTGTTCATGGCGGACAAGCGCCGGGAGTATGAAACGGCGGGCTTATGGGGCGTGCGGATGCTGTTCACCACGGAATCGCCCCGGGAATGCGTTGAGGTGGCAAAAAGCTACCTGGGCTTGTCGGAGTACCGGCCCAACGGCCTGACCCGCGGCCTTTACTACCGGGGGGTGGAGTGATGGCACTGATCTTAGCCTCTGCCTCGCCCCGCCGGAAGCAATTGCTCACCATGCTGGGCTTGACCTTTGAGGTCCGCCCCGCCGCCGGGGAAGAGAAGCTGCCTCCCGGCATCGCGCCGGAGGAAGCGGTCAAGCGCCTGTCGGCGCAGAAAGCTGCGGCCGTAGCCGAGACATGCGCCCCTGGAGACGTCGTCATCGGCGCGGACACCGTGGTGTGGCACGGCGGCCGGATCTTAGGCAAGCCGAAAACCGAACAGGACGCAGCGGATATGCTCCATGCCCTGTCCGGGGAGACCCACACGGTCTACACCGGCGTCACGGTGCTGAAAGACGGCGCGGCATTGTCCGCGGCGGAGGAAACGAAGGTGCGCTTCCGGTCGCTGCCCGACGGGGAGATCGCCGCGTATATCCAAACCGGCGAACCCATGGACAAAGCCGGGGCTTACGGAGCCCAGGGCCTGGGCGCTCTGTTTGTGGAGGGCATCGAAGGGGATTTCTTTAATGTGATGGGCCTGCCGGTGTGCAGGCTGGGAAAACTGTTGAAAGAAGTAGGTGTAACGCTGCTTTGAAAGCCTATCTGAAAAAATACGGCGTCCGGCTGCTGGTGATCGTGCTGCTGGTCGCGGGGGTACTGGCCATCGGCCGGAATGTGCGGGACGGAGGCGTGGGTCTGCTGTCCAATGTCTCCGGCGCCATCCGTACGCCCTTCCAAAAGGTCGCCACCGCGGTGGTGAGCCGCATGGAGGAACTGTACGGCTACATTTATGAATACGACAATCTGAAGCAGGAGAATGAGCGCCTGCGCGCCCAGCTTGCGGACCTGGAACAGCAGATCCGGGAAAACGACCAGGCCGCGGAGGAAAACGCCCGTCTGCGGGAAATTCTGAACCTCCAGCAAAAGCATACGGACTACGTGTTTGAATCCGCCAAGGTGGTGTCCTGGAACGCGTCCAACTGGGATTCCAGCTTCACCATCAGCAAAGGCGCGGACGCGGAGCTTGCGGTAGGCGACAGCGTGGTAACGGAGTACGGCGTGCTGGTAGGCACCATCACCGAGGTAGGCGCGAGCTGGTCCACGGTAGAGACGGTGGTGGACCTGGACACGAACATCGGCGTGCTGGTAGGCGCGGAAGAGGTCTCCGGCATTCTGGAGGGGGACTACACTCTGATGCGCTCCCAGTACATGCGCTTGAGTTTCGTGGCGGAGACAGGGCAGATCATCACCGGCGACATTGTGGTGACCTCCGGCGCCGGCGGGGCGTACCCCCAGGGCCTGATCGTCGGCACGGTCTCCTCGGTCCACAGCGAGGCGGCGGGCCAGGTGGAATACGCTGTGGTAGAGCCGTACACGAAGCTGGACGACCTGACCCAGGTGTTTATCATCAAGGACTACCGGGTGGTGGAGTAAGGGGGAGCCATGTTTGCGGATATCATCGATCTGAAAAAGCTGCGGCTGGCGCTGATCTACATTCTGACCCTGCTGATCCTGCTGTTTTTCCAGGACACGGTGTTTGCCCGGCTGGGCCTGCTGGGGGTAAAGATGCTGTTCATCCCGGCGGCCTGCGTGGCGGTGAGCCTGTTTGAGGGCGGCTTCCGCGGCGGACTGTTCGGTCTGCTGGCCGGTGTGCTGTGCGACCTGGCGTTCCCGGAAAACACGCTGCTGTTCACGGTTTTATTCCCGGCCATCGGCTTTCTATCGGGCCTGGCGTCGGAATTCTGGCTGAGCCGGAGCTTCACGGCCTATCTGACCACGGCGGGGGCGGCATTGCTGTTTACGGCCCTGGCCCAGACGGTGCGGGTGGTCCTGGTGGAGCCTGGGTCTGCGGTGGCGTGCCTGACCACGGCGCTGGTGCAAACGGTGTGGTCCATGCCCATGGCCGCGGCGTGCTACGCATTGATGCGCTGGATCCACAAAAGATGGAAGGCGTAATGTTCCCTGAAAGGAAAAGCGAATGAAAAAACTTATCTCATCCGGCCGTCTGATCGGCGGCGGGATCGTTCTGGCGCTGCTGCTGGTGCTGTATTTCTCGGTGCTGTTCAAATTACAGGTGATCGAGGGGGCGAAGTACGCGGCGGAAAGCGCGAATAACCGGGTGACGGAAGAGACGGTAGCGGCCTCCCGGGGCAACATTCTGGACCGCTACGGCCGTTTGCTGGTGTCCAGCCGTACCTGCTATGACATCGTCATCAACACCGACGAGCTGTTCGAACAGGAAGACCCCAACGCGGTCATCCTGGAACTGATCGACACGGTGGAGGAGTTCGGCCAGACCTACATCGACGAACTGCCGATCACGTCCCAGTCGCCCTTTGAATACACGGAAAAGATCACCGCCCGTCAGCAGGCGGTGCTGGACGGCTACATCCAAAACGCCTGCACCAACAGCATGTACACCCAGCTTGCCCTGGATACGGGCATCGCCAAGGTGAACCCGAACCCCCAGAGCGATGAAGACCCCAAGTACGTCAAGGACGACGAAGTCACGGCGGTAGAGCTGATGGCGTTTTTCCGCTCCCGGTACGGCATCGGCGCGGGCTATGACAACGAGCAGACCCGCAAGGTGGCGGGCCTGCGCTACGAGCTGAACAGCCGCTACATCGTGGATACATCGGACTACATTTTCGTCAAGGACGCGTCCTTGCCCCTCATCACGAAGCTGCTGGAGCAGGACGTACCCGGCGTGGAGGTAGAGACCAGCTTTGTCCGGGAGTACAACACCTCCGGCGCGGCGCACATCCTGGGCTACATCAACTCCATGGACGAAACGGATGTCAAGCGGTATCGGGACAAAAACTATCCCCTGAACGCCCAGGTGGGCAAGGAGGGCGCGGAACTGGCCTTTGAGGAGTACCTCCACGGGCAGGACGGCACCGTGGCCGTGACGAAAACGGCGGAGGGCGCCATCGTCCGCCGGGAATACACCGAGCCGCCCCAGCCGGGGGATAACGTGTACCTGACCATCGACATCGTGTTCCAAGAGGCGGTAGAGCGGATTTTAGCGTCCAGCATCGAAAAGCTCCAGGCGGAGCGGGACATTGCCAACGCGGAGTACGAGGAACTGGGCATGGATAAGGAGATCAAGCCGGACATCACCGGCGGCGCCATCGCCGCGGTGGACGTAAAAGCCGGCGAACCTCTTGCCATCGCCAGCTGGCCGGACTTTGACCTGACCACCCTGCTGGACAACTACACCGAAGTGAGCACGGACGAGGCCAAGCCCCTGATGAACCGGGCCTTGCAGGGCGAATACGCCCCCGGCTCCACCTTCAAGCCCTGCACCGCCATCGCCTGCCTGACGGAGGGCATCATCACCACGGAAAGCACCATTGAGGACGAGGGCAAATTCACCAAATACGCCGACGCGGGCTACGCCCCGGTGTGCTGGGCATACTCCGCCGGATTCAAGCACGGCGTGGTGAACGTGGCCCAGGCCATTCAGGTGTCCTGCAACTATTTCTTCTACACCATCAGCGACTTTGTCGGCAACGACGATTTGTCCGACTACGCCGCCCGCTTCGGCATGGGCACCGCTACAGGCATTGAACTGCCGGAATCCCTTGGCGTCATCGGCACCCAGGCCTATAAGCTGGAGAACATCGGCGCCGACTGGTACCAGGGCGACACGGTGCAGACCGGCATCGGCCAGGGCTACAGCGTATACACGCCTCTGCAATTGGCGGAGTACATCGCCGCCGTCGCCAACAGCGGCGAGCACCACACCGCGTCGATTTTGAAAAAAGTCACCAGTTACGACTACGGCGAGACCGTCTATGAGCGCAAGCCGGAGGTACTCAGCACCGTGGAAAGCGAGGAAAAGAACTACGAAGCGGTACGCTACGGCATGTACATGGTGGCCAACACCTTTGAGGGCAGCGCCTACGAGGCGTTCCGGGACTGCAATCTGTCTGTGTGCGCCAAGACCGGCACAGCCCAGACCGGCGGCGGCACCAACGCGATTTTCGTGTGCTTCGCGCCCTATGAGGACCCAGAGATAGCGGTAGCCATCGTGGTGGAAAAAGGCTCGTCTGGTGCCTCCATTGCGTTCATCGGCCGTGAGGTCATGGAAGCGTACTTCAGCATCAAGGAATCGAACAAGACGATCGAATCGGAAATGAGCTTCCTGCGCTGAAAACCGGAGAAATTTTTCTTGCGAAAGGCAAGAACGATGATAAAATAAACGTAAGCAGAAAGGGTGAAACGACATGAACATCGCATTTATGGCCCATGACCGGAAAAAAGAACTGATGGTGCAGTTTTGCATCGCGTACAAGGGGATTTTGGCGGAGCACCAGCTTTGTGCCACGAACACGACGGGTAAGCTGATCGCGGAAGCGACGGGACTGCCCATCACCATGTACCTCCACGCCAGCCAGGGCGGTGCGCAGCAAATCGGGGCACGGATCGCGTATAACGAAATCGACCTGGTGATTTTCCTGTGCGATCCGGGCAACAAAGCCAGCTTCCATGAGGTGAACCAGATCGAGCGCCTGTGCGACCAGTACATGATCCCCTTCGCCACGAATATCGCCACGGCGGAAGTGCTGATCCAGGGCCTGGCCCGGGGCGATCTGGACTGGCGGGACATTGTCAACCCGAAGGCGAAGTAAGGAAACGAAGCAGGAGAGGATGCGCCTGTCCGGTCAGCCGGGCCGGGGCATCCTTTCCTGCCGCAAAAGGAGAGGAACAAAATGGAACGAGTGAAACCCCGGACCCTGTCCGGATTTATGGAACTGCCCCCTGCCCGGCAGCAGCAGATGGAGCGCATGATGGAGATCCTGCGGGAGAGTTACAGTCTGTACGGCTTCACCCCGCTGGATACGCCCATCATCGAATCGGCGGAGGTATTGCTGGCGAAAGGCGGCGGCGAGACGGAAAAGCAGATTTACCGCTTCCTGAAAGGGGACACGGACCTGGCCTTGCGCTTTGACCTGACGGTCCCCCTGGCGAAATACGTAGCGGCGAATTACAGCAATTTGGCGTTCCCGTTCAAGCGCTACCAGATCGGCAAGGTCTACCGTGGCGAGCGTAGCCAGCGTGGCCGCTTCCGGGAGTTCTACCAGGCGGATATCGACGTGATCGGCGACGGCAGCCTGGACATCGTGAACGAAGCGGAGATCCCATCCATCATCTACCGCACGTTTACCCGGTTCGGTCTGACGAACTTTGTGATCCGGGTCAATAACCGGAAGATATTGAATGGCTTTTACGACATGCTGGGCCTGCTGGCCCGCTCCGGCGAGATCATGCGCACGGTAGACAAGCTGGACAAGATCGGTGCGGAAAAAGTCGGCCTGCTCCTCCACGACGAACTGGACCTGGGCCAGGACAACGTAGGCGACATCATGGAGTTCATCTCCATCAAAGGCAGCAACGCCCAGGTCCTCGCGGCCCTGGAGGAGTACCGGGGCCGGAGCGAACTGTTCGACACAGGCCTGGACGAGTTGACCACCGTGGCGAAATACC
Organism: Oscillospiraceae bacterium; assembly: GCA_022800755.1. GTDB lineage: Bacteria > Bacillota > Clostridia > Oscillospirales > Oscillospiraceae > HGM13010. The sequence goes on from JAAWQX010000004.1 coordinate 97,465, forward strand.
TGGCAGCCTTCGGCGTGCCGGAGGACCACTTCCAGATTGACCTGACCATCGCCCGTGGTCTGGATTACTACACCGGCACGGTATACGAAACGACGCTGACAGACTACCCGGAGATCGGCTCCGTCTGTTCCGGCGGCCGCTACGACGACTTAGCGGGCTATTACACAGACAAAAAACTCCCCGGCGTAGGCATTTCCATCGGCCTGACCCGCCTGTTCTACGTCCTGGGCGAGCAAGGCCTGTTAAATGACGCCATGGTCACCGCCCCGGCAGACGTCCTGGTGATCCCCATGACCCAGGACCTGACCTACCCCATCGCCGCCGCGACGACCCTCCGCGCCCACGGCGTGCGCACGCAGCTCTATACAGAGCCGAAAAAGGTAAAGCAAAAATTCGCCTACGCGGACAAATTAGGCGTTCCCTACGCCGTCATCATCGGCGACGACGAAGTAGCGGCGGGCGCCGTATCGGTGAAAAACCTGCAAACCGGCGAGCAGCGATCCATGCCTCCCGCCCAAGCGGCCCAAACCATCGCCGCCGCCATCGCGGAAAAAAAGCAGATCCCGGTCATTCGAGAGAGGCTGTAAGCCATGACGGACAAAAAACGCAAAATCATCGGCAATACCCTGGTATTTGCCCTGATTTTCGCCGCCCTTGCCCTCTATTGCCGCCCCGTCCCCCTATCCACCCTGGGCGGCTGGACCGACGACCCGGACATCTATGCCGACCTGTATTACGAAGCCTACCACACAAACGCCCAAGGCAAATTAGCCGCGGATGTCTATGCCGCCGCGTCCGCGAACGGCGAATGGTCAGACCTGCTGGCCTCCATCCGCGTCTGCCGGATGCCCTTCAACTGGCTGGGCAATCTGCTTCCCGGCACCGGCGCCCATCAACTGGCCGACGGCATGACCGACTGGAACCTCCACGCCCATGACCAAAGCGCGGAAAACAGCATGGTAGGCCTGCAAGCCTACGGCGAAGGCCAATTTTGCTACACCACGCCCAGATTAAATCAATACCTCCCCTGCGCCGTAAAAGACGCGGACGAACTACAGCAAAAAATCGACGCATTGATCGAACAATACGGCAAACCAATAAAATCAAACAACGGAGCTGATACACCATGACACAATCACGCACCCACACCTGCAGCGACCTGCGCCTTGCCGACGCGGGCAAGACCGTGACCCTGGTAGGCTGGCTGGAGACCATGCGGGAGGTGGGCAACAACTTTGCCTTCGTCGTCCTGCGGGACTTCTACGGCACCACCCAGCTTGTCATTGAAAACGAGGAATTGTTCAAGCAGTTCAAGGCGCTGAACAAGGAATCGACGATCTCCGTCACCGGCACGGTCCGGGAGAGGGACAGCAAGAACCCCAAGCAGGCCACCGGCGACATCGAGGTAGTCCCCCAGACCATGGAGGTCCTTGGCAAATGCCGCTATAACGAGCTGCCCTTTGAGATCAACCGCTCCACGGAAGCGGACGAATCCCTGCGCCTGAAATACCGCTACCTGGACCTGCGCAACCCGGCGGTGAAGCAGAACATCATTTTGCGCAGCCAGGTCATCGCGGCCCTGCGCGCGGCCATGATGGACCACGGCTTCATGGAAATTACGACTCCCATCCTCACCGCATCGTCCCCGGAGGGTGCCCGGGACTACCTTGTCCCGGCGAGAAAGCACCCGGGCAAGTTCTACGCCCTGCCCCAAGCCCCCCAGCAGTTCAAGCAGCTTCTCATGACCGCGGGCTTCGACCGCTATTTCCAAATTGCCCCCTGCTTCCGGGACGAGGACGCCCGTGGCGACCGCAGCCCCGGCGAGTTCTACCAGCTGGACATGGAAATGGCCTTTGCCGACCAGGAGGACGTGTTCACCGTCCTGGAGGACGTATTGCCCCCGATTTTCGCCAAATACGGCACGTATAACGTCGCTTCCCAGCCCCCCTTCCGCCGCATCGGCTTTGCCGAGGCCATGGAGACCTACGGTTCCGACAAGCCCGACCTGCGCATCGACCTGACCGTCACCGACGCCACGGACCTGCTGTCCGGCATCGGCTTCGGTCCGTTCGAGAACAACACGGTAAAAGCCATCGTCGCCACGGATTTCGCCGGCACCCGCAAGCAGATCGACGCTCTGTGCGCCGAGGTAGAAGTCCAGTCCGGCGAGAAAGCCTACTGGTTCCGCTATGACGAGAACGGCGAGATAGTCGGCGGCATCGCGAAATTCATCCAGCCCATCAAAGAGCAGGTGGTAACAGCCCTGAACCTGCCGAATAACAGCTTTGTCGGCCTGACCGCCGGCAAAAAGCTGACAGCCCAGAAGACCGCGGGCGTCCTGCGCAATAAGCTGGGCGCGTTCTGCCCCAACCACATGGACAAGGAGCGCTACGAATTTTGCTGGATCGTGGATTTCCCCATGTACGAGATCGGGGAAGAATCCGGCAAGCTGGAGTTCTGCCACAACCCGTTTTCCATGCCCAACGGCGGCCTGGAAGTGCTGCTGCAAGCGGAGCGGGGCGAGCTGGACCCCCTGACCATCAACGCCTACCAGTACGACCTGGTGTGCAACGGCGTGGAGCTTTCTTCCGGCGCGGTGCGGAACCACGACCCGGAGATCATGGTGAAAGCTTTTGAGATGGTGGGCCTGGGGGAAGAAGACGTCCGGGCCAAATTCCCGGCCATGTACAACGCGTTCTGCTACGGCGCGCCCCCCCACGCGGGCATCGCCCCCGGCGTAGACCGCATGGTGATGCTCCTGTCCGGCGCGGAGACGATCCGGGAGATCATCCCCTTCCCCATGAACAAAAACGCCCAGGACCTGATGATGGACGCGCCCGGAATTGTCGAGCAAAAGCAGCTTGACGAACTGAACATCGCCATCGTCAAGGCCGAGGAATGATATGGAAAATATTGTATTAGATAAATTCAAAGCCGGCCAGCCCTGCCTGGGGACTTTTTCCCACTTGCTCTCGGCGGTGTCCCTGCGTGTTTTGGGGCAAACGGGCCTGGACTATGTGATATTGGACCTGGAGCACAGCCCCATCGGCCCGGAGCACGTCACGGAACTGATCCCCGCGGCCCGGGAAGCGGGCCTGTGCCCGCTGGTGCGGGTGAACGCCATGGACCGGGGCCAGTCCCTGAAGATGCTGGACGCCGGCGCGGCGGGCCTGATCGTCCCATTGGTAGAGACGGTGGAGCAGGTGCGGCAGCTGGTGTCCTACGCGAAGTTCGCGCCCCTGGGCAACCGGGGCTACTGCCCCACCACGGACGCAGGCTGGGGCTGCGGCCCGGCCTACGAGCACGGCATGGAGGGCTACATGTCCACCGCCAACGCCCGCACCCTGCTGATCCCCCAGTGCGAGACGGCGGGCTGCCTGGCCCACATTGAAGAGATCGTAGCCATGGACGGGGTAGACGGCATTTTCATCGGCCCGTTCGACCTGTCCATCGCCCTGGGCATCCCCGGGCAGTTCGATCACCCGGACCACATCGCGGCGGTAGAGCGGGTGCGGAAAGCCTGCGCCGCTGCGGGGAAGCTGTGCATCATGTTCTGCGGCGACGCCAACGCCGCGGCGGACTATTTCCGTCAAGGCTTCCCCAACGTGACCGTAGGCCTCGACGTACTGACCCTCCTGTCCGGCATGAAAACCACCGTAGAAACGGCGAAGCAGGGCCTATGAAGCGCCGGACGGACTTAAACGTCATCAGCGGCGAGCGCGCGGGACTGTTCGGCGCGGCGATCTTATGGATCATGCTGTTCCACTCCACCCTGCGCCTGACCTGGCCGCCCCTGCACCTCATCAAGGCCACGGGCTACGCCGGGGTAGACGTATTCCTGTTCCTGTCCGGTATCGGACTGTACTATTCCATGGAAAAGGACCCGTCCCCAACGCGGTTTTACCGCAAGCGCGCCCGCCGGGTCCTGCTGCCCTACGGGGTGGTAGCGGTGCTGTACGAAGGCGGGCGCTGTCTCCTGGGCCGCATCACGCCGGCGGAATGCCTGTCGAACATCACCCTTGTCAGCTACTGGACCCGCGGCGTGCCCACCTATTGGTTCATCGCCGCCATCGTGGCCCTGTACGCGGCGTACCCCCTGCTGTATAAGCTCATTCAGCGGAAGCAATACCCCCTGCAAGCCCTGATTCTGGCCCTATCCTTTGCCGCTGCGTGGCTGCTGTACCAGGACCAGCCGGCCTTTTACCGCGTCAACGGCTTTGTGTTCCGCATCCCGATTTTCCTGCTGGGCTGCTACATCGCCCCGGCGGTAAAACGAGGCGCCGCCCTGCCCCAGATCCCCACCCTGATCGCCTGCGTCATCATCGCGGCGGCCTGCTGGTACCTCTGGATCGGCTGCGACCCCTGGTTTTTCCGCATGTACCTGTTCATCCCCCTATCCATCAGCCTGACCTTATTCGGGAGCATCCTGCTCTCAAAAATAAGCAAAAACAATCCCATCCAGCACATTCTGCACTTTTTCGGCGGCATGACCCTGGAACTGTACCTGGTCCACGAAAAACTCCTGTCCGCCCTGACGCACCTGTTCCCCAACCACACCATCGCCGCCAACGCCCTGGCGTTTCTCCTGGCGGTGGCCCTGGCCAAACTCCTGCGAAACCTATGCGAAAAAGCCCTCCCCCCACGGCGGAAGGCTCCCCAATAACCCCCGGAAAGGAGACGCCCCCATGGTATCGAACATCCGCTCTTTCGGCATCAAAGGCATCCACGGCTACGAAGTGTCAGTCGAGTGCTTCCTGTCCAACGGTCTGCCGGGCTTTGACATCGTAGGCCTGCCGGACGCGGCGGTCAAGGAAGCCCGGGAGCGCGTGCGGGCGGCGATCAAGAACGCGGGCTACAAATACCCTGTGAGCCGCATCACGGTAAACCTGGCCCCGGCGGACACGAAAAAAGCCGGCACGGTGTACGACCTGCCGGTACTGCTTGGCATCCTGTCCGCGGCGGGGACGATCAAGCCCCCGTCTCCGGACAGCGGCTTTTTCGGCGAGCTGTCCCTCACCGGGGAACTCCGCCCGGTGGCGGGCGCGCTGCCCATGGCCATCGCGGCCCGGCGGGCGGGGGTGCGGCATCTGTACGTCCCGGCGGACAACGCCCGGGAAGCGGCCTACGCTGGAGACCTGGCGGTCTACGCGGTGCAGACGGTAAAGCAGCTGCTTGCCCACCTGTCCGGCGAAGCCCCCATCCAACCCCAGCCCTGCCCGGATACCTTCCCCGCCCCGGAAACGCTCTTGGACTTCTCTGACGTAAAAGGCCAGGAGAACGTACGCCGGGCGCTGGAAGTGGCGGCGGCGGGGGGCCATAACCTGCTCATGTCCGGCCCGCCCGGCGCGGGAAAGAGCATGTTAGCCAAGCGTCTGCCGGGCATTTTGCCGGACATGACCCGGGAAGAGATGATCGAGACCACGGAGATCCACTCCGTTGCGGGTTTGACGGGCCGGGACGCGCCGGTTGTGTCCCAGCGCCCTTTCCGCGCGCCGCACCACACAGTCTCCGCCACAGCCATGAGCGGCGGCGGAAGCAATCCCCGCCCGGGGGAAATTTCCCTGGCCCACAACGGCGTGCTGTTTTTAGATGAGTTCCCGGAGTTCCCCAAATCGGTGCTGGAAGTCCTGCGCCAGCCCTTAGAGGACGGCCAGGTGACGGTCTCCCGGGTCTCCGGCACGGTGAGCTTCCCCAGCCGCTTCATGCTGGTAGCGGCGATGAACCCGTGCAAATGCGGCTGGTACGGCCACCCGTCGGGCCGCTGCACCTGCACCCAGTCATCGGTGATGAAGTACCGGGCGCGCATCTCCGGCCCCCTGATGGACCGCATGGACATCCTGCTGGAGGTACCGTCCCTGGACTACGAGGAGCTGCGGACCCGTGCGCCGTCAGAGCCGTCCTCGGCGGTAAAAGCCCGGGTAGACAAGGCCCGGGCCGTCCAGCGTGCGCGTTTCGCGGGCACGGACGTGACCTGCAACGCGCAAATGGGCCCCCGCCAGGTGCGGGAGCACTGCGCCCTGGACGCGGCGGGGGAAGCCCTGATGAAAAAAGCCTTTGACCGCCTGGGCCTGTCCGCCCGCAGCTACGACCGCATCCTGCGGGTAGCCCGCACCATCGCGGACTTAGCGGGCAGCGAGACCATCCAGGCCCCCCACCTGGCGGAAGCCATCCAGTACCGCACGTTCCGCTTTGAAACGTGAGATACGCAGCAAAACGAGGTGTGTTAAAATGAAACTAACATTCTTAGGCGCAGCTCACGAGGTCACGGGAAGCTGCACGCTGGTAGAAGCGGGCACGACGAAATTCCTGGTAGACTTCGGCATGGAGCAGGGCAAGGACCTGTACGAAAACGCGACGCTGCCCGTCAAGGCGGGGGACATCGACTTTGTCCTGCTGACCCACGCCCATATCGACCATTCGGGCAACCTGCCGCTGCTGTACAAAAACGGGTTTTCCGGCCCGGTGTACGCCACGGGAGCGACCTGTATGCTGGTAAACATCATGCTCCGGGACAGCGCGAACATCCAGATGCAGGACGCAGAGTGGAAATCCCGCAAGGAGCAGCGGGCGGGCCGCCCCCCGGTGGAACCGGCCTACACCCTCACGGACGTAGAGGGCCTGGTGAAAAACCTACGCCCCTGCGGCTACGGGGAGACCCTGCAAATCAGCGAGAACGTCTCCGCCCGGTTCAACGACGCGGGACATCTGCTGGGCTCGTCCAACATTGAGGTATGGCTCACGGAAAACGGCGAGACCCGGAAACTGCTGTTTTCCGGGGACGTAGGCAACAAAAACCAGCCCATTTTGCGGGACCCCCAGCCGGTAGCCCAGGCGGATTACGTCATTGTAGAATCTACCTACGGCGACCGCCTCCACGAGGAAGCCAAGGACATCATCCGCCCCCTGGCGGCGTACTTACAGCAGACCTTTGACCGGGGCGGCAACGTGGTCATCCCGGCCTTCGCCGTAGGTCGCACCCAGGAGATGCTGTACTTCCTGCGGGAGATCAAGGAACGGGACCTTGTCCACGGGCACCCGGATTTCCCGGTGTATGTGGACAGCCCCTTGGCGGAAAATTCCACCAGTGTGTTCCTCCAGTGCGACCGGACGTACCTGGACGAGGATTCCCAGTACATCATGGACCTGGGGGTGAACCCGCTGATCTTCCCGGGCCTGAACATCGCCCAGACCGCGGGGGAATCCAAGGCCATCAACTTTGACCCTACGCCGAAAGTGATCCTTTCCGCCTCCGGCATGTGCGACGCCGGGCGCATCCGCCACCACCTGAAGCACAACCTCTGGCGGCCGGAAAGCACGGTGCTGTTCGTGGGCTACCAGGCGGAAGGCACCCTGGGCCGCAGGCTGATCGACGGCTGCGACACGGTGAAAATTTTAGGCGAGGAAATTGCGGTCCACGCGGAGATCGGCACCTTGCCCGGCATGAGCGGACACGCCGACCGGAACGGGCTGCTGGCCTGGCTGGGCGGCCTGGAAACGCCGCCGAAAGCCGTATTCGTCAACCACGGCGAGGACGAAGTCTGCGACAAATTTGCCCGGACCATTCAGGAGACTTTCGGCTACGAGACCCACGCCCCTTACTCCGGGGCCTGCTACGACTTGCGCCGGGGCGCGTTCGAGTTTGTGGCACAGGGCATCCCCATCGGCAAGCAGACCCAGGCCACGGTAAAGAAGAATCAGGTCTTTTCCGATCTGGTCGCCGCGGCGAAAGAACTTTTGGACATGTCCCGGACGTTATCGGGGCGTTCCAATCGGGAATTGAAAGGCTACCTCACGCAAATTCGCTCCATCCTCAAGCAAATGCGGGAGTGAACCGCGCGCAAGTCCGAAATCGGACTGAAAAAAGAGATTTGGGTCCGAAATCAGACTAATCAAAAGCGCGTCAGTACGAAATCGTACTGACGCGCTTTTTCGCCGGGGTGGGAACGGTTTTCATTGACAAGCAGAAGCGGGACGGGTATAATGGCATTTTCCTGAAATCGAAAGGGCGCTTTTTATGACCAGACAAAAAACGATACAATATAATCTTGAGTACGCCGTGATGAATGGGCTGAACTGGATGCTGTTTTGCGTCACGTTTACCTTCGCCGGCATTTTTTTGCTGGGGCGGGGGTATTCCAGCACGGAGCTGGGGCTGATTTTGGCCGCCGGGAATCTGCTGGCGCTGCCGCTGCAAACGCTGCTGGCGGATCTGGCGGACCGGTCCCGGCGGGTGACGCTACTGGGGCTGATTGTGGGGATGCTGGCGGCGCTGCTGGCGCTGGCGGCGGCGTGCTTCCTGCTGCCGGGGAAAAGCCCTGCGCTGACGGTGGCGTACACCCTTTCCCTGGCGGGGACACAGGGGATGCAGCCGCTGGTGAACTCGTTCAGCTTTTACCTGTCCGGCTGGGGCGCGCCCATTCAGTTCGGGCTGTGCCGGGCCATGGGGTCGGTGTCTTACGCCGCGGCGTCGCTGCTGCTGGCGGGGGCGGCAGAACGGCTGGGCGTGGGGGCTGTGCCCGGAGCCGCCGGGGTGCTGCTGGCGCTGTTTTTGCTGGTGATGCTGGTGTTTTACGTCCAGCGCCGGGGCGCGGCGCCGGCGGCGGCGGAGGTACGCGCCGAGACCGGGGCCGGGGAGAGCGTTTCCTTGACCGCGTTCTTTCGGAAATATCCCCGGTATGGGCTGTTCCTCGCCGGGGTGGCGCTCATCTTTGTGGGGCACAGCTTTATCAATAATTTTACCATTCAGCTGGTGGAAAATGTAGGCGGCGGGACCGAGGAAATGGGCCGGTTGGGGGCCGTGATGGCGGTGCTGGAACTGCCGGGGATGCTGGGCTTCGGGCTGCTGCTGCGGAAAGTGCGGTGCAGCAGCGTGATGAAGCTGTCCATGGCGCTGTTTACCGTGAAAGTTACGCTCACCTGGCTGGCGGGGTCTATTCCCGCGCTGTATGGGGCGACCATGTTTCAGGTGCTCACCTATGCGCTGTTTATCCCCGGGTCGGTGCAGTACGCACAGGAGGTCATCGCGCCGGAGGACGCGGTGAAAGGGCAGGCGTTCATTACCTCTATGCTTACCCTGGGGACCGTGGCGTCCAGTCTGGCGGGGGGACGGCTCACCGATCTGTTCGGGGTGTCCGCCGCCATGCTGGTGTTCGCGGCGGTGAGCCTTGTGGGAAGCGTGCTGGGCATCGCCGGGGTGGAAAAAACGAAGCGGCACGGGGAGGGATGAGACGGTGGAAAGGCCCGTTTTAAGTACAGAGCTGGACGGCGCGACGTTCCGCAGCTTTTATTATCTGAAAGAGGAACTGGTGCGCTTTTGCAGGGAACATCAACTGCCCGCCGGGGGTGGGAAGCAGGTCTTGACGGAGCGCATCGCCCATTATCTGGATACGGGAGAGGTCCCGGCGGCCGCGGTGACGGGGAGAAAGCGGGCCGGAGGGTCCGGCGTGCTCCGGGAAGACAGTGTCATCGAGACCGATTTTGTGTGCTCCGAACGGCACCGGGCGTTTTTTCGGGAGAAAATCGGGCCGGGGTTTACGTTTAACGTCTCGTTTCAAAGATGGCTGAAAAGCAATCCCGGGAAAACCTACGGGGAGGCCATCGACGCGTACCGGCAAATCATCGAGGAAAAGAAGCGTGGGAAGACCGTGATCGACCCGCAGTTTGAATATAACGCGTATATCCGGGATTTTTTCGCGGCGCAGCCGGGGAGAAGTCTGGACGACGCCATCCAGTGCTGGAAGTACAAAAAGAGCTTGCCGGGACAGCACCGGTATGAGGCGGCGGACCTGGCTGTTTTGTCCGGGGACGGGGAATGAAATTGGCCCCGGGGCGGGTGGGCCGCTCCGGGGTCGGTTTTTTTATACGATGATCTTTACCGCGCGGTTCAGGTTGCGCAGTTCAATCTGCTCAAAGCTGCCGCCGTCTTCGCCGTCACGGGTCCAGGCTACGGGCTGGGTGAAGGTGAAGCGGGCAAAGCTCGTGGGGACCAGCTTGATGAAGCGGCCGTCGTAGGTGCGCTCCCGCAGGTCCGTGAGGATGGCCCGGAGGTCCGCGATGTTCTTCGGGCTCTTTACAAGGGCCAATTCAAACAGGCCGTCGTCCAGGCGGATCTTGTCGGAATTCAGGTGGATCAGGCCCGCCACGGAGGTGGAGTTCATCACGCCGCCGAACAGGAAGTCGTCTTCCAGCACGCCGTTGTCATACTCTACCCTGGCGTGGTATTTCGTGATCTTCGGCAGGCGCATCATGCCTTCCAGCACGTAGGCGAAATGGCCCAGGGCCTGCTTTTCCTGCTGGGGGGTCTCGTAGCTCACGTCCGTGAACGCGCCGAAGGCGGCGACGTATGTAAAGGTCCCGGCGCCGGCGAAGGTGCCTACGTCGAAATCCATGGGCTGGCCGTGGAGCACGCGGCGGGCCGCGGCGAGCATGTTGTTCTTGGGCAGGTTCAGGGTGGTGGCTACGTCGTTGGCCGTGCCCAGGGGGATGTAGCCGATGGGCGGGCGGGACGGCTCCGGCAGGCGCACAATGCCTTCCATGACCTCGCTCAAGGTGCCGTCGCCGCCGAGACAGCACACCACGTCGTAGTCCGCGCCCTCGGCTTCGGCAATGGCGGTGGCATCCCCCCGCCCGGCGGTGAAGCGCACCGTGGGGACGATGCCGCCGGCGTGCAGGGTGTACAGCGTCTCGCCGAAGTTCGTTTTATACGCGCCTTTTCCCGCCATGGGATTGACGATAAATAACAGCTTTTTCATCGGAAACCTCCGTAAGACTTGAAATTAGTGGTTTCAACGGTTATAATACCTTATTATCCTCAAATAAACAAGACAGTTTTCAATAAAGGAGTCGAAAGGATCAAATGAAACGTCAGAAGATCGCAGGCATTTTCGCTGACAGCGCTGCCTTTGACGGGAAAGAATTGACCGTCATGGGATGGGCGCGGACCATCCGGGATATGAAAAATTTTGGGTTCGTGGAACTCAATGACGGCAGCTGCCACAGTAATTTGCAGGTGGTGTTCGAGCGGCAGACCTTGGAAAATTACGACGAGATCGCCCGGCAGAACGTGGGCGCGGCGCTCATCGTGACGGGGACGCTGGTGTGTACCCCCGACGCGCCGCAGCCGTTTGAGTTGAAGGCGCAGACGATCGCTGTGGAGGGCGTGTCCGCGCCGGAGTATCCCTTGCAGAAAAAGCGACACAGCGTGGAGTATCTGCGGACCATCCAGCATCTGCGGCCCAGGACGAATCTGTTTTCCGCCGTGTTCCGGGTGCGCTCCGTGGCCGCCCAGGCGGTGCATACGTTCTTTCAGGACCGGGGATTTGTGTATGTGAATACGCCTATCATCACCGGGTCCGACGCGGAGGGCGCGGGGGAGATGTTCCGGGTGACCACCATCGATCCGGCGAATCCGCCCCGGAAAGAGGATGGGTCTGTCGATTACAGCCAGGACTTTTTCGGGAAGGCGACAAATCTTACCGTGTCCGGGCAGCTCAATGCCGAGAACTTCGCCATGGCGTTCGGGGATGTGTATACCTTCGGGCCGACCTTCCGGGCGGAGAATTCCAATACCCAGCGCCATGCCGCGGAGTTCTGGATGATCGAGCCGGAAATGGCCTTTGCCGATCTGGACGATGATCTGGAGTGCATGGAGAGTATGGTGAAGTTCATCATCAATACCGTGCTGGAAAAGTGCCCGCAGGAAATAGAGTTTTTCAACAAATTTGTGGATAAGGAGTTGCTGGAACGGCTGCACAATGTGGTGAGCAACGACTTCGGGCGGGTGACCTATACCGAGGCGGTGGAGCTGCTGCAAAAGTCCGGGCAGAAGTTTGATTATCCCGTGAAGTGGGGCATTGACTTGCAGACCGAGCATGAGCGGTATTTGACGGAGCAGGTGTTCCAGAAGCCGCTGTTTGTCACGGATTATCCCAAGGAAATCAAGGCGTTTTATATGCGCTTGAACGACGACGGCAGGACCGTCGCCGCCGCAGACTGCCTGGTGCCGGGTATCGGGGAGATCATCGGCGGCAGCCAGCGCGAAGAGCGGCTGGAGGTGCTCACCGCCCGGATGCGGGAACTGGGGCTGAAGGAAGAGGACTACTGGTGGTATCTGGACCTGCGGCGCTATGGCTCCTGCCGGCACGCGGGCTTCGGGCTGGGCTTTGAGCGGATGGTCATGTATCTCACCGGGGTGAATAATATCCGGGATGTGGAACTGCATCCCCGGACGGTGGGGAACGCGGAGTTTTAAGGAAAAATACACCCCCGGCTGCGGCCGGGGGTGTTGCTGTTTTTATGGATGCGCCGCGCAGAAGTCGCGGACGGCGGCGATGAGGAGTTCTTTTTGGGCTTGATCGAAAATCCGGTCCTGGAGGGTCGCCGGGGTGTCGTCCGGCTGGACGGGGACGGCTTTTTGCGCTAAAATCTGGCCGATGCGGCCTTCGTCGTCGGCCAGGTAGGCCGTGGCGCCGGTGAGTTGTACGCCCCGGGCCAAAACCGCCGCGCAGACGTCGTCTTCCGTCAGCGTCTCAAACGCGGGGACCAGCGCGGGGAAGACCCCCAGGACCTTTCCGCTGTAATACCGCGCCGCAGGACCGAGGCTGGGCGCGAAGCCCGCTAAGACCACAAAGTCCGTATCAATATCCTTCAGCTTATTGAGCAGCGCCAGCCCGTAGGAACCGGCGTTGGGAAACAGGTGGTCATCCACCACGTAGGCGGGGACGTTGGCGCTCCGGGCGCTTTGCAGGGCGAAAGCCTCCGGGTCGGAGGAGATCACGCCGGCAAGCTCAAGCCCTTCAATTTCATTGAAAAACGCGCAGTCCAGCAGACAGCGCAGTCGCCGGCCGCCGCCGGATACCAGAATTGCCGCTCTTGCCATGCACAAGTTCCTTTCCTGTGTCATTTTGCCTTGACCGATATTCGATATACAATCAGTTTATCAGATGTTGCGTCATTTTGCAAGAGGGAGCATGGGCAAAGACCCGTGTTATTTTGTCGAATGTAGGGGCGGGCGGCGCATTGCATGGGGGCGGGGTTTGTGCTATACTATTTAATTATTACGCTTTTAAAGGGGAATTTGTATGACGACTGTTTATCTCATCCGGCACGCGGAGGCGGAGGGGAATTATTACCGGCGCATCCAGGGACACTGGGACGGGCAGATCACCGCTTTGGGGATGCGGCAAATCGACGCGCTGGCGGAACGGATGCGGGATGTGCCGATCAACGCGGTTTACGCAAGCGATCTGTCCCGGACCCAGACCACTGCTCAGGCGATCTTGAAATATCACGCGCTGCCGCTGCATATCGACTCCCGGCTGCGGGAAGTCGGTATGGGCGTTTGGGAGGGGCGCAGCTGGGGCGATGTGCTCCACGACGACCCGGTGCAGTACGATCATTTCAGCAACGATCCCGCAAACTGGCATGTGGAGGGCGGCGAGGACTGGGGGCATTTGCAGGAGCGCATCTACAATGCCGTCGTGGATATCGCAGCGAAGCACGATGGGCAGACCGTGGCTATCGTGTCCCACGGCACTGCCATCCGGTCGCTCATGTGCCGGCTGTACGGCGTGGGGAGCAAGGATATCCACACCGTGCAGCATGGGGACAACACCTGCGTGACCCTGCTGCATGTGCAGGGGGGAGACATTCAAATCGAGTACGCCTGCGATAACTCCCATTTGGGGGATGGGCTGAGTACCTTTTCCCGACAGACCTGGTGGCGTACCGGGAGCGATCTGGGGAATCTGCGGTTCGTGCCCATGAATTTGATGGACGAACAGCAGGCGGCGTTTTACTTGAACTGCTATGAGGATTCCTGGCGGGCCGCCCATGGGGATACAGAGGGCTATGTGTCCGCGCTGTATCTGGTGGCCGCCCGGCGGTGGCTGGAGGAGGATCAACGGGCCGTGGCTATGGCGTTGGAGGGGGAGACCCCTGTGGGCGTGATCGCCCTGGATACCCAGCGGGGCGCGGAAGCGGACAAGGGCTGGATCGGGTTTTTGTATCTGCTGCCGGAAGCTCGGGGGAAGCGGTACGCGTCCCAGCTTTTGGGCTACGCCACCACGCTGTTTACCAATATGGGGCGGAAGGCTGTTTGCCTGCATGTGTCGGAGGACAATGTACACGCCCGGGGATTTTACGCGCATACGGGGTTTGTGCAGGTCGGGGAGAGTACCGGGATCGGCGCGCCGCTGCTGCTGTTGGAAAAGCCCCTGGGCGGCGGCGTTTTGTAATCGCTCAAAAATACAAAACCGAAACTCAGCGAAGCGGGTTCAGTTTTGAAAGGAGGAGCGCGGAAGCGAAAAGGATGCGAGGGACTGCGGAGCAGAGCCCGAACATCCCGGAGCGCACGCCGCGACGACGTGATGTATCCTGAAGTGTTTTTGCCGGTTTCCAAGCAGGATATGCAGGACCGGGGTTGGTGGTGGTACGACTTTTTGGTCGTGACCGGGGACGCGTATGTGGACCATCCGTCCTTCGGGCCGACGGTCATTGCCCGAGTGCTGGAGGACGAGGGCTTCCGGGTGGCAGTTCTGGCCCAGCCGGACTGGCACTCCTGCGCGGATTTCCTCGCTATGGGGCGGCCCAAGCTGGGGGTCATGATCGGGGCGGGGAATCTGGATTCCATGGTGGCCCACTATACCGCCGCCAAAAAGCGCCGGAGCGAGGATTTTTACTCCCCCGGCAAGCAGGCGGGGCTCCGGCCCGACCGGGCGACCATTGTGTACGCCAACCGGGTCCGGGAGGCGTTCGGGCCGGATATGCCCATTGTCATCGGCGGGCTGGAGGTGTCTTTGCGGCGCTTCGCCCACTATGATTACTGGGACGACCAGGTGCGGCGGAGTATTTTGCTGGACGCGCCGGCGGATATTCTGACCTACGGCATGGGCGAGACCGCAACCCGGGAGATCGCCCGGCGGCTGAAAAAGAAGGAACGGCCCGGGACTATGACCGATATCAAGGGCACTGCCGTCATCGTGGACGATCCGGCGGTGTGCGCCTATCCCTGCGTGACGCTGCCGTCTTTTGAGGATGTGGCGGCGGACAAGACCGCTTACGCCGACGCGACCCGGGTGGAGTACGCCGAGCACGATGCGGTGCGGGGCCGGGCGCTCATTCAAAAGCACCGGGAAAAGTATCTGCTGGTCAATCCGCCGCAAATGCCGTTGTCTACGGCGGAATTAGACCGGGTGGCGGCGCTGCCGTATACCCGGGAAGTGCATCCTATGTATGACGATATGGGGGGCGTGCCCGCCATTGAGGAAGTGCGGTTTTCCGTCATTCACAACCGGGGGTGCATCGGGGGGTGCAATTTCTGCGCCCTGGCGTTCCATCAGGGGCGCATGGTCACGTCCCGGAGCCATGAAAGCGTCATCAAAGAGGTCACGGACATGACCCAGCATCCGCTGTGGAAGGGCTATGTGTCCGACGTGGGCGGGCCGACGGCGAATTTCCGGCATCCGTCCTGCAAAGAGCAGCTGGAGCGGGGCATGTGCGCCAATAAGCAGTGTTTGGCGCCCACGCCGTGTAAAAATCTGGACGCGGATGAGTCGGATTACCTGCAATTGCTCCGCAAGCTCCGGGGGATCCCGGGGGTGAAAAAGGTGTTCGTACGCTCCGGCATCCGCTATGACTATATGCTGTGCGACAAAAATGGGGAATTTTTCTCCGAACTGGTGCATTATCATGTATCAGGACAGCTCAAAGTCGCTCCGGAGCACTGCGTCAATTCTGTGCTGGACTATATGGGCAAGCCGCATATCGAAGTCTATGAACGGTTCATGGAGAAATACCGTAAACTCAATGACCGGTACGATAAGGAACAGTATATCGTGCCGTATTTGATGAGCAGCCATCCCGGGTCTACCCTCGCCGACGCGGTGGAGTTGGCGGAGTACCTCCACGCCCGGGGTCGTGTGCCGGAACAGGTGCAGGATTTTTACCCCACCCCCGGCACCATCTCTACCTGCATGTACTATACCGGGATCGACCCCCGGACCATGGAGCCGGTGTATGTGGCCAAAACGCCCCACGATAAGGCCATGCAGCGGGCGCTTTTGCAATGGGCCAGGCCGGATAAGCGCAAGCTGGTCATTCAGGCCCTCCACGAGGCCGGGCGCACCGACCTCATCGGCTTTGGGCGGGAATGCCTTGTGCGGCCCGAACGGCCTCAAAACCGGGGCAAAGGGGCCGTGAACGGGAAAAAACCGCAGAAAAACGGTGGGAAGTCCGGGCGCAAACCGGATGGTAAGGCCCGGAAAGGCGGACGGCGGAAATGAAATACCTGCTGGGGTATCTGCTGGGCGTGAATCTGGCGCTGTTCGCGCTGATGGGCGTTGATAAGTACAAGGCCGTGCATGGAAAGTGGCGGGTGCGGGAGTCGACCCTGTTCGTGCTGGCCATCATCGGCGGCAGCGTGGGCGGTATTTTGGGGATGAGGGTGTTCCGTCACAAGACCCTGCACCCGGCTTTTCGCTGGGGGTTTCCCGGAATCCTGGCAGTTCAAATCCTGTTTACAGCCGGGCTGCTGATTTGGCCATATTGTTCATAAACCCGTTATATTTTCGTCAATCTGTCGAAAATAGCCAATCGGTACGGGGAAAATCGATTTATATATTGACTTTTTTGTGAACAATAGAGTATAATTCTCACAAGTGTTGAGGAAGAACACTAATTTCAAGGAGGTATTTTCTGTGGAAACTACAAACAATAATGGCTACATGAAAGGCTTTGTGCCTTATGCCATTGCTGCCGCGGTACTGAGCCTTTGTGGCGGCTTTACCGCTGCTGTTCCTACGAGTATCGTTAACGAGTGGAACATGGCGGAGTCCGTTACGTTCATTACTCTGGCGTACTCTCTGGGTGCTGCCGCGCTGGCCCCCATCATGGGCAAGTTGAGCGACGTTCTCGGCCGCCGCACCACCCTGCTGGTAGCTATGGGCCTTTACACCCTGGGCCAGCTGCTCATCGCGATCTGCCCTGCGGGCAGCCTTCCCCTGGTTCTGATCTTCCGCTTTATGGTCGGTATCGGCGCTGCCGGCATCGCCCCTGTCGTCATGGGTTATATCATGACCGACTTCCCCCCCGAGAAGATGGGTCAGGGCTTTACGATTTACATGTTCATCGCCTGCGGCATGGTCGTGTTCGGACCTACCCTGGGCGGCATTGTCACTGCTAAGATCGGCTGGCGTGCCGTTATGTGGATCTGCGTGGTTCTGTGCGCCATCTCTGTGGTGCTGGTCCTCGCGATGGTCAAAAAAGATAATGGCCCCAAGAAGAGCATGGCTGGCTTCGACTTCGTCGGCGCTGTATTCGTTCTGATCTTCTTCGCCATGGTTCTGTGCGTTCCCACGTTCGGCCAGAACAATGGCTGGACCGATAAGGTCACTTTGATCTGCATTGCTGTCGCTGTCGTCTCCCTGATCATTCTGATCATGGTGGAGAAGGGCAAGGAAAGCCCCATCGTGAGCGGTAAGTTCATGGCCCGCAAGGAGTTCATCCTGCCGGTTATCGTTCTGTTCCTGTCTCAGGGCCTGCTGCAGTCCTGCATGACCAACATCATTGTTTACGCTCGTTACGGCTTCGGCGATACCACCCTGTCTGGCATCGCTACCTCCGTTATGTACATCGGCATGGCCATCGGCACCATCGTGCTGGGACCCCAGGCTGATAAGAAAGAGCCTCGTGTGGTCGCCGCGCTTGCTCTGGTCTTTGTCGTGATCGGCGCTGCCCTGCAGCTCCTGCTCGGCACTACCTTGAGCCTGCCTCTGACCTGCGCCGCGCTGTTCTTCATCGGCTTGGGCCTGGGCGGCAACGGCACCATCTTCATGAAGGTCGTTCTGTCCGGCTGCTCCCCCGAACTGGCCGGTTCCGGCTCCGGTACATATAACGTGTTCCGTGATATGTCCGCTCCCTTCGGCGTTGCTCTGTTCGTTCCCATGATGACCGGCGGTCTGGCTGCCGGTATCGCGGAGAGAATGGGCGCTGGTATGGATCAGGCTGCCGCTACGCTGGACTACTGCGTCAGCGCCCTGCATAAGGTCGCGATTGTGCAGATCGTCTGCGTGGTTATCGGTATCGTGGTCTGCTTGATGCTGCCGAAGATCTACGGCGACAAGAAGGAAGCCTAAGTGTTTCTAAACCTCAACAAAGAAAAACCGGGTGAGCCTTGGCTCACCCGGTTTTTTGTTATCCGGCTTGCTCTTTTCGATTTTTGGGAATACTGATCGTGAGGATCAGTTCTTCGTCTGTTTCCCGGGTCTGCATGTCCGCCTGGATGCCGCCTTGCTTCATCACGTCCAGGTTGTGCTCGATGGAGTTTAGGAACAGCCGCACGTCCTTAAGCAGAAAGGTGCGGCGGCCGCTTTTGGGATTGGCCGGCTGTTTCGCCAGGAACGCGTCGATGTACCGTTCTGTTTCAGCGACGGTGAGGTGATCCTTTAAAATCAAGGCCAAGGTTTGGCGTTGGGAGGTCTCGTCGGGCAGGCGCAGCAGCGCCCGGGCGTGGCGCTCGGAGCAGTGGGCGTCCCGGAGGGCGTCCAGCAGGTCGGCGGGGAGTTTCAGGATGCGCAGCTTGTTGGCGATGGCAGGTTGAGATTTTCCCAGGCGCTGGGCTACGGTCTCTTGGTTTAGGCCGAAAAGCTGCATCAGTTTTTGGATGCCGCGGGCTTCCTCCAGAAAGTCCAGGTCTTCCCGCTGGATGTTCTCTACCAACGCCAGCAGCGACGCAGTTTCCAGGTCGGCGTTGAGCAGGATGCAGGGCACTTCGTATAATCCTGCCATTTTCGCCGCCCGCAGCCGGCGCTCGCCTGCTACCAGTTCGTAGGCTGTCCCCTTTCGCCGCAGGGTGAGCGGGTTTAAGATCCCGCAGGCGGCGATGGAGTCGGCTAATTCCCGCAGCGCCGCGTCGTCAAAGTATTTCCGGGGCTGTATGGTGCTTTTTTCGATCTCGTCGATGGGTATGTATTCCACGGTTCCGGTGAATCTGCGGATTTTTCGTTTCATTTTTGATCCCTCGCTTCGCTGAGCTTTCAATCGTAGATATTAAAAAGTGGCGGACCGGCGTTTACACCGATCCGCCCAGAAACAGGGTTGTGGGATAAAGATATGAGCCGGGTTCCCGCGACCGGGAACCAATTGGATAAGCTGTGAGTATAAGATACACCCCGGCCGGCGCAAAGTCCGTCGAACGCCGTCGGCTGTAAAAAATTTTTTTCACTGCATATTTTTTGCCCGGCAGGGCAAACTATTCCCCGAAACCATCAAAAGAGGGGATTGAAAAATCATGATGATTATGGACCGTATCGCCCTGGCGCTGGCTATCATCGGCGGACTGAACTGGGGCTGCGTCGGTTTGTTCCGGTTCGATGTGGTCGCCTACCTCTTCGGCGGGCAGACCGCCACGGTCAGCCGTGTGATCTATACGCTGGTTGGCTTGGCCGCGATTTGGTGCGTGTCGCTGCTGTTCCGCAGTGAGCCGGACACCATCGAGGATTGACGGTAAGATAGAAAACAGGACAGGGCATTGGCTCTGTCCTGTTTTTTCGTTATTTTTTGGGGAAATTCGATAATTATGCTTGCGCGGGATGGCAAGTTATGTTATATTTTGTATATCCATTATAAGACGATGGAAAAAGTTTGGAGGTAATTACCATGTCAACAGCACACCGCAATCATACCCGGGTGATCGGGCTTCTTGCGATCCTGGCGCTGCTCGTGGCAGTATTGGCCATGACCGTATCCGCGGCGGAGGCAGACAAAGAGGTCCGCGTGGAGATGACCATCGGCCAGACGGCGTATACCGTGAACGGAACCGAAAAGACGATGGACAGTGCTCCCTATGTCAACAGCGATGACCGCACGATGGTGCCACTGCGTTTCCTGGGCGAGGCCATCGGCGCTGAGGTATCCTGGGACGCGGCAGCGGACACCGCCGTGATCGTTTATGAAAATCAGACCATCAAGTTCAAATTGTTTGAAAATACCATGCAGGTAGATGACCAGATCATCACCATCGATACCCAGTCCACCATCCAGAATGGGCGGACCATGGTTCCCCTGCGGGCCGCGGCGGAAGCCATCGGGTCTACGGTATTTTACAACAAAGGCGTGGTGACGTTCGTGCACGCGGAGACTGTGACCGTTTCCAATTTCCAGCAGCTTCAGCAGGCGGTAGCCGCCGGCGTGGAGAATATTAAAGTGGAGAACTTCGACGCTTCCGGCGAGACCACTACTAAGGTTGTCATTGAGCGGCCCCTGGTGCTGGACGGCAACGGCGCGAAGATCGATTTCGGCTTTGAAGTGCTGTCCAACGGCGTGACCATCAAGAATTTTGAGATCACCACGTCCGAGTTCGACAAGGCGGTCAGCGCCCCCGGCAACAATGGCGGCCCCGGCGACTGCATCGTGGTGGAGATCCACAACGACAATACCGGCAAGCCCGTGGTTGTTACCGGGCTGACCATTCGCCACGATATTTTCGGTAATAAGAACTCCGCCATTTATCTGGCTGACGGCAGCTATGTGGAGATCAAAAACAACAATATCACCGTGGAAAATAAGGAAAAGAATTCCTACGAGCGCGGCGGCATCTTCGTGGGCGCGGGCGTTTCCGGCGAGATCTCCGGCAACACCATCGACGCGGCCCTGACCGGCTTCCCCATGTCCCCCATCGGCCTGGCGACTACCCTGGACAAGCTCACCGAGGACGTGAAGGTGGCTCCGGTGGTCATTAAGGACAACAAGGTCAGCAGCATTTACGTGACCAAAATGTACGCCAGCGGCACCCTGTTCGGCGAGGACGGCAGCATCCTCAAGGACGACAAGGATTTCGGCGTGCGTGAGGCGCTGAGCAAGTTCCTGGTGGACCTGGAGAAGAACAACACCTTCACCCTGAAGGACGGCTACCCCGTGGAGAACGAGGCCGGTTATGTTCAGTGCCGGCTGGATAAGATCATGGCGGGCGCGCCCTACTATGAGAAGAATGTGTTCTTTAATGTGACCGACGGCAAGCTGGCGGCGGTTCCGGCTCCCGCGGAAGAAAAGTAAACCCATCATAAAACACCCCATGAGCATTGCTCATGGGGTGTTTTTTATACCTCGTTACAGGAAAATACGATGACCTGACGGGTCTTTGCCACCGAGGCCAGGTAGTCCATGACCTTTGCCCGGCGGTCTGCGTCGATATTTGCCAGGGTGTCGTCGAGAATGATGGGGCAGTCCTCCGGGGGGAGCACCAGTTCGCAGATGGCGAGACGCACTGCCAGGTACAGCAGGTCTGACGCGCCGCTGCTCATGTAGCCGGTGCGCCGGGTCACGGCATCCCCGGACAGCCGGGCCTGGGCGGAGAAGTTCCGGTCCAGGACGATGGAATCGTACCGGCCGCCGGTGAAGTACTGCATGATCTCCGAGGCTTTGGCGCTCAGGCGGGGGGAGAATACCTGCTGAATTTCCGCGTCCGCCTCCTGTAAGGTGCGCTGGGCCAGGAGAATGGCGCTGTATTGGGCGTCCAGTTCCCGCTTGCGGGTTTGGAGCGCGTCCATGCGGGCTTGTCCGTCGGCTACGCCGGGGTCGCTTTCCAGGCGGCCGTCTAATTTGGCCAGCCGCGCCCGGTAGTCGCTGACGGTGTCCTGGGCCTGCTTCAGCCGGCGTCCGGCGCTGGCCGCGGCGGTGGTGCCGGTCTCGAAGTCCAGGCTGCCCAGGATCTGACCCTCCCGGCCGCTGCGCTTGGCGTATTCCGTGTCCAGGTCGGACTTGGCCGCGTTCCGGCGGGCCACGGCGGCTTCCCAAGCTTGATAGTCCCGCTCGTAGGCCTGGGCCAGGGCTTGTATCTCCCCAGCGGATGAGACGTTGTAGTATTCCAGTAATTTTTTCAGCTTTTGGGACGACTGGGCGGCGTTTTTCTGGGAAAGCGCCCATAGGGCGATGGCCAGGACGCCGCAAATCACGCAGCCCAGCAGGGCGGTCCGCTGCCACACGACCCCCAGCACCAGACTGACGGCTGCCAGCAGGACGAGGAGGATCAGGATGGGCAGGGAACGGGTCTTTCCTGTCTCTTTTTCCATTTGCCGGGCGCTTTTTACGTCCGTGTCCGCACGGCGGATGGCCTGCTCCAGCGGGATGCCGGAAAAGGGGCTGTGGTCGATGCGGGTCATGGCCGCTTCCTCGGCCTTTACGGCGGTGTCGTACCGCTGCTGGAGAAACTCCAACTGGGATTTTTGCCGGTTCATTTCCTGTAAAGCCTGCTGGCGCTGCTGGCGGCGCAGGTCGTCGCTTTCCGCTTGCAGGCGCGCGGCGTTCTCTTCCGCCTGACGCAGGCGCAGGGCGGCCTGTTCCCGTTCCCGCAGCAGCACTGCTCCTGCGGTCTGCTGGGCGCGCAGCTGCTCCATTTGGGATTCTACGTCTTCCAAGGCCCGGCGGCGCTTGCGCAGCCAGGTCCGCAGGGTCTCGTCCGCGCCGGAATAAGACGTGTCCTCGTCCCCGGCGAACACCAGGGCGGAGATGCGCTTTTCCAATTCCGGCGAGCCGGTGACGGGGATGTCCCCCTGGCGGATATAGGCGCTGCGCTCGAATATCTCCCGGGGGACCCCGGTGAGAAGCTGGCCCGCGTCGGCGGCGATCAGGTCGGGTACGGGCTGGCCTGTGCCGGTGTAATGGGCCTCAAACTGGCGCATGGGCGCGTTTTTCCCGGTGGTCTTCCGGGTGATGGTCACGGATTTGCCCCGGTGTTCCAACTCCATGGCGCCTTCCATGGGCGCGCCGGACCAGGGGGCGTATTTGACCTTTACCGGCAGGACGCCGCCTTTTTCCCGGGCGGAGGAATCCACGCCGTAGAGCATGGCACCGATGAAGGCGCACCAGGTGCTCTTGCCGGATTCGTTCCCGGATTCGATCACGTTCAGTCCCGGCTGCAATTCCAGGCTGTCGCCGTGGAATTTGCCAAAGGACGCGGTGAGTTTCCGTATGATCACAGGGCGATCACCTCCTCTGCGCCGTCCAGGGCGGCCACGCCCCAGCGGGCGGCTTCCTCGATGGCGGTGCGGTCTTCCGGGGACGCTTGCTCCAGCTTGGCCCGGAGCCGGCGGAGAAACGCTCCCCGCAGGGTGGCTTCCTCCGTTCTGGCCCACAGGTCCTGCCATACCCGGGCGCGGCTTTGCATCTCCAGGCTGTAAAACCGGCCTTGCAGTACCCGTTGCATGGTGGGCAGGTCGATGGGCTGTTTGGTCTCGCCGGTGAGGATGATGCGGTACAGGTCCCGGGACGTGTCACCCCGAACGGCTTGAAAAACCGCGGTGAGAGGGTCCTCATCCGTGACGTCTACTTCCAGGATCTGATACTCCCTGGTGTGGATGGGCGCGAAATGCGCGGTGACCTGTCCGGGGGCGATATTGGCGATGACAACGCCCTTTTTCCCGGTCTCGTCAAAGCCCCGGCCCATGGGAACCCCGGGCCAGAGGTAATAAGAGTCCCCGGCTTTTTGCAATCCGCCGCAGCTGTGGCTGTGGCCCATAGCTACGTAATCCATGCCGGTTTTGGCCAGAAGCTCCGGGGGCATGGGGTTGTACACCCCGTCCTTGGACGCGGTGCCGTGGACGCACAGGATGTCGACGGTGCCTGGCTGCTTGTCCGGGACGAAGCCGTCGATCAGGCAGGGGCAGACGCTGTCCGTGAACGCTGCGCCCCATACACGCAGGTGCAGTTCCGGCACCTCTACGCACTCAATGCGGTTGTGGCGGAACATATGTACGTTTTCCGGCAGGAACATGCGGTCGTAGGCGCAGCCCGCCCGGTAAAAATCGTGGTTCCCCGGGGCGATGAACACCGGGACCTCCAGGGCGGTGAGGAACTGCTCCACGGCCTCGATGGTCTCGGGATAGGTCTTCGGGCTGTCGAACAGGTCGCCGGGGAGCATGACGGCCTGGACGTTCTGTTTTTTGGCCAGCTTTAAAATGGCATCCAGCAACTTGCGCTGCTCGCTTCGCCGCTGGGCCGCCTGGGCGTCCGGCAGGCCGTCAAAGACCGTGTCCAGATGCAGGTCGGCGGCGTGAAGAATACGGATCGGTTCCATCATTGCAGCCTCACACTTTCCGCGCTGACGCACCGGCCGGTATCTGCGTCGATGGTGAAAACAGCGCCTTCCAGCTTGGCCTTGCCGCTGGCAGGTTCGTAGCGCCGGGGTGGGTCGCCCAGGAATTTTCCGATGCTCTGCTCCGGCATGATGCCGATGACGGAATGGGCCGGGCCAGTCATGCCCAAGTCCGTGATGTAGCCGGTACCGCCGGGCAGTACACAGGCATCGGAGGTCTGCACGTGGGTGTGGGTGCCCCATACCGCGCTGGCCCGGCCGTCCAGATAATAGCCCATGGCGAGTTTCTCACTGGTGGCCTCGGCGTGGAAGTCCACCAGCACGATGTCCGCTTCCGGCGCGCGGAGGATCTCATCCGCTACCACGAAGGGGTTATCGGTGTTCGCATCCAGTCCGTAGCGGCCGATGAGATTGATGACCCAGACCTTGCCGAATCCGGTTTCGATCACGGTGTCTCCCCGCCCGGGGCATTGGGGGGCGAAGTTCGCCGGGCGGATCACCCGCACGGTTTCGTCCAGGTATGGTTGGAGCTCCCAGCGGGTCCAGGTGTGGTTGCCCAGAGTGACCACATCCGCCCCCGCCCGCAAAATGGAATCGCACTGCTTGGGCGTTACGCCTACGACATTGGCGTTTTCGCCGTTGACTACGCAAAAATCGATGCGGTTCTCCGTTTTAAAGGCCGCCAGCCGCTGGTGCAGGCATTCCAGCCCTACCGTGCCGCATATATCGCCAATGGCGAGAATTTTGACCGTCATATCTTGGCTCCTAACACAACATACAAGATTTTCATGTTTTACTAAGAATTATAACACTTTATTATACCATATATTGTGCCGATTTGTACATAATAATTACGACGAAATCAAAGGAGGAAACGACAATGAGCAAAATGAATTTTGTCAAGGGCATAAGCCTGGGCCTGATGGTCGGCGCCGGCGTTGGTATGATGATGGTGCCCCAGAAGAAAAGCGGCAAAAGCACCGTGAGCAAAGCGCTGCGGGCGATGGGCGACCTGCTGGAAGACGTAGAGACCGCGTTGGGCTGGTAATCGGCGCAGCCGCGGAAATTTTTTACAAGAACGCGAAAAAATACTTGCAATTCCTATCCGGCTGTGCTAAGATACTAAGGCACTGTTGTGCGTATGCGCCGTTAGCTCAGCTGGATAGAGCGTCTGGCTACGGACCAGAAGGTCAGGAGTTCGAATCTCTTACGGCGTGCCAAAAACAGGCCTGAAACGTGAGTTTCAGGCCTGTTTTGCTGTTTTTCGGAACTTTTTTCGGGGTGGTGGTTTGGACTGACCCATACCGTGACCCATACGGGAGTGGGGAGGGGAAAGGGTCAGAGAGCAGCGGAGAGGAAGGAACCTACTTTTTCGGCTGCGTCCTGTTTCATCGCTGGGGTGATGTGTCCGTAGGTGTCCAGGGTGAAGCCTGCGGAATAATGACCGAGTAGTCCGGAGAGCGTCTTTACGTCTACACCGTTTTGCAGTGCCAGGGTTGCAAAGGTGTGGCGCAGAGCGTGGAAGCGGACTTTCTCCAGTCCTGCTCGTTTGAGCACTCGGTGGAGCATTTTCAGGACACTGTCCGGGGAAATCGGACCGCCTGTGGGTGATGAGAATACATATTCTGAGAAACCGTTGTCTCTGTCTTTCTTCTGTTTTAGTATCTCTGTCACTTCTTCTGGTATAATGATTTGCCGATAGGCGTTCTTGGTTTTGAGAGGGGATTCTTTTACTTCTCCGTCCGTTCTGGTAATTTGCCGCTGGATGTAGATGCTGTTGGCATTGAAATCGATGTCCGTCCATTTTAGACCCAACAACTCACCTCGGCGTAGGCCTGTTGCGAGTTCGGTGTAGTAGAGTTCGAACACACCACTGTTCTTAGCTTCCTCGAAGAATTTTTGTAGGTCAGTTAGGGGCAGGATTTCTATTTCCTTTTGTTCTTTCTTTGGAAGAATACACCGACTTGCTGGGTTTTCAGAAATGAGTTTCTCGTCAACGGCTCGATTCATGGCGTGTGAAATGAAACAGTGGATATTGCGTACAGTTTTCGCAGACAGGCCTCTTGGCTTGTTCTGCGATTCTTTTCTCTGTACTCTGCCACTCTCGCTCATGCGGTTATAGAACTGTTGCAGGTCGTTGGTGGTGAGTTTGTTTAGCTTGATGTTTGCAATCTTGTCGTTAGCGATTTGGTTATTAAGAAACCCGATGTAATTCGTCAGTGATGACGGACGGAGGTATACTTTTCCATAATTATCCAGCCAATATCGGAGCCACTCTGAGAGAGTAAATTGGTCTGCTCTGCTGATGTCTAAATCTTTGGCTTCTTCAATGCCCGCTTTCAGTTTTTCCTTGACCTCTGCCTGGGTCTTGCCCAAGACATTCTTGAATTTTTGCTTGCCAGTGATAGGGTCATGTCCGACTGTGTAACGGCCTTCCCATCTTCCATCTGCGCGCTTCCGGATATTGCCCTCACCGTTTGCTCTGCGTTTTGCCATATGTGCCCTCCTTATCCCATGATGCCGACTTTGTTGCCGTTCTCACGCATTCCCTCATTGTATGTCACGGTGCCTTCTCCTTGGCTCTCGAACCATCCAAAACCGGGAACGTAGACCATGTCTCCAGCTTGTACATTTTGGCTGGTGACTGGCGTACTTGTAACTGTTTGTGCTGGAGTAGGCATCGGTTCTGGCGGGATAACTTCGTCAATGGGTTCTTCGATTTCAGGTTCAGTGATTTCCGTTTTCAGTGTTGGCGCCGCTGTTACCTCAACGTGTACTGGTTCTGGTGTTGGTCTGACTTCCTCTGTGTTGTTTGCTTGAGTATGTAGTCCGATGCAGACCGCTGTGCAGAGAATTGCTGTTGGTATGATTGCTTTCTTCATTGTGGTTCCACTCCTTTGTTTTTGGTAACCACAACACATACCACACCTTGGTCGAAATAGCTACTGAAAGTTTTGGCTTTTTCTTTGTTTATTGCGGAGCAGATTTTGAGTGGTACTTCACATTGACATGGTCGTGGCGTGGTCGTCGATTTTGTGTCCCATCGCCAACCGTTTCCTTATTATTTTCTTCCATCGTTTGCGGTCAACACGGTGTGAGAGTGTGGTTGCATCTCTTACGGGAGTATCGACTGAAAGACGTTCCAGAGCTGCGCCGAATTGTACCACAGCGCCCATAACGCCAATAAGACGGGCAGAACGAGTAACAGTGCGGGGCTGAGGTGTATCTCTGGCAACTTTAGTTTCGGCAGAGAAAAGGATTTCTCGTTCTTCTTCCCAGCCTGTTCGACTGTTTGCTGTAACGCTCGCACAGAGCGTATCAGTTCCTCTATTTGGGTGTAGGTCGGGTAGTTCGCCGGTTTCCTCGAAAGTCCTCGCAGAAGGGCTGTCAGTTCGTCCCAGTCCTCTTGCGACGGAGTCCATACCGTGATCGGACGGTTCCGTTGTTTCAATTCCTCCATGGATAATCTCTGCTCGGTTGTGGAACTCAGCTTCCATCATCTCCTTTGTGTATTTGGGTTCATGCAAACGGTCATCCCGGCACTTCATTCCGTTGGGACAGGTGTAGGTAATACTCTTGCGGGTTTCGGTCCACTTGACATCGTACCCCTCGGACTTCATTAGTGATATAAACTCGTCTTTGCTTTGTGCGTACCTCATACACTCATCGATAACAGCCATGAGCTGCAGCTTCCAGCTCTCGCCTTTGACTGCCGAGCGGTATTCCCTGCTGCTCATCCCTTGCGATTTCTTTTGCTTTTTCTCTGGGAGAACAGAAAGCCCGTGGGCAATGCAAATCGCATCGTTTGTCTGGCGATGCTTCATGAGGTCAGCCGTATTTTGATGCAGCTTTTTCCCGGTCTCGAAGCTGACGCTGTTCACTACGATGTGGTTGTGGATGTGATCGGTATCAATGTGTGTAGCGACCACTGCTTCATAACCGGGGAACTCTCGCTGCGCCAGTTCCACACCGATGGCATTTACCTCTTGAGGTGTCACCTTTTCATCTGGTGAGAACGATTGCACGAAGTGGAAAAACTGTTGTCCGTCGGTTTTCTTGAAATGTTGTTTGGTCGTTATCATCTCCGTATAGGCGGACTGAGCAACACAGTTGTTGCCAGTGACCAACCAAGCATCGTTTAGCCGAGTTTTCTCATCTTGCGTTATGTATCGAAGCACACCGGCAAGTGTTCCGGCAGTTTGTTTGGCGTTTCGTATTGCTGTGAAAGTTGCCATCAAGTCACCTCTGTTGTGATGCGCTTGACCTGCTCACATAGATTAGTGTAGGCGCTAATCATATCGTTATAATTGAGGACTTGGATTCGGCCCATGTTTGCCAGTGTAGTGAGTTGGTTGAGATTTCTGCCATGGGCCTTTAGTTCCGATAGGACTTCTTCTAATCCGGCGATCTCAATGATCTCTTTTCCCAGTCCGCAAGTGGTAAGGTAATCCGTCACGGTCATCTTTGCTTTCTTTGCCTGCTTCTGAATTTCCTTTTTGTTTTCTGGTGTCATTCGTGCGGTGATAATTGCAGATTTCTTTTGCGTCATGTGTACTTTTCTGCCCCTCCATTGGTGCGTGTAGCGCGACGAGATTTTTGAGAAAAGCGGACAGGATAAATGAGAAAAAATAGCCCCGTTCTTAGAAGTAAATCCGAGGCCGCTCACTTGCGCCGAC